>JABXIS010000057.1 GCA_013372975.1 Alphaproteobacteria bacterium
CCTTTGCGCGCTGTTCTTCCATGGCGGCGTTAAAGCCATCCACATCCACAGTGCGGTCCTGCGAGCGCAGGGCATCCTGTGTCAGGTCAAGCGGGAAACCGTAAGTGTCATACAGCTTGAATGCCACGTCGCCCGGCAGTTCGGATTTGTCGCCGATCTTCGCGAGCTCGTCATCAAGAAGGCGCAGGCCTTTGTCGAGCATCTGGCGGAAACGGCCTTCTTCAAGCTTCAGCGTTTCCTCGATCAGGCTGGAGGCACGGCCCAGTTCCGGGTATGCCTGCCCCATTTCGCGGATCAATGTTGGCGCAAGCTGGTGCATCACCAGATCTTTCGCGCCCAGCATGTGGGCGTGACGCATGGCGCGGCGCATAATGCGGCGCAGCACATAACCGCGGCCTTCATTGGACGGCAGCACGCCATCGGCGATCAGGAAGCTGCAGGCACGCAGGTGATCGGCGATCACGCGGTGTGACGCACGGGTCTGGTCGGTCTCCAATGCGCCGGTTACGTTCACAGACGCACCAATCAGCGCCTTAAAGGTATCGATTTCATAGTTGTCGTGCGTGCCCTGCATAACGGCAGCGATACGCTCAAGCCCCATGCCGGTATCGATGCTTGGCTTCGGCAGGTCGATCCGCTCGCCGGAGGCAAGCTGTTCATACTGCATGAATACAAGGTTCCAGATTTCCACGAAACGGTCGCCGTCTTCCTCGGGCGTGCCGGGAGGGCCACCCCAGATATGGTCGCCGTGATCATAGAAAATTTCCGAGCACGGGCCGCACGGGCCAGTATCGCCCATGGACCAGAAGTTATCTGATGTGGCGATGCGGATGATCTTCTCTTCCGGCAGGCCGGCGATTTTCTTCCACAGATCAAAGGCTTCGTCGTCTTCATGGAAAACGGTGACCGTCAGCTTGTCTTTATTGAGGCCATATTCCTTCGTGATCAGGTTCCAGGCGTGGGTGATGGCCTGTTCCTTGAAATAATCACCGAAGGAGAAGTTGCCCAGCATCTCGAAGAAGGTGTGGTGGCGGGCCGTGTAGCCCACGTTATCCAGATCGTTATGCTTGCCGCCTGCGCGCACGCATTTCTGGGAAGAGGCCGCCCGGTCATAGTCGCGGTGCTCAGCACCCGTGAACACATTCTTGAACGGTACCATGCCCGCGTTCACGAACATCAGCGTCGGGTCGTTATGGGGTACAAGCGGTGCAGATGGCACCACTTCGTGGCCCTGCCCTTTAAAGTAATCCAGAAACGCCTTGCGGATATCGTTGGCGCCAGTGATCGGTGCGGTCATGGAATTGGCCTCAGTCCTCGAAAACAAAATTTAGGCGCCGCAAAGGGGTTAAGCCCAAAACGCGACACCAGTCCTTACCGCCGTTTTAGCGGGACTGAGGGGGTAAGGCAAGCATTCGGCATACGGGTTTCTCTGTTTTATAGCTTTACATGCAAGATAGTATCAACATTGGCTTTGTATGAACGTGTCAATGCCAACCCTTACCCTGATTGCCTCTCAAACTTCGTCCCGATGTACATTGGATGTAGGCAGAAAAACTGATAGCAAAAGCTATTCAGGTCTAGTTTTTCAGCAATGATGCCATGACTGAGAAGTGCTGCCTGATGTCCTTCATTGATATCATATCCATAACAATAACAATCTTCTTCAGACTGAATGCCAAAAATATCGATTAGTTTGGCCATATACTGTGCGTCTAGATACAACGTTTCTTTTAGAGAATCGTCTTTCTTGCAGTAGCCCTCAATCCTAGGTTTTCCTGGAGATTTATACTCTTGCAGTACCTTCTCTAGAACGCCCTCATTTGCAATCTGCACCACCAGCCTATCTCCTAACCCTCACGAAACATTAAGCTAACCTACAGACTCATACCACAACAACAAAAAAAGCGGCCCTCGGGGGAGCCGCTTTCTTTCGTCATTTGCGATGATCGCTTGCGTGCATCGGCTTACTTGTCGTCGCCGTCATTGTCCGCATTCGGGTCCACCAGCATGGCCTCGTTCACAAGGCCCGCGTTCTTGCGGATTTGCTGCTCAATCTCGTTTGATACATCCGGATTTTCCAACAGGAAGCGTTTGGCGTTCTCGCGGCCCTGCCCGATACGCTGGCTGGAATAACTGTACCAGCTACCAGATTTTTCAACCACACCGGCTTTTACGCCAAGGTCGATAATCTCGCCCATCTTGGAAACGCCTTCCCCGTACATGATGTCGAACTCAACCTGCTTGAACGGCGGTGCAAGCTTGTTCTTCACCACTTTCACACGGGTTGCGTTACCCACAATCTCGTCCTTGTCCTTGATGGCACCTGTGCGGCGAATATCAAGACGAACAGAGGCATAGAACTTCAGCGCATTACCGCCTGTGGTGGTTTCCGGGCTGCCGTACATCACACCGATCTTCATCCGGATCTGGTTAATGAAGATAACGATGGTGTTGGATTTGGAGATAGAGGCCGTAAGCTTCCTGAGCGCCTGGCTCATCAGCCGGGCTTGAAGGCCCACATGGCTGTCACCCATCTCGCCTTCAAGTTCAGCGCGCGGCGTCAGAGCGGCAACCGAGTCAACAACCAGGATATCCACAGCACCTGAGCGCACAAGCGTGTCAGCGATTTCAAGCGCCTGCTCCCCCGTGTCGGGTTGGGAAACCAGAAGCTCATTCACGTCCACGCCCAGCTTGCGGGCATAAACAGGGTCCAGCGCGTGCTCGGCGTCCACAAACGCGGCGATGCCGCCTGCTTTTTGCGCTTCGGCCACAGCATGCAGTGCAAGCGTGGTTTTACCGGAGCTTTCCGGGCCGTAAATCTCGATGATACGACCTTTAGGGAAACCGCCGATCCCGAGCGCGATATCAAGGTTCAGTGAACCGGTTGAGATGCTGTCGATCTCGATCCCTGATTCCCGTTGCCCCAGCTTCATCACGGAGCCCTTACCAAAGGCCCGGTCAATCTGGCCAAGCGCGGCTTCGAGCGCTTTTGTCTTATCCATTGAGTTTCCCTTTACCAACTGTAGTTCCGGCATTGACATGATCGGGCTCCCTTATTCCACAGCCTGATATCCCATGCAATGGATGAATTTTCATCCTTGCTTTTGTCAATTTGTACACACTTTGTTCTCATGACGCAAGAACAAATATTCACTTTTTGTTCTCATGCGCTGGTACAGGAACAAAAAAGGGCACAACCATGTGTGCCCCTGTGTGCCCTTTCGGTAATTGGGCCCTTTTGTGCCCTAATCGCGGATACCCTACCCCAGGATGAATTTCACCTGGCTGGCCAGATCCTTCAGCGAGAAGGGTTTCGGCAGGAACAGGAATTCCTCGGCTTCCAGATTTTGCCGGAAAACATCTTCGGCGTAGCCCGAGACAAAAATCACCGGCAGGTCCGGCATTTTCTTGCGCGCGTGTTTTACCAGTGTGGGGCCATCCATCGACGGCATGATCACATCCGAGATCAGCAGGTCGATTTTCTCTTCTGTGGTTTCCAGAATTTCGAGCCCGGCCTCGCCTGATGCGGCTTCCAGCACCTTGTATCCCTTGTTCGAAAGCGCGCGGCTCGCGAACATGCGCACCGGGTCTTCGTCCTCCACGATCAGGATGGTGCCCTTGCCCGTAAGGTCCCGCGCTGGTGCTTCCACCTTGGGCGCGGGTTCGCCCGCTTCCTGCTCGGCGGCGTGAGCCTTGAAAAATAGCGAGAATGTGGTGCCGACACCCAGCTCGGAATCGACAAACACAAATCCGCCGGTTTGTTTGACGATGCCGTAAACAGTGGCCAGCCCAAGCCCCGTGCCCTGCCCCACTTCCTTGGTGGTGAAGAAGGGCTCGAAAATCTTGGTCATATTTTCCTTGGTGATCCCGCAGCCAGTGTCCTGCACCTGCACAAGCACATAATCATCCGGTACTACCACATCATATTTTTCGATCATCGGATCATCTGGGCCGATCATGCTTGTCTGGATCGTGAGCGCGCCGCCGCCCGGCATGGCATCGCGCGCATTCACTGCCAGGTTGATGATCACCTGCTCAAGCTGGCCCTGGTCCACCTTCACAGGCTGCAGGTCCCGCCCATGCACCACCTTCAGCTGGATATTCTCGCCAATCAGGCGGCGGATCAGGTTCGACAGTTCGGCCAGAACGTCTGTCATCATCAGGATTTTGGGCCTGAGTGTCTGTTGCCGCGAGAAAGCCAGAAGCTGGCGCACCAGATTGGCCGCCCGGTTGGCATTCTGCTTGATCTGAATGATATCAGAGAATGACTGATCCCCTGCATCATGCCGCACCAAAAGCAAGTCGCAGAAGCCGATGATCGCTGTGAGTAGATTGTTGAAATCGTGCGCCACGCCGCCCGCAAGCTGGCCCACGGCCTGCATCTTCTGGGCCTGAACAAACTGGCGCTCCAGGCTTTTTTCCTGTGTTGTATCAATAAGATACAAGATCACATAGGTTTCGTCACCCTTGGAAATGGATGAAGAGTATATCTGGCCAACGCGTTCAGGGTTTGTGCCTTCAAAAACCACATCCAACGGCGCGCTCGCCGGTTTTCCTTCGTGCGCAAACGAAATCAGCTCTTTGAGTTCGTCGCGGTCATCTTCCTTGACCAAATCAAGAATGGAAGCGCCAAGCTGAATCTTCATGCCCGCCGGATGGCGCTTTAGTGGCTGGTTATATTCGCGGATATCGCCTTCAAGGCCGACAACGGCCACAGCAATCGGCGCCGCGTCGAAAATCGGGTCGATGAGAAATTCGCGATCCTCCGGCACCAGGCGCCCACGGATTTGGTCCAGCTTGCGCAGAAAGCGATACCGGCCATAATCTCGGTCTTCTTCCCGGCTCTTGAGCGGCACATCCACCACATCCACATCAATGCGCTGTTTTTTCCCGACCAGAAGCTGAGTTTCGCCAGCCTTGAGCTGAATTTTGAGCGGCATTTCATTGGGCTGCAGGCCCATCCAGTCCCTCAAAGTGTCATTCACGAAGTGAATTTTGCCCGACGCATCCTCAAGCAGGATGCCACAGCCCAACCGTTCGAACAGCGGCTCCCCCCACTCTCCGAGCATTTTACGTTCATGGTCCAGCCGCTCACGGTCATTCTGCTGAGATACCCGCCATAGGATATGCTGCCCGGTACGCTTTCCCTGAAGCCTCAGCTTTTGTTCCCGTGCACGATCCAACGCCAAAATCGACTGACCTTTGCCCGCCTGGGCAACTTGGGTAATCAAGAGGTTGGCCTCTGCTTTTGCATTGTCACTGCGGAATACGTCTGACAATTTTCGAACAGCCCCCATAGCCATTCGGTCAAAAGCGGCGTTTGACGCGACAATATCGCCTTGAATATCTGTAATCACCACGGCGCGCCGATCAAGTGCGACCAGTGCATTGATCACTTCCTTATCGACGATATCAGCATGTACCGCCGGACGATCGATTTTACCCAACGCCCTCAGGAGCGTAAGGGCTGTTGCAATCAATAGGGCACCACCAAGGACGCTGGCAATCCCGATACCCCAGGAGGCTGCGGTAAGCGCCGCAATACCCAGCGATCCGATCAATCCGGCCAAGGCAACCGTCAGCAACTTGATTCCTGACTTGGCTTCGCTCTGGTTCAATGCCTCCTGAAGTGGCCTCGGTAGCCGGCTTTCCATAAGCCTTTGTCCCCTATTCCCTTATTGGTTCGTCAGACTAACGCTCAATCCAGTTTTCAGGCAAGATTTAACGGCCTTTTGCTGGTGCAAATCCAGCGCGTTTAAGCTTCATGACATAACTGATGACGCCAGCCACGGCCTTATATTGATCAGGCGGAACTTCCTCGTCCAATTCGACACTGGCATGCAGTGCACGGGCAAGAGGCGGATCCTCGACAATGGGGACACCATGCTCCGTTGCCACTTCGCGAATTTTCAGGGCAACAGCATCCACACCCTTTGCGACAACTTTAGGAACATCCATTGTTCCGTGTTTATATTCCAGCGCCACTGCATAGTGGGTCGGGTTGGTGATGACCACGTCTGCTTCCGGGACCGCCGTCATCATGCGCTGTCTTGCGCGTTCCATCCGTATAGCCCTCAAGCGGCCTTTTACCTTTGGGTCCCCGTCAGTCTGCTTATGCTCGTCCTTCACTTCCTGCTTGGTCATCCGCAGCTTTTTCTGATGCTGATAACTTTGGAAGGAAAAATCAATGGCCGCAACGATGGCCATTACGATTAGAACACCAAACAATAGTTTGACCGCCATGGAATGCATGAAACTGAGAAGGTCGAAGAGGGACAGAAGCATAGCGGTATCCAGCCGGTCCCGCTCTGGGAACACGATGATGAAAATAACCGCAGCGACAGCAATAAGTTTTGCCGATATCTTGAAAAACTCCATCCCCAGACGCGCTGGCGCCCATTTTTTCGCGTTAGAAACGGGGCTCATTTTTTTGAGGCTTGGTTTGAGCTTTTCGAATGTCAGGCTGGTTTTATGCTGCATCATATTGCCGGCGAAAGCGGCGAACACCAGGATTCCGAATGGCACTAACATCACGAGAAAAACACTGTTCAGAACAGGCGAAAGGCTGTCCAAAATACCCAGTTGATCAGTGTCCATCAGATGAACGGTGGACATATGGACATAAAGAATGTTTGTGACCGATCTGCTTACATACGCTCCGAAAAAGCCGATGATGGCTACGGCCGCCGCCAGCATCACAAGGCTTTTGATTTCCTGACTTTGAACCACATCGCCTTTTTCTTCCGCCTCTTTAAGTCTTTTGGGCGTGGGCTCTTCGGTCTTCTGGCTTTCGTCTTCCTCTGCCATTCTCTTATCCCAGGAAACTCACGAGCAATTCCTCAAACCTCTCAAGGAATAGCTGCATAATCGACCCTATTAGGATCATGGTAAGTGTAAAGCCCATGAACAGATTGATGGGCATTCCAATGAAGAATACCTGAAAACCAGGTATCAGCCGCGAAATCAAACCCAGCCCGAGATTGTAGATAACCGCGTAGGCAATGAAAGGGGCTGCCAAATGGACGCCCAAAAGAAACGCCCCTGACACATAATGCGTTATCACTGTTGCAAAATCTGTGTATGGCAAACCCAGCCCAACCGGGAACTTCACAAAGCTGTTGGCCATGCCGAGGATCATAAGGTGGTGCAAATCTGTCACCACAATCAATGTGATTGCTACAAGTGTCAGAAAGCTGGCAACAAGTGCACTTTGCGACCCTTGTGCAGGGTCAAAAGATTGCGCAGCGGCGAGCCCTGTCTGAAATGCGATGACTGTCCCGGCGGTGTGGGTTGCTGTTAGCAAGATTCGTGTGGCCAGCCCCATGATCACACCGATCACAAACTCCCTGATCAAAAGGGACCCCACAATGAAGGCATTGTCTGGCATAGGCGGCAAATCGCTACGCACCGACGCATAGATCACAAGAGAAAACAGGAAGCCCATGCCAGCTCTTATTCGCCCGGGTATTGACGTATCACCCAAGACCGGCATGACTATGATCAAGGCTACAAGCCGCGTTGCTACCAGCAAAAAACCGAAAGCTTCTGCAGGAAGGACATCGCCCAACATAACCCTACCCGCCGCTAATGATACGCTCGGATATCCTAAGCATCAAAGCTGATAAGTTACGCCCCATCAAAGGCATGAACAGTAGAAGTGCCGCAAATACAGCGACAATTTTTGGAACGAACGTGAGCGTCATTTCCTGCAATTGGGTCAATGATTGGAAAAAGGCAATTATAAGGCCAATTGTGAGGCCTACAGCCAATATTGGACCGGACGTCATCAACAGTGTCGTAACCGCATCTCGTGCGACTTCAAGGACGTCACCGCTTTCCATATCAAGTCGCTCCGTCGCTTAGATCGGCATCTTGAGAATATCGTTATAAGCAGAAATAACTTTATCACGCACAGTGACAACAGTGTTTACAACCATCTCAGCATTGGAAACAGCCGTAACAACGTCCACCATATCAGCTTCATTAACCAGCGACTTCGCAGCTGCCACTTCCATCGTAGAAGTTGCCTGCTTCACATCGCCCAAAGCTTCAGTTACCAAGCTGGAGAAAGCACTGCCGCCAGACGAAATGCCATCGGCGCCATCACGCGAACCAAGACCAGTTTCCTGCATCTTCTTGGTCGCCTGCGAATAGGCATTTACGGCATCAAGTTGTTTGATGTTCATCTGCTATCTTCCTAACGCAGCAAATCAAGTGTCATTGTCGCCATCCGGCGACTAGCCTCAAGCGCATTGATGTTGGACTGATATGTCCGCTGTGCCTGCCGCATGTCCATCATTTCGATCATACCGTTCACATTGGCAGTTTTAATATAACCCGATTCATCGGCGGCCGGATTGCCTGGATCGTATTTCTTGCCAAATTCCTTCTGATCAAACTCGACTTTACCAGGCTTGACCAGCTCGACACCCGACGCGCGGTCAAGTTCGGTCTGAAATGTAATGATCTTTCTGCGATATGGATCAGCACCAGGTTCAGAGGCCACGGAATTCTGGTTTGCGATGTTTTCAGAGATAACGCGCATACGAACAGATTGAGCCCTGAGCCCAGCTGCCGACGCCATCATAGCCTTTTCCAAATCCATCACTCAATCCTTTACCAATGATCAAATGCGGGCCTGTAACCCGAACTAACCGTTACTTTTACCAAGGGCCTTATTCATCAATCCGACGTTCTTTTTGTACAGATTGACAACCATACCATATTTCATCTGGGTATCGGCCAGCTTAAGCATTTCTTCTTCCAGAACAACAGAGTTCCCTGATTGGGATTCCTCAGAGCCCTTCACTTCTACTTTTCTCAGCGAATTTCCGCTCGAACCATTAACATCCATATGACGGGCATTGTTTGTCCGCATTCCTGTGTTGTGGCCGGTACTGCCAGTCAATTCTTCGACCAAACCGGAAAAATTTTGTCCATCCAGTTCCTTGGCCTTAAAGCCAGGCGTATCCGCATGAGCAATATTTTCACTGATAACGGCTTGATTGCTATTCAGCCATTTCATCCTGTTTTTCAGCGCCGCCATAAGCGGAATGTTTGTCAAATCCATGAGTTTTCTTACCAACTGGCCGTTAAAACTTGATTTCCACTATATCATGACCCGAATCCGGTTAACAAGTTGCAAACCTGATATTTATCTCGACTCACATTCTAACGCTTGCAATTTCCGTGCAAGTATCGCTCAATAAGTCTCATGGAAGACAAAAAAAATACGTCTATGCAAGATAGTGCCCTCAACACCAAGGCCGTTGCAATCAAACAGGAAGGCGACGGCAATACCCCAAAAATCACTGCAAAAGGGCACGGCTACAATGCGGAAAAGATTCTGGAAATTGCTTTCGCTGAAGGGGTAAAAGTAAGGCAAGACAAAGACTTAACTGAGCTTCTCGATGCATTTGATGTCGAATGCCCGGTGCCGTTGGAGGCTCTTCATGCTGTGTCTCTTATCCTTGAGCGGGTCTATGCGGAAAATCAAAGACTTTCAGGTACATTTGAAAGTACAACACCGACAGACAAGACAACATTGAAGGAGGCAGCCTCCGTGTCAAACCAACCCTCAGAACCTCCAACCGGGAAAAATTGATGGGGCAAGAATTTCTCAGCGTATTTTCCGTCCTTTTTATAATGCTGGGCCTGTTTGGCCTCATCGCGTGGGCGGTAAAAAGATTTGGCCTTTTGCCAGGGCTTCCCAAAACCACAGGGAGCCGTAAACTGAAAATGTTGGAGAGCCAGTCACTTGATGGTCGTAACAGATTGACTGTTGTGGAGTGGAGAGGGCACCAATATCTTGTTGGTTCTGGCCCTAGCGGGGTAACATTAATCGACAAGAGCGAAATCATTGAATATCAAGACGAAGCAGAGGCGCACTAGAGTGGAACTGAGGAAAAATCTGGTCAACCAGCTTAGATCACACAGAAACCTAATCGTTCGCAGCTTTCTTTTCATGGCTCCCCTTGCGATCACCCTTCTTGTTGCAGGGTCAACGCCGGTAATTGCGCAATCGATAAATCTGGATCTTGGGCAATCAGGCACGATGAGTGGCCGCGTTGTCCAAATGATTTTGCTGCTTAGCGTTCTTAGCCTCGCGCCCAGCATTTTGATAATGATGACAAGCTTCACCCGAATGGTGATTGTTTTTTCACTTCTCCGAAGCGCAATGGGCACGCAACAAACGCCGCCAAATATCGTTTTGATATCGTTGGCTCTTTTCCTCACGGGGTATGTGATGGCCCCTACCCTGACGGAAGTCTGGGACCAAGGAATTCAACCCTTGGTCAATGAGGAGATTAACGAAGAAGAGGCATTCAACAGAGCGTCAGTTCCCATGAGGAACTTTATGCTTTCACAAGTGCGGGAAAAAGACCTTGAACTCTTCTTGACCCTTTCCAACGATACCACAACAGATAGCCCTGACGAAGTTGCCCTGACCACTCTCATACCGGCTTTCATGATTTCCGAGCTCAGGCGTGCGTTTGAAATCGGCTTTCTGCTTTATGTCCCCTTTGTGGTCATCGATATGGTTGTGGCGTCTATCCTGATGTCGATGGGGATGATGATGTTGCCACCTGTTATGATTGCGACCCCCTTCAAACTGATCTTCTTCGTTTTGGTAGATGGCTGGAACTTGGTGGCTGGGTCGCTGGTTCAAAGTTTCGGTACTGCCCCGCCCCCCGGTGTTGGCTGACGAAATCTAGTCTTCAAGAATTGGTGGCTCGCCGATCTGTTCCCAAAGCTCAATCTTTGTACCCTCCGGGTCCATGATCCAGGCAAATTTGCCATAATCATATTCTTCGATTTCACCAATCTGCTCGACACCCATTTTCTTCAACCGGTCAAGCAATGCCTCAATACCTCTGACCCGCAGGTTGATCATGTACTCGCGCCCTGATGGCCGGAAATATTCACTTTCCTTCTTGAATGGGCCCCAAACAAAATATCCGGCTTTCTCAGGATCATCATCTTCCCTGAAAACAAAACTTGCACCAACGCCATCAAAGGGAAAACCGAGTTTTTTCTGATACCAATCGATCAAATGGTCCCTGTCTCTGCATTTAAAGAAAATGCCGCCAACACCAGTGATTACGCCATCCGTATCAGACATTCCTTCTCCTCTTTGTTTTCGCCATCCTAATCAAGACGGCAGGGCCAACTCCTCCATAACATAAAACAGGCAATCCTGCCGAACGACATCTACGTCAGTTGAGGCCATCGAAGGTATAAACGACCTGTTGGCCTTAAGAGCACCGCCCTCAATCCTGAAAAAATCTTCAGTTATTTGTGTGCCATGGTTATTTGTAACGCAAAGGGGCATTGGTACGCCGGGCTTGATCTTGGCAATCACACTGCCGGCAGGAATTGAGCCAAAGTTATGGAGATCAATATCCTGCCGAAAATTGACCTGATTGGCGGTACCCCCAAATCCAAAAGTAGTGCCCGCAACCACCTTTACCGTGGCCTTGGTCTGAAGAAGGTGAATATCTTGTGCCTGTACCTTTTGGTCAGGAATATGGTGCAAATGCAGACATGCGTCCAGAAATGTAACGGCATGATCCAGCGCGACCCTGTCACCCACTTTTCCACATTCCAATGTTACCGAAGGTGTGTATTCGGACATTGCTAGCGACTGCACCCCGCAAGGCTGTGTAAAATACACGACAGTGCGGGAAAATAGTGTAGCCAATTGCAGGAAACTGTGATCAAGGCGGTTCACACATCCATAGTGTGGATTTTGCCCAGTGTTGTTATGCAAATCTACGCTCGCAAAAATCGGAGTTCTACAAACGGTATCAACCACCTCCTGAAGCAATTGGATCTCTTTTCCATCCGGCACCATTGTGCCTGGCCAACAGCGATTATAATCCTGCTGACCCACAACCAAACGTTTCCCTTCCGCCGCAGCCCTTGTATTCGCAACGAACAACCAAACAGAGCGCGGCAAGGTTCCGGCTCTGTATTTTCGCAGGATCATTTGAACCGCCTCAAACCCTGAAGGTTCATTGCCATGCTGCAAACAGGTTATAAACAACGGTGGCGCACGGCGGCCTTCCAGAAAGAATAGTGAAGGCCCGCCGAGAATATCGTGAACTTCCCGAGCATGGCACCCCAACATCGCATCGGGATATCCCGTTAATACCTTCAAAGAATCCATCACACAGGCCATTCATGCACAGGGATATCAGTTTGCTGGCGAGCAAGGTAGGCCTGCAACATTTCGGTCATGCTTGCGTTATGTTCCGTTACATATCTCCGTTGCCAAACAGCACCATTCTGGCAAGTTCGGCAGCGCCCTTCTATTATGCCAAGGTACAGCTCACAGTCGGCTCGATCGAGTTGCAAATTTTCCAGGCCTTCTCTTGCCATCGGAAGCAATGTGTTTAACACCAGATCGGGTATTGCCTTGCCATCTTCATGGTCCCAGCGAATTTCGGCATCCATTCCACATTTTGCGGCCGTATAGAAGTTATCGCGGGCCGTAAAGAACTGAGCACGCTGATGGGGCCGAATACTGTCCTCCGCCAAATATGTAATCAGGCCATAATAAAAAGCCGCATTTGCAATAGAATCTGCAATTGTTGGCCCTGCTGGTACAACGCGTTGCTCTATCCGAAAATGGGGCGTTCCATCAGCGTCCCACCCCACCAACGGCCTGTTCCAGCGCCATATTGTTCCATTTTGCAAACGGAAATGATCCAGTTTTTTGGCTTGCCGGTCCGAAACTTGCGGCAAAAGCACAGGATACCGCTGACGATTTGCAACAAATACCTCGGAAAGACTATCTTCTATAAAACGTACGCCAAAGGTAACCCGTTCCGCATAGTCCCAATCCCCAACAGACACGGCTTGTTCAAATAGGGGAATCCTTGTTTCAGCCCAAAGATCTTTTCCAAACAAATATGGGGAGTTTGCAGACAGGGCCACCAAGGGAGCAGACACCAGCTTTGACGCATTATAGTAATCAACCTCTTTGCCCTTGGGTACTTTCATGTGAATTTGGAAAGAAGTCGCCGCAGCCTCCAACATCACGTCCATATGCTGGCTTACCAAGTCTTCTTTGCCTGAGATTTTCAAGTTTATCGGCTTACCTTTGCGAAGCCTGAAAACCTGGTCATTCAAAGCCTTATAGCGCTCTGTTTCTGTCATATTTTCGGGGCTGAGGTCGGCATCCATTATAGTTGGCAGAATACCGATCATCGCCAATCTCAATCCCATATCATCAGCTGTCAGACTTGCCGACCGCCACAGGTCAGAAAGGTTGGCATGCAAGCGGGAAAGTGCGTTTCCACTCAACTCTGCGGGGTTTCCGTTGAATTCAACATTGAACGCTGCAAGTTCGGGCACCACAAGCGGGTTCTCCATGCGTTCGATAAAGCGATCGTTGGCACCTACGGGCAACATTTGATCAGATACCAACCAAGCTTCCAGTTCGAAACCCGCCGTAGGGGGCGCTTCAGACTGCTCGCCAGCTTTCTCCCACGCGGCAACCAGATCGGTCTCAACCTTCAATTGGCGTGTAAAGGCTTCATAATCTGCGTCCGCAAAGTTGCTTGTTTCTAGTTCCTGCCCCATCGCTTTTTCTCCCTGCTTTGCGAGCAAACGTCGCACCACCAGAAGATCAAAGCCTATTAAAAGAAAACCCGCCTTGACCGGGGTCAAAACGGGTTTCAATCAAGAACTCGGCCCAAACTAGTATACTTCTTCCTTGGTTTTCAGAAAGCGAAGTGTGGGGAAGTCGTCTTTTGCTTTGTCCAAATGCCAGTTGTTCCGGGCAAGGTAGACCGGGGCACCAGCGTGATCAACGGCCATGGAGGCGCGGTTTTGATCAGAGAATTTCTTCAATTCCCGTGCGTCACCTTCGACCCACTCCGCCGTTAGCAACGTCGTAGGCTCAAACCGACATGGAACTTCATATTCGGTGCGAATACGGTCCGCCAACACGTCAAATTGCAGCGGCCCCACTACACCGACGACCCAATCGCTACCAAGGTTGGGTTTGAATACGCGTGCAGCGCCCTCTTCTGCCAGTTGCTCCAGCGCACGCCCCAGGTGTTTTGCCTTCATGGGATCTTCTGGGCGAACCTTCTGCAAAATCTCCGGCGCAAACGAAGGCACGCCGGTGAAGCGGATCATCTCCCCTTCGGTCAAAGTATCACCAATACGCAAGTTGCCATGGTTTGGAAGGCCGATTATGTCACCCGCATATGCTTCCTCAGCTATCTCCCGATCCTGTGCGAGGAAAAGCTGCGCATTATGGATGGCGAGTGTTTTGCCGCTGCGTACATGCTTCATCTTGATGCCCTTGCGGAACCGGCCCGAAACCAGACGTACAAAAGCGATACGGTCACGGTGTTTTGGATCCATGTTCGCCTGAATTTTGAAAACAAAGGCCGAAACCTTAGTCTCATCAGGCTCAACGCTGCGCTCAAGTGCCTTGCCGGCGCGTGGGCTGGGCGCAAAGTCAGCCAGCCCAGCCAGAAGTTCCTGAACACCAAAATTATTTATCGCAGATCCGAAGAAAACAGGCGTCAAAGTACCTTCAAGATAATCTTTCAAGTTGAATTGTGGACAAAGCTCGCGAACCATCTCCACATCTGTGCGAAGTTTTTCAACAGCATAGTCAGGCAGCAACTCGTCCAACTTCGGGTCATCGAGGCCCTCACATTTGATGCCTTCAGACAGACTATCGCCCTTGCCTCGATCAAACATGATTAGCTGGTCATGGATCAGATCATAGCAGCCTTTAAAATCACGGCCCATACCGATCGGCCAACTGGCCGGCGCCACATCAAGCGCCAATGTTTGCTCAATCTCGTCCAACAACTCAAACGGGTCTTTAGTCTCCCGGTCCATCTTGTTGATGAAAGTTGCTATCGGCATGTCTCGTAACCGACAAACTTCAAATAGCTTGCGTGTTTGGGCCTCAATACCCTTGGCTGCATCCAGGACCATCACAGCGCTATCTACGGCGGAAAGCGTCCGGTAGGTATCTTCAGAAAAGTCTTCGTGGCCCGGCGTGTCCAAAAGGTTGAACGTGCGCTCGATATAGTCGAATGTCATCACAGAGGAAGCAACAGAAATACCGCGCTCCTGCTCCACCTTCATCCAGTCTGAACGGGCCCGGCGGCGTTCACCTCGCGCCTTAACTTCACCGGCAGCTTGGATGGCACCACCAAACAGCAGCAGTTTTTCCGTCAATGTGGTTTTACCCGCATCAGGGTGCGAGATGATGGCAAAGGTACGCCTTCGTTCAATTTGTTCAACCAAAGCCATTGCTTCTGTCCAACTTTCTGTTCCGTGAGATTGCAGCGCTAGTGTCAACAGCTAGGCAGCAACCTCTCACCAAAGGTTCAATTTCCGGCACCCTAGCGATTTCTGCGCTGAAAGAAAGTGCCAAAAAGAAAAACAAGCGATTTCAGTTTGTCAATCAGCCAGACCCAATTAGCAATAGCAATGCAACCTCTGATATTATTGGCGCACGGTATGCCACCAATGCGATGGCAAGCCGGTATCAGCGAAACTGTGACCGAGTGCAGATCTGGAGCGGATTATCGAACTAACTTATCGGAGACAAAAAATGTCAAACCTTACCGAACTCGAAGCCGAACAAACCTATCATTCCCTGAGTTATGAAGGTTTCCCAATCCACTTGAAAGAATACAGACGAGGGCTGACCCCAATTCCGCTTGTCTTTGTTGGCGGAGCGTTTCAGAACATCACACAGGTTGAGAAGCTCAGCAACGCAATCGCTGAGAAATCCTGGGTGATTACAGTTGACACACCGGGCAATGGCGACACCGGTGTTTTGCCATATACTTTCGGATTTGACTTTATCTGCAGCGCAATAAACCACGCCCTGAAAGCCATAGGTGTGGACGAGATCAATTTGCTTGGCTGTAGCTACGGAACCATTGTCGCCATGCGCTATGCGCAGAAGTTTCTGGGAGTGAACAAACTGCTGCTTGCAGCCGCGATGGAGAAACTGCCATCTGAACTGGAATATGACTTCAACCTTCTACTATTCCAGCTTGAATGGGGTCGTATGACCGACTTTGCGGATGGCTTCACCAATTTGATGACCAACCCAGACTTGCGAAAATCCAACAGACTATGTCGGATTACAGCGGATAAGCTGCATCATGCACTCGTTAATTCTTCTACCGGCATTCGCGAACAATTCAAACAAAACACCCTGCGTATCCTGAAGGATGGCACAACTGACCTGCGATTGATGCCTGACGTGGACGCTACGGTGTTTGCTGGTGAGCTAGACCAGTTTGTACCTATCGAAGCCAACAAGAAAGTGGCTGCAGCATTCAAAAGAGGCCGTTTCATTGCCATTGCTGATGCTGATCACATGATACATGTGGAAAAATTCCGTACCATGATAGACATCATTCATGAGGCAATTGCCCGCAACGGCGGTAACGTGGACCCAAGTAACTGCGACGACAGGATAGCCGCATAAAAAAAACCGGAGACGCCCGTATCGGGCGTTTCCGGTATTAAACACACCCGAGGATCAAAGCATGAAGTTGGGGAGGGGAAGGGTTTTTCATGCCTTAGCGCCAACAGGTGATTTCGCGAACACAAACCAGGAACTGCTTCGCCCCATGACCTTTGCTCATTAATAGACTATATAGTCCAGTATATTTGAGCTACAAGTGTTAAATTAAAAAAACTCACAATCTACATGACAAGCTTCCAGGTCACAGCTAGATAATCAGGCAGATTACTCAAGCAGGTTTCAGACAATGGCACCAATCACCCTACTCGGCTTATTCGCCGGCATTTTAACCACAGTGGCCTTTATTCCTCAGGCCCTGCAGGTGTGGAGAACCCGATCAACATCCGACATATCGCTTGGCATGTTTTCCATGATGTCCTGCGGGATATTATTGTGGCTCATCTATGGTTTCCTGCAGAATGACGTTCCGCTTATTGCAGCAAACACTGTTACTCTGGGCCTGGCGCTCTCGATACTTATCGCCAAGTTACGCTTCAAGTAAAAAAGGCCGGGGAACCCGGCCTTCGTTATTATTTTATCCTTACCTACCAATCATTTGGCAACAAGTGACCTCTTGAGAAACGCAAGCGCCTGATTATAAACATGCGCCTGCGCGAATTCTCCTCTGATGCCGTGTTTTTTGCCTGGATACGTCATAAGCTCAAAACGCTTGCCCTTCTGTTGCAACACAGACATCAACTTCACGGAATTATCGAAGAAAACATTGTCATCGGCCATGCCATGGATCAGCAAAAGATCACCTTTAAAGCCATCCACATATTTGAAAACACTTGAATTTTCATACACTGCACCGGGCGCATCCGGATGCCCCAGATATCTTTCAGTATATGCTGTGTCATACAGACGCCAATCAGTTACGGGCGCCACAGAAACCCCCGCTTTAAAGACATCAGGTTCTTTGAAAAGTGCCATCAAGGTCATGTAGCCGCCATAAGACCAACCCCAGAAGCCTATTTGATCACCATTGATATAATCCTGCGACTGCAAATAACGCGCCCCTGCGACCTGATCTGCTACTTCCACTGTCCCCATCGCATTCTTGATGTGGCTTTCGAACTTGAGGCCACGGTTGGCCATGCCCCGATTATCAAGAACCATCACAACAAATCCGTTGCGCGCAAGAATATGGTTGAAGTCCAGTCTCCAGTCATGCCGCACCTTTTGTCCATGTGGGCCTCCATAGGGAGCCATAACCGCAGGATAGCGTTTACCATTTTCCATGTTTGCAGGCTGATACAGCCGATAATACAGGTCAGTCCCGTCGTCCGCTTTAATGGTGCCAAAACTGGTCTTGACCCGGCTACTCATATAGGGGGCAAAAGGATGATCGGAACCGAGCTTGTTTTCGAGAATTGCCGAAACAGTGGCACCATCCTTCAAGCTGCGCACCATGATCTGAGGTGGTTGCTCAGGGCTTTCATACTTGTCGATAAAGACATCTTCGCCCACTTCTACCTTATGCCATCCTGCTTCGCGCGTGACACGCTTGGTCTCTCCGCCATTTATCGGCACGCTATAGAGATGCTGCTCAAGCGGACTATCCTTGTAGCCGGTGAAATATACCGTCCCCGTTGTGGTATCCACTTGCTCAATCTCATTTACAGCCCAATCACCGGATGTCAGGGCAATTGATCCGCCGTCCTCAAGATCATAAGCGTATAGATGTCGGAACCCTGTGCGCTCACTGGCCCAGATCATCAGCGATCCATCGGCTGCAAATTCCAAGCTGTCATGCAGATTGATCCAGACGTCCGACTTTTCTGACAGATATAGGTCTGTGCTGGCCCCATCCGATGTTGCCCAAATCATGTCGAGTTGGCTTTGGAGCCGATTCAGGCGCTGGACAACCAGATGCTTACTGTCAGGTGCCCAATTGACCCGCGCCAGATATATGCCTTTATCTTCTCCCAGATCGATCCAGTCGACAGATTGGTCATCAAGGGCAACCACACCCAGACGTACATCCACATTTGTGCTGCCAGCCTCCGGGTAACGTTGCTTCAATGTCACAACGCTCCCATCAGTCTGAACTTCGTATCTGTCTTTTACGGGAACCGCACTCTCGTCAAATTGTTCGAAGGCGACATGTGTTTCATCGGGGGACCACCAATAGCCGGTATAACGCCCCAGTTCCTCCTGAACCACGAATTCAGCCATGCCATTTGCCACCGTATCCGAGGCCCCCGTCGTCAGCTGAATTTCTTTTCCGCTTTTGATGTCAACGATATAGAGCTCACGATCCCGAATAAAAGAAACGTAATTTCCCTTCGGGCTGAACTTGATATCTGTCTCAAATTCCGGTGTTTCGGTCAGGCGTTTTGCCTTGCCACCAAGTGGCAAAACATAGACGTCACCTCCAAGCGGGAACAGCAGTGTCTTGCCGTCCTCGCTCCAGAAATAGCTGACAATGCCACTTTTGCCTGTCAAAGACCGATCGCGCTCTCTGCGGGCCTTTTCTTCCTCGCTCAGGGCTTCCTCTTTGCCGCCAAGGAGAACAGCGGAGTCCACCAACAACGAAGATTTGCCACTAGTGACATCGAATTCCCACAAATCCAGCTGCGCACTGTTCTCCGCCTTTCCGCGAAGGAAAGTAATGCGCCGACCATCTGGGGACATCTCAAGCCCCTGTACTGACGGCCCATGAATGCTCGGACTGCCCACCAAACGTTCAATGGTAAGGTCGTCACAGATGGCAGAGCCCGCCCCGAAAAAAAGGGTACATGCCGTAAGGACGCCACGGATGTGTATTTTCGACATTCAATTATTCCTTCTTGCCGCAACAAGCGCGGCCCATATGCTGAATAAACTTTATGGGTTTAACGTAAAGCCCTGTTGTTGGAGCTGGGCATGCGCGGTCATGGCTGAAAGTGCCATCTCCACGCCGGGCAGCAAATCATCGGGGCCTACATCATAGTAGGCTGCCGATTGCCCGCATACCTGGATCCTGACCCCATGTTGCAGCAGTATCTTCACTAGTTCGGCAGTTGCATTCTCAGCGCCGTGCCGAGCATCGCGAGACACATCAAAAACTGCTTTGCCGTGGATGACAATTGCGAGAGTGATGTTTTCAGCTTTCACACCTGCCGCAACATGCATATTGAGGAAACGAGCTGCACTCTCGATACGGCGATTTACCTTACCTTCCTCAGATTGTTCGGCGACATCGAATGACACTGCAAACCGGCTATCCGCCGGAAGAGTCCGTGTCATTTCAACAGTTGCGACCGGCCCAAATTCTTTTATCAAAGGGCCTTTAGAGAAGGCATCAGCGCCCCCCAATGCCGGTCTTCCCGACAAAATAACCATCCCGGAAAATATCAAAGCAGATAGTAGGCGCACAGATCCCTCCCCTGAAAACCCCGATCAAACGTGGCTAGCAAGATTGAGCACCAAGCACAAATCAAATTGTATATTTTATTTCTTTGAGCAGAGCTCAAGAAAGCCAGCGGTTATAAAAGGCACCATGCGTTTATAGGCGCCAACCATATCCTCGGACTTCACAGCGCCATCAGACAATTGATCTATCCGGCCGGTATGGGCAAATGTCAGGGTCAAGGCCCCGGAGAGGAAATGATAGCACCAATAAAGGCTTTCCGGCTCTGCATCAGGCAGCGCCTTTTTGAGCGCCTCCATGAATTTCCGCACGAGAGGGTCAAAATACTTTGTCATAAGTTGCCCACCCCATTCAGGGGAGTTATTCACCTGGGCTACCAGCTCAAAATAGTGCCGCCAGCCTTCATCTTCTTCATACCCATGCGCTAACATTGGTTTCAGGTAGGCGTCGATAATAGCCTCAACTGTAGGCCCGGCGGGACCTGCTTCCGCCTTACATTTTTCTAGCGCCTCCAAACGTGTTTGGTTCAAGACCTCCGCGCGGCGCAGGAGAATCGCGTCAAACAAGCCGCGCTTGCTACCGAAATGATAGCTTGCAAGGGCCAAATCAACTTCCGCCCCTTCCGCGACCATACGCATGGACACTCCGTCGAAACCATGCTTCGCAAACAAGGCCTCCGCAACGTCCAGAATACGGTCTTTTCGCTTAACCTTTTTGTTTTCTTTAGCCTTTACCAATGTTTGCCCTTTCCCTCTTCCTTCATTTTTAGCGCAGGCAAGACGATTGGGTAAATCCCTAATTTCACACTTTTTTCAATGAACGTTGAATTTTTACGTTGACTTTCAACAATCGTTGAGTTTTCTCTGTTGCAGGGAAGAAATACACACATCAGATTCCTTGGGAGGGGAACATGAGAACAACCAACACCATACGTGTGGCCCTTATGGCCAGTGTTTGCCTGGGAAGCTTGTCGGCTACCCTTCCTTCGTTTGCGCAAGATGAACCCCTTGCCCTTGAGGAAATTCAGGTAACGGCTCGTCGTCGGACAGAAAGCCTTCAGGATGTACCGATTGCAGTGACAGCTTTTTCGGCAAATGAGCTTGCACTGCGTGGCGCAGCTGACATCACGGATATCGCCCAGATCGCACCTAGCGTAACGCTTGAGCCTTCTCGCGCCACCAATTCCACCCTGACTGCCTTCATTCGCGGCGTAGGCCAACAGGACCCATTAGCAGGCTTTGAACAGGGCGTAGCTCTTTACCTCGATGATGTATATATCGCCCGCCCTCAAGGAGCGCTGCTGGATATTTATGATATCGAACGCATCGAAATTCTTCGAGGCCCGCAAGGTACGCTATACGGCAGAAATGCCGTGGGCGGTGCGATTAAATATGTCACCAAGCGCCTTGGCGACGAGCCGGAGTTTGGCTTGAAGTTCTCCTACGGCAGTTATGATCAAATGGATGTGATCGCCAAGGGGTCGGTTCCCATGGGCGAAAAAGTCCGTGTTGGTGCCACGATCGCCTCAATCAACCGCGACGGTTTTGGTGAGAATTTCACAACTGGTGAAGACAATTATAACAAGGAAATATTCGCAGCGCGGGCAAGTGTCGAATTGTTACCGAGCGAAACTGTGTTCATTCGCATATCGGCTGACTATACAGATGATGATTCCAATGCCGTTGCGGGCTATCGGCCTTACGCCGGTGCCTTAAGTGGTACACCTGTTACCGAAAGTGTTTATGACACCTATGCAGGCGCCACTGATCATGCTTCAACCGCGGGCATTGATGGCAACAACGAAGTCACATCCAAGGGTGTCCAAGGCACCATCGAATGGGAGGCAAGTGAGGTCCTGACGCTCAAGTCAGTAACAGCCTACCGTGAAGACTATACGGAATCCGTGATCGACTTTGACAGCCTGGCAATTGACGACTTTGATGCCCCGGTTATCTACGATAACAACCAATTCAGTCAGGAACTGCAGGCCCTTTATTCGGGTGAAAGGCTCTCTGGCGTCTTCGGCTTTTACTATCTGGATGCATCAGCCTCAAATGACTTTGATGTGGTTCTCGGCCAACTTGGCCGTGTAGCCTACGGATCAACACTTACGGCCTATACAGGTGGCAGCGTTGACACTAAAGCCTGGTCATTGTTCGCTGACCTAACCTATGACTTGAATGAAAAAGCCTCAGTCTCGGTAGGCGGCCGTTATACCAACGACAAACGGTCCGCTGATATCTTCCGAGGTTCCTATCTGAACGGCAATTCGCCATTCTTCGGAAACGATGCAGCCATTTTCCTGGGCGCCTCCAGTGATTTCGAGGCTGAACGGACTTTCAAGGACTTCTCCCCACGGGTAGCGCTTGACTATAAATTGACCGAAGATGCGCTGCTTTATGCATCCTTCAGCCAAGGCTTCAAGGCCGGCAGCTTTGACCCGCGCGGCGCCAACTTCTCCTCCCCAGAGGTTGAGGACGGCTTCGCCCCTGAAACTCTGGACAGCTATGAGGCGGGCTGGAAAGCGACATGGATGGACGGCCGCGCCCGTACCAACATCGCTGTTTTCTATTCCAATTACAAAGACATGCAAATTCCGGGTTCCCTCCCCATTGATATGGATGGGGACGGCACAAACGATGGCTTTGTTGGCACGGTTACCAACGCAGGTAAGGCAACCATCAAAGGGATCGAGTTCGAAGGAAACTTCCTTCTTAGTGAACACCTGACACTTCAGGCTTCCCTCAATGTTCTGGATGCAGACATTAAAGAGTGGATTTTGAATGGTGAAAATGTTGCCGACCAACGTGAGGTGCAAAACACACCGGAATTTATGTCATATGTGGGCCTGACCTACAGCACGCCCGTTGCCGGGGGCACGCTGAACATTGGCGGCAACTGGTCCCACAAAGGCTCCATCGTCCAGTTTGAAACGCCTGTGGCCGAGATTGACCAGGACGCCTACGACATCGCCAACGCAAGCATTGTGTGGGTGTCAGAAGATGGCAAATACACACTCGGCGTTCACGGCAAGAACCTGTTTGACAAACAGTATAAAACAGCGGGCTACAACTTCCCGACCCTAGGGCTTGAGAACAACATCACTGTGTTCTATGGCCCGCCGCGGACCGTTACCGCAACCTTTGAAGTCCGCTTCTAGCGCCTGGTGCGCATGGCCGCCGGGGATTACCCCTCCCGACGGCACCAAACCAAACTCAAGCTCGTGACCAGTAAGGACTGTCAAATGCCAGCATTTGATACACATGCCCCTCTTCTGCCTGAAATTCTTGCGTTGCATGGCCGCTGGAAAGGTTCAAAGCACGCTTTGGTATCCGCCCAGAAGACCGTTTCATGGCAGGACTTCAACAGCACCACAAACCGTATTGCCAATGCCCTAATCAAAAGCGGGATTAGTAGCAGCAGCATGGTGGGTGTGGTCATGACAAACGGCATTCCTATGGTGGAAACCCTTGTGGGCATCATGAAGTCCGGGGCTTGTTCTGTTCCGATCAACCTTTCGGTCAGTGATGAAGCCATGCAGGCCATGCTGGATGATGCCGGTGTTTCAGTCATTTTCACCACGGCTGATCAAGCGCACCGCCTGAAAGGTTACACAGGCACCCGGATCATCACTGTTGGAGACAATTATGAGGCCTTCTTGAACAGTGGCTCAGATGAGACGCCGGATGTGCAAATCGGGCCAAATGATCCGCTCAACGTTATATACTCTTCGGGCACGACAGGTATGCCCAAAGGCATCCTGCACACCCACAAGGCCCGGCGCGACTGGGCATATGATCTGGCCATTGCGCTGCGTTACAACAGTGCGTCACGAACGCTGTTCACCATCGGGCTTTATTCTAATATCAGTTGGGTGGGCATGCTGTGCACCCTGCTTGCCGGCGGCACCATGTATATCCATGAGAAGTTTGATGCGGAGGCCGCTCTGCAAAGCATCGAAGATCATAAAATCACCAATTTCGCCATGGTTCCCATTCAGTATCAACGCCTTATGGAAGTGGAGGGCCACGAACGGTTTGACCTTTCCAGTATTGAGGCGGTGATGAGTTGCGGTTCGCCCCTGCACGCTGACCTTAAAACCGCCCTGTTCGACCGATTGGGGCCAAAAGCCGTGATTGAACTGTTTGGCCTCACCGAAGGCCTGATCACCACTCTGGACCCGGAAGAGGCAGAGGGCCGTATGGCATCGGTCGGCAAACCCCTGATCGGGACAGACATCAAGATCATTGGTGATGACGAGAAAGAGGTGCCCATGGGCCAATCAGGTGAGATTGTCGGCGTGGGCCGTATTCTCATGCCCATGTATCTGAACCGACCGGAAGCCACAGCAGAAGCCACCTGGATAGATGAGGACGGCAGGCATTGGTTCCGCACCGGCGATGTTGGACAGTTGGACGAAGAAGGCTATCTCTATATCGTAGACCGCAAGAAGGACATGATCCTTTCAGGCGGACAGAATATTTACCCGCAGGATATTGAAGCTGTCATGATTGGCCATCCGGATATTAACGATGTTGCCGTAATTGGGGTTCCCAGCCCTACATGGGGAGAAACACCGCTTGCCGTTGTTGTGCCGGAAGCTGGCAACACTGCCACGGCCGGTGATATAACCCGGTGGGCCAATGAGCGCCTGGGCAAGCAGCAGCGCATTTGCGGCACGGAATTTATCGACACCCTGCCCCGCAACCCGAACGGCAAGATATTGAAGCGGGACCTGCGTGATACATTTGGGGGCAAAAGCCATGGCTGATTTTACCGACGAATATTTCACCAACCCAGACGGGCTGCGGCAGCATTACCGTGACTATAACACCGCTGGCGCTGATGCCCCCGTCGTATTATGTATGCCCGGCCTGACCCGTAACGCACGCGATTTCGCAGACATAGCCAAACACCTTAGCGACCGCTGCCGGGTGATATGTGTGGAAAACCGCGGCCGAGGTCAGTCTGAATGGGATCCGAAACCCGAGCGCTACCTGCCGCTCACCTATGTATCAGATATGATAGCCCTCTTGGACCATTTGGGTGCAAGGCAGGTTATTGCCATTGGCACATCCCTCGGCGGTTTGATGACTATCATGATGCAGGCCATGCATCCAGGTAAACTGTTTGCCGCGGTTATCAATGATATTGGCCCGGAAATTGACCCCAAGGGCATTGAACGCATCAAAAGCTATGTTGGCAAAGGCACACCACCCGAGACATGGGAGCAGGCGATCAGTGCTGTCCAAACCGCCAACGCTGGCGTTTACCCCAACTTCACTGACGAAGATTGGCGCTGGTACACAGCAAACCTGTATGATGACGCTAGCGGCAAACCCGTGCCCATGTATGATCCGGCCATCAGCAAGAATTTCAATTCAGAAGAAAGTCAGTCAGCCCCTGACCTATGGCCTATCTTCCGCGCGCTGCACAATATCCCCATGGTCGTGTTGCGCGGTGGCTTGTCGGATATTCTTTCTGCCGAAACGCTGGACCGTATGGCCGCCGAGCATCCTGACCTTACACCTGTAACGGTACCGGGCCTCGGCCATGTCCCCTTGATGCGGGAGCCGGAATGCACGGCCGCGATTGACAAATTGGTGGCGCGCTTCCTCTAAACGCCCTGCTGCCCACGATTTTTTAAACCTTTTTATGGACACTCAAGACGGTCTGTGGCAAAGCTGCGGGCCTTGTAGTTTTGTATTTTTATTTCAGGGAGTGATGCATGAGTGAACAATTATTGCCGATAAGTGCGCAAGATGTTTACGATGCTGAGGAAGCAATCCGGAGCGCTGTCAAGCGCACGCCGATGGAAAAATCCATTACGCTTTCTGAAATTACCGGCGCCGATTGCTGGCTGAAATTCGAGATTTTCCAGTTCACCGCTGCCTATAAGGAGCGTGGGGCGCTCAACCGCCTGCTGACGCTGCCTGAGGGCACAAAGGGTGTTATCGCGGCCTCTGCGGGCAACCATGCGCAAGGCATCAGCTATCATGCCGGACGTTTGGGCGTTCCAGCCACCATCGTGATGCCAGAAGGTACGCCCTTCAACAAGGTGAAGCGCACTGAAGAATTGGGCGCCCGCGTGGTGCTGACTGGCAAGGATTTCGAGGAGGCCACCAGAGCGGCTTATGCGCTGGCTGACAAAGAAAACCTGACCTTCATTCACCCGTTTGACGACCCGCTTGTTATGGCGGGCCAAGGCACTGTGGGCCTTGAAATGCTACAGGATGTGCCTGACCTGGATACACTTGTTGTCCCGATCGGCGGCGGGGGGTTGATCTCGGGTGTGGCAACCATTGCCAAACACCTGCGTCCCAATATCCGCATCGTTGGTGTGCAAACAGAAGCTTTCCCGGCCATGAAGGAACGCATGGAAGGCACGCGCCTTGCGGGGGACAACATTTCAATTGCCGAAGGCATTGCGGTAAACCAGCCGGGCGAACGCACCCAGAATGTGGTGCGGGAACTTGTGGACGAGATTGTCACCGTGCCCGAACGCGCAATCGAAGCTGCGATCATCACTATTATGGAAATCGAAAAAGTGGTGGTTGAAGGTGCCGGCGGCATTGGCCTTGCCGCTGTGATGACACACCCTGTATTGTTCAAGGGCCACAAGGTTGGCATCGTGCTTTCAGGCGGCAATATCGACAGTCGTATGCTAGCGAACGCGATCATGCGCGGCATGGCCCGTGATGGCCGCCTTGCGCGCCTGCGCATCACCATGATGGACCAGCCGGGCGCACTAGCGATGGTGACAGACATTGTCGCAAAGGTTGGCACCAATATCATCGAAATGCGCCACCAGCGCGAATTCGGGGCCCTCAGCCTCAAGCAAACAGAAATGGAATTGGTGGTGGAAGCGAAAGACAAAGAGCACGCTATGAGCCTTGTCTCAGCCCTCGAGGCCGCTAACTTCAAAGTGGATTACGCGCTGACTGTCTAATAAAGAGATTTTTACGGCCAGATGCATATAATATGTGGCCCTGAGCAATTGTGATATTTAATCGAGCATTCGCCTACTTTGGTTCATCACTTTTCTCACCGTCCTTTTGGCTCGCTTCGATAAGTACGTGAAACATATGCATTTGCTGTACACCTTTTACCCATGCGATCAGTAAAAGAATGCAGGCAAAAAGCATAAGTACAGAAGCCAAAACAATATCAAAAGCCTCTCCCGTTTTGAGAGCTTTCAAGGCAATAATTGCGGAACTCACCATCCAGCTAGGGCCCATCGCTGACCCCGTCTGTTTCAGATTAATGGTTCTTTCGAGCTGTCCAACCTCAGCCTGAGATAACTTGGGGTAGAGAGTTAAAAATGCCTCCAGGCTGGAATAGCTATAATTGATATTGGGTGTCTCTTTTAGGTTGGAAAACCTCTTGTAGATATGCATCACAAAACGACTTGGTTGAAAGTGCCCAGTAGTTAAAAGAGGTGTCAGGCTGAATGCTTCTTGCAAAGCATAACCTATGACATAGGCGGACCCAATGGAGAGGAAAATTTCAATCGTACTCATTTTTTCGGAAGGACGAATTCCGAAGAAATAGGCGAAGGCCAACATTACACTTGATCCACCAATAACATATAGAATGTCACGTGTCAGAAATCGCTCGAACGCCTTTGCAATTGTTTCCATCGTAGATTGTCCCTATTCCGCCGGAATACCCTTGGCTTCCTTGTCTTCATAATCCTTCAGCTTGCCAGCCACATGGCCGGGCGAACGCGTGTAATGCGCGAAGAAATCATAAAACACCGGAATGATAAACAGCGTGAAGAAAGTGGCCACAATCACACCGCCAAACACGGTAACACCAATAGTGATCCGGCTTTGGGACCCTGCCCCCGACGCCATCATCAACGGCACGGCGCCCATTGCTGTGGAAAGGCCTGTCATCATAATGGGACGCAGGCGGGTTTTTGAGGCATCCAGCAACGCTTCGCGCACGCTTTTGCCCTCATCCCGCAACTGGTTGGCAAACTCCACGATCAGGATACCATTCTTGGCCGCGAGCCCGATCAACATAATGAGGCCAAGCTGGCTATATATATTGAGCGTACTGCCCGCCACATACAGCCCCAAAAGCCCACCAAGCACGGCCAAAGGCACCGTCAGCATGATCACAAAGGGGTGAATGAAGCTTTCGAACTGCGCCGCGAGTATCAGGAACACCACGGCAAGCGCCAACATGAAGATGAAATAAATATCCGACCCGGCTTCCTTATATTCGCGCGTGGCGCCTTTATAATCGATCTTGGTTACATCAGGAATTTCCTGCCGCACCACCTCTTCCACATGGGCAAGCACTTCCCCAAGTGTATAACCCTCGCCAAGGCTGGCACTAAGCGTGAGCGCGCGCACGCGGTTATAGCGCCTGAGGGCACCAGCGCCCGAGACCTCATCCACAGTCACAAGGTTGGAAAGCGGTATCAGCGCGCCAGAACGACCTGACGACACATGGATGTTTTCCATATCAAGCGGTTGGCGCCTGTCCCCTTCCTGCGCCTGCAGGATCACGTCATATTCTTCACCGTCCTGCACGAAGGTGGTCACCCGCCGTCCGCCCATCATGGTTTCAAGCGTGCGACCAATGGACTGAATGGAAACCCCCATATCAGCCGCGCGCGCACGATCAATCCGCACCTTGAATTGCGGCTGGGTTTCCAGATAGTCCGCATCCAGGTTCACAAGGCCGGGATACCCCGCCAGCGCTTCCAGCATCAAATCGCGGTAACGCCCCAAGTCTTCATATGTATCGCCGCCAATCACGAACTCAAACCCATCGCCGCCGCCACGCCGTGTCAGACCGGAAGTTTCAATGGGGATCGCCATGGCACCTGTTACATTCTGGATCAGCTTGGGCCGCAGTTCGTTCAAGATTTCGGTGGACGTGCGCTCCCGCTCATCCCACGGACTGAGGATCAGGAAGCCCCAACCGCCGCCGCCGTCCACACGTAAAAGAATGCGCACAAGCTCGCCACTTTCAAGAAGTGGCTGCACCTGTTGCTCGATTTTTTCCGCCTGTTTGACCATAAAGTCATGGCTTGCCCCCTCCGGGCCACGCACCCGCATAAACAGGCCACCACGATCTTCAATGGGCGCCAACTCAGCCGGAATACGTTGTTGAAGGCCCATAATCAGGGCAAAACAGGTCAGGAAACATAGCGTGATAATCACTTTGTTTTGCAGGCAAACCTCCAGCAGCCTGCCATAGCCGTCCTGAATGCGTTTGAAAGCCCTGTCCAGCATCTTGGCGAAAGCAGGCTTCTTGTTGCGCCGACGCACCAGAAGGGAACACATCATCGGTGAAAGCGTAAGCGCCACAAGGCTTGAGAAGGCCACAGCCGCCGTCATGGTGATCGCCAATTCGCCAAACAGACGGCCCACATTCCCGGTCAGGAACATGATTGGCACAAAAACGCCAATCAAAACCATTGTCGTGGCGATCACGGCAAAACCAACCTGACGTGCGCCCCTGTATGCGGCCACGAGCCCCGGTTCGCCTTCTTCCACGCGGCGATAGATATTTTCAAGAACCACAATGGCATCATCCACCACCAGGCCAATAGCCATCACAAGCCCCAGAAGCGTAATCAGGTTGATCGAAACGTCCGTAAGGCTCAAAATCCAGAAGCTGGCCACAATACACACAGGCACGGTCACCGCAGGCACCAGTACGGTTTTCACATTCCCGAGGAACAGATACAGCACCAACACAACAAGGCCCATCGCAACGGCCAGCGTGAAATAGACCTCGTCAATGGCCTTCGCAATAAACACCGAACTGTCGTAAGATGCCAGCAGCTCCATGCTTTCAGGCAGTGTTTCGCGGATCTTTTCCATCTCCGCCTTCACGGCCTCGGCGACCGCCAGCGTGTTGCCCTTGGACTGTTTCACAACGCCAAGGCCAATGATCGGGATGCCATTACCGCGGAAAGTCCTCTCGTCGCGCTCGGCGCCAAGCTCAACGCGGGCAATATCGCCAAGGCGCACG
>JABXIS010000003.1 GCA_013372975.1 Alphaproteobacteria bacterium
CCCCCGACACGCGGATTATGATTCCGCTGCTCTAACCAGCTGAGCTACTCGGCCATACTAAATGTATGAACAGGCCTCCGACGCGTCTGTAACTTACTCAAGACTACTCGAAACGGCTACACTGCCGCCGAAAGCTGCGCCGGTATAAAATGCGCGCGCCCGCTCGTCAAGCCGATTTTTGAACGTTTTTTGACGACACTCGAATTTTCAAGCCTCCGGCCCCAACTGGCCCTACAGGGATGATACCAATTGGCACTGGCAGGGCCCCGCCCCCACGCCTATGATCACGCCCACACGACACCGGCCAACAATTGGCAAGCGCGAGGAAACCGGAATGACCAAGATGCACAGTTATGAAGCCACCACTACATGGACCGGCGCCAACGACGAAGGCACAAGAACCTACAATAGCTACACACGGGATTATACTGTCGCCGTATCCGGCAAGGCAGACATACTGGGTTCAAGCGACCCGGCGTTTCGGGGCGATCCCACCCGCCATAACCCTGAGGACATGCTCGTCGCCTCGGTCAGCAGCTGCCATATGCTGTGGTACCTGCACCTGTGCGCGGTGAACGGGGTGGTGGTAACATCTTATGAAGATACGGCCCTTGGCGAAATGAGCGAAGGTGAAGGCGGCGCGGGCAAGTTTGAACGCATCACCCTCAGGCCCCGCATCACCATCACCGCAGAGAGCGATATGGAAAAGGCCATGACGCTCCATCATGAAGCCAACGAAAAATGCTTCGTGGCCAACAGCCTGAATTGCCCGGTAGACCACGAACCCGATATCACCGTGGGCTGATCGCTCTGGCCCGAACAAGGCTCCTTCCATCGCAGCCTGTTGGACATGTGCGGCGACGCGCCATACTTCGCCGCGCAGGCAACTGGAAATCAGGGATCGCTGCGATCCTCGAAGGAAGAAAATTGTGAAACAGATTGTAATCCTGCTGGGCCTTTTATGCGCCAGTACTACCACTCATGCACAAGAAGAAGTGACCACACACCCGAACCAGCAAACGCTGCTTGAAAGCGCTGATCCTGCCCTGAAGGCCAACAAAAAGTTGGTGTATGATTTCTGGGTGAAGGTGTTTCTGGGCCGGGATGCGGCCCTGGCGCCCGATTATGTGGCTGAAAGCTATATCCAGCATAACCCGAATGTACCCACAGGCCGCGCGCCTTTCATCGGCTTCCTTAAAAGCCTAGAAAAACCCGATGTAGCACCCACCGGCATTCCCGATCTGGTGATGATCACGGCCGAACGCGATATTGTCATCCTCGCCTTCAGGCAGGAGCGCAAACACCCAACAAATGAGGGCGAAACCTATACCACCACATGGTTCGATATGTTCCGCATCGAAGACGGCAAGATCGCCGAACATTGGGATTCAGCACCCTTGTGGAAATAGGCGTACCGCTCGCCCGGCCAACAAAAGCCCATTGCCCTTGCCTCTCATCCGCGCTTAGATGGTCAAAACAACCAAAACGACGACTATAGAGGCGAGGACAATGACCAAATCTTTCAAAAACGCCCTGATCGGGCTTAGCCTGCTGGCAGCCACAAACATGGCACCGGCCACCGGCGCTTTTGCCGAAGACGAACTTGAGGCCATCGGCTATATTAACGGCCGCTGGAACGCAATAGCCACCTATTATGACACAGACCATTGGGCGGCCCCGTTGGCACCCGCACGCGCCGTTGCTGATACTGTAATGGGCGGGGCCTTCATCAGACTTCAGATGCCAGTGGCCTTCCCAGGCGCCACATTCCAATATGAGATGACCTTCTCCTACGACCGCTTCAACGGGGAATATCGCTTTGGCTTCCTCGATGACCTCAATGGCTACCTGGATGTATATGCAGGCCAAATGCAAGAGGGCATTGTCACCGTTTTGAATGCAGACACAGGTACCGCCTTTCCTGACGGCGAAGGCGGCAAGGTGATCGGCAAACTGGAGCTTGGGCAAACCGACACCGGCTTCCAGATCATGGGCTATATATCTGCCACCAAGGATGGCCCCTTCAGCCCCTATATGAAGCTGGACTTCAGCCCGGCTGAATAGATCGCCCCCTATTTCGTGCGGGTATAGAGGATCTCCATCGACAGCTGCCACTGGCCATTCACCATCAGGTAGCTGTCGAAATCCCGCGTATTATGATCCTGATAAACCATTACATTCTTGCGTTCTTCAGCAACGCCCGCAGCGGTATAAGTGGTGTAGAAAAGGATCAGCGTTTTGGTTTCGGGATCGTAAGTGCCTTCCATCTCGGTGATGTGCGGCGATGTTGAATCGACCCATGTGCCAACATATTTCGCTTTCACAGGATCGTAGCCGAGCGTGGCGAACCCCACATAAAGGTCGTCCCCGAACGGGATCTCCATTTTTCCGACAGACCACAGGCCCCCGATCAAGCTATTGCTTTCGGTGCCTGCGTGGGTTGTTGGCGCGGTGCCATCCTGACGGTGAAGCGTGAGCGCCACATGCCAGTTGCCATCATCCATTTTCAGCATGCCATGCTCTGGCAGCGCCTGTGCCTGCACGGTGCCCTGCGCAGAGACCATTCCGAGCCACATAGCCAAAGTAACAAAAATCTTCCTCATCGACCCCTCCTCTATGTATGTATATTTTTCATCTTAAGATGAATTTCTATCACTTCATTTCATACAACTTTATTTGCATAGTTCCGCCCGTGAAGATCAAGAGAAAATTTCGTGAATGAGCGACCCATTCCCAAGAAATGGGCGCCATTCGTTTACAAAGTGGGCACAAATCCGAATAAGCACGATACATACCTGGGGAGGGATTAATGGCAGTAAAACCGGCGTCCGAGCACGCGCACTGGTCATCGCGTTGGGCCTTTATCATGGCAGCAGTAGGCAGCGCCGTGGGGCTCGGCAATATCTGGAAATTTCCGTATGAGGCCAATTCCGGCGGAGGTGGGGCGTTTGTCCTGATCTATCTGGGATTTGTATTCCTGATCGGCGTGCCTTTATTGGTGGCCGAACTAAGCCTTGGACGGCGCGGGCAATTGTCGCCTATCCGGTCAATGGAAAAAGTGGCAAAGGAAGAAGGACGCCGCACGGCATGGTCGCTTATCGGCTGGTCTGGTGTGATCGGCTCTTTCATCGTGATCAGCTATTATAGCGTGGTCGGCGGCTGGACGCTTTCCTACATGATCCAAACCGTGCTCGGAAACCTGCAGGGCATAACAGGGGAGGAAGCCGTTGCCGGTTTTGATGCACTTGTTACCAACCCATGGATGCCGCTGGTGTGGCACGGGCTATTCATGGGCATCACTGTAGGCATCGTCCTCCGGGGCATTGAAGGCGGGCTTGAAAAGGCCGTTACCCTGTTGATGCCAGCCCTTTTTATTCTGCTGATTGGCATGGTGATCTATGCGGGTGTAACCGGCGATTTCGCCGCAGCTGTCAGCTTCCTGTTCCAGCCGGACTGGAGCAAACTGGATGCAGACGTAATCCTGAGCGCCCTTGGCCAAAGCTTCTTCTCGCTCTCGCTCGCGCAGGGTTCGATTATGGTTTACGGCTCCTACCTTACCCGGCAGGTAAAGGTGGGCAAAGCGGCAGTCACCATCGCGGCGGCGGACAGCGGCGTGGCCCTTTTGGCCGGGCTGGCCATCTTCCCGATTGTATTCGCCTACGGCCTCACGCCGGGCAAGGAAGAAGGCCTTGTATTCCAAACGCTGCCCATCGCCTTCGGGCAGATGACTGGCGGCGTGGTTATCGGCACCCTGTTTTTTGGCTTGCTTACCGTCGCCGCCATCACCAGCGCCATAAGCCTGCTGGAACCATCTGTTAGCTACCTGGCGGAAACAGACAAGTTCGGGCGCAAGAAAGCGGCATTTATCATGGGCGGCGCAGCCTTCGCCTTCGGCTCGTTTTCAAGCCTTGGTTACGGTATCTTGTCTGACGTCACGATCTTTGGGCAAAGTATCATCGGCTTCAAAACCTACCTCACAAATAACCTGATGATGCCGATGGCCGGTTTGTTTACAGCGCTTTTTGTTGGCTGGTTCGTCAGCCGCAAAGCCATGATGGATGAATTGGCGATGGAGGAACCCTGGTTCCGCGTTTGGTATTTCCTCGTGCGTTTCATTTGCCCAACCGCGATTGCAGTGATCTTCTACCATGTGGTGATTGGCTTCTAAATCCCACATTGAGGGCAGTGGTTTTCTCTGGGAAGGCCACTGCCCAACAGCAAGGCGCTATCAACATTCCTTGCCAGCCTGTCCGCTGGCAAAAACACAGCCGTGCGACCTGCGAATTGGTATATTAATCCAATTAAGCAATATAATTACACATGAAACTATATTTTGTTTCATTTATTACCTGTTTTTCAAAATTTTATTCCGAAAATTTCCAACCCCTCCGTCTAGGCGCATGGAGACATGTCTCCATCACAGGGAAAGCAGCGCAACGCTGTTTTGCCCGCTCGCAGTGAAACAGAGGTGGCGGGGGAGCGCCGCCCATCTTGGAGGGAAAGATGAAACCAATGCATAATCGTGCCATCTATTTGTCAGCGACGGCCAGTGTGGCCATTGCAGCAGCCGGGCTTTCTGCCCAGGCACAAGACACCGAACAGCAATCCAGCAATGAAGTGGCCTTTGAAGAGGTCGTCGTTGTGGGGTCGCGGAGCCTGAAACCACGATCCTCGACAGATTCACCTGTTCCTGTTGATGCCTTTTCGGGCAACCAGCTGAACAGCCTTGGCAACTCCGCCGATGTTACCGACAACCTGAAGGCACTTGTGCCGTCCTATACCGCTACACCCGCCACGGGTGACGGCAGTGCTTTTGTGCGCCCTACATCCTTGCGCGGCATGTCGCCAGACCAGACGCTTATTCTGGTAAATGGCAAGCGGCGCCACCGGTCAGCGCTCGTGCAGTTTTTTGCCCCTGCTGCGGGCAATGGATCGCACGGCGTGGATGTCGGCATGATCCCAAGTATTGCGCTCAAACGTGTTGAAGTGCTGCGAGATGGTGCTGCTGCTCAATATGGCTCCGATGCCATCGCCGGCGTTATCAACTTCGTTGTGGATGATGCGCGTGAAGGCGGCAAGGTTGTAGCCCAGTATGGCCAGTTCTACGAAGGTGAACAAAGCTGGAAGGTTGGCGCCAATGCAGGCCTGCCCCTTGGCGAAACAGGTTTCCTGAACATCAGCGCAGAATATAGCGATAACGACGCCCTCTCACGTGGTATCCAGCGGCCAGACGCGCAGGCACTTGTGGACGCAGGTGTTTCTGGTGTGGGCGCAGATTCCCCATTCGGCGATGAACCCTTCGTGCAAACTTGGGGCCGCCCTGAAACCAGTGGCGCACGCCTGTTTGTAAACTCAGGCATTGAAGTTGCTGACGCGACAGAACTCTACCTGCGCGCCAGCTATGCGGACACCGATGGCCGCTATCGCTTCTTCTATCGTGGCCCGACCCATGGCACAATCACGGCACTTCTGCCTGAAGGCCTGACAGGCAGCATCACCGAAACGGGCTACACACCGTATCTGGATGGCGCGCAGAAGGACTATAGCGTGATCGCAGGCATTAATGGCGAAACCGATGGCGGCTGGCGATATGATGTCAGCGGTTCTTTGGGTAAAAACGAATTGTCCTACTTCCTGAACAATTCGATCAACACATCGCTTGGTGTGAACGCAAGCGGCGCCCCAACGCAGATGGATTTCGATATGGGCGGCTACGAGCAGAAGGAAGTCAATATCAATGCTGACATCTCCTACGCTGTGTCTGAAAACCTGAACCTAGCGTTCGGCGGCGAATGGCGGGAAGAAACTTTCACCACCATCGCAGGTGAAACAGCGGCCACAACGGGCGTTGGCCCAAGCGGCATGACCGCGGTATCGAACGCAGATGCCGGTTCATTCAGCCGGGATAACTGGGCCATCTACGCAGATGTGGAACATGATATCAGTGATGCCTTTATGTTGCAGTATGCCCTGCGCTATGAAGATTTTTCAGATTTCGGCGGCACCTTGAACGGCAAGATTGCCGGTCGTTACACCGTGAATGACAATTTCACTATCCGCGGCGGTATCTCCACCGGCTTTCATGCGCCAACCCCGGGCCAGGCCAATATCAGCACCATCATTACCACCTTTGACGGCGTGACAGGCCTTCAGGTTGAAGAAGGGTTGATCCCGGCCACCAGCCCGGATGCAGTTTCCGTTGGCGGGCAGGAGCTGAAGGAAGAGAAATCCATGAACTACAGCCTCGGTTTCGCCAGTTCTTTCGGTGAGGCAAGTACGCTCACGGTGGATTTTTATCGTATCGAAGTGGATGACCGCATCTACCGCACAAGCGACATCCAATTGGATGACGGGCGCACCATCTCCTTCTACACCAATGCCATCGACACTCGGTCGCAAGGTGTGGATGTGGTTCTCTCAACCGGGTTCGACTGGTCAGCCGAAACCACCACCGACTTTGCCCTCGCGGCCAACTATAATGACTTCAAGGTCACTGGCCAGCGCACGGTCAACGGCGTACAGCCGGTTGGCGATGCAACGGTTGAAGACATTGAAAGCAACTATCCGAAACTGCGTTTTGTCGCCACAGCCAACACCCATTTCGGTGATGCCTGGAATGTTCTGGTACGCGCCAATTTCTATGGCAAACACTGGGACGAACGCGGCACGCAGGACGATGCGGTTCAGCCCAGCAAATTGGTCGGTGAAACTGTCTTCTTCGATTTCGAAGTGGGCTATCAGGTGAACGATAACCTGCGTGTGGTCGGCGGCCTGTCGAACGCGTTCGACAGCTATCCAGACCGCATCGGTGATGAATATGCAAACCGCCTGAGCGTTGGCCTGCCTTATCCACGCCGCAGCGCCGCTAATTATGAAGGTGGATCATGGTATCTGCGCGCCAGCTACCAGTTCTAGGGGTTCCGGGAACTTCCTCGCTACGGTAGGCGCGTTTTGCCTGCGCGCCCGCCGTAGAAGTCCCCCACGCTAGTTTTTGCACTCATCTTCAGTTTAGCGTGGGTAACTGAGACCGCCCTGTCTGTCCCGAGTATCGGCAGGGCGGTCTTTTTTATTGTTATCAAATGGCCTACCGCCCCAACAAGCAAATTCCTGCCTCAATAGCGGGTGGATAAAATATTTGCTGCACCGTATGCTGCGCCCAAGACAGTTCACCTGAAAGATATATTCCATGCGCGCCTTTTGCCTTGCCCTTGCTGCCAGCCTTTTCACCTTTGCCTCACCTTCTGTTGCAGATGAAGCAACTGAACAAGCAATTCTGAGCGCTATTGACGAAAGCCTGCCTGCCGCTGAACAGCTTCTTGAGAAGGCTGTCAATATCAACAGCGGCACACTGAACCTTGAAGGGGTGCGCAAGGTAGGGGCGCTGTTTGACGCCGAACTGAAGGCTATCGGCTTCAACACCGAATGGGTAGAGGGCGCAGGCTTCAACCGCGCCGGGCATTTGGTGGCATCCTATGGCACAAAAGGCCCCAAAATCCTGATGATCGGCCATCTGGATACCGTGTTCGGCAAGGATGATACCTTCCAGACCTTCACCCGACTTGAGGGCGGCAAGATCGCTGGCCCCGGCATCACCGACATGAAGGGCGGCGATGTAATCATCATCGAAGTTGTGCGTGCCCTCAAGGCCGCGGGCGTGCTCGATGATGTCAGCATCCGCATCGTCATGACCGGGGATGAGGAATCCAGTGGCAAGCCGCTTGCGAAATCCAAGAAAGCGATCGTGGACGCCGCCATCTGGGCCGATATCGCGCTTGGCTTCGAAGATGGTGACGGCAACATCAAAACTGCGGTCACGGCCCGCCGCGGCAGCGTGGGTTGGGGTCTTGAGGTAACAGGCCGCCCTGCACACAGCTCCCAGATTTTTACAGAGAGTGTAGGCTATGGTGCCATCTTTGAAGGCGCGCGCATTCTCAATGAATTTCGGGAAGAACTTTCCGGCGTTGAGATGCTTACATTCAACCCAGGTCGCATCGTAGGCGGCACACGACTGACCGACGACCCGGCCACAGCTACAACCTCGGGCTTCGGCAAGGCCAATGTGGTGGCACAAGTGCTGAAGGTATCCGGCGGGCTGCGCGCAGTATCGCCCGATCAGCTCAAGATGGCGAAAGCCAGAATGCAGGAAATTGTGAATGCAAACCTGCTACACACCACCGCCATACTGACATTCGATGAAGGCTACCCGCCGATGGCGCCAACAGAAGGCAACGCGAAGCTGTTGGCGCTATATAGCCAGATCAGCGAAAAATTGGGCCATGGCCCGGTGGCTGCTGTAAACCCGAGGAAAGCAGGCGCAGCAGATATCAGTTTTGCGGCAGATCATGTGGATATGGCGCTTGATGGTATGGGCCTGATGGGCACTGGTGGCCACACCAAGGATGAGATGGCTGATATGGCCAGCTTCCGCGCCAATATCCAGAAGGCTGCGCTGCTCATACATGCCCTGACAAGGGGCGCACTGGCGGAATAACGCACCACGATCTGTGGCGGTAGAAGGGGCAAACACCTACTTCACCTTAGAAGATTGCCAGCAAAAGAAAGAGCGACCATCACAATGGTCGCTCAAGCTATTTATCTCTAACTGTTTGGCTGAAAAGGCCGTCAAAAAGCCAAGCCGGCCGCTATGACCAGGGCGTCACCAGATATTTCTCGCCGGTTTTCATGGCACGATAATCTGTCACCGCTTCCTTGGTCAGCATTTCTTCGAGATTGACACGCTTCTTGTAACTGCTGGCAAAGGTCGTGGTCAGGCTTTCAAGCACGCGCTTGCGCATCCGGCCAACCGTTTCCATCCCCACAGACTGAAGGAACGGGAACAAAAGCCAGCCAGACAGTGTCCAGCCAAAACCATAACTCGGGGTCAAAATCGTTGGCCCGAAGTCCAGACGGCCATAAATGAACATCTGCTTTTTCTGGTTGGACCCATAACGGGAATATTCGGTCATTTTACTGATCGCAACCTGCTCCATCGCCTTGAAGGCGCTGTCTACCGCCTGCCCCCCACCGATTGGATCAAAACCATAGAAAGCGCCTGTGTCATCAATGGCAGCCCGAAGGTTTTTCATGAAATCATCATCAGAAGAATTCACAACATGGGTAGAGCCAAGGTCTTTCAGCAAGGCAACCTGGTCGTCCTTGCGTACGATGTTCACAAGGCCCAGGCCATCTTCATTACAGATGCGCGTCAGCATCTGTCCAAGGTTGGACGCACCAACCGTGTGCAGGATTGCATTCTGCCCATCCATTTTCGCATTTTCCGCAAAACCGAGGGCAGTCATCGGATTGACGAATGCGCTTGCGCCGTCCTCTGCCGAATGATCGCCGAGCGGCAGGCACATGCCCGCATCTGCGATACAATATTGGCTGTAGGCATTACCCGGCACACACGCAACCCGTTGACCCATAAGCGCCTTGGCCATATCGCTGTCACCTGTCGCGACCACAGTGCCCGCGCCTTCGTTGCCCGCAGGAAGTTTCATCCCGTGGCGCGCCTTCGAGCCTGAATTGAAAGGTTCTGGCATGGTGGCAACATATTTGCCGGGTGAATAGTCAGCATTTTCAAGATCTGCGGCACTGGTCAGGATGGCAAGGTCAGAGGGGTTGATTGGCGCCGCTTCCATCTTTACCAAAACCTGGTTGCCGGTGGGATCAGGGAATGTCACGTCCTCGATCGCAACAGTGAGTGTGCCGTTGCTTTCAAGCGTGGTGAAAAGTTGCTTACCCGTTGTGCTCATATTCTTGTCTTCCTTTCGCGGATTCGCTTTGTGTCGCGGCGTTCAGAGCATCAATCGCCAAGGCATTGATACAGCCAGCGCACATTAACTGCCTGTATGGTCATTTAGTGCAGCCACAATAAAGGCAAGCGGGTTTCTGCATCATCAGGTTTCACACTCCTGCCCGCTGCATCACCAAGAGGACTTGCTTTTTCCATTAATTTATGCAAATTTTTGCGCAAATAATTTTTTAGACAGCGAGAAATCATGAAAACAGTTACCGAAAACATCTTTGGCATGAAGATAAGCCGTACCGCCGACCAGATTGGGCAACAAGGCCGCGAGGCCTACTGGCAATTGGGGCTGGAGCTGGACGCACTTCTGAATTCTCTGGCCCTCGCGCTTTATGAACATGGCCCGAAAACCTCATCTGAAATCACAAAGCTGACCGGCTTTTCCCGCCAGCGCGAAGAAGCAAGGCTTAAGAAACTGGTGAAATCAGGCTATGCCACGTCTCGCCCAGACCCGGAAGACGCCCGACGCACGCTGTTTGAGATCAACCCGGAGAAGGCCCCGGATATGGACAGGGCGCTTGCCATGATGAAGGATTTCGAACAGGTCTATGAAGATCTTTGGCAGGAAATCGGCGTGGATATGGGCGAAGCCGTGGCCAAGCTTGAACGCGCGCTCACGGCTCGCCCCCTTTTGGCGCGGCTGTGTGAGAAATTCCCGCACTATGTCGAAGCGCAGGAGGGCCGCGATGTTGCATAAGCCATTTACCAGAAAACTGGCCACCGTCGCATTCTTTATGGCAGGCAGCCTGTGCGCCCCGGCGCTGGCAGACGCCCCCAACGTACAGCAAAGACTTGATGGCGCCCTTGCCGAAATAGCAAGGGACTATCCGGCAGGCGGCCCGGGACTGTCCTTCTATGCCGATCTAGGCGATGGCCTGATCGCGAAAGGGAGCTTTGGCCTTGCAAACATCGAATGGGGCATTCCGCTAGATAGTAAGGCCCTGCACCGGATTGGCTCTGTCTCCAAATCTGTGACCGCGATTGCAGCGCTGGACCTGTTCGAACAAAGAATGCTCAGCCTCGATGCGCCTATCAGCACGTTTGCGCCAACTCTGCCGCCCCATATGGGCGAAAGAAGCATGCGCCAGCTTCTCAGTCATACGTCAGGGCTGGCGGAGCATGCCTTCAACGAAAAGCTGCTGCCCCATATCTGGCGCCCGATCCCCACGGACAAAATCATCGAGATCGAAGCAAATACGCGCCCCGAGTTTACGCCCGGCGCCCAATATCAATATTCCAACTTCAACTATGTTCTTGTGGCGCATGTACTGGAACAGGTTACCGGCCAAAGTTTTGAACACTTCATTGGCAGCTATCTGGGCCGGCACAATATTGACGGCCAATATGACAATCAGGACAAGATCACACCATACAGGGCAGAATTTTATAACCAATTGGGCGGTGAGCTGATCAACACCCCGGCGGTTGACCTGTCACACGTGAGCGCGGCGGGCGCGATCCTCATGTCACTTGAAGGCATGCAGGCGTGGGGCAAAAAGCTGATGGAAGGGGAATTGGCAAACGCAGGCTTGGTGGAAATCGCATGGGCCCCCACCAAGCTTTTGGATGGCAGCCAAACCGCCTATGGCCTTGGCTTCAACATTGGCCAGTTTTGTGGTGAGAAAGTCCTGTGGCACACCGGTGCCACGCCGGGCGCCCGAGCAGTTTATGCCTTCTTCCCGAATTCCGGAAGACAGATCGTGCTTCTGAGCAACGCCTACCGGGACGAAAGCCTCTATGGCGCAGCGGGCACAATTCTGTCTGCCGTTTTTGGCCTGGACGCCGATGCTGACTGGGCGGAAAGCACAAGGGAGCAGTGCAGCCTTTCTCCTGCCCAGTGAACCCATATGAGGCAATCCACCCAACTTAGCCCTCAGGCCACCTTGGGGATCTGGCAGGCGGAAGCATAACCGAGGCCGCGCTTCAAAGCCGGAAAGAGCCTCGCGCTGGCGGCACCCAGCGCCAGTTCCGTGCGCACATCGCGGCCAAACCGTTCTTCGATCTGGTCACCCAGATCGGCTGCCTGAACCATATCGCCTGAGGCAACGGCCACACCGAAGTCGTAAGCAAGCGCGTCGTCATCATTATCTGGCTTGCCAGACAGGGCGTTGGCGATGCGCTCGGGGTTTACACGGTCCGCAATGGCAAAATTGCGTACAATCTCAACACAGGGACCGCAATCCTCGAACCGCACTGCACCAAGGTTAGCCATCGCAAATAAGGGCGCTGGCGCGTGATATCGATGGCCGGAAAGCAGCATCCCGTGTTGGAACTTTTCAACCATAAAGCCACCCGCATTCACCATATCATCAATATAGGGTTCGCCCTTCCCGCCAATCTTGCGGATCAGGGCGACAAACGCCGCTTTCGGCAAGGGTACTGGCGAAACCCTCTGGCGGGCCACCTGGATGATCACCCCAATGAACACCAGAAGCGGCGGGCCAAGGACACCCGGCGCATCGCGCCAGAAAATATCCACGCTGCAAATGCCCGCAACCACCTCAAAGATATGGAAAAGCCCGTGACCTGTAAGCCAAAGATTGCCCACAAGGGCAGCACCCCATCGCAGGCCGGGGTGGAAGGCCGCATAGCCGAGCAGAAGCCCACTCACCATATAGGCCAGTCCGATATCGCCTATAAAATGCGCATTGGCAGGGCCTGTGGCCTTAACCGTATCCACAAAGTCATACCAGCCATAGGGCTCGGCAAACATATACATGCCGAAGCCAAGCGAAAACAACGCCGTGAAACCGATTAAAAATTGCACAAGGCGATCGATTGCATCTAGTTTACCGTACATTTACCACTCCCGATTTATATTCGGATATTAAATATCCTAATTAAAAATTTGAGTAAAGGGATAATGCGCAATGCGGATAAACAAGGGTGTAGAATGGGCCGCGCACGCCTGCTCGCTACTCGGTCCATTGTGGCCGGAAAAGGGGCTGCCACTTTCCGCCCTCGCCGAATTTCATGAATTGCCGGAAGCTTATATGGCCAAACAGATGCAGGCGCTGTCAAAAGCCGGGATCGTGACAGGCGGACGTGGCCGCAATGGCTTTTACACCCTGGCGCGGGCGCCGAAGGACATCACGCTCCTTGATATCCTGTTGGCTGTGGATGGCGAGCAGCCCATGTTCAGCTGCACGGAAATCCGGCAAAACGGACCATGCGCTGCAGCCAAGGAGGATTGCACCCTACCCTGCGGCATCGCCAAACAGTTTGCCGAAGCCGAAAAGCTGTACCGGGGCAGCCTTGCCGCCGTTGATCTGGCATCGCTGCAAGCCCAGGCGGTAGAATCCCTCAGTCCGAGCAGCTTGCAAAAAACTGCGGACTGGCTTCTTCAAAACCACCGCCCGAAAACTGCATAAGGGCAGCTTTCGCCGGAACCCGACATTGAGGTCGCACCGATTTTCTCACGATGGATTGATCGCCAATCCACTCAAAGCGACCTAAAGTATGAGATTGGCGCCTTCCAGCTCAGACAAAGCCAGCCCGGCAACGAAGACTTCGCTGCTGCCGCCCAAAACGATTAGCAAGCCCGCTTCGCCATTCAGCTCGGTTTCCTGCGCTGCATTCTGCACGGCAGCTATATCTGCAAATGCGGATACAATACCTTGAAGGTCCAGGGTGTCTGTGCCGGGATCAAAATCTGTAATCACGTCATGGCCAGTTGCACCACTGAACACAAAAATGTCAGCCCCGCTTCCGCCAGACAATTGGTCATCCCCGTCGCCAGCAAAGAGCGTATCATCACCCCACCGGCCCCGGATCACGTCATTCCCTATGCCGCCATAGAGCAGGTCATTCCCGGCATCGCCCGAAATCGTGTCATCACCGGCACCACCGTAGATAACATCGTCGCCATGACCATATCCTCGTTTTTGGTCCCCGTAGAGTTCGTCATTTCCGGCTCCACCACCGATGGTATCGTCACCATCGCCAGCTTCAACATAGTCAGCTGACTGGTCGCTAGCACCGGCCCATATGGCGTCCTGCCCCACACCGCCGTGAACTCTGTCTGCTCCGGCACCACCAATAATGACGTCATCTCCTCCGGCACCATAAAGGGCATCATCTCCCGCTTTGCCATGCAAGGCGTTCGATGCCGAGTTACCATGGATCATGTCGCCGAAATCAGAACCAATCGCGTTTTCGATCACTGTATCCCAGGCGATGGCAACATTGTTCTGGAAGAGAACATCGACATCGCCATCCGTATAAACCAGCCCGATGGAGGAGAAAGAGGCCTCCTCGAGACTTACAATCACACCATGCTGTTGGCCCGACAGGTCAAACGTATCGATGCCGCCAGAATCGTAGATTGTAACGACAGACGCATTTTCGGCACGAAACTCATACGTATCATTGCCGGCGCTGGGGCTTTCGTTCGCCCCATACAGGAATTGAAGCGTTTTGATATCCAGCAAGCCAAGGCTTTCCACTGTATAGTCGCCACTCACCCCGTAGATCAGTTCAAAAACCGAGTTCCCATAAAGGTCTGCAAACTGCTCATGATCCACATAACTCATGTTTGTAAAAGCCTTGGTCGCTTCATCCAACGGGATCATGGTTGAACCGGGATCGAATGGGTCTCCCGGCCATGCCGCACTTTCATATTCAGACGGGTGCGTCAGCCCAAGGGCATGCCCCAGTTCGTGCCTGAACACGAATTTCCATTCATCGAGAGCAAAATCATCTGCCTTCGCGCCTTTCTCGTCGTTTGATGCATAGCCTTCGCCAATGGACAAAACCGTGGCGTTATCTGGCCCCATTACCGGCCAGGCTACCCCGCCCGCGCCGTGTTGCTGGAATATGTTGATGTTTGCAAGTTCACCTTCGCCGGCTTCAACAAACGTAATGTTGGCCACCGCACTGATTTCATCCATCACCTCGCGCGCAGCCTGTCGCAACTCCTCCGACATTGGCTCGTCAACATAATCGGCATAAGTGGCAAATTCCTCCGCCTTGTTCATCCGGTTGTCAGACGGCGTACCGGCGACAAAACTGTATGTCAGGGTCACGGGTGTGCCAATATCTTCCCCCTGATTGGCCCGAAAGTTTGTGAAAAGCTGGATGCCTGTTTCATCGCCCTTCAGGTCCCCTGTATAAGTCGCTTGGCCAGCCCCCTCCCCCTGGGTCCAGTTGCCAAAAAAAAGATTAAAAGCATAAAATTTCCAATTGAATGTCAGGTCAGGCATTCGGTCTCCCCTTCTTATGATATGGCACCGCCGTTTTCAGACCGGCGGCGCGGAAGGCCCGTCAAGCCTTCGGGGATATGACGCACCACATAAAAAAGGGGCTACAGTTTTAATGTTACCTGACGGGAAAAACACGCACACTCAACATTTTAACCCAAAAATTTCAGGTATGCCGGGCGTTCAATTGTCGTTATAGCTGGAACAGGGAGGAAAAGCGGCATCTGGGTATCAGGCCGCTGATGGGGGTATGAACAGCAATCATCGGGAATTATTGGAAACCTGGTATGATCGGTATGGCGATGAACTGTACCGAACACTTTGTGGCGCCGTGAAAAACACCGATGTTCCGGAAGAAATCATTCAGGAAACCTTCGCCAAAATGGCGGTTTACCTGTCCAGGTTGGGTCCCGATCAGATTATCCACAACCCCCGCGCCTTTCTCTATAAGGTTGCCTATAACGAACTCTATACAAAACAAAGACGCCTTAAGCTTGAGCAGCATCTTGGCAAGATATTGGGGCAACCGGCGGCCGAACCATACGAGACCGTTACACCAGAGGATATTGCTCTGGGTCGGGAAGAACTGGCCGCGGTTACCCAATTGATCGCCAAACTGCCAAAACGACAGCGTGCCGCCCTGACACTGAGCCGCATGAAAAATATGACCCATGCTCAGATCGCTGAAACGCTCGGCATTCAACGAGCCAGCGTAAAACAACATATTGTAAGAGCGCTTGCGGCGCTGAGGGGAGCTGGACATGGTTGACTTCAATCAGGCTGAAGCGATGGACGACGTCACTCTGGTGGAAGCCGAACATTGGCATAATTTGATGACCTCAGATCATATCACGCCCGCACAGCAAAAAGCGTTCAAAGCGTGGTTTGATGAGGATCTGAAACATCAGGAGGCCTACGCCCAGGTGTTCATTTGCCACGACGCAGGCATGACCGCGCCTTTGGAAGACCCTGCGCCCGCCGCGAATGACAACTGGAAATTTGCTCCCTTCATCACGGCAGTGGCGGCAAGCCTGTTTCTCATTCTGGCGGGTTTCTATCTGTTCGATCCAGAGCCCGAGTTCACGTCCCATGGTACACAGACGGCAGAAATTCGCACCATCGACCTGCCGGACGGCTCGGTGATCACCCTTGGCGCATCCTCTGCGATAGATGTTTCCGATTTTTCATCGGGTGGCAGGTATGTGGCATTACGACATGGGGAAGCGCTTTTTGATATTGCGCATGACCCCGAACACCCTTTCACTGTCGGTATCGGCCAGACAACGGTCGAGGTTCTTGGCACCAGGTTCACTGTCAACCAATCCAACGACCAGCTAGCTGTTTCCCTAATAGAGGGCGAAGTGGCCATCAACCATATCCGCGAGGCTGGCTTTATCCCCTTCATGAAAAAGACGGAATCTGTGACACTGGCACCTTCACAGACAGTGCGCGTGATCGACAACAACCTGGGCATCCCAAAAACTGCCCAAACCAGCCAGATGGATAGTTGGGTGAGTGGTACCCGAAGCTATTTCGATGCCCCGCTTGCTGCTGTTATCGCCGATATCAACCGATATTCGAATACACCAGTGCGACTGAAAAACCCGTCTATCGGGCACCTGCCCGTCACCCTTGTCTTCTCAGTGAGCCAGATCGAGACCATGCTCGAGACCTTGCCGCAAATTGCGCCTGTCAAACTATCGACCGACAACGGAACGATCATCATCGATGCTGCGTTCTGATCTTTCATGCCGCGCACGTAATATCTTGCGTATCAGCGCAAGCCTTTTCTCTGCCTTTTTGCTGTTGTCTGTCTTTGCGGGCCACTCTGGCCGGGCAGAGCCAAATCCTGCGGAATATCAGTTCAATATCCCGGCAATGCCGCTCTCCGAAGCACTTGTCCAATTTTCTCAGGTTTCAAAAACCGCTATATTGGCACCCGGCGCCATTGCCAAAGGCAAGCGTTCCACCGCGATTGACGGGGCCCTTCCTTTAGAGAAGGCGCTTCAACAATTGATTGCCGGAACCGGGCTTGCCTTTCAGATCAAAAGCCGAAATATCATTGTTCTTAGTGTTGCACCGCGAGCTTCATTGAGCCCCTCCACCGACAACGCCCGTGCGGCAGAAGGCCAAATCGAAGCGCCTGCGCCGATATCAGACAAAACCAACATCGACGAGATATTGGTCACCGAAGACAGGGAAATAACCGACAGAAGCGAAATAAGCCCTGCTGCCAAAAGCTTACTGGATATCGCCGGCACACTTGATGACCCCATGTGGGGGATGATGGCCAATCCCGCCATTACATTCGGCTCACAGGCATATGGGGGCGAACTGATCATCAGAGGATCAAGCCCCGATGATCACCTGATACTGCTGGACGGCATGCCACTTGGTTTTCTGTTTCACCGTTTCGGAGACAGTATCCTATCGCGAGACACCATCCACCGACTTGACCTGAAGCCTTCCGCCTTCAGCGCGCAATATGGCGGTGCCATTGGCAGCATCGTGGATATCGGCCTGAGACAGCCAAACACATCTCACGGCGCACAGGGCACGATCGCTATCAGCAAAATGAGAGCCGGCATTCATCTTGAGGCACCCGTGGGGCAAAACGCTGGATTCTATGTGAACGGACGGATCAACACCTTGCATCTGTTCCATCCGACCCTTGGCAGCAACAGTGATCAGGCACCCCAAGCAGAAGAAACCCCAAGGAACTTCGACTATACAGCCCGTTACCACCATACCTTTGGTAACACCGCAATCACTGCAACTGTCGTCGGCGCCCATGACAAACAGGCTTTGCACGCCAACGCCGGTTCAGATCCTTTCTTGAATGAGCAAACCGAAACCGAATTCCATACCCAGGCCCTGGCCTTTGAGAAAAGCTGGAATAACCACGCAACTCTGAATGTTATATTTTCCCAAAGCAACAAACACGAGCGTCGCACCCTTGGTGCAGTTGGCTTCGAGAAAGCGAAAACAAGCGGTGTTTATTTGCGCAGCAAACTTACAGTTCACAACAACGGTCACAAGCTAATTCTCGGCAGCAACTTCAGCAATGAACAAGGCAACTATGACTATAACACCCGCCTTCTGTTCTGTGATGATTTTACAGGCCAATGCCCTTCAAGTGATACCGAACGGCGGACCCGTACAAACACACTCAGGGACCTGGAGATTTTTGGGATCGACCAAATGCCCCTGGGGGAAAACACGCACGCGGAAGTCGGGGTCCAGATATCCCGCGATTTTTTCCTGAAGGAAACATTCCTTGAACCCCGACTAGGTCTTTTTTGGCAAGCTTTGCCTAAGCTTCAGCTCTATGCTCGATATGGTCGCCACCATCAGCGGCAGGACATCCGAAAATATCTTGAATTGCGCTATACAGCAGCCGAACAAGCAAATGATACGGCGGACCATTTCCTCCTTGGCGGACACATGACCTTCGCCAAGAGCTGGTCCATCACTTCGGAAGCCTATTACAGGCATCAGGACACAGCTCTGTATCTGGCTTCATCCCAGGAGCGCTACGTTGGCGGCAACATCTATGGCCTGGAACTCAGCATAGTGAAGGCAGCATCTGAATTGGGCTTGAGCGGATCGGTCTCCATTGGATACAGCAAATCCATCAGGCGGGATAAATCCACAGGGCAGTCAGTCCGATACCGCTATAACCGACCATTGAATGTCACCGCTGAGCTTGGTTGGAAATTGCCAAACGGCTGGCGCATGGGAGCAAAATACCAACACCAAAGCGGCTTGCCCTACACCCCGGTTGAAGGGGTAACAGTAGCTCAAGGCGGGTATACGACCTATAGATACGCACCTCTATTCAGCGCCCGGACAGGGAACCATAACAGGCTGGACTTCCATATTGAAAAGCGGACGGACCATGCCGTCGGCACCATCATCTATCATCTGGATATACTCAATGCGTTTGGCCAAAACAGCCCTTCCCCACCGCTCTACTATGGTGTCTTTCCAGACAAACATGGCGAGCCCCAACCCCAAACTTACATCAACTATGGCCTTCCGAGGATCGTTTCTATTGGTCTCACCATTAGCTTCTAGTTAGCGTGCTCGGTCTTCGCTGCCTTGCTCCAACATCAATCCCGACAGATACAGCCTACTCACCGTTGGCGAGTTGGAAGCTTGATTATCACCGAGCACTCTTGCTGTACCAAATCAGCTTTGGGCCAAAGGTTCGCGGCGCCCCAATTTTCGCCAAAGCAGGCAATCGGCATATATCCGGTAGATGGCAAGTCAGCGCTCGGCAATTGCATGGTTTCGGACTAGATTATCGACAGCAGAGGAAGGGAAAAGGTATGATTGAAGCGATTGGCGTAAAATTTCCCATCATTCAGGCGCCTATGGCGGGCGTCTCCACGCCTGCCCTTGCTGCTGCCGTTTCAAACGCTGGCGCTCTGGGGTCCCTTGGCATCGGCGCCAGCAGCACCAATCAGGCGCGCCTGGCCATTTTGGAAACGCAGGCGCAGACACAAAATCCTTTCAATGTGAATGTTTTTTGCCACACACCGCCTGAGCGCGATAAAGAGCGGGAAGACCGCTGGCTGGCCCATCTGGCGCCGCTGTTTTCCGAATTTGGCGGAAACACGCCGACAGAATTGAACGAGATATATACATCCTTCAACGCTGACGAAGAAGCCTTCGGTATGCTGCTTGATCTACGACCGGCGATTGTCAGCTTTCACTTCGGCATACCCAGCCCAGACAAGATTTCAGCCTTTCGTGATGCCGGCATAACAATGCTCGCAACAGCCACAAACCTCGCTGAGGCATGGCAGCTGGAGGCGGCAGGGATCGACGGCATTGTGGCGCAAGGCATCGAAGCTGGAGGCCATCGCGGCATGTTTGATCCAGACGTCACGGACGAGTGCCTCAGCACCCTGGCACTCGTACGCCTCTTGGTAGCAGAGACAAGCACACCTGTAATCGCGGCCGGTGGCATCATGAATGGCGCCGATATTCGGGCGGTGCTCGATCTGGGGGCCGTTGCCGCACAGCTGGGGACCGCCTTTTTGCTATGCCCGGAATCCAGTACCAACAAAGGGTATCGGGACATGCTGAAAAGCGATCGGGCAAACACAACATGTTTGACTGCGGCCATATCCGGGCGGCCTGCGCGCGGCATCGTCAATCGTTTCATCGCGCACGGTGAAAAAGCTGGAAGCCCGCAGCCAGCACCCTACCCAATTGCCTATGACGCCGCCAAACAGCTAAACATGTTGGCATCCGCCGTTGGCAGCGTTGAGGCCGCGGCGCACTGGGCAGGCAAGGGTGCACCCCGCGCCCGGGAGCTACCGGCCGCGCACCTTATCGAAACACTTGTGAAGGAACTGCACTCTGCACAAAATTGAACCTGGCTGCCGTCACCTCCATCCGGCTTACGATGAGAAGGCGGCATCGCGGCTGGAATTCGGATCAGGTTGCCACTTGCAGCACAACCCCGCCTGCCGCTGATATCATTACAACAAGCCATGGCGGCGCCTTCCAGGCAGTTAAGAGGACAAAGCAAATCAGCGCCAAGGCAAAGCTTTGGATATCCGTCACAGCACTTGTGAACACGGGTGAATAGAGCGCCATCCCAAGAATGCCAACAACGGCGGCGTTGGCGCCTTGCATCCCCGATTGCGCCCAGGCCTTGCGCCTGAACGCATCCCAAAAAGGCAAAATGCCGACAAGCAGCAAAAACCCGGGCAGGAAGACGGCCGCGGTTGCAATAGCGGCACCAATCAGCCCATTGGGCTCTGGGCCAAGTGCATGGCCCAAATAGGCCGCAAAGGTAAACAGGGGGCCCGGCACGGCCTGCGCCGCACCGTATCCTGCCAGAAAATCACCCTCGCTTACCCAACCTGCCTGAACAACTTCGGCCTGCAGCAGCGGAAGAACCACATGACCACCGCCGAACACCAGCGCGCCGGCGCGATAGAAACTGTCAAACACCGCAACACCCTGCCCGTGCCCAACAATTGCAGGCAGACCAACGAGCAGCGCGAGAAAGAGAGTGAGTGCAAAAGCCCCACTTGTGATCGATACAGGCATCTTCACACGCATGCCCTGCCCTTCCGAGCCCCCGGCGGTCCAAAGGCCCACAAGGCCGCCCATCAGAATGGCAGCTATCATGCCTACGGCGTTTGGCATCACGGCCAGCATCACAACTGCCGCGATGGCGATGGTCGCTCGTTCCTTGTCCGGGCAAAGGGTTTTCGCCATACCCCAAACCGCTTGCGCAACGATGGCGACAGCAACGATTTTCAGGCCATTAAGCGCGCCAATACCAACAGGACCAGAAATTTCCCCCATCGTCATGGCAAACAGAACAAGCAACAGCGCAGACGGCAGCGTGAAGGCGGTGAAAGCCGCGAGCCCGCCAAGCCAGCCGCCACGCATCAACCCAAGTGCAAAACCGACCTGGCTTGATGCCGGACCGGGCAGAAACTGACAGAGCGCAACAAGGTCTGCATAGGCTTGGTCAGTCAACCATTTGCGGCGCGTAACCAGCTCGTCCCGAAAATAGCCGAGGTGTGCAATAGGCCCGCCAAAGGATGTCAGCCCCAACTTCAGGAATACAGCGAAGACCTCTGCCGCCGTGCCCGAGGCCTTATCTTTGCCATTCGTGCTCAGTTGTTCCTTCATACCCCACCCGTGTTATCCCCGGACTTTGGCAGAGCCACCCTATCCGAGCCCGGAAGCAGGTGCTCTTTTGGGACGCTCTTTTGAGTGGCACCCCAAAACCACCCAGCACTCCCTGTTTATTTACGCTTCAGCTTCGCATTTCCACCAGTTTCCTGGGCCTTGCCAGCTTCGTCCCGCGCGCGGCGCTGTGCCGCCGTCCATTTCGGCTTTTTCTTGCCCGCTTTGGCTTTTTTGCCAGCAGGCTTGGACTTGGGCTTGCCTTCTGTTTTTTTCACCGCACCTGTTTTTTGGGCATCATCCCGTGCGTCCGCCCGCCCTTTCGCCGTCTCAACAAACGGCTTGTCCTCAGCGGAAGCGCGCTTTGAATTGGCCCTCTCGTCGGCATCAGGCTTACTCGGGCGCTTGGGGCGCTCGGAGCGTTCGGAGCGCTCTGGGCGCTCGGAGCGTTCGGAGCGCTCAGGCCGGTCACCGCGCCTGCCTTCAGATGCCCTTGCCGGGCCGCGCTTGTCATAAGACCTTTTTTCCCGAACAGGTTTTCTGCTGCGGCCGCTTTCGGCTTCAGGCGCCGGGCCACGGAGCTTGTCGACCGTGATCGTCTTCTCCAGTTTACGGCTCGGGCCAAGGGCCTCCAGAAACTTGTCCGCGATATCGGGCGCGAGCTCGACATAGGTTTCATTCTCATGAATGCGGATCGAGCCAATTTCCTTTTTGGTGATATGGCCATGCCGGCAAAGGGTTGGCAAAATCCAGCGTGGTTCGGCGTTATGTTTGCGGCCAACCGACAAGGACACCCAAACCCCGTCGGCAAAGTCCTGACGGTTCTTCTGCGGGCGCTCGCCCCTGTCCCTGTCTCGGCCTCGGCCTCTGTCCCGGCCACCGTCCCTATCCCGGCCATAATCGGGCATCGGGCCAGTGTCTGACAGCTCTTCCGGCACGGGCTTGCCGGTTTGCTGCAGGCGAACGAGCGCTGCCGCAATCTGTTCCACGCTGTGATGGTCAAGAAGCTCCTGAACCTGCGGGCGCTCCTCATCGGTCACGGCTTCAGTCAGCAGCGGATCATTCAGGAAACGCTCGCGGTCGCGCAGGCCGATTTCCTCCATCGTGGGCGGCTTGGCCCAGGTGGCATCAATTTGGGCGTTGCCAAGCAGCCGTTCCGTGCGCCTGCGTGCCGGATAGGGAACCATCAGGACACAGACACCTTTTCGCCCGGCCCGGCCCGTGCGCCCGCTACGGTGCAGCAGGATTTCCTTGTTCTTCGGAATATCGGCATGGATCACAAGCTCAAGCCCCGGCAGGTCAATCCCGCGGGCAGCAACATCGGTTGCCACACAGACACGCGCGCGCCCGTCCCGCATCGCCTGCAGGGCATGGCTGCGTTCGTTCTGGCTCAGCTCACCCGACAGGGCCACAACCGAGAACCCCCGGTTATTCAGGCGGCTTGTCATATGGTTCACTTCAGCCCGCGTACTGCAAAAGATGATGGTGTTCGGCGCCTCGAAATACCGGATCACATTGATGATGCCGTTTTCTTTGTCGTTGGGGGCCAGCATCAGGGCGCGATATTCGATATCCTGATGCTGCTTGGTATCGCTTTTGGTTTCAATGCGGATGGCATCGCGCTGATAGCGTTTGGCAAGCCCCATGATGGACTTGGGCACTGTGGCAGAAAACAGAAGCGTCCGGCGGTGCTCCGGCGCGGTATCCAGCATATATTCCAGATCATCCCGAAACCCGAGATCGAGCATTTCATCGGCTTCATCCAGAACAACAGCGCGCAGGCCTGTCATATCAAGGGAGCCGCGTTCGATATGGTCGCGCAAGCGGCCGGGGGTACCAACCACAATGTGCGCGCCCCGGTCCAGGCTGCGGCGCTCTGTGCGCATGTCCATCCCGCCGACACAGGTGGCGATGGTGGCGCCCGCCGGTTCATAAAGCCATTCAAGCTCGCGCTTTACCTGAAGCGCAAGCTCCCGCGTGGGGGCGATCACCAAAGCGAGCGGCGCATGCGCCTGATTGAGCTTGTCCGCCCCCTCAAGAATATCGGGCGCAAGGGCAAGGCCAAAAGCAACCGTCTTGCCGGAACCCGTTTGCGCCGAAACGAGAGCGTCAGCACCAACAAGGCCCGGGGCCAGCATTTCTTTCTGCACGGGTGTGAGAGAAGTATAGCCGCGTTTTGTTAACGCCTGGCCGAGCGCCGGAACGACACCATCAAAATCTGTCATTGTTTTCTTTCGGAAACGGGTTTTAACCGGCGAAATCGCCGACTAATCGCACAAAGGGGCCCGCACGGATACTGCCAAGTGCGCACCAAGACAAGCTCAATTTAGCCCGCCCATTGTAAACCGACTTCAGGCAGTGTCAAAATAATCCCAAATCCTGTGCCAGATGGGGAACCGTGAACAGGGGTGCCCTATAGAGCGAAGGGCTACTTTCGGCCATAACCGGACCTGAACGGAAAACGGATATTCCGGCGCAGAAATAGTCGCCTTCTAACCCAAAGCAGATATCGGCTATTCAGTCTCGGTATTGACGTGCAACAAACACTTGTTATTTTTTCTGGGCCAATTGTAACAGGTGGAGTGGTCGATGCCTTTCTGGATTGCGTCTGGTGTTTTTTTGGGGTTCTTAATTTTGGAAAGCATTACGTCTTGGATCTTTATTCGAGGCAGTAAAAAGAAGCACCCGAAACTATGGTCTCACGCCGGGAAGCCTACTTTAATGGGTAACGGTGATTTGATTAGCGCGTGGCCATTAAATAAATATCTGTTGCAGCGCAAATACGCAGAGTTAGGCGATCAAGATGCGATAGCTTATGCCGAAAGAAATAGGCTGCCATTTGTGGTTACTTATTTCGCGGCCTGTCTTTCCGTTTTGGTTTTCTTTGCTGTCTTGTTTTTATTTGGATCGCCAGAGTAATCAACGCATTGCGCTGTCCGTTTCTGCCGAAGAGCAGACATCCAGTCGCGTCTGAATAATCATCGCTCAAGCGTCCGCCTTGGTGCGAAAGCCGCCTGCGCTATTTCTCGCCGCGGTAGGCCAGCACCACATCGATGGTGTGTTCGGTGAAACGGTCGCGGCGTTCTTTTGAAATGCCGTCAATTTTCATCACGGTGAGCATCTGGCTGGCGGCCAGCAAAATCCGCGCATCATCGCGCGCGCCCTTGCCTTTTTGCCGCTCTGGCACGGCCATGGCGAGAATATCGGTCAGCCGGCTGAGGATAATATCCTGCGTTTCCAGAAACCGCTCCCGAATGTGGGGCGCGAAATTGGTGCTCCAGTTCAAATACACCTGCGTGGCTGCGCGCTCGGTATCTACGCGCGACAGCGCTTGATCGGCAAGCGCCGTCAGCAGATCGGCAGGCGCCAGCCCTGAAGGATTGACCGCTTCGAAAATCGACAGGTTTTTTGCCGCCACTTCATCCAGCACTGCATCAATCAGCGCCTCGCGCGTGGGGAAATACACAAAGGTGGTGGCCACCGAAACACCCGTGCGTTTGGCAATGTCGGCATGTTTGGCTTCGCCGATGCCGCGTTCGGCAAACAGCTCCACCGCCGCATCCAACAGTTGCTGGCGGCGTTCTTCCGGGCTCAGGCGGGTGCGTTTCTGGCTGGCGTTTGTGGTGATACTCATAATGGTGCCTATTCTCCGGGCGGGCCCCTATTTATCCGGGCGCTTCCCCTGATGCGGATTCTAGCCGCCGTTCGCGCGCGGGATCAAGCGGCAAAGTTGGCCGCGGCCATACCCCCGTTGCAAAAAAGGGCCCAGTATGGGCCCTACCATTCGGAAAAGTGTGCCCTTTTGGCCGTTGTGCCCCTATGTGCCCTCTCTGGTGCCCTTTTCGCTCACACCCTATTGACAATATTATCAATAAATGAAAAGATGCCCCCACTGACATATGTGGGAGAGATGCAATGTCTGATCTGGCCGCCCAGTGGCGCGATAGCAAAAGATACCTGTGGCCCTTGCCGATCCTGATCACGGCAGTGCCGCTGACAGGCTGGTATATGCATGCCCAGACAGGGTTTGAAACCTGGCTGTGGTTCTCACCCATTTTCTTCTATGTCTTTATTCCCATTCTGGAAATGGCAATCGGGGAAGACAGTTCCAACCCGCCGCGCGAGGCCATCCCCCACCTTCGGGATGATAAATTTTATCGCTGGAGCGTTTTTCTCACCCTGCCATTTTCCTATCTGATCTGGGTCGTCGGCGCCTGGTATGTCACCAACATGGAATTTACCGTGACCGCCTATATTGCTGTCACTGTCGGCAACGGGCTGATGGGGGCTGGTGCGCTCAACGCTGCCCACGAGGTGGGCCACCGGCGCGATAAAACCGCCATCAATGTGGCGCGGTTCCTCCTGTGCCTGTGTGGCATGGGCCATTTCCGGATCGAACATAACCAGGGCCACCATGTGCAGGTTGCCACCCCTGAAGACAGCGCCACCGCCATGATGGGCGAAAGCTTTTATGCCTTTGTTTTACATGAACTTCCTGGCGGTTTCCGCCGCGCCTGGAACATCGAGAAAACGCGCCTTGGCCGCAAGGGAAAGTCTGCCTACAGTTTTGAAAACGAGGTCTTTACCAACACGCTGATCACGCTTGCCATGTATGCCGGTTTTGTGCTGTGGCTTGGCTGGATGGTGCTGCCCTATCTGATCTTTGGCGCGCTTCTGTCGAACCTGATGCTCTCCAGCGCCAACTATATCGAACATTATGGCCTGATGCGCCAGAAACGCCCTGACGGCAAGTATGAGCGGGTTCAGCCGCACCATAGCTGGAACGCCAACCATGTTGTCTCGAACGTGATGCTCTATCACCTGCAGCGCCATTCAGACCATCATGCTCACGCCGAGCGGCCCTATCAGTGCCTGCGCCATTTTGATACGGCGCCGCAGCTTCCTGCAGGCTATTTCACCATGTTCATGGCTGCCTGGAACCCGCCTATCTGGTTCGCCATCATGGACAAACGCGTCGCCGAACAGCATGGCTTCGACATGACAAAGGCCTATATCAAGCCGTCAAAACGCGAGAAATTCATGAAGCGCTTCCATAAGCCGGAAGCAGCGCTTCAGGCGGCGGAATAGCTTGATATTTCAGAAAGTTAAGAAGGCCCCAACGTTGGGCCTTTTTCAGTTTTGGGCGGTATCTGCCGGAACTTCTGGGCGGATAAAGATATCAATCTCACCCGCATCCAGAAGGCGCTTGTGGGCAGCGCGGATACGGTCCCGCACCACCCTGTCCACCTGCTGGCCAGCCGCCAGGAAAAACCGCATGCCGCTCTCCACCGCAAGCGCGGGCTTCATCTCCTTCGCGCGCAAACCATAAAGATGTGCGCGATAAGGATGCAGGTTCATATCACCCAGAAAAACCTGCGCCCTGCCATAATGCACCATCAAGGGCTCACTGGCGCCGCCGGTGCTGGCCATGATCAGTTTGTTTGCAGGAAACCCGATACGCCTTAGGATATCGCACGAAACATCACTTTCAACACACAGGGCGGTCACCTCACCCGCCCTTATCGTGTCAAAGGTAATAGGCTCAATGTTATCCTTGCGGGTAAAAAGCTGCATATCGGGCTGCGCAATCGGTGCAAGCCAATCAAATTTCTTATTTCGGCTGGCTGAATAAGCAATGCTGTAGATCAGGCTATCTTTTTGAAGAAGCGACAGTTTTTCAGCACGCACCCACGGCATCAACAAAATTTCATAGGAATAACCGGCCGCGTCCATTATTTGCCGCACACGCTCTGTTGCTTCGCCAACAACACCACCATTTGTGTCTCGAAAATTATAGGGAGGATAGTCTTCGGTATAGATAGTAATATCCGCGGCAGGGGCGGCCACACTTAGCATAAAGCTGGCTAACCAGATTAAACCGGCAAAAATTGTTGGGAACGCTTTGGGCATCAACACTCCGTTCGCCCCCACGCACAGAGTGTATCACAATTTATGAGAAAGCCTAAACCTTTGCAAACTTGCGGGTCTTTACAAGTTTTTTATGGCCCAGCCGGTGTTCCAAGCCAACAACTTACACGAGATCATTTACAGTCAGGCTGTCTAAAAACAGGAGGCAATCATGCTTAGTTGGGCACTGACATTCTTTATTTTGGCCGTGATCGCAGGCGTCTTGGGCTTTGGTGGTTTGGCCGGAACTTTTGTGAGCGCTGCAAAGTTATTGTTCTTTGCGTTCATTATTCTCTTCATCATTAGCGCTTTTGCCAATGTCATTCGTGGCAAAGGCACCACGCCACCAGTATAAGCTACATACCATCAATTGCTTGAAGGCCCGGAAGCCTAGTCACCGGGCCTTTAAAGCTGAGCCAGCCTTGGGTCAGCACTAGTTGCGCTATCGATCCATCCACCGCCAAGGACGCGATCACCGTCATAAAAAACGGCGGCCTGGCCCGGAGAAACACCCGCTTCAGGGACATCAAGAACAACGCGCGCGCGCCGCTCTTCAAGGAAGATCCTTGCGGGGACACCCGGACGGGTGGACCGGATCTTGGCGACAACGGGCAAGCCATCCGTAGAGACAGCCTCCCCAATCCAGTTCACGTCCTTGACACCAATCTCTGATGTCAGCAGCGCTTCCCTCGGCCCGACAATCACCTGCTTCTTGGGCGCATTCAGCTTCACCACATAAAGCGGATCTTCATTGCCACCGATACCCAGGCCCCGACGCTGGCCAATGGTGTATTTTACAATACCGTCGTGCTGACCGAGAACATTGCCGTCAATATCAACGATATCGCCGGGCTCAAGTGCCCCCGGGCGCAGGCGCTCGATCACGTCCACATACCGGCCTTCCGGCACAAAACATATATCCTGGCTGTCTGGCTTGTCGGCAACTGTCAGCCCAAACCGCTCTGCCTCTATTCGGGTCTGCTCTTTGTCCATATGACCAAGCGGGAACCGAAGAAAATCCATCTGTTCCTGTGTCGTGGCAAAAAGGAAATAGCTTTGGTCCTTTCCGTTGTCTACGCCCCGAACAAGCTGAGACTTGCCGTCTGCGGCAACAACGCGCTGAACATAATGCCCGGTTGCCATACAATCCGCACCAAGATCCCTGGCGGTATCCAACAGGTCCTTGAACTTGACTGTTTGGTTACAACGCACGCAGGGGATTGGGGTTTCGCCTTTAATATAGCTATCAGCGAACTCTTCCATTACCTGGTTCTTGAAGCGGCTTTCATAGTCCAGAACATAGTGGGGGATGCCCAAAGCCTCGGCAACGCGGCGGGCATCATGGATATCCTGCCCTGCACAACAACTACCTTTCTTCTGAACGGCGACACCATGATCATAAAGCTGGAGGGTAATACCGACTACGTCATAGCCTTCTTCCTTTAAAAGGGCCGCTGTGACAGAACTATCAACACCGCCCGACATAGCCACCACCACACGGGTATCCGCGGGCGCCCCTTCAAAGCCCAGGCTATTCACTTGCGAGACTGCATTAACAGTTGACATTTCTTACCACTTTCATCCGATTTGGCATGCTGATGCTGTGCATATAAGGCTTCGCACCCATAGAGGCAAGTGATTCCGCCTTTCTCACAAATCTGCCATTTTTTACCCGGCAAGAATCTCTTTTCTGCGATTTCATTGTACAGAAGCGCGCAGCAAAACGTAGCAAAATCAACATATTTCGCGAAAACCAAAAAATTGGCCCGCCATTTGCTTAGACATGGTTGAACAAATTCCGTCAGTACGGTTGACGGAAAGATAGGTAGCGAAAAATGAACCCTGTTGATCAGTTGATGCAAAGCGTTGGAAGCTCGCCCTCGTCAGGCGTTATGGGCCTCATGGGGCTCGCCAAAGCAAGTGAAGGCAATCAAGCAGCAATGCCTGGCCTTTTTGCGGACACGCTCAGCACTGTATCGACATCGCAGGAAACAGAAGCCCTTGCCGGCGGGGAACTGATCGCAACGGGCATACTGTCCGCCGAATTTACCAATTCAGCTGATTTTGCAAGATGGGGCGCTTCGGTTCCGTCTGAATTGGATGGCGCCATTAACCTGAGAGCATTTCTTGGGCTACCCAACGATACTCCTGCATCTGGAATACTTGCCCAGTTGGGTCAGGAACATGTCGGGCCTGATGGACAAAAAACAGCTTCTTTCGCTGCCATGCCGGATGTTCTCTCAAACATATCACTGCAAGGCCTAACAACCGCTGGCTCAACGCAACACCCAGCCGTCCCTCTGGTCTTTTCAGGCCGGTTGGAAGAATTGGGACTAAAGCTTGAGCAGCTACCAGCATTGCCGACCGGTGAGGAAATGGCTGCGATATTCGGCAAAGGGAAAGCTGGCACACTTCATGGACTGCCAACCAATGTAATCGAACAGGCATTGGCACAAAGGGAGGTAGCGAGCCAAGGCGCTGTTCCCAATACCCAAGCGCAATCGCCCGTACCTGCTCAAACCATGGAATCCGTACAGCCTGCGTTCAGCGGATTGGAAAAGCAAACCAATCCAATGGACTTGCTTGTGCCATCAGGCGCTTCTGAAGAGAATGCACAAACTGTGCTTCAAAGCACGACTAAGGCACCAAATATCGCAGAGCTGCCAAATGCCACCGTCGAAAGCGCATCTGAAAAGCTGATCGTTGGCAATGGCATTGCCAGCGAGCAGGTAGTCGCCACGTTGCAGGAAAGTGCAGTTTCGGATCCACGTTCGCAGGAAACTGAGCCTCAGGTCCTGACCGCAGCCCAACAGGTTGCCGGGCAGAAAACGGCACAGGCGGCCACAGCAAACAAGCCTGGCGTTACCACAAATGCCAACGCACGTCCGTCTTCGCCTTCCGCAATCAATCAGGCGGCGAATACCGGTTCTGCAAACACACCCAAATCGGAAAACGCCTCAGAGCTGGGTTCCGCCAAGCCCATTGAGGCCGTCGCGGCTCGTGCTGACGCCATGCCCCCTGCTCAACCGACCAGAGAACCAGCACCCGCCCTCACACCCGAGCGACTGTCAGGGCTCTTTGACAATACCGCTGCGTCGTCTGTCGCCGCCGGTTTGAGCGGCATGCGTGGCGAGAGCAGTTTCCTGTCCAGCATGAGCCTGATGGGCGGCAGGGCAACACCTGAATTTGCCCAGCACGTCGGCCAGCAACTGAACATGCATGTTTCCAAAGCCATTAAAGCGGGGCAGCAGGAATTCACAGTACGACTGGATCCTGCGGAGCTAGGCCGTGTACAGGTAAAGCTTGCCTTTGAGAAAGACGGCAGCATCCAAACTCGCGTGATTGTAGAAAGGCCCGAAACACTGGAACTTCTGCAAAAGGACGCGAAGGGTCTAGAGCGAGCCATTTCGTCAGCCGGTCACAAAACAGATGGCGGCATTCAATTCAGCCTCGACACTAACGACGAACAAAGCGCTGGCCGTGCATTTGCCGAAGCTGTGCAGCAGGAAAAAATGCGCGATGACTTGGCTGCTCGTAGCGGAATACCCGGCAGCGGAAATGGTTCTACCGACACGGCACCTGAAGACGACATTGTACCGCTTGAAGAAATTCTGGCCAACGTAAACACAGAAACTGGTTTGGACATTTCCGTCTAACGGCAACGTCAAAGAATAGAAGAAAGTAAGCAAGATGGTTGATATTGCAGGCATTACGTCAGGATCGGTAACCGGCACAGGTTCGGCAAACAATTCTGCTGCGCAATTGGCAGATAGCTTTGACGATTTTCTGACACTGCTTACCACGCAACTACAGCACCAGGATCCGACTGATCCGATGGATAGCAACCAGTTCACTGAGCAGTTGGTTCAATTTTCCAGCGTAGAGCAACAAATCAAGACGAACCAAAATCTTGAGACACTGACAAACATCACGCTCATGAACCAACAACATACCTTGCCAAGTTATCTTGGGAAGGATGCACTGGTGCCAGGTCTGTCTGGCCAACTGGAAACTACCTCAGCAGAAAATCCGGATACCATCGAATGGCGTTACAACATACCTTACGAGGTTTCTCAGGCGACAATCGAAGTACGAAATCAATATGGCGATCTCGTTTATTCAGAGCCGGCCGAAACCAAGGGCGGCACCTTCGACTTCGTCTGGAATGGTCAGGACAACTTCGGTGGCGTTGCCGAGAACGGCTCATACAGCATGCAAATTACCGCACTGGATGAAGAAAATAGCCCGGTTGACGTGGGCATTGCTGTTCGCGGCGAGATCAGATCCATTGACTTGACCGGATCAGAACCGGTGTTCGATGTAGACGGAAACCTCGTCTATCAGTCCGATATTGTGCAGCTTTTCGAGAAATAGAAAGCTGCAATCTACCCGGCCGGACCGAAGTGCCCGGCAGCCTTGGTGAAATTCACCAAAGGCAAGAGCAGAAAGCCCAAAGCTAGTGAAAACGCAAAAGAGAGTTTAGGAGAAGTAACATGGCATTCACTGCTCTGGCAGCAGGCGTATCAGGCCTCCAAGCCTTCACTGAAGGTGTTGGCGTTATCGCCGACAACATCACCAACGTTAATACGATTGGTTATAAAGAAACCCGGTCCCGCTTTTCGACCCTTGTAACAGAAACTGCGGCCCTTTCATCCTATTCCCCTGGCGGGGTACGAGCGTTCTCAGAAACGCTGGTCTCCAAACAGGGCCTGTTGCAGCCTTCTGGTTCTGCGACCGACCTGTCAGTTGACGGCAACGGCTTCTTCGTTGTTCGCGCGGGTGCAGACGCCGAAGATACAGATGGCGAGCTCCTGTATACCCGCGCTGGTGCGTTTACGCAGGATTCTGAAGGCTACTTCAAAAATACTGCGGGCCTTTACCTGATGGGGTGGCCTACGGATTCGCTTGGCACGCCAACAGTTAACAAAAGCCAGCTCGATGAGCTTGAGCCCATCAACATCAACAACCTCAACGGCCTCGGCTCTGCCAGCACGGAAGTATCGCTGCGTGTAAACCTTGATGTGGATACGACGGACAATGGCACATATACAGCGATTGGCGAGCTTGCTGACGGTACAGCCACAGCTGACTTCGAAACCAATGTTAATATTTATGACAGTCAGGGCCGTTCCCATGTCGTGAACATTGCCGTGGTTAAAGATGCAAACGCCAACACCTGGAATTATGAGGTCTTCTTCGATGATACCAGCGTTGTTGATGCAACCACCCACACGGACGGTCTCATCGCTTATGGTGAACTTGTATTCAACACCGATGGCTCCATCGATCTTGGTGGCGGTTCTACAATGTTTGATGCTGGAGGTACCGCACTTACATTCCCTGGAGACGCTATTCCAATCACCTATGACAACGGCACCGTTGAGGTAGACGCTGGATCCATCACCTTTGACTTTGGTGATGACGGCCAGAAAACCGGCTTTGTTCAGTCCGCTACGTCATCGTCCCGTTTGTCCTACAGCGTTGACGGCGCCGCCTTCGGTAACATCAATGGTGTGTCAGTAACAGAAGAGGGCATTGTAACGGCCCTGTTCGACAACGGCCTTACTCTATCGGTTTACAAATTGCCTGTCGCGGTTTTCCAAAACGCTGATGGCCTCACCCGTCGTCAGGGCAACGCCTTTGGCTCATCCGACCTTTCTGGTGACGTGAACCTACAGGACGCGGGCGACAGTGGTGCAGGCTCAATCGCACCGAACTCGCTTGAGCAATCTACTGTAGATCTGGCGAGTGAGTTTGCCGAACTGATCAAGGTGCAGCGCGCATTCTCCGCTTCAACCCGGATCATCACAACATCAGATGAGATTCTTGAAGAGCTGACAAGGCTCTAGGATTTAGGCTAGCCTAGCCTGGAACACTCTTTTGCACCTACCGGGCGGCCTAACGGCTGCCCGGTTTTGGTTTGTCCACAAAAGTTAATGGCTTGTTTACCTTAGGCATTAGGCTTTTTTTAAACGCCCTGAAACTATAATGGCCTCGCCACAAGATGCGAGGCATATGGTATGCAGAACGGAACAGCCAAAGCAAACATCATTGGCCCAACAGGCAAGCCTCTGACGCTATCTGATTTACCCAAAGCGAATACACAGCGTTGGGTTATTCGGCGCAAGGCCGAAGTCGTTGCTGCTGTGCAAGGTGGCCTATTAAGCCTGGAAGAAGCGTGCGCGCGCTATTCCCTTTCTGTCGAAGAATTTCTTTCTTGGCAGCAAGCTATCAACAAAAATGGCCTCCCTGGCCTCAGGGCAACCCGCGTACAAAAATACCGCAGCGACTAATCCCACTGTTAGATTTCCGATTTTCTTTATAAATCTAGGCAAAAATTGCCTAGATTTAACTATCTGTTTACTCTAACACTTTAATTTGATGACTGGTGTTTGTTGGGGGTATTCCCCATGGATTATCGTATCCGAGGTGGGCGTTGGAAAATCTGGTTCAATTTCTTCGAAATCTCGGCACTGGAAGGCTGCTGCTTATAGCCCTTGTTGGTGCCGGTACTATCTTCTTCTTTATTGCCCTTTTGGGGCGTTGGCAAAATGCGCCGATGACGACATTGTATGCGGATCTTGATCCCGCAAATGCCGCCACTATTGCCCAAAGGCTCGAAGCGCAAAATATCCCATATGAAACAGATCCATCAGGGCGCATCCTTCGTGTGCCTCGCGACCAGGTTGATCGCCTTCGGCTTTCTCTTGCTGGTGAGGGGCTGACAGGAGGAGTTGTTGGCAAGGAAATCTTTGACCAGGACAGCAGCTTCGGGCGTACCAGCTTTGAATTGAATGTGAATTATGTACGGGCCGTTGAAGGCGAAGTGGCGCGGACCATCAAATATTTAAGCTCCGTCAGCGAAGCCCGTGTGCATATTGTTATGCCGGAAAGAAGGCCTTTTGAACGAGAAGCTTCTGAACCTAGCGCCTCCATACTTGTAAGGACAAGCGGTGCAGGCCTTGGCCGCCAGGAAGCGCAAGCGATCCAAGCTCTTGTAGCGACAGCCGTTCCGGGGCTTTCGCCTGAACGGGTTACCATTTCCGACACATCTGGCCGTCTATTGGTCGATGGTGCAGCGGAACAAGGCGACTTGGCTAGCTTCTCAAACCTTGAAGAGTCCCGTCTCGCAAAAGAACGGATGTATCGCAATAAAATCGAACAACTGCTTGCAAGGCGGGTGGGCGAAGGTCGCGTTCGGGCTGAAGTATCTGTTCAGATGGATATGAGCCGCACCACTACAAACGCAATTACGTACGACCCCAATACGCAAGTGGTTCTGTCATCCAATGTGACGGAGGAAGAGTCCCGCGACAGCACGCAGGTAGGCGGGCAGGTCACGACCGCGAATAACCTGCCTGACGCACAGGGTTTTGGCGCTGCGCCTTCGAACACCTCTTCAAAGACACAAGAAACAACAAATTTCGAGAACTCCAAAACGGAAACCATTACCGTCAAAGAACCTGGTGAAATCACCCAGCTTCGGGTTGCAGTGCTTGTAGACGGCATCCGCCAATTTGATGACGAAGGAAATACGACGGGATACCAGGAACGTCCGCAAGATGAGATTGATCAGTTGCGGACACTTGTGCTGACAGCGATACCATATGTTGATAATGGCACTCGATCTGACGAAGTCACGGTAACGTCAATGCGCTTCGTTGATCCAACGCCCATAGCGCAGGCGGCACAAGACTTTAATCTCTTTGGCCTGAATAAGCAGGATCTCGTGGAAGTACTTTCCGAAGGTGGCCTGATTATCTTCGTTGTTCTCGTGATGTTTATGGTGGTTCGTCCGCTTGTTATGCGCCTGATTGAGGCCATTCCGGATGCGCCTGCTCCGCAAGACCCTGGCCAAATTGAGGATCGCACGCCAGAAACTCCGGCGATCACCGGGCCTGGCGCTATTATTACACCGGAGATCATGGCGGCCGCAGCCGCAGGCGATGAAGATGCCGCCGCCGCAGTCCGGTATGCCAGACAATCCGGCTCCTTGGTCCCTGAAGAAATGCGGACTGACGCGAAAATTGACGTTGCACAGGTTGAAGGCCGAATTCAGGAATCCGCGATCAAAAAGGTTTCAGATATTATCCGTTCAAACCCCGATGAATCTGTCGCGATCGTAAAAACATGGTTGTACGCGGAATAGCCGCAAGCAAATCCAGGTAGGAACAGGTGTAGAGCATGCCCGATTTGACCAAAATGTCAGGCCCCCAGAAAGCAGCAGCATTCATGCTGGCTATCGGCGACGAACACGGCCGAAACATCTGGGAAGGCCTCTCAGAGGATGAAATCAAGGAACTTTCTCAACATATGTCTACGCTCGGAAGCGTAGCCGCCGGGGATGTTGAAGAGCTTTTCATTGAATTTGCTTCCAAGGTTTCAACTGTCGGAAATCTCAATGGCTCGTTTGACAGTACTGAGCGGCTCCTGTCAAAAATGCTACCCTCTGACAGGGTACAACAAATCATGGACGAAATCCGCGGTCCAGCAGGCAGGACCATGTGGGACAAGCTTGGAAACGTGAATGAGGTTGTGCTCGCGAGTTATCTGAAAAACGAATATCCACAAACCGTGGCTGTCGTACTCCAGAAAATCAAGGCTGAGCACGCCGCGCGAGTGCTGTCCGTTTTGCCCGAAGATTTCTCCATGGAAGTGATCATGCGGATGTTGCGTATGGAAGCGGTGCAAAAAGACATTCTGGACAAAGTGGAACAAACACTTCGTGTGGAATTTATGAATAACTTGGCGCGCACGAGCCGGCGCGATAGCCACGAGACAATCGCCGAAATTTTCAATTTTCTGGACAGGAGCGCTGAATCGCGTTTCCTGGCTGCACTGGAAGACCGAAACAGGGATTCGGCAGAACGCATTCGCGCGCTGATGTTCACCTTTGAAGATCTGGCTAACTTGGACCCAAGCGGCGTCCAGACATTGCTGAGAAATGTTGACAAAGACAAACTGGCCCTTGCAATGAAAGGGGCTTCAGACACGCTTCGTGATCTCTTCTTCTCAAACATGTCAGAGCGTGCAGCCAAGATTCTTCGTGAAGACATGGAAGCTATGGGGCCTGTTCGACTACGGGATGTAGATGAAGCCCAGATGGACATGGTTAACAAGGCCAAAGACTTGGCAGAAGCAGGCGAGATCCTGTTGTCTGACAATAAAGGCGAAGACGAACTGATCTATTAAGGCTGAAGATGCAAATGGCAGAACCGGTAAAATACAGATTTGACCAAGCCTTCGACGGTGGAGCGAAAAGCCGCTTTGACGAGGAGCTTGATCGCCTTCGTGAAGATACTGAAAAGATCAAGGCTGATGCCTATGCTCATGGTCTTGAAGATGGCCGCAATCAGATATTGGGCGAAATTGAAGCTGCGACCTTAGAGGCCTTGAACCAGATTTCCCAGGCGGCACATGCATTATTTTCCCAACGCAGCCAGCTGGAAAGTGGCCTCAAACAAGAGATGGTACAATTGGCCTATGCTATTTCTTCAAAGCTCTCCCCTGCTCTTCTGCGACAACACCCGATGGCGGAAATTGAAGCACTGATTGAAGATTGTCTGGTGACTGCCAGCAAGGAGCCCCGGCTGGTGGTCCGGGTCGCTGAAGGATTGCTCGACGCGGTAAATGAACGACTGGAAGATTTAAAGGCATCAACAGGATTTCCCGGCGACATCGTTTTGATCGGAGAGCCCTCATTGGGGCATCAGGATTGCCGCGTCGAGTGGCCTGACGGAGGGACCGAGCGCAAACATGATGTTGTTCAACACGAGATAGAACTTGCTGTGCAACGATTTGTCATGACAGACCCGGAATTGCTTCAACGGCCATCAGAGGCAAATCCGCCAGTGACAGATACAACTGACGCAGCAGGCGACACAGATACATCTACCCAGGGAATGGAAGAATAAGCCAACAAGGACAAAATGAATGGCAAACCAAGATGACAATTCAGGTGACGTAGGTCTTCAAAACCTTGACGACGGGTCGGGAAAGAGCCCCGACCTGGCCCCCAAAGAAGATGGGCAGGTCAGGTCTGCACAAGAGCTGGAGCCCGTATTCGATGTTCCTGTTCGGGTTCAGGCTGTGCTTGGAAAATCCACTCTCGAAGTAAGCCAACTGCTGAAGCTGGCACCAGGGGCGGTAGTTGAACTGGATCGCAAGGTTGGAGAAGCGATTGACATATATGTCAACAACCGGCTGGTCGCTCGGGGAGAGGTGGTTTTGGTTGAAGATCACCTAGGTGTCACAATGACCGAAATCATCAAGCTTGATGGCGGCATCGCCTAGGTTGTGATCCAAATGGGGGGCTAACGTCCAATGAGTACAATACTTGGGATGCTGACAGCTTTTCTGCTGGTTTTGGGGGCCATTTGGCTTGGCGGCTCTCCCTGGGCCTTTATCAACATTCAGGGCGTATTGATTGTGGTCCTTGGTACGTTTGCGGTCACAGCGATCAGTTTCCGATTGCAGGAAATGGCAACTCTTCCCGTCAACATTTGGACCCTACTGCGGCATGGCCAACGCGACCCTACGGAAGAGGCGATAAAGGTAATGAAAATTGCCGTTGAAGCGCGAAAACACAATGATGTTTTGCTGCTGGAACGATTGTTGCCTCGCCTGAAAGATACTCCGTTCCTGATGAAGGCAATACAACTGGTTGTTGACGGTGCGGAGTCTGAAGAAATTGAACAAATTCTTAGAAGAGAAGCCAGTACCGCGTCAGCACGACACATGCGATCTGTTGACTTTCTCAGAAGAGCTGGCGATGTGGCACCTGCCATGGGGCTTATTGGTACATTGATCGGTCTCGTTCGTATGCTTGGCGCTCTCGACAACCCAGCCACTATTGGCCCCGCGATGGCTGTTGCTCTTCTTACAACTTTTTATGGAGCTGTAATGGCGCATTTGGTGTTCATTCCGCTTGCGGCAAAAACCGAACACTGCACGGAAGAAGAGTCATTGGTCAACAACCTGTACTCAATGGGTGCAACATCCATACGGCGTAAGGAAAACCCGCGGCGACTAGAGATGCTGTTGAATACAGTATTGCCACCCGCAAAAAGGATTACCTATTTCAAATGACACTCAGAATAGACATTTGGAACAAAGCCCTTAGCTGCTTTTTTATGAATATACCGCCGCACACGCGGGCAAGTGCAATGGAGATTAAATCATGCGATTGCTGATTGTTGGAACGCTAGACGGCCAGTTGGGCGCCGCCAGTCAGATAGCGATGGAACGAGGGGCTCAGGTAACCCATGCCCCAGACATCGATACTGCTCTCACATTGCTGCGCAGCCGTGGCGCCGACCTTCTTATGGTGGAAGTTTCATTGGACATTCCAAATATAATACCGAAACTGCGCGCAGAGCATTTCTCATTACCCGTTGTCGCCTGTGGTATCGGAACGGACCCTAAGACAGCTGCTGCTGCTATTCGTGGGGGTGCAAAGGAATATGTACCCTTGCCTCCTGATGCAGAACTGATAGCCGCTGTATTGGAAGCGGTAGCAGAAGACAGCCAGGCCTTCATATACCGGGATGCAGTTATGAAAAATGTGGCGGCGCTGGCTGAACAAGTGGCACCGTCCGAAGCCAGCATACTGGTAACTGGTGAATCCGGTACCGGTAAGGAAGTCATGGCACGATTTGTTCACCAAAAAAGTAGACGTGCAAACAAGCCATTTGTTGCCGTAAATTGTGCAGCCATTCCAGAAAACCTTCTCGAATCTGAACTCTTTGGGCATGAAAAAGGAGCATTCACGGGTGCCGTTGCAAGACGGATAGGAAAATTCGAAGAGGCAGACGGAGGCACCCTGCTTCTTGACGAGATCTCAGAGATGGATGTGCGTTTGCAAGCAAAGTTGCTCCGGGCCATCCAAGAGCGGCAAATTGATCGGGTTGGTGGCGCAAAACCGGTCGATGTCAATATTCGCATTATCGCAACCTCGAACAGAAACCTGCAGGATGAAGTGAAAGATGGCAATTTCCGAGAAGACCTTTTTTTCCGCTTGAATGTTGTGAACCTAAGAGTTCCACCACTTCGCGAACGTCCGGCCGATATTCAGGCGCTTGCAGACCATTTCGCAAAAAAATACGCTGAAGTGAACCATGTGGATGCACGCCCTATTGCGGACGACGCAATGAAAGTTTTGAAGGCACATACTTGGCCAGGTAACGTGCGGGAACTGGAAAACACTCTACATCGGTCAGTTCTCCTTGCGACAGGTCCGGAGATAACAGCTGCAGCAGTACTGTTACCTGATGCCAGCGGCAACCTGAGCCTTACGGGTTCGGGCGCCAGTAGCGCACCAACTGCGGCAGTGGCTGAAGCCTTCGGCGGTAACGAGGGAACTGAAAACCTTGATCCTGAGGTGGCGGCTTCTTTGGTTGGTAAAACTGTAGCAGAAGTTGAACGGGATTTGATCATTGACACCCTGAAACACTGCCTTGGGAACCGTACACACGCTGCAAATATCCTCGGCATTTCTATCCGAACTCTGCGCAACAAGCTCAATCAATACCATGCAGACGGTGTTACCGTACCTCAACCTGGTGACAGTGGCTCCAGAGCGCAATATTGAAACGGCATGCCAATGCACAAAGAGAGACGCTATAGATGAGTGATTCTGCTCCAAGCGGACAACAGCAGGAAAATACCCGCAACCCAGGATTTAATCTGGGTACGCTTACTGATGCGCTGAAGAACTCTGACATTGCTTTCGCTATCGGCATGGTGACAATCATCATGATGCTGATTATGCCAATGCCAAGTTGGCTATTGGATATCATGTTGGCGGCGTCAATTACCTTCTCTGTTATGGTTATGATGACCACTTTGTTCATTCAGAAGCCACTTCAGATGAGTAGTTTTCCAACCATCCTGCTTATTGCCACGATGTTGCGTTTGGCTCTGAACATGGCTTCAACCAGACTGATCCTGGCAGAGGGGCATACCGGCACCGATGCTGCAGGGAAAGTCATTGAAGCCTTCGGCACCTTCCTGATGGGGGGCCAGGTTGTCATTGGCATCATCATCTTTATCATTCTCGTCATCGTGAACTTCGTTGTAATTACAAAGGGTTCTGGCAGGATCGCTGAAGTGGCGGCACGTTTCAGCCTCGATGCAATGCCAGGAAAGCAAATGGCCATCGATGCCGATATGTCAGCCGGGCTTATCGACGAACCTGAGGCCCGACGCAGACGTCAGGAACTCGAAGACGAAAGTACTTTTTTCGGCTCGATGGACGGTGCAGCAAAATTTGTTCGGGGTGATGCAATTGCCGGCCTTTTGATTACTGTCATAAATATTGTCGGCGGCATCATTATTGGGGTAGCGATACAGGATATCAGCTTTGCGGACGCCCTCAATAGATATACAATCCTGACCGTTGGTGATGGTTTGGTATCCCAAATTCCAGCGCTGATCGTATCCACTTCAGCCGGCTTGCTTGTAACAAAAGCGGGGGTCTCCGGTGCGACGGACAAGGCCCTCTTTGGACAGCTAAGCGGATATCCACGTGCACTGGGCGTATCAGCTGCCCTTCTTGGTACAATGGGGCTTATGCCAGGGTTGCCGTTTGTTCCCTTTGCACTGTTCGCATCAATTCTGGGTACAACTGCCTATATGCTTACCAACAAGAGAGCGGCAGAAGTTGAAGAAAAAAAGGTTGCCCAACAACAGGAAGCCAAAACCGCAGTCCCTGCGGAAGAACCTATCTCGGCAGCACTTGCAATCGACCAACTCCGATTGGAGTTGGGCTATGGCCTCCTTACGTTAATCAATGATGATAGTGGTTTCCGCCTGACAGATCAGATCAAGGCATTGAGACGCCAACTTGCGTCCGAGATGGGCTTTGTAATGCCTTCAGTCCGCATTCTCGACAATATGCAGCTGCCCGCAAACACATACGTGCTTCGTGTCAAGGAAACTGAGGTTGGTCGTGGAGATATCCGACCGGGCATGCTTCTGGTGATGGACCCTCAAGGCCAGCCCGTTCAAATTCCAGGCGAGGCGACAACTGAGCCCGCCTTTGGGCTCCCCGCCACGTGGGTAGATGCCAATTCACGAGAGGAAGCCAGTTTCCGCGGGTATACGGTAGTGGATGCAGCTACAGTAATAACCACTCACCTGACCGAGATCATTAAAGACAATATGGCTGACCTGTTGTCTTATGCTGAAACGCAAAAGCTTCTGGATGACTTGCCATCAGATCACCAAAAGTTGGTTGCAGATATAGTGCCTAACCAAATCACTACTTCCGGAATACAACGTGTGTTGCAATCTTTGCTGACAGAACGTGTCTCCATTCGCGATTTGCCTACCATCCTTGAAGGCGTTGCCGAAGCCACGGGCTTCACCCAGAATATTGTGAATATCACGGAGCATGTCCGCACACGCTTGGCACGCCAGCTGTGTGCCGCATATGCAAATTTTGACGGCCTAGTTCCCCTGATCACTTTATCACCTGAATGGGAGCAGGCTTTTGGTGAAAGCCTTATCGGTCAGGGAGAAGAGAAACAGTTGGCGATGGCACCTTCCAGACTGCAGGAGTTTATCAATTCCGTCCGTATGGTCTATGATCAGCAAGCGGAACGTGGCGAGGCTCCTGTTCTTCTGACAAGTCCTCTGGTGCGCCCCTATGTCAGATCAATTGTTGAGCGTTTTCGCCCTTCGACCGTTGTGATGAGCCAAAACGAAATACATCCGCAGGCAAAAATCAGAACACTTGGGCAGATTTAGATGCACGGTATGAATTGCGTCACCGCAATACAAACAGGACAACAACAGTAAATGCGTTTAAAGACCTTTCATGCAAAGACAATGTCATCTGTGATGGACCTGGTGCGAACAGAATTGGGTCCTGACGCTATAATTATTCAAATAGATGAAAGCAAAAGTGGGGTCAGAGTAACGGCTGCCCTCGAGGCAAATGCTACACCTCCACCACCTAGTGCGCCGCCGGAACCGAAGCAGACCCCGCTCGCCTATGAAGTTTCGCACCCTATTCCAAAAGCAAAAGATTTTGATACGGCTGATATCAGTGCCGTTCTAAATCATCACGACATTCCTTTTGAGACCGCCTCGCGCATAAGCGATGCCGCACGAGCGATAAACGGCGGAGGTTTGATTGATGCTTTTGCCGGAGCGCTAGAGACAACTTTGCGCTTCAGTCCTATCACCGATTTAGTTTCGCGGCCGATAATGCTGGTTGGTCCACCAGGCGCTGGAAAGACAATTTGTGCCGCAAAGCTAACTGCCGACGCCGTGCTGCACGAACGTCAGGTAAACCTTATTTCGGCAGATACGGTAAAAGCGGCAGGCATTCAACAGCTGGATCATTACGCCCAACTCATGAAGCAAACCGTCGCGACAGCAGCAACGCCCGAAGAATTGGCGTCTGTTGTACGCGGTGCCGACACTTCGGCAAGCCTGACAGTGATCGACATGCCTGGTGTTAACCCCTTCGACATGGAAGAGCTCAAATCCACCCTGGCTTTTATACAAAAGGTTGATGCCGAACCGGTCCTTGTAATGCCTGCCGGCCTTGACGCATTAGACGCACAGGAAATCGCGGGGGTTTTCTCCAAGATGGGGTGCCAACGCTTTATAGCTACACGGCTTGACGCCGCAAGGCGCTATTCAAGTGTCATCATGGCAGCAAGACCAGGATTTCTCTCGCTCGCCGCTTTCAGCCGCAGTCCTTACATAGCAGACGGCCTGGACCCTGCGACACCCATGGCCCTGTCCAAGCTTGTAACTGCGCTTCCCGCCCGACGTAAGACAATCAATCCAATGGAAAATAGCTGATGAGTACCCAGATGAACCAAGAAGAACTAGCGTCACTGGAATATCGGTTGATTACAATTGCGTCAGGAAAAGGCGGAGTTGGAAAAACCTGGGTGTCTGTCACGCTTGCTCACGCGCTTGCGCGTGCCGGTAGACGCGTGTTGCTTTTTGACGGTGATCTGGGCCTTGCAAATGTCGATATTCAGCTTGGCCTGATGCCTGACCGGGATATCGGGCAAGTGATCGCCAACGAAGCAACACTTGCCGAAACTGTAGTGCGTTTCTCTGAAGCCGATGGATCAGGCTTTGACGTATTGCCCGGGAAATCTGGCTCTGGTGCGCTTGGTTCGCTTTCAATGGAGGCGCTTAGATCCATCAGAACAGGCCTGTCCGAGATGGCGGCAAATTACGATCATGTCTTATTGGACCTCGCGGCGGGTATCGATCCTGCTGTCACCACTCTTTCCAAACATAGAGGGCGCATCCTAGTTGTGATGACTGCCGACCCCACATCACTTACAGACGCATACGCCTTTATCAAAGTCACACACATGCGTAACCCGAATGCAAATATTTCTATAGTGGTTAATAATGTAGGAAGTAAGCGTGAAGGAGAAAAAGCCTTTGAAGCTATTCGCCGGGCCTGCGAAGGATTTTTGAAGATTTCACCGCCTCTTGCCGGTATTATCAAGAATGATGCAAAGGTTGTAGATGCGATACGGTCACAAGTACCATTGTTAACGAGACATCCTCAAGCGGAAGCAGCAATAGATATAAAGGCGTTAGCGGCAAGCCTCGTTGGGCGGTAATATTGAATACCCAGAAGGCCTTTGTCGCAAAAGATAGGGCCAAATGAGCGATATAAGTGGACCACCTCTGCCAAAACCCATTGACCCGGTGAACCGCACCACCGGCAAAACCGGTACTGTGTCAAAAGATCCGCAAAAACAGGAAACCCAGACAAAAAATGAACGGGGCGACACATCCGCTCGGAATGAATCCGCTGAGCAGCTGAAAGGCAGGGAACCAGCTGTCTCAATCTCGGCCTCGGCGGCGCACCTTCATATTGGGGAAGAGCTCAAAGAGAATGTAACCAAGATCGATAAAGAAGGCCGCCCGATAATCGTAACGGAAACGGCTACATTTGCACTTAGGCCCGACGCTGGACTAAAGCCTGGCGATGATGTCAGGCTAGAAATTGTTGAAGCTGGAAAAACACTATCTGCGGACCTCCTTGAAAGAAATGGACGACTTATTGATCCGCCAATCAAGCTGTCTCTAATTGTGATCGCCATTCACAAAAAGGAGAGTCCAACAAGCGAAGAGGCAATTGGTACTCAGACGCAATCTCCACGCGGCTACGCTCCTTCGGTAAAAAGCGGCATCGCACCATCCGGCAACCAAGCTGATCTGGCAAATATTCTGGCAGCCACTACAAACACAACTTCTGGAATCAAAGACCAGCATCGTCCTGGAGCACAACTCAACGTCTACTCACCTGAAGGTTTTCAGACCAAATTAACATCCAACCCAGATCCAATCTCTGGGAAAAGTAACAGCACCGACCTTGCTACGCTGATTGCTGCACAACAGCAAAAAAGTCCAAACATCCCGCCGCCATTTGCCAAACCGGCGGCGCTACCTGAGGCCCAAAAGCAAGATCAAGCGCATTTTATTCCGCAGTCAACATTGACTGCGCCCAGCTCGGCAAACCTTCCATCTGAATTTTCAGCAAACGGCTTGGGACCTGTAGTTCAGGCCATTTCCCTCTCGGGTCAGCCCGTATCAATCCAACAGCTGGATACCGCTGTAAGTGAAGTGTCACCACGGCAGGTCGCCATCGTCAATTCTGTTCGATCATTGGCCTCTGAAGAAGCGAGAAATTTGCCAATAACACTCGCCAGCCTGTCTGCACCTGATGTCGAGCTTTCTGTCATTGAGACGACAAAAGGTGAATACATTCTCCCTCTACAAGCTGCACAACAGCTGCAAGGTGAGTACGTGCGCTTGGATGCCGCGGCTAATAGACCTGAGGGAACAAGCGCACATATAACGCAATATGCAGCCAAATTGGTTACAGCAGCGAACACAGAAAAAACATCGATCTCGCTTATTCTTCATGGTGAAACAAACAGCAGCGCAGCCAATGCCAAGATACGCGCCGTCCATACTGTGCGCGCTTTCTTGACCCCCAATGGCCCTCAATCTGATTTACGGCTCGAAACCACCAGGGGAGATGTTTTCATCACATTGCCAAATGCAGTCCGACCGATCGCCGGAGATCTCGTCGAGATATTGCCGCAAAATCCAGCGAACACAAAAATTTTCGGCGGCGGATTACAGGCAAGCCAACCCCATGCCGTCATCCCACCTGAAGGTGCAACCGCACTTGGCACCATTGGCGCGACAGCATGGCCAGCATTGACAGAGGCGTCTGCAGCTCTGACACAAGCGCCCACGACATTGGCTGCGACACAGCTTGCTGCGAAAGGCGCTGATGGTGGTGGAAAACTTGCTAACAGCCTCCTATTCTTCCTGTCCGTAGCAGGGCGTCACTCGCCTGAGCAATGGCTTGGGAAGGAAATTGAGCAAGCTATTGCTCGCCAGAACGAAACACTTCTGCAGTCACTGAAGAGAGACATCGGTACATTGATGCGCTCGGCCACCCAGGAAGGACCAAATGAATGGCGTTCGCTTTTGTTGCCACTTGATCCAAAAAATCCAGATATGCCCATGATTGCTATGCTGTTCGGAAACCCTCACAAATCTCACGGCAGGCATCAGGAACAAAGCGGCGATGGAAGCGACTTGGATGACAAAGAGGAAGCCCAACGTTTTGTGCTAGAGGTACAATTTTCGGTCCTGGGAGCTGTACAATTGGATGGCTCAGTCAAGGGCTCACACTTTGACCTCTCACTGCGCAGTCAGAAGGCCCTTCCTTCATCATTGCGCCAAGAAGCGAAACAGCTGTTTTACCTTGCACTTGAGGCAAACGGGTTTGTGGGAAATCTCAATATTGAAGAAGAAAAGGCGTTTCCCATAGTCGTTGAAGATATCCTGGCCAAAAATTTGGCTCATTCGGCTTCCTAATCGAAAATCTCATTCGCTTTCATTTCCGTAAACCATTACGGTGACGCGATAGTTGGCATTTTTCACCTGGATAATAGTATGCAAATTTTTCTGGCATTTGCTGGCTGCGTTTTGATATGGGGATCCACTTGGTATGCTATCGAGTTACAACTTGGTATCGTTCCCAAGGAATGGTCCCTTGTTTACCGTTTCTCCATCGCGTCAAGTTTGCTGTTTCTCATCAGCTTCCTGAGGCGAGAGAAATTGAACATTGGTCGCACGGGTCACATTTGGACAGCGCTAACGGGCTGCTTCCTTTTTTCAGGTACCTATATATTCACCTACACCGGTGCCCAGTATCTCACCTCTGGCCTGGTGGCCGTTACATTTTCACTATTGTCTTTCCTCAACCTCGTTAACGGGCGTATCTTCTTGAAGAACGCAATCAACTCGCAGGCAATGACGGCAGCTTTAATAGGGATCTCCGGTTTGATCCTTATTTTTGAACCAGAAGTTCAGGAATTTTCGTTCGCAGACAATGGCGCCAAGGGCCTGTTTTTCTGCCTTGTGGCAACTCTTGCCTGTTCCTTTGGCAATACAGCAGCGGGTGCCCCTCAGTCACAACGCATTTCACTTTTACCTTTCAACGCATTCAGCCTCGGATATGGTGCCATTCTCAATTTCATATATGCTCTATCCACCGGGGAAACCGCGACCTTTGATCCAAGCGCCAGTTATGTTGGATCATTGCTCTATCTTGCAATCGTTGGAACAGTTGTGGCCTTTTCGATGTACATCTGGCTCATCGATCAAATCGGCGTCGGCCGAGCTTCATATATGAGCGTCATGACACCCGTGATTGCCCTAGGTATTTCTACTGTGATGGAAGGCTTCGTTTGGTCAAACGAAGCTATGATTGGCCTAGCTCTGGTCATTATAGGCAACATATTGATGATACGTATCAAAACTGCCCATGCAGATCACACAGGTGCAAAGCGCTTGTTCATGAAACGGGGTTAGGCTGCAGATAGAACCCTGTATGTTTCATCAAGTGAGTCACGCAGGATGTTGGTCATAAATTCGATTTCCGCTGGTTTGATGATAAATGGCGGGCACAACACCAAAACGTTCCCTGCCGGGCGTACAATCAAGCCGCGCAGCAAAGCCATCTGACTTACATGGTTACAGACGTTGGCCTCAAGTGGAAACTGTTCACGTGTTTCTTTGTTGCGAGTTAGCTCAACGCCTGCGATCAACCCATTTACCCTGACTTCGCCAACGAGCGGATGATCCTCAAGGCCAACCATAGATTTCCCAAAAAGTGGCCCTAGGTTATCGCGAATATTCTCCACCAAATGCTCTTGCTCCAGAATATCAATATTCTTCAAAGCAATTGCACTGGTTACGGGATGAGCGGAAGTTGTGAACCCGTGCTGCAAAATTTTCGTGTTTTGTTCTATGGTACTAGCGATTTCATCGCTGATGACCGCAGCGGAAATAGGGGCATATCCAGATGAAAGCCCTTTTGCCAAGGCCATCATATCGGCGTTAAAACCGAAAGTCTCCTGCGCGAACCAATTGCCCGTGCGGCCAAAACCTGTAACAACTTCATCCGCTATCAACAGAACGCCATGTTCACGACAGATGCGCTCAACTTCTGGCCAATAAGTCTTGGGGGGCACGATACCGCCCATTGTTCCCTGCACCGGCTCTGCAATAACGGCGGCAACATTATCGGCTCCAGCCTCCAGAATCTTGGTTTCAATATCTTTGGCGGCGAACAGACCAAATTCGTCCGCGCTCATATCCTTCCCACACCGATACCAATAAGGTGCCATGGCCCTTTTCACGCCGTCATCCAAGCCCAAACCGAAATCGTCCAACATCGCTTGGTTTCCGTTCAGCCGTGTGACGGCAATTGTACTGCCATGGTAGGAATAGTCTCTGGTGATGAATATTCGTTTGTTGGCCTTACCCTTCGCACGCCAATATAGCAGCGCAAGCTTCATAAGGGTCTCGTTTGCTTCAGAGCCTGAATTGGCAAAAAATACCTTATTGAGATGGTCTGGCGCTAACGCTGCAATTTTCCCCGCCAATGCTGCGGTGTATGGGTTGGAAACGGCAAAAAAACTGTGATAGTAACTGAGCGCCTGAATAGCCTCAGCCGCCGCCTGTGCAATCTCGGCACGGCCGTATCCGACATTCACGCACCCCAATCCAGCCATAGCATCTAAAAGTCGAACACCTTGCCCTGTTACATACGCTCCCTGTCCATGATCTATCAAAAACGGGGTGGCCTGTGTCAGCGCCTGCGCGTCTGTAAATGGATGCAGATGGTGCCTACGATCCAAATCTTGAAGCTGCTCCAAAATTGCATTGTCAGATTCGCCGCCCATATATTCCTCCCCGTTTATTATTCTTTATCAGAACCCAAAGGTTCAGGGAATGGTACTATGCGCAAAGAAGGCTAGGCTTTTCGCATCTTCAGGTATTTTGGATCTACCAATGCTTCTTCGCGCGCATGGTTCTGTATCCCGAGTTCATCAAAAGCACTTTGCTCCTGCTTCGCTTCTTCAGCGGCAAGCCGGCTAAGTTCTCTGGATTGCGCTATTTCGAAAGTTTTAAGCTCCCGGAAGCCCTCTGCCACGACTTCCTGATGTTCTACAACTTCTTCATCTTTCTGTTCTAGCATCACAGCCAATTGGCTCTGGCGAACACGCGCGCCTTCCAAAAACGCACCAAGTGCAAAAGACGATACTTCCAGATCTGTGTGACGAGACTGTTGGCTGATTTCTTCGTCGAGGGCTTCGATAGCAGCAACGATATCATCTCGTTCGCCCAACAGGGTCGCCAGCACACGACGCTTTTCATCGAGTTCCCATTTTCGCAAACGTATTATGCCGTCTAATCTACTCATCGCCAGTATCTAGCCTAGGCCGCGCCGGATAAATTTTGTGACGCCGGGCCTGATTCAAGAATTTGTCTCAGCCGCAAATATCCGTCAGGCAGTAGTGTCTTGTCATCTTTCCATTGGCCCAAAAATTCTTCAAATGCGTCGTGGTATCCTATCGCCGCGTCCACGTCTGGGTTGCTGCCGCGTCGATAGGCTCCCAGGCGGATCATTTCCTCCATGTCAGCATAGGTGGACATATACTTCTTGGCCTCGCGGACGATTAGATTTTCTTCGTCTGTATTACAGCGCGGCATCGTACGTGAAATCGATTTAAGGACATTGATTGCAGGGAAGCGCCCTCGTTCCGCAATGGCCCGTTCCATGATGATGTGGCCATCGAGAATACCACGAACGGCATCTGCGACCGGTTCGTTATGGTCGTCGCCTTCCACCAAAACAGTAAACAGCCCCGTAATATTGCCCCCACCCCGGGGACCTGGGCCTGCACGTTCGAGCAAGCGAGGCAATTCCGTAAATACCGTCGGTGTGTAACCCTTGCTAGTTGGAGGCTCCCCCCCTGCAAGACCTATCTCGCGCTGGGCCATGGCAAATCGGGTAACGCTGTCCATCATGCACATTACTTCGGCGCCGCCATCGCGAAAATACTCAGCCAACGTCATAGTAAGATGTGCCGCCTGTCGGCGCATCAACGCAGACTCGTCAGACGTTGCCACCACCACAACTGATTTGGCCAAACCGTCTTCACCAAGATCATCTTCAATGAACTCCTGGACCTCGCGGCCCCGCTCGCCAATCAGGCCAATTACACTGATATCGGCAACCGAATGTCGGGCAACCATCGACAGCAATACAGATTTGCCGACACCTGAACCTGCAAAGATGCCCAAGCGTTGACCGCGACAACAGGTGATGAATGCGTTTAGCGCCCGTACACCTGTATCAACCTTCCCGCCCACTCGTTGCCGTCCATGTGCAGGAGGTGGGTTTGCGCGAAGAAGCCGCGGGCGCGTGCCATGCTGAATTGGGCCCTTTCCGTCAATCGGCTCGCCAAGAGCATTGACGACCCGCCCTAGCCAGGCATTGGATGGGAAGACAACGGGTTCGCTTTGGCGCAAAACTGCGCGACACCCTACGCCGACACCTTCAAGAGCATCGTAAGGCATCGCAAGTGCCGTTTCGTGACGGAAACCCACAACTTCAACCGGAACTTTGCGGTAATCTCTCGTCTCTACCTCAAGCCGAGAACCGATGGAAATGTGTTGGCCAATGCCAGCTAACTCCACCAGCAGACCGCGAACACCGGTAACCCTGCCATAACGTCGTTCCGTCTGGACTCTCTCTATTTCCTGAATAAGACTGCGCATTGTCCCTCTATCAGCCTTGAACCCGGAAGGCTTCGGATAACCTTAACGCCCCAACTCTCAAGCGCACCAAGTCGAATTGACGCTATAATGCATCAATCACTTTAAAGATTGGTAAAAGCATCGTGAACAGACGTCAAACCCCTTTGACGCAAATATGTTTTTTGTTGGACAATTCGTTAACCTTCGTTAACATTAACCATAGAAACATCAAAAAGTTGGGACTGGGGTCGTCACATTAGTTGGGTTCCGACAATGTTTCAAAGGGAAGAATTCCGGAGCAAGCCGATATTCAGGCAATACGGCCTACTCCATTAATTCATGGGGAAAGAATATGCGTGTTCTTCTGATTGAAGATGACCCAACGATGACTCGCAGCATTGAATTAATGCTGAATGCCGAAGGGTTTAACGTTTACAGCACAGATTTAGGCGAAGAAGGCCTCGATCTCGGCAAGTTGTATGACTATGACATCATCCTGCTTGATCTGAACCTACCGGACATGCATGGCTATGACGTATTGAAAAAACTGCGTACTGCCAAGGTTAACACACCTATTCTTATTCTTTCCGGTCTTACTGAGATGGAGAACAAGGTTAAGGGCCTAGGCTTTGGCGCCGACGACTATATGACCAAACCGTTCCATAAAGAGGAACTGGTCGCACGCATTCATGCCATTGTCAGGCGCTCCAAGGGACATTCCCAATCGGTGATCAAAACCGGCAAGCTTGCCGTCAATCTTGACACCAAAACTGTGGAGGTTGATAGCCAGCGGGTACATCTTACCGGTAAAGAATATGCAATGTTGGAGCTGCTATCGCTTCGCAAGGGGAGCACCCTCACGAAGGAGATGTTCTTGAACCATCTATATGGCGGTATTGATGAGCCTGAATTGAAAATTATTGACGTTTTCATTTGCAAACTTCGGAAGAAACTGGCGGCCGCATCAGACGGTGAAAACTATATTGAAACGGTTTGGGGGCGCGGCTACGTGCTTAGAAACCCGTCAGAGGAAGCGGAAGCTGCCGCGAGCTGAATATCTGATTGCTGGTAATAAAAAAAGGGTGGCCTATGCCACCCTTTTTACGTACTTACGCCTTGTCTAGCCCAGCCCCATTAGCTGCTCGGCGGTGCCATCACTCGGTACATACATGCCTCGCTGTCCGCGTACCGGACGGAAGGCATCTGTTATCCCCAAAACGGTCTCCGCAGCCCCGAGGAAAAGAGTTCCGTCATCCGCTAGAACTTTCCGCATGCGCTCGAGGACCTGCTTTTTGGTAGGCTGATCAAAATAGATCAGAACGTTACGGCAATAAATGACGTCAAACGTCCCCAGGCCCATGAAATTGCTAAGCAAATTGAACGGACGAAACGATACCATGCTACGAATGTCATTACTTATCTGCCAGGTATCGCCCTCTTGGGTAAAATACTTGATCAGCATCTGAATTGGCAATCCGCGCTGCACCTCAAACTGGCTATAGGTCCCAGCTTTGGCCTTATCCAGAACTTGAGTACAAATATCGGTTCCAACGATCTCGATATTCCAGCCTTGCCATTTCATCCAGTTCTCACGGAGCAAAATTGCCAAAGAATAAGGTTCTTGCCCAGTTGAGGCCGCGGCGCACCAAATTCTCAAACGTTTGCGTGTTCCGCGGGATTTTTCCATGGCAGGCAAGACATGATTTTTGAACAAATCAAAAGGCGTATTATCGCGAAAGAAGAATGACTCGTTGGTGGTCATCGCTTCTGTCACATCTTTACAAAGGGCCTCCTCCTTGCTGAGGCGCAACTTCTGAACGAGAGCATCCAACGTATCAAGGCCCCGCTTTCTGGCAAGCGGCGTTAACCTGCTCTCCAGAAGATACACCTTGTCAGGTGTCAGCATCAGCCCGGAACGTTCTTTCAATAGCCCCGCAAGGAATTCAAAATCTTCAGTTTTCAACCGACTCCTCCTTGCAAACGTGTCGCCGTCGCGGCCCCCAATTCATTAATTGGTAGCACTTCAGTGCATAACCCGGCGGTTGCTACCGCGCCCGGCATGCCCCAGACCACACTGGATGCTTCATCCTGTGCCAGAACGGTTGCCCCAGCCCTTGTCAATTCTCTCGCCCCCTTTAAACCGTCGTGCCCCATCCCGGTTAGAATTACTGCCAAAACATTTTCGCCATATAATGCCGAAACACTTCTGAACAATGGATCAACCGCAGGACGGCAAAAATTTTCTGGCGGCTCGTCGGTCAACTTGACCCGTTTGATGCCGCCGTCATCTCTTACTTCCATGTGCCTGCCACCTGGCGCTACATATATCTCGCCAGCTTTGACCTCCATACCTTCACGCGCCTCCTGAGAAGGCCACCCAGTGGCCTGTGCCAGATGTTCGGCCAGGATGGCTGTAAAGGTCGCTGGCATATGTTGAGTAATCAGGACAGGCACGGCCGGTGGCTTTTTGAAGCCAGCAAAAAACTTCATAAGAGCTTGCGGGCCACCGGTAGATGACCCGATAACTAGTATTTTGGGCCGACGAAATGAACCTGTGCGCAATTTGATGTTTTGCTGATGAGGTACATCCTTGATCGGATCTTCCTTTGCAGCGGTCCTTACCGAAGCCACCGTTACCGGAACTGCCGGCCTGCGCGCAGTCACAAAGCCAGAAGGGGCTGAGACCGACCGTGCAGACACTGTCCGAGCAGCATGCCCCGCCGCTGTCGTGGACGCGCTTGCACCGGCCGTCGGTGTAGAAGCAGGCAGATCTTCGCCCCGCTTTTTACGGCGTCTTGAGGCCCAGGCCTTTACCTTATCAACAAGTTCTCGGCGAAAATCGATGTTCGCATTTACTGACCGCGCAGTTTCCGGCTTCGGCACATAGTCAACCGCGCCCATTTGCAAAGATCTCAAGCTGACTTCTGCATTTTTCCGCGTAAGAGTTGAAGCCATTACAACCTGCAGGTCGGGTACTTGTTCTATCATCTTGGGAAGCGCCGTGAGGCCATCCATTTCAGGCATCTCAATATCGAGAACAACTACCTCAATATCATTGGATGCCAATTGCCGCAGCGCCACAAGGCCATTGTTGGCAGTGGTCACAACTTCAATATCAGGGTCTTCAGAAAGGTAGCGACAGAGAAAACCGCGAATAATTGCGCTGTCATCCACCACCATTACGCGGTATGGGCCACCACTTTCTGACATTGTACTAGTTTTTGAGGCAGCAGAGCTCACCCGGATTTCCTTAATTACATCAAACCAACTTGAGTGAATTTCGCTTCGATGATCTCGCGATCGAATGGCTTCATAATATATTCATTTGCGCCTGCTTCGATTGCAGTCCGAATGTGTGACATATCGTTTTCCGTTGTACAGAAAACGACAATAGGCTGCTCAACACCTTCTCGAGACCTTATTGCTTTCAGAAATTCCAAGCCATCCATCACAGGCATGTTCCAGTCAAGCAGCACAACGTCAGGCATGTTTCTATCGCATGCGTCCAACGCATCCTGACCATCGACAGCTTCTTCAATTTCAAATTGCAGTTCTTCGAGAATGCGTCGTGCTACTTTCCTGATAACTTTTGAGTCATCCACGACAAGACATAATTTCATTTGCTGTTGTCTCCCAACTCCACCCTATTGGTGACGAATTGAATTTTTATTATATTATGCAGCTTTCCCGCTGCTTTCAAAACCAAGTAGTTTGTCTACATCCAAAATTGGCAGAAGTTCATCTTTGAGCCTGTAAATGCCTCTGCTGACTTCCCGCCACCTGGGATCCAAGGTCACCGGATTACGTTCAAAATCCTGGTCATCCAGCGACAGCACTTCGCCAACCGTATCGATCTGTAGACTGTATGGCTCGTCGTTGTGTTCAACGACTACAGACATGCTTTGCTTACCTTCCTCTAGCGGCGGCAAACCCAATCGTTGACGCAGATCTATCGCAGTCACAATTTTGCCCCGAAGGTTCAAAACTCCGGACACCCACTCAGGCGAGAGTGGAATTCTAGTAATTTTTTGCGGGTTCAAAACATCATGAACACCCAGCACCGGTATGCCCAAAGTTTGGCCCGCCAGCCTGACCGTCACAAAATCCTGGGTACCTGTCGACACAAGGCTGAGATCATCGCGCACCACTAAGTTACTCATGCGGCATCTCCTTTAATCTTGAGCTGTTGCGCCAAGCTACGCAGCAATGTTTCCTTGTCGAATTTGGCAATATAATCATCAAACCCTGCTTCATGGCCACGGCTGATGTCTCTTTCGGTAGCAAGAGAGGATAACGCCACAAGCGGCGTATCCGACCATTTACTATCTTTCTTCACTTCAGCCGCAAATTCGAACCCATTCATATCCGGCATTTCGATATCTGAGATAATCAGGTCGAACATCATGCCGTCTTCCATCAACGCAAGCGCTGCAGCTGCGCTGGAAACTGCTTTCACCTGATAGCCGGAAACAGTGAGCACAGGCCGCAGCATGTTGCGGAAGAAATCACTGTCATCAATGAGTAGTACTTTCGCGCCCGCTGTGGGTGCTGCGTCATCAGACAAGTCCCTGCTCTTCAGCCAATCGGCAAACGCAAGACCAAGATAGTAGGCAACATCGATGACTTCAGAAGCTTTGCCACTGATGATGGCCGAGCCAACAACGCCCGGCTTGTCAGAGGCGAGCTTGATCGACAGCTCTTCCTCAACGATGTCGAGGATCTCATCAACAGCAAGGCCCATAGTATATTCACGATCAGTGAAGACCAAAACCGGCTGACGCCCTTCCTCGCGGAACTTCATCTCGGGATGCGCCATAATAAGAGGCATCAGGGCACCGCGGTATTGCACCATGTGCTTGCCATCAGACACCTCAATTGTTTCCACATCCACTTCTTCGAGGCGAGCAACCAGCGCAAGAGGAACAGCCTTCGGATTGGCACCACCAGCACGGAAGACCAGCATGCTTTCTTTTTCCGATGTAGCTGCCCGACGCACAAGATCTTCCGCTTCGCTTTCTTCGCGATCATGATCGCCAACACCCGAATTGGCAAGTGTTGCAATACCATTAGGATCAAGGATCATGATTACGCTACCATCCCCCAGAATGGTATTTCCTGAATAGATCTCCAGTTCTTTCAAGATCGGCGCAACCGGTTTCACGACAATTTCTTCGGTGTCAAAGACCTGATCGACGACGATGCCGAAAGTAAATGCGCCCACTTGAGTTACAACGATAAAGTCGTCCACATTTTCGCGATCATCGATTTCCTTGCGCGTGGTAAAGCCCAGAACTTCATTGAGATAAACAAGAGGCAACAACCGATTTCTCAAGCGGAGGACCGGTGTATCTTTGATGGTTTCAATCTTGTGTTCCGAATTTTGCGAAGCCCTTACCAGCTCAAGTACGCTGATCTGAGGAATGGCATAGCGCTCTTCCTGCGCCTTCACGATCAATCCCGCAACAATCGCCAACGTCAGAGGGATCTTGATCTGGAAAGTGGACCCTTTCCCTTCGATCGAGACCATGTCTATCGTGCCGCCGATTTTTTCGATGTTCGAACGAACAACGTCCATGCCTACACCTCGCCCGGAAACGCTGGTGATTTTTTCGGCCGTCGAAAAACCTGGATGGAAAATGAACTTTTGAATCTGAGCGTCGGACATGTCCGATAGCTCAGCCTGCGTCGCCAGCCCTTTTTCAAGAATCTTGCTACTTAGTTTGCCGGCAGAAATTCCCCGGCCATCATCCTTGATTTCGATGATGATATGGCCACCTTCATGATACGCATTCAGGACAATGGTACCATTTTCGGGCTTGCCTACGGCCATGCGTTCAGCTGGTGTTTCGATCCCGTGATCGGCAGAATTCCGAACCATATGGGTCAGAGGGTCCTTGATCAATTCCAGAACCTGACGATCAAGTTCTGTTTCCGCACCCAACATCTCAAGATCAATCTTCTTGTCGAGCTCGACCGTAAGATCTCGCACAATCCGAGGCAACTTCGCCCAAGCATTACCGATGGGCTGCATCCTCGTCTTCATGACGTTTTCTTGCAGCTCTGTGGTGCACTGGCTCAAACGTTGCAGTGGAACACCCAGCTCGGAATTCTCCATATTCCGAGTGATCTGCAGAAGCTGGTTCCGGGTCAGAACAAGTTCAGACACCATATTCATCAGATCTTCCAGCAAATCCACACTCACGCGGATGGACTGGGTGACCCTCTTTTGTTCCCGAGCACCTGATTGCGCCTGCGCTCCGGCCTGCGCACCGCCAGCCCCCTTAGTTTCGGCCTTGGTGAGTGCTTTAGAAGCATTTACTACCGCCTCGCGCACCAACTCAAAGCTCATGACTGCTTCGTCGCAAATGTCACCATCCACCTGACATTCACCCAATACCACTTTGATCATCTCCAGTAGCTGATCAAAATTTTTCTCTGAGAAGCCCGCTACCGAAACAAGCTGTCGCCCAACGTTATCAGCTGCATCAAGGTCATCCTTGAATATTGCCAGCATCAAGCCCATAAACTGGCCCTTTCGCTGGTCAATAGTGTTGGAAAAGAACTTCGCCAAAGAGCCATCACTCTCCAGGCGCTGTGCGATCAAATGTGCGGCAACAGCAATCGTGTCTTCGCCGCCAATTCTATCAAAGAGGGACCCTCCGCTCGGTGCAGCTGAAGAGGGCGCCGCGTCTGCTTCGCCTTCTTCCGTACCCATTTCTTCTGGCCCTGGCGCATTGGCAAATGCTGCCTCCAACTCTTCCAGCGAAACCTCGCCTGGCTTGAGGGTACGGCCAAGTGCAGGGTCAACAATCTCGCCTTCGACCGTGTCTGGTTCAGGATCTGGTGCAGCCCCAGCACCTTCAGCGATAGCATCAAGGCGATTGATAAGCTCACTATCATCGCCTTCAGGTTCTTCTTCCGTAGCTTCCAAGCCAGCAAGAATTTCTTTAATTCTATCCAGGCTCTCCAGAATGACTGTCACCGCATGTTCCGAGACTTCCAACTCGCCATCACGGAATTTACCAAGAACATTTTCGGAGGAGTGCGCCACGGACTCAAGCCGCGGCAAGCCAAGGAAGCCACAGGTCCCCTTGATTGTATGAACAAGGCGGAAGATATTATCCAGCACTTCCTTGTTGTTAGGATCCTGTTCCAGTTTCACCAATTCCACGTCAACGACATCAATGCTTTCTGCCGTTTCTGTCAGAAATTCGTTTAACAAATCATCCATTTTTTAACTTCCCCGGAAGCTTGGCCCCATGTTCATCAACACATAGAATGCTTTCAAGCAATTGGCTACAAGATGCGAATGTATCCTATGAATCGATGTAAAAAATTACCTCAATTGAACCTTCGCCAAAAAGAGTTAAGAACCTGTAAAACTTTTCCTATTCTGCGCTGCTTTCGGCAGCAAAATCAATCTCTGCAACGATAGATATTCTGCTTTCTTCCATAACCTCCAACACTAATGATCCGCCGCTATCCCTGGCGATAACCTGTGCAAGGTAGGCTGGAGCAGCTCTTGGGTCCACTTCCGCCTCGGAGAGTTTTCCCTCAATCGCCGAGCGAACAACAGGTTGAAGAATAATTCTCTGCCCTTCTCCTGAAACCAAAAGCCTGCTCTTCTCGCTGTCAGCAGTCATCTCCATTTTAAGAGTACCGCCCCGGATCATCGTTTCCGAAACTACAAGGCCGAGATTCAGTAAAACTTTTATGAAATTCTTTGACCCACTCCCCTGCGGCACCTTCCAGTCCAACTGGACCTTGGTTCCTTCTAGAAAAGCCCTTAGCGCTTTTTCACATTCTCTAAGATCCAACTGCGAAGAAAAGCCACCTGCAGCGCCAAACGCAAGCCGAAAGAACAAGAGCTTGTTGCTTGTTTGCCTTGTTGACTTGTCGATCAAGTCCAGGACCGCATCGCGCATGGACGCGTCTTTTTCATCTTGAAGGATTTCCAGGCCGTTATTGATCGCTCCGACCGGGCTCACAAGATCGTGACACAATCTCGAACAGAGCAGTGCCGCAAAATCGATGTTTGCCATGAATAGATCCCTCCTTAGATGTTGCTGCAAACCAGCCAAACCACTAAATAGCGCTTGCGATTTTTTCCAATCATGGCAGAACCATACCCAACAGACCTCCACCCGCCAAGACGCGAAACATATTATTTACAGGAACGCCAATGTCTCTTGATCTCTCAGCCATGATCCCTGCCCTTACAGAAACAGTCTTGGAAGCAGGCAAAACAGTCATGGAGGTATATGAGACTGATTTTGAAGTTTATGGCAAAGCAGATCAGTCACCAGTAACCGAGGCTGACCGCAGAGGCGAAGCTGTAATTGAAGCGGCCCTTAAAGAAATTGCACCTAATATTCCAATCGTGGGAGAGGAAGCCAAATCCGAGGGCAAATGCCCAGATATTTCGGGTGGCCTTTTCTGGCTTGTCGATCCCCTCGACGGCACCAAGGAGTTTATCAAAAAAGGCTCCGATTTCACGGTGAACATTGGGTTGATCAGAAACGGGTCCCCTATTATGGGCTTTGTTCTGGCGCCCGCTTTGGGAAAACTTTACTGGGGTATCGTTGGCCAAGGGGCCTGGATTGCAGATGTAAAGGGCGACGCCGTGGAAAATACGAAGGATATAAAGAGCAGAAAAGCGGATCCTTCCAATCTGGTTATCGTTGCATCGAAATCCCATCGATCGCCCGAACTGGAAGCGTGGCTGGAACATTTCCCTAGTGCCGAGAATGTATCGATCGGTTCTAGCCTCAAGCTCTGCCTCGTCGCAACTGGCGAAGCAGATCTCTATCCTAGACTGGGCCCCACATGCGAGTGGGATACGGCGGCCGCTCATGCCGTTTTGTTGGCCGCAGGCGGCCACGTCGAAACACCTGAGGGCACCCCTCTGACATACGCGAAGGACCTCAAAACCTTTCTGAATCCATGGTTCCTTTGCAGGGCCGACACCAGTTTCGATGTACCAAAACTAAGTGCATAATATCATTTCAGTTTCTGGGTTTTGACTTTCTGCCTTTCCGAGGTAAGCTTTTGGAAATCGGGGAGGCAGAAATGGCATTACTCATCTTGGGCGTGGCCCTGTTTACACTTCTTCATCTTGTTCCTATTTTCGCGACCGAAACCCGGGCAAGCGTAGTCTCGCGCATCAGTGAAAACGGCTACAAGGCCCTATATTCTCTTGCCACATTCTCGGCGTTTTATTTCATCTACAAGGGCTGGACACTTTCTGAGGTTACGTTTCTCTATAGCCCGCCCAGTTGGAGCCCTCATGCAACCGCCCTTTTGGTTCTGATAGGGTTTGTGCTCTTCTTCTCCAGCAGGGCGCCTACCAATATAAAGCGATATATTCGACACCCACAGTTAGCCGGGCTTGCCTGCTGGGCGGCTGGACATCTGCTTTCAAATGGCGAAACACGATCGGTAATATTGTTTGCTGGCCTCGGAGTTTGGTCTGTCATTGCGATGCTGGGCTCTAACAGGCGCGATGGCGAATGGATCAAACCAGAATCACAATCGCTCGCCAAAGACATCGTCACCATTGTCATTGGCTTGGCGCTCTACATTGGCTTTGCCTTCTGGGCACATGAGTTTCTCTTCGGAATGAGGCCGTTCCCTTAGTTTTGACGATGACATAGCAGCCCTAACAATCTGTTCATAAAATTGGTCTAGGCTTTTCAATGAATATCAGACAATGAGGCAAGGAAGGGACTGTTCGAACAATATGAAGAGATTTCTTGCAACCGTTTCATTTTCGTTCGCTCTGGGTTTTTCCGGCATGACATCTGCCGAGGAAACCAGCCTCACACTTTTGACCGAAGAAAACCCACCCTACAGCTATCAAGACATAGAAAGTGGCGACCTAAAAGGAACTGGTGTCTCGTTGGTAAAAGAATTGATGCGCCGATCCAACACAAAATTCACTCTGACTCTTTTGCCTTGGAAAAGGGCTTTTAGAGAGGCCCAAGAAAATGAAAACACTTGTGTGTTCGTCGTAAACCGCACACCCGCCAGGGAGCCGCTTTTTTCATGGGTTGGCCCACTGTTTGAAGGTGGATGGGCAGTTTATAAACGGCCTGATAGCGAAATTACGATCCAGACACCCGCAGATATGAAGCCATATAACGTAGTTGGGAAATCGGGCAGTGCTTCGGTCGATGAAATCGAAAAAGCCGCAGGGATAAAAATCATCCGCACAGGAAAAGACGAATTGGCAGCAAAGATGCTGTATTACGGACGTGCTGACTTATGGGTATCTGGCGTTGTCGATGGTCCTTTGGGAGCCAAGGCGGCCGGCCTGCCTGCACCTGCATTGGCGCTCCTTTGGAAAAAGGCAAATCTATCGCTCGCCTGTTCGCGACAGACGAATACAGCCCTTATTGAACAGCTGAATAAGATCAACCAGTCGCTGGACGAACTAAGAAAAGAAGTCCTTGCACTTCATTCAAGCGCACTTTCTCAGGCACAATAGTTATTGGTTTCCATGCCACTTTTTATAAAGGCGCTCTACACTACCATCTCTGAACAACCTTTGCAGTTCCGTCGAGAATGCCTCAGCATGAACTGAACATGGCGATTTTCTCGAAAAAGACATATATACTTCGTGACTATCGACCGCCTTTGGATGTGTTATCAGGTCTGAATCCTCTGCCTCAAAATCTTCAGAAAACATTGAGTTTCTACCGATCACCAAATAATCCACCCGACCCGCGCGCAACATAGCAACGAGGTTTGCCTGAAGGGGCGTAGCGATTACATCCAGTTTTTGTTTAAGAAATCGATCAAAGGCCTCGCCCCGGCTATCACCACCAATCGTCCCGCCTTTCAAGGAGATCAGATCGGACCACCTGTCGTATTCAAAAGGCCTGTCCTTGTGCATAATCAACACGGTATCCTCTCGCCAATAAGGACCGGAAAAAACCATGTCTCTCTCGCGAGTCTCCGTCCGATACAATGCAACCAACAACTCGATTTCACCTACCTCATGTAGCCTTACGGCACGTCGCCAACTTCCAGCATTTCTGACTTGAACGCCTATACCCAGTCGGTCTCCCACCATTCTCGAAATGTCAGGGCCCACACCAATGATCTGTCCATCACTTAAAAAAGATAACGGAGCATATTCGGGTGGGCCGCTGGCGACTATGGTGTTGCATTGGCCTTCATTCTCGGATGCAAGCGCACTCGTCGCTACAGCAACCAATGCCATCAACAAAAGTGAAAATATCAAATGCCGCATTCCATTTCTTTCGCTTGCACGGCGTCTACTGGCATCGATCATTACCGACTTGCCTTAAGCCTTCCTTAAAGTCCGTGTCGCCTAACGCTTCGAATTCATTACAGCATGCCTCACCCGACGTATCAGCAAAAATGTAGTCAACAGCACAAAGGGGGCGGCGATGCCCGTAGAGATACCAACGTCGATGGGTACGCCGCCTGCCTTCATCGCCTTCAGAGCCATTGCAATAATTCCAAGGGCATAATAGCTAATTGCTACCACGGAAAGACCTTCAACGGTTTCCTGCAACCTCAACTGCACCCGGGCCCGCCTGTTCATGGAAGCAAGCAACGCCTTGTTTTGACGCTGAGAATCAAGCTCAACTTGTGTCCGTAGGAGGCCGGCCGCCCTGTCGACACGTCGTGCTAATTCGGCCAATCTTTTGGATGCGGCATCGCACGTTCGCATCGCAGGCACCAAATGGCGCTCAAGAAAGCTGGAAAGCCTCTGGCTTCCTGGGATGCGGCCTTCCCTGGTTTCTTGAAAACGCCGTTCAACTAGTGAGTGGTAAGCTTTTGCCGCAGAAAACCTGAAGCTTGTTTTTGCCACTAAATGTTCTGTTCGCGCAGCCAACTTCAAAAGGCTATTCAAGTGCAACTCTGCATCTTCACCTTCAACAGAACCCGCCATCTGGGCCACTGTATCCTTCAAGGTTGCTTCAATATCGGCAGATTGTGCCATCACATCCCTCGCGACAGGAAGCGCCATCAACGCGAGATGCCCATAGGTGAAAACCTCGACCATACGCTGAACAAGTCGCCCGGTCCGATTCTCTGAAAGGTCATCACAAATCAGCGCCAAACGCATGAAACTATCATCATGAATTCGAAAATCGGACCAAGCGCTGGACCGGCTCCCTGAAACCTTGCTGCCCGCCACGTCTTTGTGCCAGAAAGGCGCAAAACAGGCTTCCTTGGATTGCTCGTCATTTGCGTCCACCAACTCGATATTCAGGGCCACGACCATGTCACCGGGGATATTCTGAAACCAATTGGAAGGAAGTGCCTCTGCTGCGGCAACAGTAAAAGGTATGTCACGCCCACTTTTTACCGCCACAGTGTAGGATGTAAATTCGGTGTGACGCTCCCATTTCAGGAAGAATGCGCCAAAATCTGCCATATGGTGCCGCCCGCCTTTTGGGGGCCTTGCTACGCCGAATGTATCACATAACTGTTCCAGATGACGCCGATCACGCCGCCCGCCATCCTCACCCGACATATAGGCAAAGTGACTAATTCTAGCCGGGGCCCTCAAACTAAAGGCAGGGCGCCCATGTAGTTCCTTATTTATGTCCACCCGAACCGGATCAGACAGGAAGGAAATATCCATTACCACTCTCTCCAAGCATGTGAGAGAGTCCTACCCCAAGAATGTTGCCCGCCAGCACTTTAGCCATTAAGGCCAATAGTTGCGCGCTGGATTTTCTTAGTTTGCCATTAAATTTGACTAAGCTGACAGAAGCACCCTTTACAATTTAATGTCTTCAATTAATATCTGCGAAAGGGGAGAGAGATATTCATGGCAGATGGTGCATCATTCAACCAGCGAAAACCAAAAGTGGCCATCGTCGGTGCCGGACTTTCTGGGCTATGTATGGCAATCAAGCTTAAAGAAGCTGGCATTGAGAATATACATATCTACGAAAAGGCAAATCAGGTCGGCGGCACCTGGCGCGACAACACCTATCCCGGCGTAGCCTGCGATGTACCTAGCCATCTGTATAGTTTTTCGTTTGCGCCGAAGCCCGATTGGAGCATGGTCTTCAGCCCGGGCGGGGAAATCCAAAGTTACATTGAAACTGTAGTCGAAAAATTCAGCCTTTCGCCTCACATCCGTTTCAGTTCAGAACTTACACGAGCTGAATGGCGTGAAAATCAATGGCATCTCGAGTTTGCGTCTGGCCTGACGACCAAGGCAGATTTTCTTGTAAACGGCATGGGAGGGCTTCATGTTCCCAGCTACCCGGATATCCCGGGACAAGAGGCGTTTAAAGGTACCAGTTTTCACACGGCCAAATGGAACCATGATCACGACTTGAGGGGAAAACGTGTCGCGGTGATCGGGACGGCAGCCAGCGCCATACAACTCATTCCCGAGATAGTAGACAAAGTTGCGCATCTAGATGTCTATCAGCGGACGCCCAATTGGATCGTTTCACGACCCTTTATGGCCTACCCAGAACGATGGAAGAAACGTTTCACCCGATTCCCTTGGCTGGAAAAGCTGCACAGGCTGCAGATATACCTGACCTTTGAAATGCGCTTTCCTTTGTTCAGGCGTAGTCCCTTTTGGTCTAGGCGGGCGACCAAGATGTTTTTTGACCATCTGGAATCCCAAGTATCTGACCCAAGTCTCAGAGAAAAACTAACCCCAGATTACCCCATTGGATGCAAACGCATTCTTGCGTCGGACAGCTATTTCCCTGCACTGCAGAGAAAACATGTTGATCTGATTACGGACGGCATTCAACGCGTTACACCAAACGGTATTCTTGCGCAGGATGGTGTCGAACGGCCCGTGGACACCATTATTTACGCCACTGGCTTCAAACCATGGGATCAGGTAGAAGGGCTCACGATTAAAGGCCGTGATGGCTTGGATATCCAGGACTATCTGGCCGACGGCATCAGGGCACACCGCACTGTCACCATGCCAGGTTTCCCCAATCTGTTTATGCTTTTAGGGCCTAACAGTGGGCTTGGGCACAACAGTGTGATTGTCATGATCGAAGCACAGGTTGCCTACATCGTTCAGGCCATTCAGGAAACACTGAAAGCGGGGGCTATTTCAATAGAACCGAAATCCGCTGCGGCCGACGCTTTCGACATGCAACTTCAAGACGACCTTACAGGGACCGTATGGGCCGGTCATTGCAAAAGCTGGTATCAGGGCGACGATGGCAGAATCTATACCTTATGGCCCTGGTCTACCGTTCGTTACCGCAGGGAAATGAAAAAGCTCAAGCGCTCGGAATATGATTTCGCGTCCTAATCCTTAACTGGCCAAAACAGATAGTCCCGCAGGCCACAAAAAGGGCTACTCATTTTGAGCAGCCCTGTGTTCCTATTATTGCTGACGCGTGGTTACCGGCAAAGGCGGAGACCAAGCCGGATCTGACGCATCAAACGGTGTTGGCACCTGGCGCTCATTGTAGCCGGTTAGATCCACGCTCCAGAGACTGGGTTTGCCGCCATTGGCGCCCTGATTGTATGGTGGCGTACGGAAAAACATCAGCACACGGCCATTGGGAGACCATGTTGGTCCTTCATCCTGATAGGCATCGGTCAGCAGGCGTTCGCCAGATCCATCAGGCCGCATTACACCGATGCGGAACTTGCCATCACCTATCTTGGTAAATGCAATAAGATCACCGCGCGGTGACCAGACCGGTGTGGCATACCGCCCGCGGCCAAAACTGATGCGCTGCACGTTGCGACCATCCGCATCCATCACATAGAGCTGCTGGCTCCCTCCTCTATCCGAGTTGAAAACAATGCGGCGACCGTCCGGCGAATAGGACGGCGACGTATCAATGCCTGGATCGTCTGTCAGCCGGGTTTCGCGGCGCGTACGCAGGTCCATGACATAAACGTCCGAATTCCCATCTTCCGCAAGGCTCATAACCACCTTGTTGCCATCGGGCGAAAAACGGGGCGCGAACGTCATATTCGGAAAATCACCCAACACTTCAAAACGGTTGGTGAGGATATTGAAAAGATAGACGCGCGGGCGATTGTTGAAATAGCTGAGAAAAGTAATTTCCTGCCGGTTAGGCGAGAACCGTGGGGTAAGCACCAGATAGCTGCCGTCTGTCAGAAATTGCTGGTTGGCACCATCCTGATCCATAATCGCCAGGCGTTTTGTCCGATTGAGCGGATCGCCCTGCTCTGCGATATAAACGATACGAGTATCGAAATAGCCTTCTTCACCTGTAAGGCGGCTGTAGATCCGATCAGAGATTACATGGGCAATCCGGCGCCAGTTGGAAACCGGAGTCGTATAGCCCACCCCTTCCATCTGCACTTCACCAACCACATCCCAAAGGCGGAATTCCACCCGCAGGTTGCCATTAGGTAGCATGTTTAATCGACCAGTCACCAAGGCCTGCACCGCCAGCGGTCGCCATGCTGCGAAACGGGGGCGCGTGGGTGCAGCTGTTATCTTTTCGATATAGGCGTTTTGATCGACAGCACGGAAGAGGCCCGTAGAAATCAAGTTTGATGTAATCACCTGCCCGATACTGGCACCAATATCAGAGAGCTTGCCGGTGGGTGTTTCCACGTCCTCAACGGGGGCGAAATCGGGAACAGCAATTGGAACAGGATCAACAGTTGCCCGTTTCACATCAACGACCAAAGACTGGGCATTTAGCGCCCCTGTCAAAGCCATCATCATTACTATCAGTACGCCAATGCGTCCAAACGCCATCGTTTTTCTCTCTCTATCCGCCCAAAAACTCTTTTGGATCAAAATTGAAAATTATCGATTGTGTATTAGTTTGTTGCAAAAACTCTACGGCTTCCGGATATGGAGCGCACAACTGCACTGCGCGCCTTGCACTTTCTGCGAATACCCGGAAAAAAGCTCGATCAGGATCGTTCAGATTGCCTACGTCAACATACTCCGGCGGCCTGAGAAGTTCGCCACCACTTCCAACCCAGATACGCAGTTTCACATTCATGTCCTGCACGCCTTTGGCGCCGGTCGGAAATGTCCAGCAGGAGCTCATCTTGTTGGATAGCGCATCTTGCAAAGACGCCATGGCCATACGGCCCCGAATGCCGGCCAGAAGGTCAGGTTTCGCTTCTTCTTTCTGCTCTACCTTTTCTTCTTTTTCTTCCTCATCCTGTGGCGCCTGCTCTTGTTCTTCCTTCATCGAGCGGTCAATCAGCGCTGCGATCCGGCTGGACTTCAGGCGTGATGGCGGTTTGGGCTTTGAATTGGGCCGCACGCGCGCTACCAGGCGCTGCCTCTCCGTCACCTCTGGTTTCGGCTTGGGTTTTGGCTTCAAAACCTCGCGTTCGGGCTTGGCGTCAGGTAGAGGCACAGCATCCGACGGTGCGTTTGCGGCCACCTCTTCGCGAGCATAATTAGGCTGCTGCCTGGAAGAAGGGGCTTGCTCTTGCGGCGTTTTTTCTGGTTCAGGCGCAACCACCTGAGTCTTTTCGCCGATCTTAACAAACTCAACAGCTATAGGTGCTGGTGGGCTGGGGCGATCCACAGAAAAATCAGGCAAACCAACCAACGCCACAACCGCCACACCAACATGCAGCGATACAGACATAGCCCAGCCGATTGTCTCTGACTTCACCAAAACTTAAACCCTGGCTTACTTTTGTTCCGCAATCAGTGCGACCTTGGTATAGCCCGCCGCATTGATTGCTCCGATCACTTCCATGACACGCCCATAGTCGAGCCTTGTATCGCCACGTACATAGATACGAGTATCCCTGCTCTCACCGGAAATTGCGCTCAGGCGCGGGATCAGTTCATCAATGCCAACTTCAGTGTCGACAATGAATATGGCACCATTTTGATCGATGGAGATTTCGAGCGGCTTGCTGTCCTGCGGCAGCGGCTTGGCCGCGGCCTTTGGCAGGTCTACCGGCACACCCGCGGTCAGTAAAGGCGCGGTCACCATAAACACGATCAACAGCACCAGCATCACGTCCACAAAGGGCGTTACGTTTATTTCTGCAAGGGGCTGGTATCTTCCGCGTCTCCGGCGCGCGCCCTCAAGTCGTCCACCCGAAGTTACAGTCGCACCCATGTTTAATGCCCCTGTTCGTCAAGTTGGCGGGAGAGGATGGCCGCGAACTCGTCGGAGAAACCTTCAACACGGCCCGCATATCGGCCAAGATCAGTAGAAAGCTTGTTGTAAGCAATCACCGCAGGGATCGCCGCTACAAGCCCAAGCGCGGTTGCAAGCAATGCCTCCGCAATACCAGGCGCCACAGTCGCGAGCGATGTATCGCTTGCCGTCGCGATAGACGTAAAGCTGTTCATAATGCCCCATACAGTGCCGAAAAGGCCTACAAAGGGCGCTGCAGAGCCAATGGTCGCCAGATAGCCAACCTGCCCCTCAAGGCGTTCCATTTCGCGGCTGGTGGTCACATGCATGGCCTTATAGATACGGTCCTGTACTGTCAGCTTGTCCACACCCGCGGCGCGTTTGGAAAGACTGCGCTGCCATTCGCGCATAGCCGCTACAAAAACCGCCGCTAGCGGATGGTTAGGAGAGGCCTTGATGCTGTTATATAGATCATCGAGGCTGCCACCAGACCAGAAGCGATCTTCAAACTCATTGGCTTTTCCTCGTGCCTCTTTCACACGCACCCATGTATTGAAGATGATCGACCAACTCCAGAAGCTTGCGGCCAGAAGCATGATCATAACTGCCTGCACAATAAAGTCGGCCTGCAGGAACATACCCATGATCGAAAAATCAGGTGCGTTACCACCAAGTTGAACAGCTTCTACGCTTTGGGCCTGCATCAAACTCTCCCCATTACTTGATCTTGTTTGGCTTCCGCCGCTTCGTCCATCCAGTCCTGCCAGCACTTTTTGGCAGAATTGGGCCAACGGCGTGGCCTGCCATCATTTCCAATCACAGCCACTAAAACCTCAGCCTCAGCAACCAGTTCATCATCCCTAGTGATCCATTGTTTCACTTCGATGGCGGCGGCTCGCACGCGAGTGACCATTGAGTGCCCCATCAGCACGTCGCCGACCTTGGCTTGGCGGTGATAGCGAATATTGATGTTGGAAACCACATAGGTAAGCGGCCCACCCTCGGATTCAGGCAGGTCAAACAGATAGTTAACATCTGCAGAGGTGTCGCGGATACTTTCCGTACGCACGCGCTCGAAAAAACTGACATAACGGCCGTGATATACCATTCCGCCCACATCAGTATCTTCATAATAGACTCGGATCGGGAAGTGAAAAACGCCGTCCTCCCAGGCCCCTTCTGCGGTTTGCGGTTTAGCCATCATTTCCCCAACATATCCAATTGGTTACCATCTTTTCCCGGTGGTGGCGTCAGCCCCAGATGTTTCCACCCATCGGGCGACAGCATGCGCCCGCGCGGCGTACGTTGAACGAGGCCAATCTGCATCAGATAGGGCTCGATAATATCCTCAATTGCGTCACGCGGTTCCGATAGTGCGGCAGCCAGAGTTTCGATGCCCACTGGTCCACCCGTGTAAGTAACACCGATACAGTGAAGATAGCGGCGATCCATGGTGTCGAGGCCCAGATTATCCACCTGAAGGCGGGTGAGCGCAGCATCAGCGTGTGGCGCATCAACGACATCTTTTTCGGCAACCAGCGCAAAATCCCGTACCCGCCGGAGCAAACGCCCGGCAATACGCGGGGTGCCGCGGGACCGAGCGGCCACTTCGCGGGCGCCGTCCTCGGTCATCTTCAAATCCAGCAGCCGGGCACCACGGCGCACCACTTCTGTAAGCTCTTCAGTGCTGTAGAATTCCAATCTCGTTGGGATACCGAAACGATCCCTGAGAGGCTTGGTGATCAGGCCAGAGCGGGTAGTGGCGCCCACCAGTGTAAAAGGCGGCAAATCGATCCGTACCGAGCGCGCGGCGGGGCCCTCACCGATGATCAGATCAAGCTGAAAATCCTCCATCGCAGGATAGAGAACTTCTTCCACCGCCGGGTTAAGTCTATGAATTTCATCAATAAAAAGAACATCCCGCTCTTGCAGGTTTGTGAGCAGTGCAGCCAAATCGCCAGCCTTGGAGATCACTGGCCCACTGGTGGCACGAAAATTCACACCAAGTTCACGTGCGACAATTTGTGCGAGCGTGGTTTTCCCTAGGCCTGGCGGGCCAAAGAACAGGACATGATCCATCGCTTCAGCGCGCGCGCGGGCAGCACCAATGAATACTTCCAGATTCTCTCGCGCCTGTTTCTGGCCGATAAAATCCTTAAGGGACTGCGGGCGCAGACCTGCGTCCAGTGTATCCCCACCGGTTTCCGCACGGTCTACCAAACGATCCTGGTCGAGCTCGGTCATAGGCTACTCAGCTCCTTCAAGGCCGCAGGCACAAGTTTCGCCACCGTAACATCTTCGCCCATATCGCTCAGTACCTTGGCGACAGCACCGTGGGCCTCCACGCGTTTATAACCCAAGTTGGTGAGCGCAGACACTGCATCTTCAAGCGCAGCTTGTTGCCCCGAACCATCATGGGCACTCGGGGCACTACCATCCGTTTGGGCACTCTGGGCACTTCCCATAGTGCCCATTTGTGCCCCTTTCGGCTGGAACACAAGACCTGTGACCTTGTCCTTGAGCTCATTCACAATTCGCGTCGCCACTTTTGGCCCCACACCCTTGGCGCGAGACACCGCGGTTTTATCCTGAGCGGCGATAGCATTCTGAAGCTCGGTTGGCGACAATGCAGACAGGATCGCGAGACCAACTTTGGCCCCAACACCCTGAACAGATGTCAAAAGGCGGAACATGTCCCGCTCCATCACATCCACGAAACCAAACAGCGTGATCGCATCTTCGCGTACCACGGTTTCGATGTGCATGCGGGCAGCTTCGCCCTGCCCCGGCAAGGACGACAGGCTGCGGCTCGAGCTGTGGATAATATAGCCGACACCATTCACATCAATGATGGCCCAGTCTTCGCCCACGCTGTCCAGAATGCCTGTAAGTTTCGCGATCAAAATACTGCTCCCCGATGCACTTAAAACTTTGATGTCACATGATGCGCATGACAGATGGCAACTGCAAGTGCATCTGCGGCATCAGGGCCATTAATTTTCACGCCAGGCAACAGAACCTGCACCATGGCATCCACCTGTTCCTTGGCCGCATGGCCAACACCGACAACAGATTTTTTCACATGGTTCGGGGTATATTCGGCAACCGAGAGACCAGCACGCGCCGGGATCAAAAGCGCGACACCACGCGCCTGCCCAAGCTTGAGCGTGGAAGTGGGGTTTTTGTTGACGAAGGTTTCTTCCACAGCGCAGGACTGTGGCTGCCACTCGGCAATCACTTCCTCGAGGCCTTCAGCCAGTTCAAACAGCCGTTCAGCCAGGGATTTTTTGGGATCGGATTTGACAACACCGTTGGCCACGTGCGAGAGCCGCGTGCCCACGCTTTCCACAATCCCCCAACCTGTGTTTCTCAGGCCGGGATCAATCCCCAACAGCCTCATCCGTACGCATCCCCCTTGGTTCCGGAATCAAAAGGCCCACCCGACCATCGGGCAGGCCCATTGCATATTCGCCTATTCTGCTTCGAGCTCAGCAAGAACGCTTTCCGGGATCGTGTAGTTGCCATACACTGTCTGGACATCGTCATTATCTTCGAGCGCATCAATGAGGCGCATCATTTTCTCGGCACCATCTTTGTCCAGTTCGATCGGCTCTTTCGGCTTCCAGATCAGGTTGGCATTCTCGGGCTCGCGGCCCAGCGCGTCAGTGAGCGCGGAAACCACCGCGTTCAGGTCTGCCGCATCAGTATAGATGGCGTGGCCGTCCTCATCGCTTTCAACTTCATCAGCACCGGCTTCGAGTGCCGCTTCAAACATGGCATCGCCATCTGCAACATCAGCCGGGTAAGTGATCTCCCCCACACGGTCGAACATGAAATTCACGCTGCCGCTTTCGCCCATGTTGCCGCCCGCCTTGTTAAAGATGGTACGAACGTCTGACGCTGTGCGATTGCGGTTATCGGTCAGCGCTTCCACAATCACACCAACACCGCCAGAGCCATAACCCTCATAGCGCATCTCGTCATAGTTCTCTGCGTCACCACCCGATGCTTTTGCAATCGCACGCTCGATATTGTCTTTCGGCATGGATTGGGATTTGGCGTTCGCAACGGCCAGACGAAGGCGTGGATTGCTATCGATATCCTCGCCGCCCATCTTTGCAGCCACGGTAATTTCGCGGCTGAGCTTGGAGAAAATCTTGGAACGTTTTTTATCCTGCGCACCTTTGCGGTGCATAATGTTTTTAAATTTGGAATGGCCTGCCATGGTTACCCTCTGATAGTGCCTGAAACGAAGGGCATGCCCGCACGTTTCGGAAATACTGTTTTTGAAAACCGGGCGGCGCGATTGCTGCCAGCCTCAGGTGGCCCTCTTCTTAGCAGATTTCAGCGGCTTGAACAGGGAAAAGTGCAGGATTTTCTCACTGGAAGAAGCCTCCAAACCATGTAAAGTTGGGCGGACCACATTCAAACAGGCGGGAGCGGCATGTGACACATATGGAAGGCAGCTGTTATTGCGGCAATATCACCGTTCGCGTGACGTGCGACGAAACCCCAAGCCATATCACGCCGCGTGCCTGTGACTGTGATTTTTGCACCATGAATGGGGCCGCGTGGGCCAGCACCCCTATTGCCAGCATGGAAATCGAAATCCAGAATGAAGCCGCCATCAACCTGTTCGAACAAGGCAGCAAAAGCGCACGGTTCTGGCTGTGCCAGCGCTGCGGCGTGGTCACCGCCGTTACCTGCGATATCGAGGGCACGCGCAAAGGCGCCTTCAACGCCCGGATCATGGACTGCCGCGAGGAATTCGCGCCCACCGAACCCGCGTCACCGAAGCTGCTGGAAAGTGACGACAAAATGGCGCGCTGGGACAAACTTTGGATCGGCAACGTGCGCATCAAGGATTGCTGGGACGTAGGGCTGTAATCCAGTGCCACGCTCGATCATTTCCCTAACCTTCGTTTTACTGATGTCGGGATGCGCCGCACTTCCTTCCAGCGACGAAGAATATATGGATCAAGGCTTCAAGACCGTCGATGAAAAGGATTGGGCGCATGTACGCGGATGTACAGCAAGCGACCGCCTCGATGCTGTGGAATACTACGGCGAACGCAAAGATAGCGCGCTTGAATTCATTAAGGCACAACCAGGCTATATCGGTGCAGATACAGTATTCGACCTGGATAAGGTTTCATGGATACAGGTGAAGCGCGATAAGAATTCAGCCTACCTTCAGTATTTGTTTGTGGAAACATTGCCACCGCCAAATCCCAACAGCTTTTATCTCACGCATGGCGGGATTTATATCCGCTTTGACACATGCAGCGATACAGTTGTTAAAGGTGGCGAATTCAGGATGGGGGGTTAGGAATGCGCCCGCCTTTTCTCAAATCAATTAAAACCGGCCTCCTGTCGATTAACGACAGACAAAGAAATGGCCTGTTGGGAAAAGCTTAGGATCGGTAGCATACGCATCAAGGATTGAAGGTATGAGGAGCTTTAGTTAAAAGCACTCTGCCTGTTCGAATATTTTGGGGGAAACATGAAAACAAGCTCCATTCGATATGGCCGGCTGATTACTGGCTTTTTTTCTATACTTATCGTGGCCTACCTATCTTACGGTTCAGTGAATGAATATCTCCGACAGGAGAAGTTCGGCTACAACCTGGCCACCGCAGCTATCCTGAATCAATCTGATCAAATAATCGCAAAAGCCACACTCAGCTTCCGATCCGCCACGCGATCAGTGGATATCCTTAGGCCCCACGAAATCTTCCTTTTTGAGACACTGCCAGACGACTGGCGAAATGGAGACATAGTGGCAAAAGTGCAGTTTATTGACGGCACGACACTGATCTGCACATCTGACGCACCCCTACAGGGAGACAGCCGAAAAACCTTGTTTCATGTGACGGGCAAAGATGAAATATATTTCGTCAACTGGGTGAACCACCACAAAGAAAAGGTACAAAAATTGGTACCTGAACCCTGTTCGCCAGAACAACGCGAAGGCACCTCCCAAGAATAAGGCAAAGGCGCATTCTGAAAATACAATCCTGCGTCCAAAGATGTTATCGCATGGCCAGAACCCGCCCTGTCACTTCCTGCCCATCTAGCATGCAACCAAACAGGCAGACTTGGTGATTTGACTGCCCGAAATACTTAGAAAGCTGCCTTCAGGGCAACATAGGCCAACCTGCCACGGATCTCGTGAACGTTGGCGTCATAGCCCGGGCGCTGGTTCGGGCCCAAGGCTGGCGGGATCCGGTCGAACAGGTTGTTCACACCAACGCGGATACTGGCTGATTTCCCAAAAAGATTAGCAAAATCATAGTTGTAACCAACATCGACGCTTGTCCAGCTTTCGATATCACCGGCCGGGGTCAACTGGTCATTCTTGTAACCGGAGATATAGCGCACGGCTGCATTCACCCCATGTTTACCACTGATCCAATTGAGGCGCATATTGGCACGCCAGCGCGGCACACTTGAGAAAGGGTTGGCGAAATTGCGGTTACCAGCCCCTTTGGTAACTGTTACCACATCGTCCGCAACACTGGTGATATCAAAGCGGTTCACGTAGGAAGCTGCGGCCGAGAGGCGGACCGAGCCCACGCTCGTTTCCGGGAAAGAATAGGCGAGCGCCATATCCAGCCCATCGGTAACCACATCACCGGTATTGATGAAAGACAGGGTAACAGACCGGATCTGGCCACTGGATGACCGTACCACGCGGGGGTCATCAGCCACCCCGTCAAGGCAATCATTATTGACGATCGCTTGTGCTTCACCGTCCGGGCGGACCAGGTTTTGATAATCGAACCGCCAATAATCAAGGCTCAGTTCAAACCCGCCCTGCCTGTAGGCGACGCCACCATTCAGGTTGCTGGCGGTTTGGGGCTTCAGGTTGTCGCCACCCTGTACATTCACAGTGATTAGGGACGCAAGCCCCGTGCTTTCACACACGATATCGCCATCGGCATTCATGCTGGCCGGGTCGTTAAGAAAAGCCGAGCCGCTCGAGTTTCCTGTCTGACTGACAGTAGGTGCCTGAAAGCTGGTGCCGTAGCTGGCACGGAACGCCAGAGAGTCAGTTGCCTGCCAACGAGCAGTGACCTTGGGGTCAGTTGTAGCGCCAATGCTGCCACCATAGCTTTCATGCCGGATCGCAGCCGTCAGTTCAAAGCTATCCGCGAGCGGCAAAAGCACTTCAGCAAATGTGGCAATAACATCCTCTGACCCTTCGATGACCAAATCGGCGGTTTCAGGCACACGGCTGAGACCCGCGGCCCACAGAGGGTCTTCCTCAAGCCGCAAGCTGTCCCATCGGTGCTGCCCGCCAACAGCCACCCCGACAGGCCCGCCCGGCAATTGCCACAGATCGCCACCCACAACAAGTTCGCTCACCACCTGGCTACTGACCGAGTGGTTTTCGCGGAAATGCATGAAATTGAGGAGCACGTCCCGATCAAGCCCTGCAACCGAAATACCGTCCTTTGGGCTCACCAGATCAGGGTTGGCCGTGCGTGTGCCGAATGGGTTGAAGCTGCCGTCCGCAACGGCCGCATTCAGCTCCGCTTTCTTGTAGTTGTAGCCTTCCGACTGGTCTCGCACCGCGTGAGCATACATTATGCTGGCGGTCGCATGCCAGCTGTCGGCGAAATCATATTCGGTGCCCGCCACAGCACGAACATAATCGAGGCGAATTTCACGGTCGAATTCACTGTTATAGCCATTGAATTCGATCCCAAGCGGCCGGCAACTGCAATTGAGCGGTACTGCCGTGTGGATGCTGTTGTCCCAGTCCTCTGGCGCGACATAGGTGATGCCGCCTTCACCGTCATCCACAAAGAAATTGAACGGGTGATCGGCGGGTATCAGAATATTGCCGTCCGCGAGGCCATTCCGGAACAGTTGCGGGCCGATGGTGGCATTTACGGCGTTATGGCTGAAACTCAGTTCCGCGAACACTTCCAGTTGATCGCTGATGTCATAGTCGGCTTCCGCAAAAAGCTGGATGCGCTCCTCCGCTGGAATGACAGACAACTGATCAGCGAAATCATGGCGGCACAAGCCGGACTGCAAAATGCCACCTGCGGCCTCACAGTTCGGGTCCGCAAACCGATTGCCGCTCACACCTGCATAATTGCCGTCTGCGTCCAGAACTGCCTGCTGGTAGGTTCCCGGCGCACCAGTGCCCGACGTCAGTTGCGACTTGGTTGGGTCGCCATCACCGCCGATGCGCTCGTTGATAAAGTCAAAATCGGTTCGGATGTTCCGCGTTTGCCTATAGTATCCGGCATAAAGGGCAACAGCGCCTCGGTCCAGCTTGCGCCCGGCCGCCAAGCCAAATGAATAGGCCTCGTTCGACGCGGCCTCTGCTTTGGCAGTAAGTTCAAGGCCGTCGAATCCCTTGCGGGTAATGATATTCACCACCCCGCCCACAGCATCAGAGCCGTAGGTTGCCGACGCGCCGTCCTTTTGCACGTCCACGCGGGCGATCATGGAGAAGGGTAGCTGGTTCAGGTCAAAAAACTGGTTGCCATTGCCATCCGCCATCGGCGCCTGGCCGCCCCGGCGCCCGTTAATCAATGTGAGCGTGGAACCCACCCCAAGCCCACGAATATTGAACTGAGCAGTACCCGTGAGCGATCCAGCCTCCTGCGTGAGGAAAGATCCCGTGTTCGCAGGCAGGAATTTGAGCGTATCTATAATGCGCGTCGCGCCGTCTTTCTCGAACTGGTCGCGATCAAGGACATCGATGGGAATACGGCCTTCTGTGCCGCTTCGGCGCACGTGCGACCCGGTCACCACAATCTCTTCCATCGCTGTGGTATCAGCCTTGGCTGCTGGTGCTGTTACCAATGTTATCGGCAACACCGACACTGACCACAGAAGTGCGCGCACAGAAAAGGTCATGAGACTACCCATCAAGATTGAACCCCTAACAGGCCAAAGGCTTAGCGCACATTGGCGCACACTGTCATGAAGAGCATTGTAAAAAATTGTATCAGTTGGCCTGGTCGCTGCCGAATGCCGCCAGCACCGCGCCGGTCACCACCTGCCCATCAAGCATGCCGCCGATGGTGATCCATGTGCCGCCCCATTTGATCAGGCCACGATGATCCATACTGTCCATCGGCTTGTCGGCATAGGCCACCCAGTTATCCCTGGTGAAATCCCATCCGAATACGTGTTTCTTCGCATCCGCTGGAGTGCTCGAATAACCAATCCCGTTATAATTATAGGCCGTGGGGGTGCCGCCCACAAACAGCACACGGTTGCCCGCCCGGTCACCCGCCCCGCCCATGCGGTAATGGCCGCGGCCAGGTAACTGCGGCAGGCGGCGGTAGGTGATTTTGGCTGGGTTTTCGGGGTCAATGGTGCCCATCCAGCCTTCGTTCACCGTATCGAACTGGCGGCGACCTTCCGCATCATGGCCGACCACCGCCACGCCATCTGCGATCACGAAACGGTTGCCGACAATACCACCCGCATGCCCGAACACCGGGCTGCCGGGATAGTCGGTGGCCTTGAACCACTTGTTTTCAGCCGTGTCATACACTTGCACATCACGAATATTGCCCGTGTTGTGCCAGCCCGAAACTAGATAAATATAACGATCCTGATACACAAAACTGACCGCATCATCGGTGGGCACCGGCATATCGGCAATACGCCTGTAGGTCATGGCCTTGGGATCAAATGCGAAGTTTTCTGGTGTAGAGACTTCGGCGCCATCTTCCGCGACTGTATAACCGCCAAAATAATAAACCGTGCCGCCCACAGCCTCAGTCGTGGCAGCCAGACGCCCCTTATCCACAGGCAGGTCGGGCAGCTTTAGCCAACCATCTGACCCCTCAACATACATGAAAGCGGCCTTCGACGTATCGCGCCATGTTTTGCCGGACCGAAGTCCGGTGAAGGAAAACAGCAGCTGCTTGCCATCCAGCATAATGGAGGCGACCGCATTATTGGCATGTGGTTCAGGCAAATCGGGCACATCAGATGCCCATGCATTCGCCGCAACCAGCACGGCAAGCAAGATCGCGGATATCTTCATCATTGGCTTTCCCCAACCAGATCAAGTGACAATACCACCATATCACGGCACGGGATGCCGTTTTCGACAATCGGATCAGGGTAATTGAGCATGAAATAGTTTTTGGCGATGCGCTGCATACGGAAGCCCGCTTTCTGGTAAAAGGCGAGCTGGCGCAGGCTTGAATTACCCGTACCCACCTCAAGGCGGGTAGCGCCCTGACCTTGTGCTTCTGCTATAGCAGCTTCAACAAGCGCCCTACCCACACCCTTGCCCTGCCATTCCTCGGCCACGGCAATGTTCTTCAGTTCCAATATACCGTCACCCAATGGCACCAGCACAAACACACCCACCACAACACTGTCCCATTTGGCAACATGGAGTGTGCCATCAGCCAGATAGTCCATAATCATGGCTTCTGACGGATCTGCGAGCAGAAGCAAATCCATATAGAGGGCAGCATCTGTTTCCTGCCGGATATCAAGTGTGATGGTCATCGTGTTCCCCATTGGTTTGCAACAACATGAAAGAAAGGATGGCTTTTTCCAAGCCCCTTGTTAAAACGGAAACAAGCGGCGCCAGCTTGGGAACAGGCGCCCAAATAAAACAAGACAAAACACCAAGGGGTAAGGGAGGAACACATGGCATCAGCCACCGATCAGGCTATCGCGCCGAAGAAAAGCCGTTTTCCGGATTCATTCGTTCTATTGTTTTCACTGGTTTTTGCAGCGCAATTACTGTCTTACGTTGTTCCGTCCGGCGAATTTGACAGAACACCAGCGCCTTTTAACGAGCACCGTGAAATGGTGGTGCCAGGCACCTATCATGCAGTTGAAAATGCCCCCACACTGGATGCCTGGCATTTCCTGTCTGCGATACCGCGCGGGCTTGCTGAAGCGCAGGACATTGTCTTCCTTGTTTTCCTCGTAGGCGGCGTGATCAAGCTGTTGCGCGCCTCGGGTGCCATTGATGCCATGCTTTTCCGCGCTGTCAGGCGCTTTGAAGGCAACCAGGGGCTTCTGATTGGCGGCACCCTTACCATCTTTGGCATCGGCGCCTTCACCATCGGCATGGGCGAAGAATATATGCCGCTGATTCCGATCTTGGTGACCATGTGCCTTGCTATGAAACTGGACAGCATTGTTGCCATGGGCATTCTGTGGGCCAGTTACGGCGTAGGCTGGGCCACTGCCGGCACCAACCCTTTTGGCGTATTGATCGCACAGGATATCGCGGGCCTGCCACCGACTTCTGGTCTTGGTTTCCGTATCGGTATTTTTGCGCTGTGCCTCCTGGTTGCTTTCCAGCATATCTATGCCTACGCGCAGAAGATCAAGGCCGACCCATCCAAAAGCCTTGTGTCGCATGTTGACTATTCCAGCGGCTTCGACCTGCCACAGGACGTTGACTATACGTGGGCGCGCCGGTCCATCATCTGGATTTTCGTGGCCGGCATGGCCTTCTTCGTATACGGCGCCCAGACGATGGGCTGGTACATCGGGGAGCTGAACACAATCTTCCTCGGCATTGGCCTTGTAACCGCCGTTATCTCGCGCATGAGCGCCAATGAAGCCTCAAAGACCTTCATTGAAGGCGCTGCCGAGATGACAGCAGCCGCCCTCTTGATCGGTGTTGCCCGGTCCATTGAGGTGGTGCTGACGGACGGCATGATCATCGACACCATCATCAATGCGATCGCCTCTCTTCTTGATGGCGCGGGCCCTGATGTGTCGGCCCTTGGCATGCTGGCAGTGCAAACCATCACCAACTTCTTTATCCCTTCCGGTTCAGGCCAGGCGTTTGTAACCATGCCGATTATGTCGCCTTTGGCGGAACTAACAGGCGTCAGTCAGCAAACAGCCGTACTGGCCTATCAGTTCGGCGACGGCTTCACCAATATGGTGGTGCCAACAAGCGCGCTTGTGGTGGGCACGCTGGCGCTTGGCAAAATCCCATACGTGCAGTGGGTGAAATTTGTCATGCCGCTTTTGTTGAAGTTGTTTGCGCTGGCTGCGGCGATCCTCGTGTTCACCGTACATTTCGGTGAATATGTTGGTTTTGCCAATTAGGGCCATTTCCGCGGCCCTCTTGCACAGGTGAACAAAGACAACCATATGAAAGGCTGGGCATAACGCCCGGCCTTTTATGATTTGAGGAGGCAACGCTGAGCGCGCCAAGCGGCCACAACAGGCTTACGGGAAAAGAACAGAAGCGGGTAAAGCGCCTGCGCCGGCTGGCCACGCTTCTGGATGCCCAGTTTGGTATTCCGGGCACCAAAATCCGCTTTGGCCTTGATAGCATTATCGGCCTTATCCCCGGCGCGGGGGACACCATTACGGCCACCATGGCGGCCTATATCATCTTTGAGGCCTGGCGCCTGGGTGTACCCAAACAGATTATCGGCAAGATGCTCGGCAATCTGGTGATTGACTGGGTTATTGGCTCAATCCCCATCATCGGGGACATCTTCGATATCGGCTTCAAAGCCAACCTGCGCAACATCCGGCTGATCGAAGACGAATTGGGACTCGCGGGCGAAGCAGCCTAACTTTCCAGGCTTTCCTTTAGCTCCTCGAGCTCCAGCCAGCGCATTTCCTTTTCGTCCAGCTCGTCACGTTTGGCTTCCAGTTCCTTTGAAAGCGCGCTGAAACGGTTGGGGTCTTTGGCATAAAGCTCAGGGTCCCCAAGCTCCGCTTCCATCTGGTTGATCTGATGGCTCAGGGTTTCCACTTCAGCAGGCAGGCTATCCAGCTCGCGCTGGTCCTTGTAAGAAAGCTTGCTGGCCTTCTTCGCCTGTCGCGCCGGCACATCCTTGATCGACACAACCTTGGCGCTTGCCTTCGCGTCCGATTTCTCAGCCTTGCCGGATAACCGTTTCTGGGCCACATAATCGCTATAACCACCGGCATACTCAACCGCCGTGCCGTCCCCCTCAAGCACGATAGAGCTGGTGACAACGCGGTCCAGAAAATCCCGGTCGTGGCTAACCAGAAGAATGGTGCCCTTATAGTCGGCCAACACTTCCTGCAACAGGTCCAGCGTATCCATATCCAGGTCGTTGGTGGGTTCATCGAGCACCATCAGGTTTGATGGACGTGCAAAGTTTTTGGCAATCAACAGCCTGTTGCGCTCCCCGCCCGACAGCGCAGATACGGGGGTGTTGGCAACAGAAGGGTCAAACAGAAAATCCTTCAGATAGGACATGATATGTTTGGTTTCGTCACCAATATGCATCCATTCGCCACGTCCGCCCGTCAGGACATCCATGATGGTCATATCGTCCTTGAGGTCTGCGCGCTTCTGGTCGATCAGCAGGGTTTCAAGATTGGTGCCGCGAATGATGGTGCCTTCGTCTTCAGCCAGTTCCCCCAGCAAAACCTTGAGAAGCGTGGATTTCCCGGCACCGTTGGGGCCGATGATGCCAACCCGGTCGCCGCGGTTGATGCGAATGGAAAAATCGCTAAAAAGCGTGCGGCCTTCGAAACTTTTGGAAATACCCTTGGCTTCAATCACGCGCGCACCCGATTTATCGGCACCCGCAAGCGAGATATTCACTTGCCCCTGCGCCTTCACCACATTGCGGCGTTCGTCACGCATGGCGTGCAGGCGGCGCAGGCGGCCCTGGTTACGCGTCCTGCGCGCGCTAATGCCTTCCACGGACCAGCGCGTTTCTTCCTTGATCACCTTGTCCAGCTTTTTGAGTGCATCGGCTTCTTCAGCATAAACCTTGTCCTGCCAGGCTTCGAACTTGTCGAAACCATCATCAAGGCGCCGCACTTTGCCGCGATCAAGCCACAGGCAGGCGGTTGCCAGATTGGCAAGGAAGGTGCGGTCGTGGCTGATCAGCACCATGGCCCCTCGCCATGCCTTCAGATAATTCTCCAGCCATTCAATGGTGGCAATATCCATATGGTTTGTGGGCTCATCCAGAAGCAGCAGATCAGGTTCACCGATCAGGGTTCGGGCAAGCGCTGCGCGTCTAAGCTCCCCGCCTGACGCGGTTTTGGGATCAGCATCACCCGGTACGGAAAGGTCCTCGATCAAGACATCGGCGCGGTAAGTCTGGTCCTGCTCGTCTGCGGGCAGGCCCGCGACAATATACTCTTTCAGGCTTTCATAGCCGCTTGCGTCCGGTTCCTGCGGCAGGTAGGCCACATGAACACCTGGCTGCACCCAGCGTTCACCGCCATCGCCTTCGATGATACCGGCCACAAGCTTCAGGAGCGTTGATTTCCCTGTGCCGTTGCGGCCCACAAGACATAGCCGTTCGCCAGCACCAATGTGCATTTCAAGCTTGTCCAGAACCGGGTCCGCGCCCCAGTGCAGGTCTATCTCTTTCAGGCTTAAAATTGGTGGTGCCATAATGCTTTTGCTCGATTGGGGCTTGTGCCTCTTGCGTATTCGCTGCCTTATACCCAGCTATAAGACAGGCATTCAAGAGCGGATGCAGGGGATACAGATAAAAAACGGCACCGAATACCTCACTGGCTGCCGGACAAAGGGGGAAGCAAGATGGCCGTTGAAGCTTTCAAGAACGAGATACTCGACACCACAAACATCCCCGATGCTGATCATATCGACTTCAAAGCACTGGACCGAAAGTTCTCGAGACAACTGATCCTCGAATGGTCCCTGATATGGCTGCTACCAACAATCGGCTGGACAGTTCTATACGGCCTGGGGAAAATTGAAAGCAGCGTTCTTTCAGGTTTCTGGCCGCACTTTTTGCCGCTGCTGTTGCTGGCCCCAATATTTTTAGTGGCACCGCTCCATGCCCGGCACTGTGGCTATGCGGTACGAGATCACGACATACATTATAAAACCGGCGTTATCTGGCGAAAACGCATTGCTCTGCCTTTTTGCCGTGTTCAGCATGTCGAGATCGAGCGCAACCCCTTCGAGCGTATGCTTGGGCTTGCCACTTTGAAATGTTTCACCGCGGGGGGTGGGTCAGCGGATATGAAAATCCCGGCTCTTGATATGCAAACAGCGAACAGCTTGAAGGTATATATTCTTGGCCGCGCGGGGGACAATGATGACCGCGCCTGAAAGCGAAACCGTACAAACCCTTGAAGCACTGAAAGGCGATACCTGGCATCGGCTGGCGCCTGCAGCTGTGATTCATTTCATTGTTAAGTTCCTTATCGGCTTTGTCAAAAACGGCGTTCAGAACGTTGCATATCTGGGTGGCATTGCCATTTTTACGGGCGACAACCGCTGGCTGATACTTGGATCACTGGCTGTGGGAGCAACGGTAATATTGCTTGCCGGCGGGATATTGAGCTATCTGAATTTTCGCTTCCGCATGGATGGTCGCAGCTTTCTGATCCGCAAAGGCGTGTTTAACAAAAAGCGCCTGACACTTTCGTTTGAACGCATTCAGAATGTGGCCGTTAAAGAACCTCTATATTTCCGCCCTTTCGGGCTTGTGTCTCTTGCACTAGAGAGCGCAGGGTCAGCTGATGAGGAAGTCAGCCTCGCGGGCATCCCAAAAGCGATGGCACTTGATATCAGGCAAGCAGTTTTGCGCACATCTCGCGCACCAAAAACGCATGATCTGGATGAAGCACCCGAGGAAGAAACAGCCGAAACAGAAACCCTTCTCATTGCACAAAAGGTCTCGGAACTGGCGCGCTACGGCCTGTCCAACAATAACATCTGGGTGTTGGCCGGCCTTGCCACGGGTGCCTTGTTCCAGCAAGCCGAGCAATGGGAACCACAAGCGGAAGAGTTTGTCAGAAACACCGTCATTCCGGTAACGGGCGACGATAATGGCGTGCTCGGCCTTATGGTCGCCGCCGGTATCTTTGCCCTTGTGATGTTGCTCATGCTGCTGTCTGTACTGGGTGCAATCGTGGTCAACTATGGCTACAGGCTCAGTTACGCGCATGGCCGATATCACCGCACCAAAGGCCTGTTCGAAAAGCAGGAAACAAGTGTACCAGAGACCAAGATACAAAGCCTTCAGATTGGTCAGCCCTGGCCTGCAAAGCTTCTTCGGCGCTGGCATCTTGTGGTCAGGCAAGTCGGCTTTTCCAGCAAGAATGATGTCAACACCAGCAAGAAGGAACGCTTCATCATTCCAAGTGTTACGCCTGAATTCTATCAGCCTTTCGCCAGCAAGCTGTTTGGCGACATCGCCTGGGACGACATGATACCCAGCAAGATAAGCCGCCTGTTCATCTGGAAAACACTTAAATATTTCTTGTTTCTTCCCGGAATTCTGATCACAGCGGCAACAAGTTACTTTTGGGGGCCAATAGGGTTTTTGCCGCTCGCTGCCCCGCTCCTGCTTTTACCGCTGATCATGTTGCGGCACCATCAATACCGCTATTGGAGCAATGGCAAAACGGGTATGGTACAGCGCGGCTTTGTCGGGACCCGAACCATAATGTTTGCCTTCCGAAAGGTGCAAAATGTTGCGCTACAGCAAAGCCCAAGCCAGCGCAGACATGAACTGGCAACCTTGATAATTCAACTTGCCGGCCAGACTATCACAGTCCCCTATATGCCCTATCAGGACGCTGCGCAGTGGCGCGATACAATCCTGTTTGAGGTCGAAACCAGTCGCGAGGCATGGATGTAACCCTAGCGGTTTTCATCCATATAGGTGCGTACCCGCGAAAGCTTGGGGGTAAGCTCTTCAAAAAGGTCCTTACCCAGGGTTTCATACAGCGGCTGCATAAGAGGGCCAAGCGCCGCAAGCCCAGCCTCCCTAGCAGCACGGCCCTTGTCTGTAATCTGAACTATCTTGGCCCTCCCATCGCGAGGATCGGGTTTCACAACCACATATCCTTTGGCCTCCAGCTTTTGGATGGTGTTGGTCATGGTTGGGCGAGTAACCTGAAATGCGCTTGCCAACTGGGCAGGACTTTCATCCAAACCAAGGCGAACCATATGGTTGAGCACGCCGAAGTGCGGTTGCTTCATCCCATCAGGCAACACGCGCTCCAAAGCCGCACGAGACAATTGCTCGATGATACCGATCTCGGTGAAGAAAGCGGACAGCAAGGGGACAGTGTTTTCTATTTTATCTGACGGCATATCACTCAGGCATCGATCAATCTGGTTTCAAGCGGCCAACGAGGGCTTGGGTCTACAGTTGGTCCATACCCGATCCTGGCAAACATTTGAATACGTGAGGGTGCCATCACACCCAAATAGCTGTGCAGCTCATTGAATATGTCCGTCATTTCAACATATTCCTGCAAGGCAGCGGATGCCGGATGAATGGAAACACCCGCAGCAGTAGCCGCCAAATTCATACGAACATAGGCACGACCTGCCGCGATTTGGTCAGCCCGGCTGTTGCCATCTGTGGTAAGCCAAACATGGGCCATCGCGGAATGAAATATTCCATAATATTTTTCCAGCCCTTGCACAAATGCTGACGATGTTGGATCGGCTATACTCTTCCGGGTGAGCACACCAGCAAGATGAAGCGCCGTCAGAAAGGGCCCGCCAAGATCAATCCCATCCGGGTTTGCTTCAATTTCCCTGGTGCCGAAGCGCATCAAGTCGACACTTTCCTGCATGGTTCGCGGCGTGTAGCTTTCAACTGCATGAGCGCGGTAACATATGTCTCGCAGGTATGACACCCGGTCCTCATCCCGTGTGCCAGCAAGATGTGCATGATCTCCCACAGACACCCCCAGCATATCAATTACAGACTGCTCTACGGGCTGCCTTGTATCATACTCCTCTTTGTTGGAGCGACGCACCTGAACAACATCAAAAAGCGGGTCCCGACGAACTGAATCGTCTTTGAGCATCCTGATATGGACGATAGGGCGCGCATCCAGGCGTTCGCCACCCTCGCCTTCCGGAAACAGGGTTATCTGGGCACGATGACCGTTTTCGGCGGCCGCCATCGAAAACAGTTCAAGAAAACAGCCAAACCCGATGGTTGTCTGCCGGTCAAACGGATCGGTCATCGGCAAGCGGCGATCCAGGTCACATGTAATGACTATCTGATCATGGTCTATCAATTTTGCCTGCCATGGCTGGCGGTTATGTGGGTTGGGCGCGAGTATGGCGTAAGCCAGCGCATCTAGGCGCGGATCGCCATATCCTTCTGCCGCCCTTCTCCAGGGGGCCCAGGCTTTGATGGGAGCCTCAAATAGCGGCCTCGCAGCAAACCCTGCTGCGGTCACTACAATCGCCGCGCTGCCTATCTGGAGCACTTTTCTTCTCGAAAACATGATCTTCGCACCCTTTAATTAGATATCTAACTATATAATTAGTCGTCTAATCATATTTGTCAAGAAACTGCTGCACCTAAGTCCTCTAAATACGTTGAGTAGCTTTCAAAAATTACAGAAAAAGCATCTTGCAATTGCCACAATTCGCGCGTATCCAGCCGCCGTTAATGTTACTTTAACCATATCTTCATGGGAATGATTACAATGAAAAAAACACTTATTGCGGCGGCTGCAGTATTGGCCGCAACAGCGACAGCACAAGCAGACGATAAAGTATTTGACGGCGGCTATGTTGGCGGCGAACTCGGTTACACTGACGCTGGCGACGGCGTAAACGGCGCTTATTTCGGCGCATTTGGTGGCTACCGCAAACAAAACGACAGCGGCCTTGTTTATGGCATCGAAGGTACTTTCGGTAAAACTTCCGCTGACCTGACAGCGGGCGGCATCAAATTTGACGACGTATATGACCGCGAGTGGACCGTAATGGGCACGCTGGGTACCGTTGTTGGCGAATCCAAGCGCACCCTGCTCTATGTTGGTGCTGGCTTCGTTCAGCAAAAAGCTTCCATTTCCTATGGTGGCTACTCTGAATCTGCGACTGGCGAAAGCTACGTTGTTTCCGCCGGCTTCGAGCGTGCTCTCGGCGAGAACATGAGCCTGCGCCTGCGTGCAAGCACTTACGAATTCGAAATTGCTTCCGTAGCGCTTGGCCTTGGTTTCCGCTTCTAATTTCTTGAAGCGAAAACAGGTAACAGACAGACGAAAGGCGCCAACAGGCGCCTTTCTTTTTTTCGCGAGACTGACTTTCACTAGGCCATCAATTGGTCCCGAACGGGCAGGCGGCGAATGCGCTTGCCGGTTGCGGCAAAAATGGCATTTACAAGCGCTGGCGCCACGGGCGGCACACCAGGCTCACCAACCCCGCCCGGCACTCGATCTGAAGCAATGATGGCCGTCTCCACATGGGGGGCTTCATCGATCCGGCAAACCGGATAACCATCAAAGTTGGATTGCACCACAGCCCCTTTCTCGAAGCTGATTTCGCCGTGCAGCGCATGGCTAAGGGCAAACACAACAGCGCCCTCCATCTGGGATTTCACCCGGTCCGGGTTCACGGCCACGCCACAATCAACAGCCATCCAGGCACGCGGTATTTTGAGTGCGCCGCCATCTGCAACCTCAACCTCAATCGCACAGGCTACATAGCTTGAGAAACTGCGGTGAACGCATACGCCCATGCCCTTGCCTTCAGGCATATCCCTTCCGTAACCTGCCATATCAGCCACTTTTCTGAGCACCGCTTTCAGGCGCGCGGTATCAAACGGATGCCGTTCTAGTGATTCACCATAGTTTCCATAGGTGGACTTACCTTCGTCGCCCGGGATTAAGTCTGGCATGTCGTCCGTTGGGTTGATCAGGCGGTCCTCACCGATCATATCCATCCACATATCGACGGTATTTTTGCCTGCCTTATGGGCCAGCTCATCCACAAACGACCCCGTAGCAAAAACCTGCTGGATATTAGCAACAGACCGAAGCCAGCCGATGCGCGCGTGCGCTTTTGCATCGCCACCATCTACCTGGAGGTTTTCCACACTAAATGGCAAATCGAGAAGACCAAGGCCAAGCTCGAAACTGCCCGGCCCGTTGGCCGCCGGGTTGAATGTGCCACCGATAGACGGATAAGCTGCTTTCTGTTTCCAAGCGGTGACCTTGCCGCCATCCATCGCGGCCGTCACCCGCAGCGCCGAAACAGTGTGGAAATAACCGTGGTGTACATCGTCTTCACGGGTCCAGACCATCTTGACTGGCTTGCCGGCATGGCGGGCCAGAAGCGCTGCTTCCACCGCAAAGTCCGGCTTGGATTTGCGCCCGAAGGCGCCACCAAGAAGCGTGGCCTCAACATAGATTTCGGGTGGTTGTTTGCCCACAAATGGCGCCACTGAGTTTTGCACCGCTTGCGGATCCTGACAACAAACCCACATTTTCAGGTTTTCGCCTTCCCACACAGCTGTCGCCGCGGGCGGTTCCATGGTCATATGGTGTTGGTGCGGGACAAAATAGTCAGCCGACAAAATGTCATCGGATGCCGCAATCACCGCGCCCGCATCACCGCGCTTGAGGTGTGTGGTGTCCTTGCCTTCGATGGAGGCCCACAGCGTTTTTTCATATTCTGAGGTGTCATAGTCAGCGTTCTCGCCGCCCTCAAATTGGGCATTCAGCGCCTCCCGGCCCTTCATGGCAGACCATGTATTGGTGGCAAGCACTGCCACACCACCAAGCGGCTTGAAAATCGCAGGCAAAGTAAGGGCGGGCAGCTCCACTACGTCCACCACGCCCTGCACGGCCATAGCCGCTTCCTTGTCATAGGACTTGAGCGTGCCACCAACCACTGGCGGGCGGGCAGCAACGGCAAACAACATGCCTTCCTTGCGCACATCCTGGCCAAACTGGCTGGAGCCGGTGATAATATCCTTCATATAGATATTGCGCACAGGCTTGCCGATATAGCGCCATTGTGGCCTGGATTTCAGCTTAACATCATCTGCGGCAGGCACTTCCAGCTTGGACGCGGCTTTCACAAAGGCCGCGAAATCTTCTGACGCACCTGTCACCTTATTGTGGATGCGGTGATTTTTCGCTTCCACATCAGAAGGGGCTACGCCCCAATGGCTGGCCGCGGCCTGTTCCAACATTTGGCGCGCGGCGGCACCTGCATGCCGGAAAGCGTCATAAAAACGCCGGATAGAGGTGGAGCCATCTGTATTCTGGTCGCCAAATTTCCGATCGCCAAAGGCCGGCTCGAACACAAGGCGCCCCCAATCAGCCTCCAGTTCGTCTGCCACCACTTGTGGCAGGCCTGTACGGCTGCCCTGCCCCATCTCCACCCGGTGGATGAAGATGTGGGCATCGCCATTCTCGGCAATTGTCAGATAGGCTGTGCTGACAAGCTTGCCCGCTGTGCCCATGGCTTCGGCACGCACACCCTTGGCCACGATAGGCGCCGCGATTACGAGGCCGGACGCCACCCCCAAAGTCTTGAGCGCGCCGCGGCGGGAAACATTCTGAAGATCGAAACTCATAGCGCTCCTCCCTTCACCTTGCCGTCAGCCACATCCCGGATGGCTTTCTTGATCCGCTGGTATGTACCGCAACGGCATATATTGCCATACATGGCTTCTTCAATTTCCTGATCGGAAGGAGACGGATTCTCCGACAGAAGGGATGCCGCTTGCATGATCTGACCAGCCTGACAATAGCCGCACTGGGGAACATCATTTTCGGCCCAGGCAACCTGAAGCGCGTGAAGCGTATCACCGCTTGCGAGGCCCTCAATGGTTGTCACCTCCATGCCTTCCACATCTTCCATGAAAGTTTGGCAGGACCGAGCGGCCATGCCGTCCACATGCACCGTGCAGGCACCGCATAGGCCAGCACCACAGCCGAATTTTGTGCCGGTCATGCCCTGTAGGTCGCGCAGGAACCACAGAAGCGGCATTTCGCCATCACCATCAAAACTGACGGTTTGGCCGTTTAATTTGAAGTCCATGAAAAATCCCCTCACATCCGAAAAGTCGTGAAGGGCGATTATAGGGAAATAGCAGCCTCTGTCTAAACAACTATTGTTTATCAGCTTGTCGCGCGAAACCAGTCATTCACCGTCAAATCGGACACTTTCCACCCTGGCTGTCACCGATCCTACCTTCCAGGTATGCGGCACACCAGACGGCATAAAATAGCGGATATTGGACATCTGCCACACCTCGCCCGGCCCAACGGGCGGTACCCGCACACCATACACGCCACGATGCACGGGGTAGAAATCCTCTTCGTGCACAATATCACCTTCCTCATTAAGGAAATTCACATGCACACGCACTTCATCCACTGTCTGGTTGCCTGTGTTTCTGAGCTTGAACCAAACCAAAGGAACGCCTTGTTCCTCCCCCGCCGTACCACGGCCGGAAAAGAGCCCGTCTATCTCGATTTTTTCTCTGTATTCGTCTCGGGACAGCAGCTTCTGCTCTGTTGGCAGCAAGAGATAGCTGGCCAGAACCGAGGGCGCCAAACCCATTACCAGCACAAGAACAAGAAATCGCTTTTGCATAACTTCCCCCGACCGTTTGCACATCGAAAGTTATACAATATCATTACATCAGGTACAGCAATATTTTGTCGGCTGTTCCTCAGGGCTGCTGGCGGGAGAAGACCCAATCTGTATCAGTTGAGGCATTTGCATCGAACTGGTAACCGCCAATATCGAAGGACTTCAGGGCTTCAGCATCCATGAGGCGGTTGTCGATCACATAGCGCGCCATCATGCCCCGTGCTTTCTTGGCAAGAAAAGATACCACCCGCGCCTTGCCGTCTTTGATATCCTTGAATACAGGCGTGATCACGCGGGCCTTTAGCGCCTTTTTCTTGACTGCCTTGAAATATTCGGTGGACGCAAGATTAACGAGCACAGGATCATCGCCCGAGAGGTCCTTGTTCAGCGTTTCCGCGATCTTGGTATCCCAGAAGCTATAGAGATTCGGGCCTTTTTCAGTTTTGAATTTGGTGCCCATTTCAAGCCGGTATGCCTGCATCAGATCAAGCGGCTTCAACACACCATAAAGCCCGGAAAGGATACGCACATGATCGTTGGCGAACGCGCGATCATCGGCCGACATGCTTTCGGCATCCAGCCCCACGTAGACATCACCCTTGAAGGCATCGAGCGCCGGGCGGGCATTTGCAGGCGTGAAGGGCGTTTTAAAGGCCTTGAAGCGTGCCACATTCAGATCGGCGAGGTTGTCAGATATGCCCATCATCGCTTTCAGGTCTTCTGCCTTCAGTTTTTTGGCATAACCCGCCAGTTCCCGCGCTTCTTTCATGAGTACAGGGACACCATCGTCAGACGCCAGGTTTTCACTTTCGAAATCCAGCTTCTTGGCAGGTGACAAAACGATGATCATGAAAAAACTCCCTGTAAATCAGTATCTTTATTGGCTGGCTTCCGCCCCGCGTATTTGCTGCATCAGGCCCCACACCAACGTAACGCCTGCGGCAATCACCAGCATGATGAAGGCAAGGCGGTTGACCGTTTGCCAGCCATACAGGTTCAAGATAAGGCCGGCTGCGAAGGACGCAACCCCGGTGGTAGAGAAAACCAGAAATTCATTGAGGCCCTGCACCCGCCCTTTTTCCTCAAGCGTGTGAACGCGGGTGAGAAGCGTGGTGCCGCCCACAAAACAGAAATTCCAGCCAAGCCCTAGGGCAATCAGCGCCACCGAGAAATGCATCACTTCGATGCCCGACAGGGCCGTCATGAAGGCAACAGCGAACGCCGCATGCCCGGCCATCAGGATCGGGAAAACACCAAACCGCTGGATCAGGTAACCCGAAAACAGGCTTGGCAGGAACATGGCAATCACATGTTTCTGGATCACGTCCGCGCTGGCGCTGCCAATCTCGCAGATTTCCATCGCGAGCGGCGTGGCCGTCATCACAAAGCTCATCATGGCGTAGCCAAGCGCCGCATTCACCACAGCCACAACAAAGCCGGACTGGCGCACTATCGCAGAAAGGGGCCGCACGGTCGTCGGCTCGTCAGGTTGGTCATCTGTCTGGAAAGACTGATTAAGCGGGCGTAAAAACCCCACCGGCACGAACACACAGGCCACAATAATAGCAGCGAAAATGAAGGCGCCCAGATAGTCAACGTCAGCGAACAATGCGCCAAAATACCGCCAAAGGGGGGGAATGAAGAAAGACGCAATCAGGCCGCCAATCAACACCAGCGATATAGCCCTTGGCGAGAAGGCCGGATGCACGCTTTCTGCCGCCGCAAACCGATAATATTGGGCGCTGGACTGAAAGGGGCCGATAAGCAGCGCCCCCGCGCACAACAAGATAAAACTGCCTGAATAGACAGCATAGGATAGTACCAGTGCTGCGATCACACCAAAGGCCGCCCCAAGCCGGAAACCGAAACGCCGTGACGTACGCTGCATGATCATGGACATGGGCGCTGTGGTCAGTGCCGTGGAGACAATGCTCAGGGTTACTGGCAACGTCGCGAACTTCGGATCAGGCGACGTTGCGATCCCGGCAAGCCCGGCGAAGGTCACGATCGTCATGCTCGTAGCCAGAAAACAGGCCTGTGCTGCCATCAGCAGCATTACATTCCGATAGTTCGCCAACATGCAGCCATTGCCTTTCATGTGAAATTCCGGCGACAGATAGTCACCAATATGAGGATCTATTCGTCTTAGCCCACATAGGGAAGTGCACGCAATCAGAGATGATGTCACCTTCTGGTGATCGTTATTTTCCGCCCGATCATATGCTTATGACGATTAATGGCGGCCATTCCAGAATCTGGTTGCATGGGAAACTTTTTTCGCGGACAAAGGCGACAAGTTTTTGTCACGCCAGACAAAAGATAAGATTAATAAAGGACGCCCCCAATGAACGAAGGCCGTAAGAACTACCGCAAAAAGATGATTGGCAATCACAAGCTGAGCCCTGAAACACAGATGATGGGATACGGCTATGATCCGTCTCTCTCTGAAGGATCTCTCAAGCCGCCGGTTTTCATGACTTCCACTTTCGTTTTCGAAAGCGCGAAGCACGGTAAGGATTTCTTCGAACTGGCTTACGGCAAACGTCAGGCAGCAGAAGGTGAAGAACCCGGCCTGATTTATTCCCGCATCAACAACCCGGATCTCGAAGTTCTGGAAGACCGGCTTGCCCTTTGGGAAGACGCAGATAAAGGCCTGACTTTCTCGTCCGGCATGGCGGCAATCTCCACCTGTTTGTGGGCCTACCTGCGCCCGGGCGATGTAATCGTCTATTCCGCCCCAATTTATGGGGGCACAGAGTTCCTGATCCGCAACATCCTGCCAGAGTTTGGTATCAAAGCAGTTGAGTTTGAAGCTGGCGGCGAAAAACCAACATTGGCCCCGGCGATTGAAGAGGCCAAGAAGCTTGGCCGCGTTGCTGTGATCTACACTGAAACACCTGCAAACCCAACAAATGGCCTAATTGACCTGCACGCTTGCCGTGACCAGGCCGAAGCGTTGGGCAAGGAAACCGGCCACCGCCCGGTTATCATGACAGACAACACCTTCCTGGGCCCTGTTTGGCAAAGCCCGCTTGAGCACGGCGCAGATATTGTGATCTATAGCCTGACCAAATATGTGGGCGGCCACTCGGACGTGGTGGCAGGCGCCGCCATCGGCAATATGGATGTGATGGGCCCGGTTATGGGCTTCCGCACAATCCTTGGCACCATGTGCGATCCGCACACGGGCTGGCTTTTGATGCGGTCCCTTGAAACCTTGAAGCTGCGCATGACAGCTGCGGCGGAAAACGCCAAAAAAATCGCTGAATATCTTGATCAGCATCCGAAGGTGAAGAAGGTTCATTATCTGGGCTTCCTCAAGGAAGATCACCCAAGTTATCACATTTTCCGCGACCAGTGCGGCGGTGCGGCAGGCTCTACTTTCGCTTTTGACGTTGATGGCGATGAAGCAGCCGCTTTCCGTGTGCTGGATGCCCTTCAAATCATCAAGCTTGCCGTTAGCCTGGGGGGCACAGAAAGCCTGATGGAGCATCCTTTCGCAATGACCCACGCCGATGTCCCGGACGACGTGAAGGTACGCCTTGGCATTACCGAGAGCATGCTCCGAATTTCCGTGGGCGTGGAAAATCCGGACGACCTGATCGCGGATCTATCGCAGGCACTGGACGCAATTTAACAAACTTTCGCGCCAATTCAGACATTGAGGGGCAGGTAAACTCTTTTGTTTACCTGCCCTTTAGGATTCCGGTTGACAATGATAGGCTGTAAACAGTCCACCTTTGGTCTCATTCGGACGATGTATGCAAGAAGTAGCAGATGTAAAATTTGGAGACTGCCACAACCTTGAGCGCCCGCTACTAGCTGAAGCCTATCAGTGGGTCCAGGCGCGGCTTGGCGAAAAGGATATGCTCGAGAGAAAAGAAGTCTCGGGCCCCAAACTGGCGCCTTTCATCCGACACGCATCGCTCTTTGAACTGATCATCGAAGATGGCCAGGTAAAAGACTATATGGCCTGTGTGCTTGCCAGCCACATCGCCGACAACATCCAGGAAATATCCGGTCATATGGGCAAGGAAACGCTGCCTCCAGACCTGTTCGAGCGCTGGCGCATCACAGCCCAGCACCTGATCGAGGATGGGCATTGCTTTCGCACCCGAACCAAGGTTTTTGGGAAAGAGAACAAAGAAGGTGAAAGCCTTATTGTCCCGGTTTCCACCGAAGGCAAACTTACCCATGCTCTTGTTTTTACAGAATATTGGCGAACCAACCATCCGTCCTGATTACGACATGCCTCTTGCCAATCACTTTTTGCATGGCTAGGCTTCCCGCCAAGCTGAACGCGATGGGGACAAAGCTTGGAAACGGACGTCTTGGAAAAAGTTTCTGTAGAATATGGTGCACCTGACGCACTAACACGTCCCCTTTTGAAGGAGGCTTTTGCCTGGGTATGCGAGAATATGTCAGACGATGGCACACTCGACAAATCTTGTGTAAGTGCCCCTCTCCTCGCCCCTTTCATTCGCCACATCTCGCTTTTTGAGTTTGTAATCATCGGCGGCAAGGTAACAGATTTTCGCGCCAAGGTTCTTGCCAGCATCGTCGCTGATAATATTTTCGAGATCTCAGGACGGTACGGTAAAGAAAATCTGCCTCGCCCCATATTCGAGCGGTGGCTTCTTGCATGCCAGACGCTGGTCGACAAAGAGTGTGCTTTCAGTACAAGTTCTGCTGTATTTGGGAAGGCACACAGAAGGGTTGAAAGCCTCAGTGTTCCCGTGAGAGACAGCAGAGGTATTCTAAACCACGGTCTGGTTTTCACAGATTACTGGACAGCGTGATCCGCTTCCATGCGGGCGCGATACGCACCGCAATCCTCTTTCGTTGGCATATCAATGCCATACAGGATACGCCACCCATCGTTTGATTTGGCAAGGGTAAACTGGTTGACACCACAGCCCTTCACGTCGCCGTTCAACGAAACGACAAAAGGCGCCCAAACTGTCGCCAGCTCTGCCGACAGGCTCAGCGTCTGAACCGAAAATATCTGTTCGTCTGCAGCGCCGCTTTCAAGCGTATCCACCCACGAAGCCCATTGTTCAAAGGTGCCTTGCCCAATTGTGCCGTCTGGCTGGAGCCGGTCAAGGCGCGCATCGGGAAGTACAAGTGCCCGAATTGCATCGCCATCCCCGGCCCGCATGGCATCAAATAGTTTCACAACGATTGTGTGGGGTGTTTCGCCAGCGTACACAGGGCTGGCAAGCGCAAGAGCAATCGGAAGCGCAATCCATTTCATATTCATACTCTGCCTAGGCTGATTTATTGTCTGCTGTTGACGCCGCAACATCACCTGCGATCACTCGTTCTGACGGGATCCATACAGTAAAGCTTGTACCCTCATCCACCTTGCTATCCAGCTCGATGTCGCCGCCGTGCATATCGATGAATGCCTTCACAAGCGACAGGCCAAGGCCAGTACCCTCATGGGACCGGCTCAGGGCAGAGGCAGAGCGCATGAAGGGCGAGAAAACAAGTTCCTGCTCTTCTTTCGGGATACCGATGCCATGATCCGAAACCTTGATACCCATACCACGCTCGTCATCCATCCAGGCCGACAGACTGACATGGCCACGGCCTTCGGGCGTAAATTTCACGGCGTTCGAGAGAAGGTTTAGAACAGATTGTTTGAGGCGCAAACGGTCGCCACTGACATGCGGCATCTCGTCCGGCACGTCCATGATGATCTTGAAGCCTTTTTGCGTCGCCTGTCCGTTCACCAATGCATGACTTTCGCGGAACAGCTTGACCATATCCACTTCTTCTTCTTCCATCTTAAACTGGCCGGCCTCGATCTTGGCCAGATCGAGCACTTCGCCAAGCACGTCAGACAGATGCTCGGAAGATGATCGAATATCCTGCAGATACTCACGATATTTCTCGTGTCCGATGGGACCAAACATCTGGTCCGCCATAATGGATGAGAAACCGATAATGGCATTGAGCGGTGTTCTCAGTTCGTGGCTCACGTTTGCCAGGAACACAGACTTGGCGCGGTTCGCTGCCTCGGCCTGTTCTTTCGTGACAATAAGTTCCATCGAGGTTTTCTTGGTGCGTTCAACCTCTTGCTCCAGCTCCCAGGACCGCTTCCGAAGCGCTTCCTCGGATGACGAAAGTGCTTTGTTGGTAGAACGCAGGTTATCCAGCAGCACCTGCACGGCATCAAACGACAGGTTGATCTGACCAACCAGCAGGCCCAGTTCGTCTTTCTTGTGGCGGCGATGCACATTGATCCGCTGTTCGCCAGGATGCTCGGGGTTGATCGAAGAAATCTTTTCCACGATCTGCGCCAGTGGCTTAGTAAGGCCTTGGTGGAATGCAAAATAGAGGAGCATCACAAGAAGAAGGTTGCGCACAAAGCCGGACAGGAAGGTGGTGACCGCACGCGAGAAAAATGGCTGAAGGCCAACTGCACGGTCAATCACCACGCGGAGGCTGCCGGGGCGCTCGGCCATGGTGTCCGGCAAATCAAGCGGGAAGATATAGGTTTTCACATCATCGATGAAGAAGCGAGCATAGTTGACACTGGCCGCGCCCCGTGTGGTGGTATCCGCCTGGTCGCCCGCAAGGATGGATCCATGATCGTCAAGAATCGCGGCCTCAGCCACATATTCATATTCCATCAAACCGGAAACAACTTCCTGCGCCAAATCACTATCAAGGATAAGTACGGCCCGGGTCGCTGCTTTTTCGGCCACCTGCAGGCTTTTGTTCACTTTCTGGTCAAGAACACCGCCCTCTTCCAGATAATCAAGGTAAACTTGCCCCGCAGACAAAACCAAACCTACAGCAAAGGCGATGACCACCGCTGTTCGCGCCAGTTTGAATGAAATCCTGTCAGACCAGTGAAGCTGCAAAGACTGTCCCCTTCGACCCCTTCTGGATCCCTATTTGAGGCGAGGAAGAATAAAGACTTGGTTAACAGTGACTAAAATTGTCCCGTTTCAGCCCTATTTTTCCCCATCTCCTACCAGTTGCCTACGTTCGGCATGCTCGCCCAAGGCTCTTTCGCCTCCAGTGGCGCGCCACGCTGGAGCAATTCAATAGATATGTTGTCGGGGCTACGTACAAAGGCCATCTTGCCATCCCTTGGCGGCCTGTTAATCGTTACCCCCATATCTTTAAGTCTTTGACAGATATCATAAATATCTTCAACAGCATAGGCTAAATGACCAAAATTGCGGCCGCCTGTGTATTCTTCCGGATCCCAATTGTAGGTGAGCTCCACTTGCGCATCTTCATCCCCAGGCGCGGCGAGAAACACCAGCGTGAAGCGGCCGGCAGGCACCTCTTTGCGGTTTACTTCCACAAGCCCTAATTTATTGCAGTAGAATTCAAGCGATTCGTCCAGGTCTTTGACCCGCACCATTGTATGAAGGTATTTCACAGACTGTTTTCCCCAAATATCTTTATTCACCAAAAACCTTGCCCATCAGGCGCTCAAGACAGTCCTGGTCGGTTTTATCAAACGCGCCAAACTCGGTGGAATCCACATCAAGAACGGCAATCAATTTACCTTCGACATCACGCACCGGCACAACAATCTCGGAGTTGGAACGGCTGTCACAGGCGATATGGCCCGGAAAGGCATGCACATCTTCGACAAGCTGTGTTTCGCCCGTTTCGGCGGCCGCGCCACACACACCTTTGCCAAACGGAATACGAAGGCACCCCAGTGTTCCCTGGTAGGGCCCAACAATCAGCTCACGGTCTTTTTCTGGGTCCACCACATAAAAGCCGGTCCAGAAATAGGTATCCGGAAAAGCATCTGACAAAAGGCAGGCAACCGTTGCCATCTTTGCTGTCAGGTTGGTTTCTCCTTCGAGAACCGCCAGTATCTGGCTCTCCACCAGTTGATAATCCTGTTCCTTACTCATCACAATGCTCCGGCTATATGAAATTTGTTGCGTCTTTATTGCATTCTTATCGGCCACTTTGCCAATGGCAAGTTTGTTACCGGAAACCTATGCCCGTAACAGGGCAAACCGAATAGCATCTTCGGCGCGATCGTCCCCCCAGAAAACTTCACCATCCACAACAAAGCTTGGCACACCGAAAAGGCCGAGCGACCGCGCTTTATCCGTGGCTGTCCGATAGGCCGCTTCGGCATTTTCCCCCTCTGCCGCCGCCATAACCTCATCAGCATTCTGCCCTGCCTGCTTGAGCGCTGCTTGCAATCGTTCAGGTGTATCTGGCATGGCCTCCTCAAACCACAAACGATAGTAGGCGAGCGCGAAGTCAAAACACCAGCCTTCATCCGCGGCCATCACAGCAATCCGGTTGATCCTTTCATAGTCGTCAAGCGGGTAGGCAAGCGGGAATTGTGCATCCAGGCCATAAAAGGCAGCCCTGCGCTCCACATCACGCCACATATAAGCCATTTTGCGATCATTATTCAGGAAGGGGTTGCCGCCCTGCTCCTGCATTAGCTGCCGGATACTGAAGGGCCGCATTCGAAAGCCGATTTCATGTTCCGCCTCAAGCGCCTTCAATCGACTAATAGCCAGATAGGTGTAGGTGCTGCCTATCGAAAACCAAAAATCAATGTTCTTCATGTCTGCCCCGCGGTGTCGGTGTTTTTCCCAATGTGGCGTTTCAGCCACGCCACTGCAACCCCGAGGTACAATCCCGGCCTGCAAGTCGGCAAACGCGCAAATTATAATTGCATTGCACGCAAGGACCCACTATTGCTCCTGCCCGTGATGGTTCTTTTGCCTCCAGGGGCAGAAGCTAAGAGGGAATACGGTGGCCTATAGGCCTGAAAGCCGTAGCTGTGCCCGCAACTGTAAGTGAGGAGCAGCCCCAAACAAGCCACTGGCAGCAGCCGGGAAGGCAGGGGCGCGCAATGATCCACAAGCCAGGAGACCTGCCGTCCAGTCGCCCTTTCCTGTGGTCGGGTCAACCAAAGGAGCGGATTTCCGTACCGGCGACAAGCTCGTTGCTGTGTACGGGGCTTGTTCGGCTTTCCAGATCAAACTCCAGACATAGTCCACTATTTTTCAGGCTATTGCCTGTTATTGGAGTTTGAAGATGAAAAACCGTTTCCCTATCAAGGCCATTCTTGTGGCCACCACGGCGCTTACTGCCACACCTTGTGCCTTTGCAGACGAAGCTGACGACGACATTGAAGATATTGTAGTCACTGCTGGTCGGCGCAGCCAGCCGATCAGCCAGGTTGCCAAAAGCATCGCGGTTCTGGATGCCGATGATCTGCAGGCGCGGCAATATAGCTATGTCGTTGACGCCCTCCAGAGCCTGCCGGGTGTGGCAACCAACCAGAATGGCTCCTTCGGCGGCCTGGCCACCACCTCGATCCGCGGCGCGGGCACTGACCAGACTGTTGTTCTTATCGACGGCGTTCAGGTGAACGACCCCTCTTCCGTAGGCGGCGCGTTTGACTTTTCCAACCTTGATGCGCAGGGCATTGACCGCATCGAAGTGCTGCGCGGCCCTCAGGCCGTTCTCTATGGCTCTGATGCCATGGGCGGCGTGATCAACATCATTACCAAAAAAGGCGGCGAAGGCTTTGGCGGCACAGTGTTCGCTGAATATGGCGCTTTCGACAGCCTGCACACAGGCGGCAATATCTTCGGCGGCAGCGACAAGCTGGGCTTTAACCTGACGGCCTCCTTCAAAGACACAGACGGCATATCAGCCGCCGACGAAGCAGACGGCAACACCGAAACTGACGGCTATAAAAACCTGAGCCTGCGCGGCAAGTTGCACGGCAAGCTGAGCGATGCTGTTGGTTTTGAAATCACAAGCACCTATTCCGACAGCGAAAACGAATACGACGGTTTCTCTTGGGATGGTTTGGGCTTTTCGCTTGGTGACAGCGACGACAATAGCACCACCGAGGAATTCAGCATTGCTGGCCGTGGTTTCTTTGACTTCTTCGACGGCAGGCTCTCAAACACGCTATCCATCGAATACAGCAGCATCGAGCGTGCAAACTACGATGGCGACACATTCAGCTACGGTGCGGAAGGTGACCGCTTTAATCTGGACTATCTCGCGGTTGCAGAGCTTGCAGAAGGCTGGACACTGACAGCTGGTGCCCAACACGAAGAAGTGCAGGCAAAAAGCGTTGACCCAAGAAAAGTATCCACCGACAGCCTGTTTGGTATTCTCAGCTTCAGCGGGATTGAAGGCCTTGTTCTCTCCGGCGGCATCCGACTGGACGACCATGAAACATTTGGCAGCACCACCAACGGTGAACTGAATGCCTCATATATTGTGTCGCCCATCGGCACGCGCCTGACCGCGGCATGGAGCGAAGGTTTCAAGGCATCGACCATTTTCCAGCAGACATTCGCTTGCTGTGGCTTTGAAGCCAACCCGGACATCCAGCCCGAGAGGGCAGAGGCCTGGGAAATTGGCATCCAGCAACCGCTTATGGACGGTCGATTGAACGTGTCTTTCCTCTATTATGAACAAGACACCGATGACCTGATCGATTTCTCCTTCACCAACGGTTACGACAATATTGCCCGCGCCCGCTCCAAAGGGGTGGAAATCGGCTTTGATGCTGCACTGACTGACACCCTTAGCCTTAATGCCAACTATACCTACACAGACGCACGCGATGTTCTGGCGGATATCCGCCTTGCGCGGCGGCCGAAAAACAAGGTGTATGCATCGCTGACATGGCAGGCTACCGACAAGTTGAACACCAACCTGATGCTGCTTCACAATGGCAACGAGTTGGATAGTTCCGGCGTTATCCTTGAAGGCTGGACCCGCGTTGACCTGCGGGCAAGCTATGAACTGAACGAAACGTTTGAGCTTTACGGTCGTATCGACAATCTGTTTGATGAAAACTATCAGCAGGTATTGGGGTATGGCACACCGGGCATTTCCACATACGCAGGCGTACGCGTCCGTTTCTAGGCCCGGGGCTGACGCTTGGAGAGCAGGCATGACAAACACCGAAAACATGGCCCACAAGGCTGCCATGCAGGCTCTTCAGGCGGAACAGCGCGCCAAAGTGCAAGAAAAAGAGGAGGCCGGTCGCGGCCTCCTTTATGTCCATACCGGTGACGGCAAGGGCAAATCAACTGCTGCCTTTGGCACAGTGATACGCGCTTTGGGCTGGGGCCACAGGGTCGCCATTGTGCAATATGTCAAAGGGGCTTGGAAAACAGGCGAAAAACTGTTTTTTGGCCGGTTCCCCGACCTTCTTGAAATGCACACCATGGGGGATGGTTTCACCTGGGACACGCAGGACAGGTCGAAAGACATTGCGTCGGCAGAGGCCGCCTGGGCCAAAAGCCGCGCGCTGATGGAAAGCGGCGAGTATGACCTTGTCATGCTGGACGAACTGAACATCGTGCTCAGAAACGATTATCTCTCCCTTGATGAAGTTCTCGAAGGGCTTAGCGCACGCCATACACGCACCAGTGTGATCGTGACGGGCCGAAATGCACCAGATGCGCTGGTGGCGCTTGCCGACCTTGTCACCGACATGACCCCTGTCAAACACCCGTTCGAGGCTGGCATCAAGGCCAAGAAGGGCCTGGATTTTTAGAAAGCACACCCAAAACTTGCAGCATACACTTTCACGCTGCATAGTTGAGGCGCTGGGTGGCCAAAGTTGGGCGTATTTCTATACCCATCCGGCGATGGGGGATTTATGCCGGTAGAACTTCTTGATTTCACCGTTGGGCCTTTTTGCGGCCATACCACGACTGATACTGTGCGCATCTGGGGCGCCGTGAACACCGAACATATCAACGTACAATGCAGGGGCATCGTGCGTTGGCGCAAGGAAACCGAGCTGGATTTCCCAGCCGAAAACCAGCAATATTTCAACATCCTTGGAGAAGACAAAGACGGTACCGGCATTGCCGATGTGCCCAACCTGGACCAAGGCACACTTTATATTTTTCAGGCCCACTATTTTTTGGGGGAGGCGGACGAGCATGTCACATGGCATGAAGACAGCCATGAAATCTGCATGGCACGTACGGTACCCGCAAGCCTGGATGCCAAAGGCACAAGCTTCATCCTTGGCAGTTGCCGCGATCACGGCAGCCTGGAAGGCGACGGCCTGAGTGACCTGACCTTCAGGATGATCCACCAAGCCATCCACAATGAAGAATATCCCACGCCAGACCTAATGCTTTTGGGTGGCGATCAAATTTACGTGGATATGGGCCATGGATTTTTGCACAGCAAAATCTACCGCGCCCAGTTCGCAGAAACTCATTTCGATTTGGTCCGCCGCTGCATTCCCACCTATATGCAAATGGATGATCATGAGGTTCAAAACGATTGGTCACGATCAAATGTAAAGGACGATCACCATACGGAGGGGTTGAAATACTTCGAGGCGTATCAGGCAGCCTCAGGGCCCGTTTTCCCAACCGTGGCAGACTATGAAACCGAGGCCTTCACCCCCCTCTATTGGTACAAATTTGATCGGCATGACAGCCGCTACTTTGTAATGGATGTCAGGAACGAGCGCTTCTCCAACAACCCGGACGCCAGCAAATATGAGTATGAATGGCATCTGAGAAACGACGAAGACGACGTCACAGAGGCCCAGATCGCAGCACTGGTTAGCTGGATTGAAGATGCCCCGGCAGACAAATTCAGCTTTATCCTCACGCCGGTCCCCTTGTTCCCTGACGCCAAACCCTATTTCTGGCCCCCTTTTGCCACCGGATCGATCAAAGAGCTGTGGACATCCAATACACGCCAACGCAACGAAATTCTTGATGCCATCAACGCATCAAGCGGCAAATTCATCTTCCTGTCAGGCGATGTGCATTGCTCGTTCACAGCACAGCTTACACTTGAATGCGGAAAGAAGGTTTATTCAATCGTCAGCTCCGCCATGAACTGGATGTTGCCGGGCCTCAACAAACACTGGTTCGACAAAGAGAAACTGAGACACCGATCAACCGCTGACGGCAACCTCGAGGTTCTGAACGATGGCCATATTGAAACCCGCAACAACTACACACTGGTTACTGTCAGAGGATCGGATGAAGTGGAAGTTGTGGTGTATGACGGCCACCACGGCGGTCAGGTAAAAGAAAAAATCCAGCTGTCAGGCTTTTAGGGTGAGTCAGGGGCGAACGTGCCCCCATAGCACGTTCGTCCCTTACCCTACCCTTAGCCGGGCATAAAATGCTCAAGCTACGTTGCTATTTATCCAGCCAAGCATCTACTACATCAACATAGGCCTCGGGCAAGACATGACGGCTGTCAAACGTGTGGGTGTCTGGTCGCATCCCCGCCGCGGCAATCAACTCGGCATTCTGCTTGTCAGAGGAATATTCATCCTTGGTCGCCGTCAGCAAAAGCCACGGAATAGTGATATCGGGCGCAAACTTGATCGGCGACACCGCCGGTACATTGCGGACGGCAGGCGGTACCATTGTCACCAGATGGGTAACACGTTTGTCTTGAGCTGCCAGAAGAGCCCCCATCTGAGCACCCATGCTGTAACCCACCACCAACACTTGCTCAGTTTTCTTGTATTTTTTCAGAAGCCTATCGAGAAACACCTGATAGTCAGACACCGTTGTAGTGATCATGGCCTCATAGGCTAGGCTATCTCCCTTGCGGGCTGACTTGACATATTCAATGGGTTTTTTATCGACGGAGCGGGCGCCATGCGCACGGGCATCCAACGCCACGACCCGGTATCCCCGCTCTATCAGGCTTGCTGTCACGTCGTCACCCTGCATCAGGTTATCACCCGCCAGCCAGTAGAGGCTGGACCCCATCAAGCCATGCATCAAAACCGCCAGCGGCGCATCTTTCTTTGTTTCCGCTGATTGATAGACAAATCCGGTAATACGATTGCCGTCAGGGGCATCAAAGCCGACCTGCTGGACATAGGTGCCTGCAAGACTGGCTGTTGTTGCTGTCGCAAGGGCCATAAGAAGGCCCAGTATCTTCAGTTTATTCATTGGTCAGTTCTCCTTTGCAGGGAGAGCTTTACCAACCGAAGCGTCAAACCAGCGTCAAACAGCTGTTGGTTATTGCCATATCAAATCGGCAATTGTTCCGCCTTCTGTGCGCGCGGAAACATCAAATTCAATATTCATGTGGCTGCACAATCGTTCCACCAGCGAAAGCCCTATTCCAAAGCCTGTGCGCTCTGCTCCCGCCTGGCCGAAACCGACACCGGTATCAATAATCTGGAGTTGCCCGGGTATGAGGATCAACTTCACCTCACCTTCGTCCGTATAACTGAGCGCATTTCTGAGGATATTCCCGACAATCACATGGGCAACTGCCTCAGGCACCGGCATCGATACATTTGTTTCACTTTCAAGAAGGATGGCGACCTTGCGCTGCTTCACCAGGTGCGCGTAGGCTTCTATACTGTCCCTGCACACCTGATCGATATCGCAAGACTGCCCTTGATCGGGGTCCCGTCCAAGCCAAAGAATCCCTTCTGTAAGCTGCCGCATATCTCTGATCGCTGTCTTCAAACGGATGAGCGGCCCACTTTCCTTGCCCTCTTCCTCCAGCAATTCCACGGCGCCATAAGCAACGGCAAGAGGCGTTCTAAGCTCGTGACTTGCATCGCGGTTGAACTGCCTTTCCCGCGCCAGGAGTGCTTGAATACGAGCGTCCCGCTCTTCAATCGCAGCGGCGAGTGCGTGTAGTTCTCTCGGCGCGCTTTGCGGCACAGAAAGCCTGCCGCCAACATCTCCACCATCTGCCAATACATCGGCCATATGTTCAAGCGGGCCGGAGACCTTGCGGCTCATCCGCGCCAGCACAAAAAGCGATATCAGGGTGCCCAAAGCCGCCATGCCTCCAATGAAGACCAGGAAGACCTTTATCTGTGGCGTAGACCGGATAAAACGCCGCGCGTTAAATAAAACATAGAGCGCGCGACCATCTTCAAGCGTTGTGACATAGGCGTGAAAATGGCCATGTTCTTCCCCGAATACTTCGAAACCACCTTTATAGCCGGATTCGGGGATTTCAGCGAGAAGCCAGGCAGGCATTTCGGCCGTACCAACATAATAAGACATATCAAGAGCGGGCAGCGCCCCAGCGCTTTCGGTGGGCGCCGGGTTTTCAGCCACAAAGCGGTTCATGGCCTCTTTCACTTGCAACTCGAAAATTTCATCTTCAAGCGAAAACAGGAAAACAACGACCATCAGCGAGAAAACCGCAAAACTTGCGATCATTGAAGTTACAAACGTGCGCATGATCAAGCCGCGCACACGCCTTTGCTTTTTTTTCATGCGCCACTCCTCAAGGCATAACCTTTACCACGCAGCGTTTTCAGCAGACCGTCTTTTCCAGCACGCTCCAGCGCCTTTCTTAGATTATAGATATGGGTTCTAAGCGCGCCGGATTCTGGTGGCTCGTCGCCCCAAAGCGCATAACTGATAGTATCGCTGCTTACCACCTCTGGCGCCGCCTCCAGAAGCAGAGCCAATATCTTCGATTCCTTCTCATGCAAGGCAACCTCCCCGTCGCCTACAGTCATCACCACCGCACCTGCATTCAAAGCGATGCCGGCGTATGACAGCTGTTGGCTGGCCCGGACTTTTGGCCGCCGCGCCAAGGCCTCGATCCGCATCCTGAGTTCCCTCAGAGAGAAAGGTTTGACGAGATAGTCATCCGCTCCAACAGAAAAGCCCGCTTCCTTATCATCAATGGTGTCGCGTGCCGTTAACATCAATATGGGGGCCTGCAGGCTTGCCTTCTTTTTGTACTCAGCACAAACATCGAGGCCATCCCGTCCCGGCAGCATCAAGTCCAGCACGATGACGTCATAATCATTACCTAGGGCAAGTTCGAGCCCCTGATCGCCACTGTAGGCAAAATCCAGAAGATGATCTTTTTCAAGATAATCTGCAATATTGGCCTGAATATCCAGATTATCTTCTACAATCAGTATGCGCATGAAGGCCCCTTTTCTGTCGTGATCAAAAAGCATAGCCCGGCGAATGTCAAACAAGCGTCAAGCGCCTGCCCAAATACGTTTCACCTTCATTTGACATTCTCTTTGCTAGGCCTTTTGAAACGACAGGAGGAAACCTTGCAAAACAAGATAGAACTAACGGCCATAAGCCATCATTTTGAAACCGGCACCGACCGGATAGAACTGTTCAACGATCTGTCCTTCACGGTAGAATGCGGTGAAACACTGGCAATCGTTGGGCCATCGGGCGCAGGCAAATCCAGCCTTTTATCAATCGCCGCAGGGCTTGAAAAACCAACAACTGGCGACGTGCGATTCATATTGGATGGCAACATAGCCGACATACGCACCCTGCGGGCAAATTCCGGTTTCATCTTCCAGCAATTTCATTTGATGCCGGAGCTAGACGCCATCAGCAATCTGGCATTGCCGCTGCGCCTTAAAGGCAACAAGGCAGCCTTTCAGCTTGCCCGCGAATGGCTGGAAAAAGTCGGCCTGAAAGACCGTGCACATCACCGCCCGCATCAGCTAAGCGGCGGTGAACAACAACGCATTGCCATCGCCCGTGCCTTCATCACCAAACCCAAATTCATTTTTGCCGATGAGCCCACTGGCAACCTGGACGCCAAAACATCGGAAAGCGTAACCAGCCTGATGTTTGAATGCGCGCAAGAGACAAAATGCGGGCTGGTGATCGTTACCCACAGTAATCGACTGGCCGTGCGCGCAAGCCATACTTTCAGGCTACAGGGCGGGCAGTTGGAGCAAGCAGCATGAGCAAGATAAAATTGATATTGGAAAACAGCATTCGCAGCCTTAAAGACAGCGATGGCCGCATCGGCCTCCTGACCCAGACAATTCTGTTGGCCTTTTTGCTTGTCCTTACGCTCACCAGTGGGTCAGTTCAGCATTATCTTGCGGACAACCTGGATCAGATGTTGGGCTCCGACCTCGTGATCGAAAGCCACACGGAACTGGATAAAGATAAAATCGCGAAACTCACCGCGATGACGGGGGAGTTGGCGCAAACTGCGCTGGCCAACATCACCCTTACCCACAAGGATAGGTGGGCGCGCGCAAGACTAAAATTGGTAGGCGCCAACTATCCGCTGCAGGGTACTCTGCGCCTGAGTGACGGCCTTGGCACGACAGAGCAGATAAGCCAAAACGGACCCAAAGAGGGCGATATCTGGATCGGGCCGCGACTAGCGGCTCGATTGGGACTGAACGTGGGTGACAGCCTCAAAGTAGGCGACGCACTCTTGCGCGTGGATGCCATCTTGCTCCACGAACCTGACCGCATCATGGAGGGCCACAATGTGGATATGCGTGCCATGGTTAGCCATACCAACACCACCGCCATGCTTGGTAACGACAATCGGGCCCTGCACCGCTATCTGCTCGCAGCCAACGTGCCGCAACGTGCCGAGATCGAAGCCTGGGTGTCCAACAATATGCCAGCGGCGACACTGATCAAAAAACATGGTGGCCAACACCCGCTCTCGGCTTTCTGGACACGCACCGAAAATTTCCTGGGTCTTGCTTCTGTCCTCTTGTTCTTTATGGGGGCTGTGGCCCTTGATATGACAAACAGGCGCTGGCTGGCAAAAATGCGCTATCGCCTCGCACTTTACACAAGCTTTGGTACACCCATGAAAACCGGCATCACAATGGCTGTTGGCGAATGGCTCGTGACTTTCATAGCAACCACGGTGGCGGCGCTTCTTCTGGCTTTCGCTGCATTTGGCCTCATCATCGGCGAGATGCAAAACATCTTCCCAGGACTGGAAGCAAACCCGGACTTCATTGCCGCGGCGAAAACAACTGGCCTAGTGTTTCTTTTGCTGTTGGCGCTTAAGGCACCGAGCTTTATTCAGCTCGCCCAATCTTCGCTGCTGTCGCTTATCCGCACCCAATCCGAGGGCACCTATATCTGGCACCGACTGGTGTTTGGGCTGTTGTCCGTTTCCATGCTTGCTGTAGCCTATTCCGATAACTGGCTCCTGACAGGGATGACGTTGTTTGCCGTGGTGATCGCGCTGGCCCTAATGCTGTTGCTTACATGGAGCATTGTAAAGGTTGGCAATCTGTGGGGGCGCCATCGGACAGGCCTTTTGCCTTTTTCCTTCTTCATCGCGCAACAACGGCTAATTGCCAAATCTGCACAAATCATGGGGTTAGGACTCTGTGGGCTCTTGCTTTTGTTCACCATGATGTTGATGCGTGATCTTGGCGGCATGATGGAAAGCCACGCGCGCACGCACGACGGCAATCTACTTGTCTCGCAAGCGCACGAATATCATGTTCAGGCGCTTGAGGAATGGGCCGGCCAGACCGGCAGCAGCATTCGGACACTGAAACCATTCGTCTCGGCACAGCTTGTAGCAATCAATGGCACCAAACTGGACGATTATATGCAAAAACCAAGCGACACGCTGGCTACACTCAAAGACCCGATCCGCCTGAGCTGGGCCGATCAAATCCCAGAAAACAACCGACTGACTGGCGGCACATGGTGGGCGCAAGACACTGAAAACTGGCAGCAAATTTCTACAGAACCTGAAGTGATGACAGACATGGAGCTTGAGTTTGGCGACAGGCTTACCTACCAAATTGAAGGTAAATCATACGATTTCACGCTCGTCGCCAGCCATGCTTTCAAATCAGGGGCCAGCTCAATCACTTTCTGGTTTCAGGTCCCGGGAATAGCAAGGCAGCATATTGAAGCCCCCACACGCTATATGGGCAGCATGGAACTACCTGAAACCGCATGGCCGGCCTTGGCCCGCCTGTGGCAGGCACACCCAAGCCTGTCGCTGGCACCGCTAAAGGAACTGACTGAGCGTTTCGACCGCACCCTTGCCATGGTAACAAAAGTGACTAGTGGATACGCAGCCATGGTTCTTTTGCTGTCCCTCTTTGTACTTGCTGCATCCGTCAGCGGATTCCGTGCCGATGACAGGCTCAAAAATGGCCTTCTGATGAGCATGGGGTTCAGCAACCGGGATTGCCTGCGGTTGAACTTCTATGATTGGGGGATTACCGCACTCATTGCAGCCATTGGCGCCATCGCCGGCACCTGGATTGCGGGGAGCCTAATTTATGAAGAGCAGTTCGGGCTAACATATCGCCCGGATTTGGTTTGGGTGTCCGCTACAGTTCTGATGATGGTTTCAACAGTTTGCCTGATTGGATATCTGGCGTGCCGCCAAAGCCTGAAGGTATCGGTGAGAAACCTGATCGCGGCATAAGGCCCAAGAAGTAGCGCTTGCATGTTATCGGCATGCAGGCGCGCCCGTCTCCGCTACAATCACAATAGGGTCTGAACGGACTTTCTTATCACCAATGCATAGTCCAGCACCGCCTTTTTGCCAGACAACTCTGCCGGATTACCCTTGGCTTCCAGAATGAGATTTACCGCCTCGGAGGCCATTTCCTCAATAGGCTGTTTCACTGTGGTCAGGGTCGGTGAAATCACGGACGAGAGAAAATCATCGTCAAACCCCACGACAGAAAGTTCGTTCGGCGTGCTGATCTCAAGATCTCGTGCGCCTGCCAAAATACCCGCTGCCATTTCGTCATTGCTTGCAAAAATAGCAGTCGGCCTGTCCGCCCGATCAAGAAGCTGGGTTGCTGCAGCGCGTCCGCTATCAAAAGAAAACATACCTGGCGCCATCAGGTCATTGCTGATCGGCAATCCATGTTCCCGCATTGCTTTGGCATATCCGCGCTCCCGGTCCAGCGAACAACCGTGATTGGGGTCACCTTTGACAAAACCAATGCGTTTATGCCCCTGTTCAATCAGATGCTTTGTCATGTCATAGGCCGCACTCACATCGTCGATCTCGACAGTTGCCATATCTTCCACATCAACACCCGGACCAATGCGAACCACCGGTATGTCGTGCTGCCGAAGTGCCTCCAACACAGCCACGTCATCGCATACGGGAGAGGTAAGAACCACGCCATCGAATTTAACGCTATTGAGTATCTGCTGGAGCTTCTGGTCATCGCCACGTTCTTCCAGCACGTCAAAGACCAGATGGCACCCTGTTTCATTTGTCTGCTTCAGCACGCCACGCAATACGCGGGACACATAGTCACCGATAGACTTGTCAACAAAGTAACCAATCATATAGGACCGGCTACCTGCCAGCCCGCGGGCCTGTAGCGACGGCCTGTATTTCAGCTCTGCCGCAACCTTGAGGACCATGTCCTTCTTGTCTTTCGAGACATATTTCTCATTATTGAAAACCCGCGAAACAGTTTTCATGGACACACCTGCAAGGCGCGCCACGTCACTGATTGTCGCATTTTTCTTTTTTATTTCATCCACTTGCGGGCTCCAATACAGACATGCCATAGTGTCGTTCGGCACTGTAGCGCTGAATGTTCAGCATGATAAGTATGATAGCGCTGTCATATATTGCAAGCTTTTTGGCCGGAGATCGCCAGATGCCAACACTACTGCAGAAACCATTTTGGAAACCTTTTTGGGGCTATGGCATTGGTGACTATGGCCTCAATCTGTTTTGGCAAAGTGTCGGCTTCTATCTGTTTTTCTATTACACCAATGTACTGGGCGTTTCGAGCAGCCTTGTCGGCACCATCATCTTGATTGGCAGCCTTTGGGATGCTGTCACAGATCCGGCCATGGGATATCTGGCGGAACGGACCAAAAGCCGGTGGGGCCCTTACCGGCCCTATCTCTTGTTTGGCGCAGCACCCCTTGGGCTGACATTCGGGCTTTTGTTCACACCTGTATCCCTCGGTAGCGACAGTCTGGAGTTCATCTATCTACTGGCTGTCCTTCTGGCTTTCAGGACCTGCTATACCGTTGTTTCCATCCCATATGCATCTTTGGGTGCGCGGATCACACGAGACTCAAATGCCCGAACAAGACTGGCAGGGATCAGAATGTATTGCGGGTTCCTTGGCGGGGTCTCGATTTCCTTTCTCGCCAAGAAACTACAGAGTTATTTTCCGGATGATGTTGCCTTTCCAATTATGGCCTTTTCAGCCGCCTTTGTGGGCTTTCTCGTACTAATCGGATGTTTCAAAGCAACAGCGAATACGGACCACACACTTGACGCAGCTGTCAGTCCGGCCCCTTTCATGGCCAGCTTGCAGGCGGTTCTCAAAAATGGGCCGTTTCTTCTCCTTGTTGGCGGGATAATATTTGTCACGATTGCCAATACAATCATCGGCCAAAGCCTTCTCTTCTTTTTTGAAAGCCATCTTGGCAACAGGCATGTTGGCACCACAGCAATCGTTATCATGACAGCCGCCCCGCTTGTCAGCATTCCCCTTTGGGCGATGATTACCCTCCGGATTGGAAAGCGGAACGCATGGATTGCCGGCAGCCTTATCGGAGTTGTGGGGCTGGCACCCTTTAATCTTGGGATGGCCAACACTGAGTTGTTAGCACTTGTCGCAACCACAATCATTACCCTTGGCCTCAGTTCCTATGCCGTTATTTTCTGGAGCATGCTGCCTGACACCATTGAATACGGCGAGTATAAGAGCATGGTGCAAAATGAATCCCTGCTAATCGGGTTGGCCTCTTCCTTCCAGAAAGTCACCATCGGGTTGTCCGCATTCGCCCTTGGCATTTTGTTGGAACTTGTCGGCTATACCCCTGGCATCGCTGCATCAAACGAAACGGCGCAAGGGATCAAGAACATTTTCTCATTGATACCAATGATAGCGCTCTTGCTGTCATCTTCGCTGATCCTTTTCTACCCGATCACAGCCAAACTTCATGGCGAAATCCTGGAAGCCTTGCGCAAGCGCGCTTAAAAGAATGGGCCCGCAAAGCGAGCCCAAGTACCCCATTAAGGTCGAGAGGTTGGAGTTTAATTTCAGTTCGCAACCGGGCACTGCAAGGTACCAGCCTCCACTGGCATGTAGGCGATGTTCGCAACTGAAATCGTGGCGTCACCTTTTACCGTAAAGCGGAATGGCTCTGTTACATTTGCGAATTTCTCGGCATCGGAAGACAGGCAGCTAAGCGGCATTATGAAACGCTGCCAACCTGCCCCGGCGTGGGCATCAAAGTAAGCTGTCATTGGCACTGCTGCAGAGCAGCCTGCACCGCAAACCATACTCAGCGTAGCGGATGCACCGTCAATTTCATCCACCCGAATATCGAATGCCAGCGCCGCCTCATTTTCAAATTGCCTGGATGCATCAAGCGCAGGCGCATCACTCATATAGAAATATCCCTCATCAGCACCCTGCCAAGACACCTTCACGGCATCTTGCTGGATATCTTTGTCTACCAGCTCTGCGGTAACAGCACCGCCGGGCACATTTGCATACGCACCGCTGATAACCTGATGTGTTTCGCCATTGGATACGAACAAGCGCCAAGGCGAAAGCGGCCGCCCCGCATATAGATGCAGCTCGCTGCCGGCCGATGCGGCAACGCCTTCAACTTCTTCCGGAAGCGAACCCAGATCAGCATTGTTCCCGGCATAGCTTTGACCATAGCCAAGAGCAAATAGCGGCGCATATCCTTCGTCCTGCGAATTCAACTTGCCCTGAAGTGGCGTTGCAGGCCATGAGAAGGACAGGCGACCTTTGAAGTCATGGCGCGGTTGGCCGTCCTTGCCAGCAACCAGCACGTCGGCCACACCCTGCCCTTCAGAACCAGGCAACCAGGCCGCAACAAAGGCGTCTGATGTGTTCAGTTCTGGGTTTACCCACAGCGGACGCCCTGACAGGAATACCGACACAACAGGGATACCTTCTGCCTTCAATTTCTTGAGTAGCATCAGGCTTTTCTTGTTACCGGGTTCGAACTCAACGGTATCGATGTCGCCTTGGCCTTCGGCATAAGGCTCTTCACCGAAAACAACAACTGCAACATCCGGCTTGTTTTCATAGCTTCCGTCAACGGAAAGGATAGCCGTACCACCTGCTTCCGCCATCGCATCACGAATGCCTGCAAAAATAGACGTCGCGCCGGGAAAATCACTATTCACATTGCCTGTGCCCTGCCAGGTGATCGTCCAGCCGCCAGTTTGCTTGCCGATATTGTTGGCGCCATCACCGGCAACAAGCACTGTGGCATCCGATGCGAGCGGCAACAGACCACCGTTGTTTTTCAAAAGAACAAGGCTTTCCCGTGCCGCTTGCCTCGCAATATCCCGGTGCGCAGGCTGGCCGATGATCCCATCAAGTCCCGCAACACCTCGATCAGACGGGCGGCCTTTTTCAAACAAACCGGCCCGGATTTTTACCCTGAGAATGCGCGAAACAGCATCATCGAGGCGCGCCATCGGAATCTGCCCACTATTCACCTGGTCGAGGGTATTCTTGTAAAGGTCACGCCATTCCTCGATTGCCATAAACATATCAAGGCCTGCGTTAATCGCGATTGGACAGGAAGCGTTGGTGCAACCGGGTACCTGGCCGTGCCCATTCCAGTCACCGACGATAAAGCCGCCAAAGCCCATCTTGCCCTTCAGCACGTCGTTCAACAGATATTTGCTGCCATGCAGCTTCTGACCGTTCCAGCTGGAAAAACTGGCCATTGCGGTCTGGACACCAGCCGCAAGAGCGCCCTTGTAGCCAGCCGCGTGAATGTCGATCAGCTCTTGCTCCGGGATCTTTGCATCACCCTGATCGTCACCACCCTCGGTGCCGCCGTCGGCGATGAAGTGCTTGGCCGTAGCCACCACATGGTCGGCGTCAAGAAACGCCTCCGTCCCCGGCACACCCTGAAGGCCTTCAACCATCTTCAGGCCATAGGCCTCGACAATGTCCGGATTTTCCGAATAGCTTTCATAGGCCCTGCCCCAGCGATCATCCTGGGCCACCGCAAGGGTTGGCGCAAACGTCCAATCGATACCCGTCACACGCATTTCCGTTGCCGTAACTTCACCGATTTTACGGAGTAGCTCAGGGTTGTTTGCTGCACCGAGGCCAATATTGTGAGGAAACAGCGTCGCACCAATGACATTGTTGTGGCCGTGCACAGCGTCACTGCCCCAGATAATAGGAATGGCGATGCCCCCGTCAGATGTGTCCATGGATGCATCATAGAAAGCATCGGCCATCGCCAGCCATTCAGCGGGTGTCGCGTACTTATTGCGGTTTGGCAGCGAGCCACCACCATTCAGCACCGACCCAATGTGATAGGTTTTTATCTCTTCCGGCGAAATATGCTGGATCTCAACCTGCATGATCTGGCCGACTTTTTCTTCCACAGACATGCGGGAGAGGATATCGCCCACTTTCGTGTCCACAGCGACATCATGCTTCACAGGGCTCGCAATCACAGGCCAGTCCGCTTTAGCGGCTGTATCGGCGGTGTCCTGAGATCCACCACCACAGCCCACAAGCGCCAACGTCGCCACTGTTGCCAAAGTCCGATAACCGATAATCTTCATGATTGTCCGCTTCCCATACTGCTGCATCACACGTAGCACCGCCTATCACTTCCCATATGATAGCGCTGTCATATTCACCCTTAACCTATCACGGAAATCCGCTATGTCCACAAAAATCTGACAGCGCTGTCAGGTTTGATCAAAATTATTTTTCGGCGGTTTTCTGCCAAATACGAACCCAATCGATTTCAAATCGAGCAGGAAAGGCTGTCTTATCAACCCCTTGGGCACCACCCCAGTCGCCACCCACCGCCAGATTGAGGATCACATAGAATGGATGATCCAGTGGCCACTCTGCATGGCCAAAACCTGCCTTTTTGGTCACCTGAAAATATTGCTCGCCATCGATATACCAGCGAATTTCGCTTTCTTCCCACTCAACGGAATATTCATGAAAAGCTTCCGAAGCGTTGGGCACCTGCATATGCCCACCCTTTTGGGTTCCGATCCGGTGATTGAAGGCTTCGGTGTGAATGGTGCCGTGAACCTGACCTTGATTATAGCCAACATGTTCCATGATATCGATCTCGCCGGATTTGGGCCAAGGGCCATAACTGTCCGTCTTTGGCATCATCCAGAAGGCTGGCCAAGTACCAACACCCGAAGGCAGTTTGGCTCGCATGGCAATCCTGCCATAACTCCAACCCGGCATTTCTTCCGTCGTGATTTTGGCGGAGGTCACCTTGTTGCCCATATGAGCCTCGATCACCAGCCTACCATTTTCAAGCCGCAAGTTTTTCTCACGTCCACGATAATGTTGCAGCTCGTTATTGCCAAAACCACATAGCTTCGGGCAGCCATTGCCCTTCACCACATGCCAGACGCTTCTATCGAGCGCTTTGCCATCGAATTCATCTGCCCAAACAAGTTTGTAATCATCATCCGCAAAACATGACACGCTCAAGCTTGCGACAAAACCTGCCGCAGCCAACTGGCTTCCAAGTTTCATTGTATCCCCCTATGCCACCTCTGTGGCTTTGCAATATTGCTGAACATAGTCATTATGGCTCGGCAACTGCATGGCTGTTTTTTCTACATTCGATCGGATATGGGCGAGGAAATTCGCAAGCTCCTCGTCTGTCATACGGTCGGCGATAGGATGATATTGGCCGGGCATAATCCCCTGCCCCAGCATTACCTGTACCCAGCTGTTTTCTGCAAACAACTGGTCGTTGGGGCGGAACACACGGCCTGCGTCACGGAACAAGGCAATCCGATGTTTGAGGCCATCGGGAATATCCATTGTTTTACACTGGCGCCAGAAGGGCGTGTCTGTCCGTTCCGTCACATGATAATGCAACACGATAAAGTCGCGGATATGTTCCATCTCATAAGCTGTCTGCATATTGAATTCATCAATATCGGCTTGCACAATGCCTGTATGCGGGAACATTTGCATCAGCCGGAAAATGCTGCGCTGTATCAGGTGAATACTGGTGCTTTCCAGCGGCTCGATAAAGCCGCTTGAAAGGCCAACCGCCACCACATTCTTGTTCCAGTGCTTGCGGCGTGTACCGGTACGGAACTTGATCACACGTGGGTCAACCAAGGGTTTGCCTTCGATATTGCTCATCAGTGTATCGATGGCCGACTGATTATCCTGATAATTGCTGCAGAAAACGAGGCCGTTACCAACGCGGTGCTGAAGCGGAATGCGCCACTGCCAGCCACTATCGTGTGCAATCGATCGGGTATAGGGGATCGGCTCACCCACTGCTTCCGTCTGCACGGCGATAGCGCTATCGCACGGCAGCCAATGCGTCCAGTCGTGATAGCCGGTGTGAAGTGCGCCTTCTATCAGAAGTGCGCGGAAGCCGGAACAATCGATAAAGAGATCGCCCTCCACCACCTTGCCGCTTTCCAGCGTTACGCTTTCCACATAGCCGGTTTCACCATTTTGCTGAACGCCGGTGATCTTGCCTTCAATACGCTTAGCGCCGTGCTCTTCTGACATTTTCCTGAGGAAACCGGCATAGGCAGTAGCATCCAGATGATAGGCATAGTTAAGGCCCAGCTTCGGCAAATGCGCAAATCTGTTTTGCTCTGCGGCGATCAATTCCAGGCAATAGTCACCGAACTTGTTGTCGATGCCCTCCTTGAGACCACGCAACCAGAAGTGCCAGAAACCCGCTGTCCAATGATCTTTGCCGGTAATACCGAAGGAGTGAATATAGCTTTCCCCCTTCTGCTTCCAGTTCACAAACTCGATGCCTAGCTTGAAGGTCGCCTTGGTGGCAGACATGAAGGCCTGTTCATCAATACCGACCAAGCGGTTATAATTCACAAGGGTGGGGATCGTTGCTTCGCCGACACCCACAGTGCCAATCTGATCGGATTCCACGAGCGTGATATCAAGCACACCGCCCATGACCTTGGAAAGCGCTGCGGCCGCCATCCAGCCTGCTGTCCCGCCGCCTACAATCACCACTCGTTTGATCGTTTTTTCCATCATCTATCTGTTCAACCCGTTTAGAAGGAATGCGCGAATACGTCGTGCGTTATTTTCATCCATAGGGCCCAAAACACCCCTGCCGCGCTCTGGAATATGCGCCGAAGTTTCTTCTGTATTTTCAAATACATAATGATTGAAAATCCGTTGCCATATCTGCTTCTGGGCGGGCGGAAGGTCACGAAGCGCAAGAAGCGCCAACTGAAGGGCATTATTGGGAGGGCCCATATGAGACGGTGACTGCCGCCACCAATAGTTCACAAGCACATTGAAGGCCTCCAGACCATCCACCGCATGCCACCACATGCTGGGTATAAAAATGGCGTCACCGGGCTCCAGCTCTGCCATCACCGCCGCAGCAAGCGCATCGCGATACTTTGGGAATTTTTCAAAATCGGGATTATGGATATCCACCATGCTGACAGGTTGGCCCGCAGGCGTGAAGTCTAGTGGCCCTACATAAAGGTTCGCCAACTGTTCAGGCGGGAACAGCGTAAATCGCCGCCGCCCGGCTGCCACGACTGCAAGATTGTCGGCCAGATCATAATGCGGCGCGATGCGGGTGCGGTTGCCAATCCAAATGCTTTCGATGGGCATACGATCACCAAGCGGGACAGAGTTTTGAGCAGTAAAACCCGGAAGACAATCCCCGATCGTTGTGGAACCGACATAGAGAAAGGGGGCGTCCGCATCATCTTCATGCTGATCAAGTAGCCCTAGAAACTTGTCCAGTGTGATACGTTTATAGTCAAAGTTAAGGCCGCTCATATCCTCTTTATAGAAGGGCCTGCCGCCCGCCTCAGGCCCAGCATGAGAGACAATCACCTCCGCGCCATTATAGAAGCCGTTTAAGTAGGCGCGCGCATCTGCTGCGGATTTTTTGGCGCTTGCAACAAACGGCCAATCCCCGGCAAGGCCCCGTAGCACAATCGGCTCCTGCCCCTGCAAAAGCGCATCAGTCAGATCAGCCGCCTTGGCCTCCCGTATTTCGCGAATGGGATTTGGCGCCATGTGCATCACTTCAGCTTCCGGTTTTTCCGCTCTATCAGATCGCGCAGATTGGAAAGCGATGCCACAGCCATAAACAGTGGCTGCAAATGACCCTCCGCATTTAGGGCGCCCAGCGCTTCAGCATCAAGGCTATAGAGCTTTTCCTCGCTAACCGTATAGAAACCGACAAGGCGGCTGGATGATCCATCTGCCAGCTCAATTTCCACTGCGAGCGGTTCAAGAAGGTCGTACCTGGCAACCATTTCATAAAATCCCGCACTCGCCATCGCACTCATGTGCAAACGGTCAAGAATTGCCGCGATATGATCCAAGAATTCCGTGCTTCCACCCTGCGGCAGAAATACCGGCGCACCTTCTGTCATACTGACCCGCGCGCTGCTCATATCCACATGCACGACAGTTTGAGCTTCTTCTCCCGGACGTTGCTGAACGCCAATCAGGAAGGGCTGCATTTCCACCACCATCGGCAAATAGTGAGCATCCCAGCCCGTGTCAGACAGAAAAAGATTTTCCCCATCCTGAAGGCCAAACAGGGTCGCTGCCTGAAATGCGCCAGAAGACGGGTCTTTCTGGAACAGGATCGGATAATAGGCCTGCAGGTCCCTGAATTCGGCGGGAAAGGTGATACAGCTCATGATCGCATCGCCAAGAGCGGCTGACCTGTCAGTAATGATCCTGAGGTCCTTGTGGTCTACATTGTTAAGCAGAACATGTTGCGTCATGACCCGTTGCTTCCCTTCCCTGTTGATCGTAGCAGATGTTCCCGCATCTGCGCTTGTCCATGCTACGCCTGATCCGGCAGTCAGGACAAGGTACTAAAGAGGCCCTCGCCCCGAAGGACAGAAAGCCGCCGTCCCCGGCAGCTTTCCTTTGTTTGCAACGCTTTCCGAGCGTTAGAACTTGTAGCGTACACCTACATTGTAGCGCGCACCGGCCTGAGTTGCCCAAAGCACAGTGTTTTTACTGCGACCATGGCTTCTCTGCGTGGCGCCAGTAACGTTGATGCCTTCCGCAAACACGGTGATCTGGTCGTTCACATCATAGCTGACGTTCACATCGAACTGGCCGTAGGCCTCGACATAGTTCGGGTGACGCTGGGCATATTCGCCCTGGATGATGCCGGCGAGGAACTCGTCACGCCAGTTGTAGGCAACACGAACCTGAAGGCCGTCCTTGTCGTAGAAACCGATAATGTTGGCGGTGTCACTGAGACCGAACAAGGCGAACTGCTCCTCGTTCCAGTTGGTCAGGTTATTGAAACCAACATCGCCGTTCACGATGGTGTAGTTCAGGATCGCACCGAAGCCAGTGTCACCGAAGGTGTGTTGCAGAGCAAATTCCCAGCCATTCAACTTCGCAGACCGCTGGTTGGACGGAATGGTCACAACAAACTCAAGTGTCGGATCCTGGCCAGCTACACCGAGGATGTTACCTGTGGTATCGCCGTTTGCATCTGTGCCGGTGATTTCAACCGTGTTTGGATCGGCATTTGCAAAGATCCAGTTCCGGATTTCCACCAGATCGTCGCTACCAACAGCTGCTACTGCATCATTGTAACGCTGACCACCAAACGGGTTCGGCAGATCAAATGGCGTTGCCGTGATGGTTTCGGTACCGATGAAATTCTTCACTTTTTTGTCGAAGTATCCGACCGCGAAGTAGCTAGCGTCATCATAATACCATTCTGCACTGAAGTCCCAGTTAGTGGATTCGAATGGCAATAGACCCGGGTTACCCTGGCTTCCTGTGCCGCCACCGATCCGGAAAATCGTGTTGATGGTTTGGCCACCCTGGATATCTGCATAATTCGGACGCGCGATTGTCTCGCTGTATGAAGCCCTAAGGATCACATTCTCAAGTGGCGAGAAATCCACATCGATGGATGGCAGCCAGTTTTTGTAGTTGCCTTCCAGCTCTGTGAAATCCTGCTCATCAGAGAAGACAACAACCGCTTCGTTTGCAGCCACCCACTGGGTGCCTGTCGCAATCGGCACAAGTGCACGGGATGTCACGTCTGTTTCTTCATAGCGAAGACCAGCCACCACATTCAGAGGGTTGCCTGCAAGCTCCCAGCTTGCATTCACTTGTAGGTATGCTGCCAGCGTTTCTTCTGTGGTGCGACGATCAACCTGCCAATCGCTGGATGCACACTGGCCATTACCGCCACAAGCGCCATAGAGATCATCAATCAGGCCAACCATGGTTTCGAAGTCATACACAACCCACTCGTTGAAGAGTGCTGAATTATCTGATCCTGAAAGATCATCAAACTTGTCGGCAACGCTGATTACTTCGAAGATATCATCTGGAAGGTCGGAAGCAGGCCCCGCACCACCCCAAGTGTCGCGCTGAACGTTGGCATAGGCCGAACGCACCTTGTTTTCAGTGTAGGACGCGCCGAAATCGATGCTTTCGACGATACCTTCATCAAACTCCCACGAGCCGCGGAACTGCGCCTGTTCGATATCTGTCCGCATATAGCTGTTACGGAAGCTTGAACCGGTAGAAACAATACGGGATGTATCTACACTCGTGAGGCCATCAATTTGCGTAACAGACAGCACAGGGAAGTCGTTTGAGAAATCAATTGACTGAGACTGGAGCGTGAAGCTTGCTGTACCCAATGCAACGTTACTGCCATAGGGGCTATCCGCGCCAGATTCCGCGCTTGAATTGTGGTAATCAAGCTCAATCGACAGGTTATCCGTTGGCAGCCACTCGATATTGAAGCCAAGAGACTGGTTTTCATTTTTCGTGGCAAATTCAACGCCACCGAACGAAAGGTCACTCGGGCTTGCGCCAAAGTCCTCGGAATAGAGGAGCGGGCCAGCAACCGGACCGTCTGTCCAGGCACTTGTAGTATTGCCGTGGTTGAACCACACAGACATATCGTGACGCTCTGTCCCGATCTTGTTCTGCGAATAGGTATAATCAGCCGTTGCCGTAATGGTATCAGTTGGGCGGAACTGCATGGTCAGCTGGCCATTGATCCGCTCACGGTCAATACCGGTCATGGAGTAAGCCATATTCTGCGTGGTGGAATAGTAGTCACCCGCACCTGGACGGTTGGTTACATTGATATCGGACTCGGAACCGCCATCTGGAATCTGTGGCAGCGTGCCCCAGTCATTCTGGTCGCCTGCAAAAGCACCACGCCAGCCTGCTGACGCCTGATTGTAGCCAGCTTTACGCTTCTGGTAAGAACCGGAAAGCGCCACACCAAACTTGTCGTCAGCAAATGTATTGCTATAGAGGCCGGAAATCTCGGGCGTTACAGACGTACCATCCGTGTGAGATGTATCCATAACAGCCTTGGCGCCAATTGTGGCCTTCAGCCCAGGCGCATCAAGTGGACGCGTGGTGGAAATATTGATCGTTGAGCCGATGCCACCTGTCGGGATGGAGGCGCGGCCAGTTTTATAAACCTGAACGCCCGCAATACCCTCTGCAGCAATATTGCCAAAATCAAAGGAACGGCTGCTTGAAGCGCTTGTGTCTTCAAGGCCTGAAGTTGGCATCTGGCGGCCATTCAATGTGACAAGGTTGAAGTCAGGGCCAAAACCACGAACAGTTACCTTGCTGCCCTCGCCGTTTACACGGTCGATAGATACACCGGTAATACGCTGCAGCGATTCAGCCAGGTTTGTGTCAGGGAATTTACCCATATCCTCGGCGCTGATGGCGTCAACGATACCGCGCGTGTCGCGCTTGATATCCATTGACCGTTTCAGGCTGCCCCGAATACCGGTAACAACGATTTCCTCAAATTCACTATCGTCTGCGCTTGCTCCGCCAGCGTCCTGCGCCATTACAGATGATCCCGCAACAGTCGCCAGAATGAACGACATGGTGCTCGCAACAGAGGATCTGTAGATGCTTCCAGGTCTCATAGTTTTCCCTTCCGTTCCCCAAAGCTAAATAAAAATCTCTAACGCGCTGTTAAGCTTCCCTATGTCCCTGCATATGACAGCGCTGTCTTATCGATATAGCTAACACGAGCCAATTTGTCTAGAAAATATCCGACAGCGCTGTCATATGCAGGGACAGAAAACCAGAAGAACTCAATATAAATCTGCAAAATCAAGAGCTTAAGATATCGACAATAACATCTAAACTTTCGGAAAAATAACACCCCGCGCGCTCAAGAACACGGTTTTAAGCCTGATCCGGGTCAAATTCTGGACCCTCAGAAGGAATCAGCGCCAATTATTTCTGGCCACACCCAACGCCCTCCAGGCCACAAAAAAGAAAAGCCGCAGTAACCTGCGGCTTTTACTTTAGATATTCTCTTGGCTGAGAGAATGGCGGAGAGGACGGGATTCGAACCCGCGAGGGGCGCTAGCCCCAACTCGCTTAGCAGGCGAGCGCCTTAAGCCACTCGGCCACCTCTCCGCCGCCGTGAATAGCCAAGTGCCCCGGCTGAGTCAACGACACAATCTCCCTGAGGCCAAAAAAAATTCGCCCGACCTGCCAAACCCCCTATATGCACTTAAGGAGAATTATGTTTTTTGCGCACGATCCGCACACAGAGGGAGAGCAAATCGATGGCCATGGAAGCAATACGCACACCTGACGAAAGATTTGAAAACCTGCCAGACTGGCCTTTCACCCCCAATTATGTGGATGACCTTCCAGGCTACGAAGGACTGCGCGCTCACTATGTGGACGAAGGCCCAAAAGATGCCGAACGAACATTCCTTTGCTTGCACGGTGAACCGAGCTGGTCCTACCTTTACCGGCATATGATCCCACACTTTGTCGCTTCTGGGGCACGCGTTATTGCACCAGACCTTCTGGGATTCGGCCGATCAGACAAACCGCTAAGACACGAAGACTACAGCTTTCATTTCCACCGCAATTTCCTGATGCGCCTGATCGAGCGCCTTGACCTCCAGAATATTACGCTGGTTTGCCAGGATTGGGGCGGCGTGCTCGGCCTTACAATCCCAATGGACATGGCCGAGCGCTTTGATCGCTTGCTTGTCATGAATACCGGTCTTGCTGTTGGAATACCTGCCAGCAAAGGCTTCAATGAATGGCGGGCATACGCCAAAAATACACCCGACCTGCCGATCGGGGCAATATTGAAGCGAGCCACGCCGCATCTGTCAGACGCCGAAGTCGCCGCCTACGACGCCCCCTTCCCCGATGCCACATACAAGGCTGGCGCGCGCATCTTCCCGCAGTTGGTTATGACGGAGCCAGACATGGAAGGGGTGAACACCTCCAAGCGCGCTGCACAATTCTGGAATGAAGATTGGGCAGGCGAGAGCTTCATGGCCATTGGCATGCAAGACCCGGTGCTTGGCCCACCTGCCATGCATTTCCTGAAAGGCTTGATCAAAGGCTGTCCGGAACCGATGGAGATTGCAGACGGGGGCCATTTTGTGCAGGAATGGGGAAATGAGATCGCCCCCGCAGCTTTGCGGCATTTCGGGGACATCCACTAACAAGATCAAATCAGGGGGAAAGTCATATGAAAACACGATCAACAAAGGCAGTCATCGCAGCCCTGTTGATGGGCACAAGCACCATCTCAGTCGCGGACGATCATGCGCTTTCTGGTGCTATTGCTAAAGACTATGACTATCTTGAAAATCTGTTTGTTGATTTTCACCGAAACCCCGAACTTAGCTTCCGCGAAAACGAAACGGCACAGCGATTGGGATCCGAGCTAGGCGCGCTGGGATTTGAGGTGACACATGGCTTGGGACAAACAGGCCTTGTCGCCATGATGAAGAATGGTGACGGCCCCACCCTTCTGATCCGCGCGGACATGGACGGCTTGCCGGTTAAGGAAAATTCCGGACTGTCTTACATGTCTACAAAACGGCAAACCAATACCAAGGGCGTTGAAATGCCCGTTATGCATGCCTGCGGACATGACATGCATATGACCAGCCTTGTTGGAACGGCTCGTCAGTTGGTAGCGATGAAAGATAAATGGCAAGGCACATTGATGTTAGTTGGCCAGCCCGCAGAAGAGGTTATTGGCGGCGCCAAAGCCATGCTAGACGACGGCCTGTATGATAAGTTCCCGCGACCTGACTTTGCGGTCGCTCTTCATGTGGCATCGCAGGCGCCAGCGGGCATGATCCTCTACCGCCCCGGCATTATGTATAGCTCGTCCGACAGTGTCCGGATAACAGTGCACGGCGTAGGCACCCACGGCGCGTCACCCCACTTGGGCAAAGACCCCATCGTAATTGGTGCCCAGATTGTGAACGCCCTGCAGACACTGGTGGCACGAGAGATATCGCCTCTTTCGCCCGGCGTGGTGACCGTAGGCACCTTTCATGCTGGCACCAAAAACAACATCATCTCCGATACCGCCGAACTCACACTGACAGTGCGTTCAAACGACGAAAAGGTTCGTCACAAGCTGCTCCAGGGCATCAAACGTATTGCCGAGAATACCGGCCGGGTCGCTGGCCTGCCAGAGGATAAGCTGCCAACTGTTATCCTGTCAGAAGAATCCACGCCAACCACAATGAACGATGGGGCCCTCACTGAACGGCTGGATAAAACCCTCCGTGCTCATTTCCCTGAAGGCCAGGTGAAAGCCTATGACCAGAAAAACATGGGCGCGGAAGATTTCGCCTATTTCAGCCAGGTTGATCCAGCTGTCCCAGGCTTTTACTTTATCGTCGGAGGCACGCCGAGGGCAGCTTTCGAAGCTGAAGCATCCGGCGGCCCTGCGGTACCCGGCCATCACTCGCCCCTCTTCAAAATCTCGCCAGAGCCATCAATCAAGGCCGGCGTCGAGGCCATGACTGTGATCACACTTGATTTGCTTGGGAAGTAGAGACATCACGATGGTACAACCATTTCACCTCGCTATCCCGGTAGATGATCTGGAAACAGCCCGCGCCTTCTACGGCGAGGTGATAGGTTGCGAGGAGGGCCGGTCCAGCGAAAAATGGGTCGATTTCAATTTCTTCGGGCACCAACTGGTGGTTCACAAGGGCATGCCGCTTGGCCAGGCAGATACCAACACTGTGGATGGAGAGGCTGTCCCAAGCTTCCATTTTGGGGTTGTCCTTGATTGGGATGATTGGCACTCGCTTGCAACCAAACTGGCTTCCCTGGACATAGAGTTTGTGATCGAACCCGGCATACGCTTTGCGGGACAAGTGGGTGAACAGGCGACCATGTTTTTCCTCGACCCTGCCGGCAACGCGCTTGAATTCAAGGCCTTCAAAGACCCCTCCCAGCTGTTCGCCAAGTAGCCTGACCGATCGAAAATACCCTTCTCGATTCATCTTATTGACAACTATATTGTCATTATGACAATATAGTTGTCAAATATGGAGGCCTTCATGCGTGACGCCAAATATGAATTAACCTGGAAGATCAGGCGCACTTTCAAACTTCTGGGAGCGCTGGCCGACCAGTATCTGGAAAAACATGGTATCAGTGCGAGCGAACGTGCTGTTATGGAATTTATCAGTTCCTGGGGGCCAAGCTCGGTGCCAGACCTTGCACGCAATTTCTATGTCTCGCGCCAGAATATTCAGGTTCGCGTCAATGGTCTGATGAAAAAGGGCCTGATGGAAAAACACGTCAATCCAGCACACAAAAAATCTTCTCTGATAGCGCTGAGCGTGCGCGGAACTGACTTGTTCGCAGCAATCAAAACCGAAGAAAACGGAATCATCAGCGGCATCTTCTCCAGTATCTCAGACAATGAGGTCGCCGCCGCCACACAAACCATCAACAAGTTGATCGACAGCCTTACGGACGAACTAAACGATAAAACCGAGGCCTGAAGGGTCCAAACGCGAGGAGCCAAAACATGCAACAGTCTTCAAATCCAAGTGTACCAAAAATACTGCCGCCCCATATCTTTTTGGCAACAGTTGTTCTGATGCTCGTCGCGGGCTACCTTGAGACAAGCCTGTTTGGGAACCGCTATTGGCCGCTCGCTCTGTGCCTGGTCGGCATCTGGCTCGCAGCCCGGGAAAAGAACCGCTTTGTGCGTGCAGGTACCACATTCTACCCCGGAGACACAGCAAGCAAACTGATCACAGACGGCGCTTACCGCTATAGCCGCAACCCCATGTATCTGGGCATGGTAGTGGCGCTGATTGGCCTTTGGCCGCTTACAGACGGATATGTACCCGGTATTCTGCTTGTAATATTTGCCGGAATAATCACCAAATTCTATATTGTGCCCGAAGAGAAGCATCTGACAGAACGCTTCGGGCAAGACTATCTGGATTACAAAAGATCCGTCCGTCGGTGGCTTTGAACAGCAGGCTCCGGCGACACCGCACCTTTACGGTACGATTGCTGAGCCCGAGTGCGGTCAGACCGACCATCGCTTGTTTCACTGTCCAAATAGCTGCGCGGCGGAACAGACGTTGAGCGTTTTTGGAGCAGATGACCGCCGTCCCATTCCGACAACCAGTTTTTGAAATCGGGTGCCAACATAGGCGCTGCCATAAAGTGTCCCTGACCATAAGTTGCACCAAGCGCACAAATGCGCTGCCATTGGTCAGCTGTCTCCACGCCTTCGCAGGTTGAAGCGATATTCATGCGCCGCGCCATCTCTACCGACATTTCAAGAATAATCCGGGATCGATTATTCACTGCAGCATTCTGAAGAAAAGGCTGATCAGACTTCAACTCGCTGAAAGGCATATTATTGAGGCGCAGGAAAGGATCAAATCCGGCACCAAAATCGTCGAGCGCCAAATCCACACCCAGAAGTCGCAAGCGTCCCAGCACCTCCATGCCTATGGCCATATCCTCGACCAACTCGCTTTCTGTCAATTCAAGAGTAAGGTGTTCGGGAGCCACTTGATATTCTGCCAGCAAATCCCGAACGAAATCGGCAAATGCCAGGTCACAGGCATCGGATGCTGTGATATTGATACATAATCCGATTGTATGCCCTTCACGGTGCCATTCTTTATAATCAGAAAGGCCCTGCATCAATATTTTGTGGGTAACACCGGATAGATATCCCATTTTTCTTGCGGTTGGCAGAAAGACAGCTGGGCTAAGAATGCCCCCGCGCGAAGTACGCCAACGGGCCAAACATTCTGCCCCTGCCACTTTGCCATTCTCGCAAGCAATTTTTGGCTGGTAGGCAACAGTCAAGGCATCGCCAGCCAGCCCCGCAAGAAACGAGCTTCCCGCCAAGCAGGTGAATGAAGCATCTTTGTCTCGCTGCCTGACCTGAACAAGTTCATCCATCAGGGTTTCAATTTCCGACGCCCTGATCGGCTTGGAAATAGCCCCCATAAGCGTTAACCCATACGCGCTTGCAAGCTCCACAGCTGTATCCAGGATCGGCTGCCCTTTATCAGACATCAGGATAACCGCAGGCCTGCGTCCTTTCCGCCTGGCAAGTTTGCGAATAAGCCCATACCCATCCAGTTTGGGCATGGCGATATCCATGATCATATAGTTGAAATGACAATCACCAATAAAGAGCTGGTCATCCAGCTCCAATAGCGCCTCTTCACCGTCTTCTGCGCACACCACATCGTAGCCTGCCTTGGTCAAGATGGTATCCAGGATCACACGTTGTGTATGCGAGTCGTCTACTACCAGAACGCGTTTCTTCGCCATGTCTGCCTCGTCATCTACCCCCTAGCGCGAGTCTAGACACCTTATGCGAGAAAAAATAATAATTCATTAATAATTGGCGTGACCCATCAAGTATCAAGGGCGCCAATTCATAATAACTTCAATCATGCTCTTAATATCCGACGCTACTTTTTCTGCGTCATCTGGCAGATAACTAAAAGGGAAACTTTCTTCCATGTAGGTTATTTGCGAAAGTTCCAGCTGAATAGCGTGGATGTTTTTGTCGGGCTGCCCATATTTTCGCGTAATGAAACCACCCTTGAAACGACCGTTCATCACCGCACTATATCTGCCTGATGCTGCCGCGGCCTTGTGAACTTCGGCCGCCAGCCCCTCATCGCACGATTGGCCGTCATTTGTTCCCAAATTGAAATCGGGCAACTGGCCGTCGAAAAAGCGCGGTACTACAGATCGAATGGAATGGGCATCCCACAGGACGGCGTAACCATGAATATGGCGAACCCTCTCCAGTTCAGCTTCAAGCGCAGCGTGATAGGGGTGCCAATATTGTTCCACACGTGCCCTTTGTTCCGTCTCATGGGGTTGTTCTCCGGCCCGATAAACCGGTTCTTCCTCAAATGTGGTTGTGGGGCACAGCTCTGTCACATTCTGCCCTGGATAAAGGCTCCTTCCTGACGGATCTCGGTTAAGATCGACCACGTATCGTGAGTAGTGGGCATGCAGAACGGTGACATCCATATCGGCAAGAAAGCTGTATAGCTGAGGAAGGTGCCAATCTGTATCGGCGATCTTAAGGGCCTCAGCTGTCATGCTTGCGGCATATGGGCCCAGTTCTTCCCCGCTATGCGGCATCGAGACAACGAGGGGGCCTTGCCCCCTCTTAAGGTCAAAAACCTCGGTCACAGTGCTTGGCTCCCCAGGCTTGTTGACGGCAACAGCGTCTCAACATATCCATTCAGGCTGCCTGATGCCACCAACTCACGGGCTGCTTCAATATCAGGAGCGAAATAGCGATCTTCTTCATAGAAATCCACCCGCTCGCGGATCAGGCCATAAACAGCTTCCAATGGCTCAGACGATGTGAGAGGCCTGTGGAAATCCATCCCCTGCGCCGCACCCAGAAGTTCAATTGCAATCACAGCGCCCGCATTGAAAGCAATATCGTGAAGGCGACGTCCGGCGAAAGTAGCCATGGACACATGATCTTCCTGCCCGGCTGACGTCGGGATGCTGTCTACACTTGCAGGGTGAGCCAGTGTTTTATTTTCGCTCACAAGCGCTGCTGTAGTCACCTGCGCGATCATAAAACCAGAATTCAAGCCACCGTCTTTCACCAGAAAAGCGGGAAGCCCGGACATCTTCGGGTCCACCAGCAAACTGGTGCGCCGCTCCGAAATCGATGCAATTTCGCATGCCGCAAGGGCAAGCATATCTGCGGCCATTGCCACAGGTTCTGCGTGGAAATTACCGCCAGAAAGGATATCCCCTTCATCCGGGAAGATAAGCGGATTGTCGGTTACTGCGTTCGCCTCGGTCAACAATGTATCTGCGGCCTGACGCATCACACCAAGTGCTGCACCCATTACCTGCGGCTGACACCGGAGGCTATAGGGGTCCTGTACCTTTTCGCAATCTTCATGGCTGTGGCGAATATCACTACCAGCCAGCAGACTGCGGTACATGGCTGCCGTATCGATCTGGCCTTGCTGGCGCCGCACCGCATGAATACGCGGATCAAACGGCACATCACTGCCCTTCATGGCGTCCACACTCATGGCGCCAGCCACCATAGCAGATGCAAACACATTCTCGATCTCGAACAGTCCGGAGAGCGCTAGGGCGGTCGAAACCTGTGTGCCGTTCAAGAGGGCCAAGCCTTCTTTGGCCCCAAGTTTCAAGGGTTTCAGACCAATCATCTCAAGCCCCTGCTTGGCATCCAGCACCTTGCCGTCATGGCGCACTTCGCCAACACCCAGCAGCACGGCAGACATATGAGCCAGGGGTGCCAGATCGCCAGAAGCTCCAACAGAACCCTTGGATGGAATCACAGGATAGACACCGTGTGAGAGAAGCTTGAGAAGCGCGTCAATCACTTCAGGGCGCACCCCGGAATGGCCTTGCGCCAGCGACGTGGACTTGAGCGCGAGCACCAGCCGTATCACGCCATCTTTCAGGGGCTCACCGGTGCCGGTGGCGTGAGAAAGCACCAGATTTTCCTGTAGCTTCTCAACGTCAGACGCTTTGATACGGGTGTTCGCCATCAGGCCAAAGCCAGTATTGATGCCATACGCTGTATCGCCCCTGTCAATCAGGTCCGTCACGGTTTGGCGGGCAGCGTCAATGCCGGCATGATCTGACTTATCCAGCGTTAGCTCTGTTGGCTTTTCATAGATATGCCTTAAGTCCTGCAAACTGAAATGGCCTGCCTTGCGGATCATTTTATGCACTGTCATCTGTTGGTTTCCTATTCGCTCAACGGTTCAGCATCGGAAGGTTCAGGCCCTTCTCGCGTGCACAGTCCTTGGCAATATCATAGCCCGCGTCGGCGTGGCGCATTACACCTGTTGCCGGATCGTTCCATAATACGCGCCCAACGCGCTTTGCGGCCTCTTCCGTGCCATCACACAGGATCACCACGCCTGAATGCTGGCTATAGCCCATGCCAACACCACCACCATGGTGCAGGCTCACCCAGGTAGCACCCGACGCAGTATTCAAAAGCGCATTCAGAAGCGGCCAGTCAGATACAGCATCGGAGCCGTCCATCATGGCTTCCGTTTCCCGATTTGGGCTCGCGACAGAGCCGCTATCCAGATGATCACGTCCGATCACAACAGGGGCTTTGAGCTCACCATTCTTCACCATCTCATTGAAGGCCAGACCAAGACGATGCCGGTCTCCAAGGCCAACCCAACAGATGCGTGCAGGCAGCCCCTGGAACTGGATACGCTCACGCGCCATATCCAGCCAATTATGCAGATGCGGGTTATCCGGGATCAGTTCTTTCACCTTCTGGTCGGTTTTATAGATATCTTCAGGATCGCCACTGAGTGCCGCCCAACGGAATGGGCCAATCCCCCGGCAGAAAAGCGGACGTACATAGGCCGGCACAAAGCCCGGAAAATCGAATGCATTTTTCACGCCTTCATCAAACGCCACCTGGCGGATATTGTTGCCATAATCCACAGTCGGCACACCCATGGCGTGGTAGGCGAGCATGGCTTCCACATGCTTGGCCATCGATGGCTTGGAAGCAGCCGCTACCGCTGCCGGGTCAGTCTCACGTTTGGAAACCCATTCTTCCACGGTCCAGCCTATCGGCAAATAACCGTTTACCGGGTCATGCGCTGATGTCTGATCGGTCACTGCATCCGGGCGGATACCCTTTTCAACCATCTGCGGCAGTATTTCTGCTGCGTTCCCGAGCACGCCAACGGAAAGCGGTTTGCCTTCCTTGTGCGAGCGATCGATCATCTCAAGTGCTTCTTCAACCGTGTCCGCCCGAGCGTCCACATAACCGGTTTTGAGACGGAAATCGATCCGGCTTTCCTGACATTCAATCGCCACCATGCTGGCGCCCGCCATCGTGGCCGCGAGCGGCTGTGCACCACCCATTCCACCAAGCCCGGCCGTCAGGATCCACTTACCGGAAAGATCACCGCCAAAATGCTGGCGACCCATCTCCACGAAGGTCTCGTAAGTGCCCTGAACGATGCCTTGGCTGCCAATGTAAATCCAGCTACCGGCCGTCATCTGGCCGTACATCATCA
>JABXIS010000093.1 GCA_013372975.1 Alphaproteobacteria bacterium
CGGGCCAGTTGTGGTTTCAACGCCCGGGCACTCACCAAACTCAGGGTGGCCAGCGGTTGGGCTGTGAAGCTGACGGAAGTTCTTGATGTCTTCCATTGTCGGGTTTTCATAGCCTGTCAGGTGAAGGAGCGAATAAATCAGCATCGAACCATGGCCAGCAGACAGCACGAAGCGGTCCCGGTTTGGCCATGCTGGCCACTTTGGGTCAAACTTCATGAATTTGGAGAAGAGAACCGTCGCAACGTCGGCCATACCCATCGGCATGCCGGGGTGGCCTGAATTGGCTTTCTGGATCGCATCCATAGACAGGGCGCGGATCGCATTTGCCATCTTTTGGTTCAGGATATCTTCTTGCTGGATGTCAGTATCGGGCATGGTTTCAAGCATCTTATAAAAAGGAGCACGAAACTGGCGGCTGTCCCGTGCTGCGTTGGGGCCAAAAAATCGGGGCCAAAATGGCGGGGAAGCCCGCTTTAGTCAACCGTGTAGCATGATTTAGCGCCCAAGCCCTTCTGAATGATTGCATATGTGCCCCTTCTGCATGATTGACGACAGGGCCTATCCGCCCCTATCTTTGGCAGAAACCAGCCGAATCCCGTCGTCAGATGGCGCACGCACATATCGGCACCCAAGGGGGATGAGAGGATATGACAGACAAGACAAACAACAGCGCCCTCGAGGACGCAAGGGCGCGACTCGAAAGCGCCATGTCCCGTCTGGCGCAGGAAGTGGCCGGAGCCCGCGCGGCCAAAATCACCACCGCCAAACTGTCTGCCGAAAAAGCAACCTATGAAAGCCGGATCGCATCGCTTGAGCAGGAAAACCTGAAACTGCATGAGCAGGTTGCGACCCTGTCGCTGCAGGACAATACGGCCGCAGACGACGGTGCGCTCGCCGCCCTCAAGGAAGAGAAGCAGGCGCTGGAGCATAACTATAACCTCTTGAAACGCCAGTATGCGACGCTGCAGGACGAGATGGAGGCCCGCGAGGATGCCGCCCCCGCGCCCGAGGGCGGTGACGCCGAGATGGAAGCAAAACTGCGCGGTGAGAATGCCGAACTGAAGAAAGCCATCATGGCACTGAAGGCAGAGCGGGACACCATTCGCGACGAGCTGGATACCGCCATTGCCAAACTGGAACCGCTGGTAAAGGAAGCCTGAGATGCCCCAGATCAATGTGGAAGTGAATAAAAAATCCTATCCTCTGGCATGCGGCGAAGGCGGTGAAGAACGCTTGCGCAAGCTGGCCACCTATGTAGACACCAAGGCAAAGGACCTCTCAGGCAAGCTGGGCGCCGTGGCGGAAAACAAGCTTTTGTTGATGGCCGCGATCCTGATTGCAGATGAATTGCATGACGCGCTGGAAGGCCAGGGCGGCGCCGGAATTATGGGTGCTTTATCAGAAGAAGATATGGCTGCGGTCCTGAATGAAGTGTCTGCAGATGTGGAAGCTATTGCAGAAAAGCTCGCGAACGCTTAAATACACGGCGCGGGTTCTGCGCTGTGCGCAAGATACGAAGTAATCCCCGGGGCTATAATTTCTCCTAGGGAGCTGTCCCTGGTTCGGGCCGTGGCCTTTACCATTACGGCGCCCACCTGATCTTATCAGGCGACGGAGGATACATACGTCAACGCGGCAGAGGTGGTCCCGCACCCTTCCAAAGCTATTGAGAAAGAGACGCCTTTGTGAGTTCAGTCGTTTCTATCGGCAAAAGAAGGTTCGGCGACACCAAATGGGTCGCCTTGGGAACCTGTGGCGGCGTTTATCTACTATCTCTCGCCTTTCCTGCGTTCCATTGGTACGAGGCGACAAACGTGGTTCTCGAAACCAGAACCCTTCACTCCACGCAAGCGATAGAACTCCTATTCATAGGGTGGTTGGGCATATTTGACCAGCACAATCCGGCATGGCTTGCAAACATCACATTCTGGATCGCATTTTTCCTGTCGGCACGTGAGCGAGCAACCAAGGCCTTGACTTGGGCAGTCATTACGATTGCCTTGCAACTATTCACATTCCGGCTTGAGGAGACAATGTGGACTGAAAAGGTCTGGGTGCCTATTGATAGCTTTGGCGCTGGGTTTTACCTATGGCTTACCAGTGCAACTGCACTGGTTTTATGGTGCGTAATCCAGATACAAAAACAGAGGCGTTCGAAGTGAGCCATTCTGAAATATCCGAGAAGAAAGCAATGCGCGAGGATGCCAGACGCATCCGCATGGGCGCCCATGAAATGTACGGGATGGAAGCAGCCGAAAAGGCCACGAAACATGGCATGGGGTTGCTTGGCAGTTTCGAGAAACACGCCATCATCGGCGCCTATTGGCCGATGGACGATGAGCTGGACCCGCGTTTTCTGATGCTTGAGCTTGCCCGAGCGGGCTACCAAACCGCGCTGCCGGTCGTAACAGGCAAGGACAGCCCCCTCACATTCCGCCTGTGGGGCGCGGGGGACCCGCTGGAGGCTGGCAGTTTTGGCACACAGCACCCAAGTGCGGACGCACCCACGGTGGTACCCAATGCGCTGATCGTGCCCCTCCTCGCGTACGATGAAGATTGCTACCGCCTTGGGTGGGGCGGCGGGTTTTATGACCGCACGCTGGCGGCCCACAGCGAAATAAAAGCATTTGGCTTTGCCTTTGGCGCCCAAATCGTTGATCATGTGCCCCGAGAGGCGCACGATTGGCCACTGCAGGGCGTGATTACGGAAGAAGGTGTGATCCTGCCCCGCAAACTGAGCGCTTGAAAAGGCGCACAGCAAACAAAAAGAAAAACAGGACAGGTATGCGACTATTATTCCTTGGCGATCTGATGGGCCGGAGCGGACGGACGGCAGCCATCGACGCGCTCCCCGACCTTCGGGAAAAGCTTAAACTGGATTTTGTGGTGGTAAATGCGGAAAACGCCGCATCGGGTTTTGGCACCACTGGCAAGATCGCGGGCGCCGTAATTCAGGCGGGCGCCGATGTGATCTCAGGCGGCAACCACACGTTTGACCAGAAAGATATCCTCAGCGTTATCGATAATGATAACCGCATCCTGAGGCCGGTGAATTACCCAGAAGGCACGCCCGGGCGCGGCTATGCAGTTTACGATGCGCCGCGCGGCAAAAAGGTGCTTGTGATCAACGCCATGGGCCGGGTGTTCATGAACCCGCTTGAGTGCCCCTTCCGGGCGATCGACAAGGTGCTTACAAAATACCGGCTGGGTGTGACCGTGAATGCCGTTATCGTGGATTTCCATGGTGAAGCAACGTCAGAGAAGATGGCCATGGGCCAGTATCTGGATGGGCGCGTGAGCCTTGTGGTCGGAACCCACAGCCATATTCCCACAGCCGACTGCCAAATCTTCCCAAAAGGCACTGCTTACCAGACAGACGCGGGCATGTGCGGCGATTATGACAGCGTGATCGGCATGGAAAAATCCGAGCCCATCAACCGATTCATCAGCCGCCTGAACAAGGAACGCTTCACACCGGCAAGCGGCGAAGCCACGGTGTGCGGTACCTTCGTGGAAACTGACGATCGCACGGGGCTGGCGAAACGCATTGAACCTGTGCGCCTGGGCCCCCGCCTGATGGAACATATGCCTGAGGTGTGATCCTAACCCGCGTATGCCTTCAGGGCCTGCACCAGTTCGCGGACAAAATCCTCTCGCCCGATAGCGGCCGCGACAGCGGGTGTCATTTCGGGGTAGATCACGGCCTCAACCGTGCTGCTCACCATCATCAACACGGCCATACGCGCCTTCAGAAGCCGCTGTTCCTGCGTGATGCCGTCAGGCGACACCAGCACCTCGGCGGCCCGATACAGGCTGCCGCGCGCCGCCGTGCTGCCTTCAGGCACCAGATCGGGCTTCAACCTGCTGTGTAGATGCAGGGCGCGAATGAGCCCCCTGTTCTCCTCGAAAAAACCAACGGTTGTTTCCACCATGGCGCGCCATGGATCGGCGTCCTGCAGGGAATGTTGCATACCGGCGAAGGCGGCAAAGCGGTTGTTATATTCAGCGTAAAGGGGCGGCAAAAGCGCCTCCTTGTTTTTGAACCGCTTGTAGAAGTTGCCCACAGCCATACCCGCGCGCGCCGCAATATCAGCGATCGTCAGCGCCTCAAAATGCCGATCTTCCAACAACGAAAGCGTTGCATCCAGTATCTTCCGTCGTGTTTCGTGCCCCCGCGCCTGTTTGGGTTCAAGCACTGTTCCCCGATTATCTGTCATGCCGCTGCCTTGACTCTTCTTCACATCATCACTATCTAAAAGGTGAATTCATATTCACTTTATGATGCGAGGATAAAATGAACAAGAATAAAATAGCTTTAATTGCCGGCGGAACACTGCTGCTGTTTCTGGTGTGGGGCGCGGGCGTAAATGCGGTTTTACGCGAACTGGCACCCGATATCGACATGCTAGCCAAAATGCTGATCTCCAAGGGCAGTCTGGCCATGGTGATGCTGGCGGCCATGTGGCGATTTGGCGGCCTCAGCTATTTCGGCATGACACGCGGCAAAGATTGGTGGTTCATGGTGCCAGCCCTGCCCTTCATTCTGATGACCTTGATGGTGCTCATGAACCCGGAGGCGGCATTTGGCCTGCCTGCCACTGCCATGATGGGCTGGGCGCTGGTGGCGCTCGCGGTCGGAATCAGCGAAGAAGCCATGTTCCGCGGTATCCTTTGGCGTGCCGTGGAAGACAGGGGGCTTCTGGTTACCAGCCTCGTCACATCCCTGCTGTTCGGCGCTGTGCACCTGAGCGGGCTGATGACCGATATCCCCGCCGAGATTATCCTGAGCCAGGCCGTGTTCGCCGCAGGCGTGGGCATGATGTTCGCAGCCGTTCGGCAAGTGGGCGGCTCATTGCTTGCCCCCATCTTCTTCCACTGGATTTTCGACGCCGCTGCCATCATTGCTGCAGGCGGTGTGCGCGAATTATTTGACGACACCATGAGCCCCGCACGCCTGCTGGTGCCGGGCATGATCTTTTTCATCTGGGGGCTGGGCGCCATACTTCTGATCAGGCGCCGCCAGCGGCTTCAGCAAAGCGCGGTAAACTGATCGCCTGCAGTGATGGTGCCAGCCGTATCTACCGTGCAATAGATACCCATCAGGTTGGCACCAAATTCTTTCTGAAGCGCCTTGGGAAGGTTTTGGTCCACTTCGGCCGTCTCAAGGTTCACATTGGTGGCGTTGCAGCGCACTATTGGCTTCATCAATGTCAACTGCACGTTCCCGGCCGAAAACTGCTGTCCGGCTTCCCAATCACGCTCTGCCCAGGCGGGCAGGTTGGCCAGATAGATGTTGGCACGGAACCGCAGCGGATCCAGCTCTGCCCCCACGTGATCCGAAAGCGCCTTCACACTTGCAAGGTTAACAACCGAAAGGCATTTTTCCGGCACATCAGAAAACATATGGTTTTCGGCCTGTTCCAGTCTTGGCGCACCCTTGGCGCGCTCCCCTATAAAACTTGCCATGAAAGTTTCCAGCCGGTGCACGTAATCGGCATTCTCAAGGCTGCCATGGAACATCAATTCACCATCTTTCGACAGCGTCATAACATCCGCCGTATCGGCAAAGCTGACATCAAGCGCGGCCAGCTCGGCGTGAGTCATCAGGGCGAGAAACTTGGTCTTCGATAGATGCACGGGGTTATCGCGGTCAAATTCGGTAGTCCCGTGCCTGAGCGCATAGGCGCGGTCACCCGAAATGGCCTGACCCGGCGCCAATTCAACCGCAGGAAGCGCCTGCCCCGCCAACCCCTTAACGGGATAGCGCATGAGAGATGAAATTACCGCCATTCACGCCTGCTCCTGATGCCTTGATCCTTCCCGCACCATAAGGATGGGGAAGATGCATAGCAATAGCAGGCCTTTTGAACACAGCCGATTATGGCAGATGCTGGGGCGCGCTAAAGAAAACGCCCAACAACATCCTTGTAGGAGCGGCTGACCTTCAGTTCGGTCCCGCCTTCGAGGGTGAGGAAACATTCGCCATTTGAATGGGGTTTCACCTCACGCACTTTGTCCAGGTTCACGATGGTGGAGCGGTGAATGCGCTGGAAGATTTTCGGGTCCAGCCGCTTTTCCATGGTTTTCATGGTTTCCCTGAGGATGTGCGTTTTCTCCCCCACATGGATGCACATATAGTCCCCCGCCGCGTCGATATATTCCACGTCAGACACACTGACGATTGTGATATGGCCACGGTCCTTGATCCTGAGGTGGGGGTCAAAGCGGCTGTCAGACGCCTCTGATGGCTTCTCCAGAAGTGCGGTCAGCGCTTCCTTGGGCGGCTGTTCCATATTTTCGATCAGCTCAACAAGCCGGGCGTTCTGCTCGATCGCGATCCGCTGCGCCATGGCCTCGCGCACCCGCACGATGGCTTCGGCAAGGCGCTCTTCCTCAACCGGCTTCAGAAGATAATCAAGCGCGTGGGCCTCAAAGGCATCAAGGGCATATTGGTCGAAGGCAGTGACAAAAATCACGAGCGGGATTTCCGCTTCCCCCACCAGGGACCTGAGCACGGAAAAGCCATCAAAACCGGGCATCTGGATATCCAGAAACACCAGATCGGGCTTCTGTTCCTTGATCGCCTTCACGGCTTCGCGCCCGTTCGAGCAAGTGCCGATGATCTCGACATCCTCGAACTTGTCGAGCCTGATCTTCAGGCCGCGGATTGCCAGTGGTTCGTCGTCCACCAATATGGTGCGGATTTTCCCCATGTCTCTGTTCCCCTGTTGCCCTTTTGGGTCATTCTTTTCGGGTTTGTGCGCTGATGCGCCTCGTCAGTTCCCAAGTTTACGGGCGTTTTTCCCGTTCGCAAGGAATTTCAATAAAGATACCAAGGCCTTGTGGCTCCAGATTCTGGAGCGTGATCGAATGGTCATCGCCATAAATCTGCTGCAGGCGTTCTTTGGTATTGGTTATGCCGACGCCCGAGCCCGACTGGCTGACGATGTTCGACAGGTCATCGATGCCGGGGCCGGAATCCTTCAGGGAGATCAACAGCCGGCTACCGAGCGTGGAGGCCTCCACCTTGATTGTGCCGCCGTCAATCGCCGGGGCGATCGCATATTTGATGGCGTTTTCGATAAGTGGTTGCAGCAATAGGCTGGGGATCAGGGCCTTGCGCGCCTGATCATCGATTTCGAATTCCACATTCAGCCGATCGGAGAAGCGCACCTTCTCGATCTCCAGATAGAGCCCCAAAGCATGCAGCTCCTGATCCAGGGAAATGCGCTGCGTTGGCTGGTTTACCAGTGTAAACCTGAGGAAGCTTGAAAGCTTCGTCAGCATCTTGTTGGCGTCTTCCTCTGCCTTTTCAAGCACAAGGGTTGAAATGGCATTCAGCGTGTTGAACAGAAAATGCGGATTCAGCTGATACCTGAGCATCTTCAGCTGCGCCTGATGCGCCATAGCTGTTGCCTTCAGGGCCTGTTCCTTCTGCTCCTGCATGCCCTGATAATAGTGATAGCCAAAATAGATGGCTGACCAGGCAAACAGCGCCGTGGCCTCAAACATGGCGTTTGCGAACAGGCCAAGCCCAGTGGGGCGCGAAAAGCCCGGTATCAGCGACGGGCCAATAGTGACTTCAAGATAGGAGAACAATAGCCCAAGCGACGCGCAGGCCCCAATCACACACAGAAGCACGGCCGGAAGCGGCCATTCGCGCACCAGGCGATAGCCATACCGCATCACCGTCGTCATGATGAGGCCAATCACAATTGCCGCCAAAATCAGCAGTGAGTGGAAGCGAAGGTCTGACTGCAGTGTCATCGCCTGAAAAGTTCGCACCAGCCCATAGCCGGCCCATCCAAGCGCCTGAAATGTCCAGAACGTGCGTTCTTTGGAGCCAAAGAAAAAATTCATATTGGCGGATGCCCCTTGAAAACCCCGGTCTTTTTCTATCATTTCCGAGGCAAGATCAAGAAGCCCCGGCACTTCAACCGGCGCATCTTGTCGTGCACCAGCCGATTGTGTCGGGGCATTATGGGGCGCGGCCCCTTGTTCGCCAACAGGGTTTTTGGGGCCAATATGATTTTTTGGCTGTTTATCCATTTAGTTACTCAGAACATAACTGGCCGACTTAGCGGCCAGTGGTTGCTTCTGCTGTCTGGCGCTGTTGCACCGGCTGGCCTTCACGCAAGCGCTCACCACCGCGGATCACAATACGGTCACCGCTATTGATACCACCGGTTACTGCAACCAGCGAACCTGTCGCTGCCCCTGTTGTTACCATCAGGCGCTCGGCTGTATTGTCTTCCTTCACACGGAAAACATAGGTGCCGTCGCGGCGCAGGATCAAGGCATCACGTGGCACAGCCACGACTTCTTCCGGACGATTGGACGGCACACCAACCTGAAGCGCCGCGCCAACCACATACTGGCCGGCAGGCAAGGACACGCGCAGCTCCATTGTACGGCTCAGCGCGTCGCCCACAGGCACGAGGGCGCGAATGCGACTGTCTTTTAGCTGGGCATCTTCCCGCAGCACAACTTGTTGACCATCTGACAACACACGCGCAAGCGCTACTGGTGCTGTTGCAGACACTTCAAGATGCTCAGTGTCGACAAGGCGGGCAATCTGGCGACCCGGATTGGCATATTCACCGATCTGGGCCAAACGCTCCACCACACGGCCAGGGAACGGCGCGCGCACTTTGGTGCGATCAAGGTCCACTTCGGCCTGCTCGGCAGCCACGCGGGCCTGCGCCAGTTCTTCCTGTGTCATCAACAGCGTGCTTTCCGCCTCTTCGAGGCGGCTTGCCGGGATATTGCTGTTAGAGGCCAGCTCCTGCAGGCGGGTCAGGTCACTTTGCAAATAGCGGATACGCGCCTCAAGGCGGGACACCTGGCTTTTGTTACGCTGGAGAGCAAGTTTCAGATTGCGATCATCGATCTCTGCGATCACATCCCCTTCCTTCAGAAGAGTGCCTTCTGTAGCAATCCACGTAACACGACCCGAAATTTCAGCCGCGATCCGGCTGTCATTCAGGCTTACCACGGTACCGGGCAAGTAAGATTGTGGGGCCATCATGGCATTGCTGGCTTCTGCCAATTCCACAAGTGCCGGCGGCATCTGGCGTTGCTGTTGTGCTTCGGCACTGCCTGCCATCAACCCTGTCGCGGCTGCGGCAAACATCAGCGCCCCCATCAGGGAAGTTGCTTTCTGTTTCAGTTGAATACTCATGTTCTTGTCCTCGCGTTTATATTTATTCAGCTGGGTGCAGCGTACGACCGCCACGGAACAGCTTTGCCAACATGCCAAATTCGCGGAAGCGCAAGAGGCACGGCAGCAGCACCAGCGTAAAGATTGTTGAAACAGCCATCCCACCCACAATGGTGGTGGCCATGCCGCGATAAATATCGCTACCCGCGCCGGGGAACAGCACCAGCGGCAGCATACCCATGATGGAGGTAAGCGTGCTCATGAAGATCGGGCGCAGACGCAGAGCCAAAGCACGTTCAACTGCCTCATCGCGTGTCAGGCCTTCGTCCTCGCCTGACCGGGTTTGAGCCACCAGGAGGATGGCGTTGTTGACCACCAATCCAAGCAAGATGATAAAGCCGATCATCGTCAGCAGATCGAGCGGCGCAAAGGAGATCAGGTTAAGGATCCACAGCGCCAGCACACCGCCTACTGTGGCAAGCGGGATAGTGATAACCACGAAGAGGGCATCTTTCGCAGACCGGAACAGCGCCGCCAAAATCATGAACAGCAGGCCAAGCGCCAGCACGAAGTTCATGGTCAGCGAGCCAACGGCGCGCTCGAGGGCGTCCGCACTGCCACCATAGCTGATCGTTCCATCAGCTGGCATCAATGGCCGCAGTTCTGGCTCAACTTTCTCTTTCAGAATGGCAACCATGTCCTCAAGCGCCATACCTTCCGGCTGGTTGATATTGAGGGTTACAGTCCGCTTGCGATCCACCCGTTGCACGAAGGTTGGGCCCACACCGCGTTCGATGGAAACAAGGTCACCCAGCAGTACCGTACCGCCACGTGGCGTTGCCACTGGCACGCTTTCAAGGGCTTCAGGCTCAGACCAGTCTTGAGACTTGAGGATCATATCCACCCGGCGTTCGCCATCGAAATGTTCGCCAAGCCACAACCCGTCACCCAGAGCCCGCACAATACGCGCCACATCCTGGCGGCTGTAGCCAACCTCCGCGAGACGGCGATCATTAGGAATGATTTTCAGCTCTGGAGATACAACATTGGGATCAGGGTTTGGCTGCGCACGCGCACCCGGCAGGGCTTCCTGCACAAGCTGCATCGCTGTCATCGTTGCATCACGCATGCCATCCATATCTCGGGACTGAAGATGAAGCTGCACAGACCCGTTGCCGCCAAAACCACCAAACAGGTTACCCTGCTGACCAAAGGCGAATACATCCGGGAAACCTGCGAGGATTTCCTCATTCACCAGTTTCTCGAGCTCTTTCACACGCTCCTGGTCTTTGGCGCGAATACCAAGGGAACCGCCTTGCCCGCCCGGGAAGGTAATGAAATAATAATTGCGAAGCGCTGGTTCCTTTTCGCCACTCATATATGGTTTCAGGCGCTCTACGATGACGCTCACGATTTCACGGTCAATGGTTTCAACATTGGCGCCAGATGGGAAGGATACGAATGCATCCACGGCATCCCGTTTAACCGGCGGCAGATAGTTAAGGTTTGGCAACAGCCAGTAGCTCAGCCCAACAGCGCCAGCCATCAGGCCAACGATCAGGCCTACACGGCGCAGTGGATGGCCGGTCAAGGTCATCAACTTGCCGGCCCAGCGTTTGGCACGCGCACCTGCCGCTTCATTGGCTGGCAGTTTCTTAAGCCAGCTTTCCGCTGCCACGGGCAGAACGGTCACGGCAACAATCAGGGACAGGCCAACACCGATGGCAATCGTGAGCGCCAGGTCAGCAAACAGCTGACCTTCCACATCCTTCAGGAACAGGATCGGCACAAAGATCGCGACTGTCGTGGTTGTAGAAGCCAGAAGCGCACCCCAAACCTGATTGGCACCCAAGAGGGACGCCACACCCGGTTTTTCACCGCGTTCGCGCAAGCGCACGATATTTTCAAGCACAACAATCGCAGCATCAAGCACCATGCCAGTGGCGAATGCCAACCCCGCCAGCGATATCACATTCACGGTTCGACCAAACAGCGCCAGCACAATAACTGTGGTGAGCAAGCAAACCGGGATAGTCAATGCAATCAGCAGGGTTGCCCGCACCTGACGCAAGAACCACCACAACACACCCACTGCCAGAAGAATGCCGATCAACAGATTTGTCGAAAGCAAGTTAATCGCCCGTTTGATAAATACTGATGGGTCGAAAGATTTCTCGATTGCGATGCCGCGCTCTGCCAGCATGCCTGCATTGAGCTCATCAAGGCGCTCCGTCAGGCGATCAATGGTGGCCAACACGTTAGCGCCGCTTTCACGGATCACCCGCATCCCAACGGCAGGATTGCCGTTTTGGTACACAACCTGCTGGGCGTCTGGCGGGCCTACCTCAACAGTGGCAATGTCACCCAGTGTTACCGGGCGGCCATCACGCCATTCCAGAATTTGTGCACGCAGCTCATCGGGCTCGTACCGGCCCTGGAAATTCAGCATATAGCGACGACGGCCTACTTCCAGGAATCCGCCGGAACTATCTACTGTGCGGCCAACAAGGCGCACGATGCTATTGATATTCACACCCAGTTCGGCTGCGCGAACGGCATCAAACTCGACCGTCAACTGTTCGCCAAAGCCGGCACCTGCTTCAACAGAAATACGCGAAACGCCTTCAACACTTTCCAGACGCGGCACCACTTCATCGCGGATAAAGCTGACATATTCATCCTGTGGCAAGGCACTGCCTTCCCGGAACTGGGTAAACAGATAGATCAGCGTTTCGCCTGTCGGGTTCCCGCCATTCATAAGGATCTGGGGGCGGTCGGCGTCAGCCGGCAAAGGCGGCAAGCGGTTGATCCGACTGATAACCTCCATCAGCGTGCGGTCCATATCCGCCTCAAGAGCGAATTCCAGAGAGACAAATCCGAAACTGTTGTTGGAGAAAGATCGCATTTCTTCCATGCCAGGGATGCCCTGCATCACTTCTTCGATCGGCTCCACAATCTCGGATTCAATCTCGGATGGGCTCGCCCCGCGCCAGAAGATTTGAACCGCAAGCTGCGGACGCTCAATGGCTGGAAACAGTTGTACGGGAAGCTTGGTCAGCATCACTGCGCCAAGCACCAGCGCCATCGCGGCAATCACGATCACCGCGGCTGGGTTTTTCAGGCTTTTCTCTGTCAATTTCATGGATCGGGTTCCTCGCGTCGTATCCATTTGTGTCGTTACCACGCGGTATGAACCGTTATATTATAATGCGAAACCCTTGTGCGACGGATCGCCTGACGCTTGCGATAAAATGCAAAAAAGGGCCCAGACGGGCCCTCACTCACAGCTAATCTTTTGATATATCGACGCTAATTCGACTCGGATTTTTCTGCTGCTTTCTCATCAGCAGACTTCTTGGCATATTCCTCAAAGTCGCCCAAGCCACAGCTGCCCCACTGGCGCCCAAAACTATCCAGAACCGTAATAATTTCATTCCGGCAAAGCTGCGCGATAGACGTGCTATACATAAAACGCTCTTCACGTTCGAGGCCGTTGCACTGATGGGACATCTTGTTCATATAAGCGCGCTTGCCAACACCTTTAAAGAAGATGGTTTTATCATCGATGATACGGGAATCCCGCAAAAACCTCAGGGAAACGCAGCTCTTGGTTTCGCCCGTTGGTTTGTAATCTTCCATGATTTTCGCCAGGCGTTTTTCGCCACGCGTCATCTTGTCTTCTTCATCCGACACCGCGCCGGTGCTCAAACTAATCGCGGTGATCATCGCTGTTGAGAATAGAGTTTTATAATTCATGTTATTTCTCACTTATGGCAACTTTCCCGGATACGGTACATCTTGCAGCCTGAATATCAGGTGAACAGCGGGTGACGCAATGTTTGTCACATCACATTATCGAGTTCTTGCTGCATCAGGATACGCAAATCAGCACCAAGACGCGCTAGCGCGATCTGCTCGTCTTTACCCACACGCTGGAGACTATCATCAAAGGCCAATCCGTGCACCTGGGCCACCTGCAACAAATAAGCGACAAAGGCATCAGCCCTTGCCCTGATTATCCAAGAAAACGGCCCAACGGGTACACCACGCGCATCGCAAAGGCCTTTGAATGTGCTTACCAGGTGCGGCAAAAGGCTGCCACCAATGCGCCGCAGCCCTACGCAGAAGGCTGCAAACGGCGGCAATTCCTCTTCGGGGGTATCATCGTCTTCATCTTCTTGCTGGCAGGATGCTACTGACTCCAGCTGCTTGACCATATCTTCCAGTTCATGATCCAGCTTGTCGGCAATGCTATCCGCCACCTGTTGTTCGGCAGGGCTGAGGACAGCACGGCCCGACGCCTCAAGCCCGCGAAGGCTGGCGCTGAGAAAATCAATAATGGTGGCTTGTTCGCCCATAGCATCCCTCAATCTTCAGCCTTCATATACCGCGCGCAGGCAATTCCGCCAACAATCTTCACAAAATTGGTCGCATTATGCCGACCTTTTGGCCAATATTGGCCTTCAAAGGGGAGTTTTTGATATGGCAGATCTGTATTTCGTTGCGGCTCAAGCACTTGGGGTTGCTCTCATATTGTTGTGGGGCCTCAGCATTATCCGGAAACACGTAAGTTTTATCGACGCCTTTTGGGGAGCAGGCTTTATTGTGGCTGCACTGGCTGCAGCCAGTACCTTGTCGGGATTGGGCGAGGCGCAGTTCCTGGCAATGATCCTCCTGTTCCTGTGGGGTGGGAGGTTATCGGTATATTTGCTACGCCGGTATCTCACACATGGGGAAGACGCCCGATACATCAAAATCATCGGCGAGCGCACAGGCATTTCCCGCCATATCTTTTCCCTTTGGTTCGTGTTTGGCCTTCAGGGCATTCTTATCCTGATCATTGTTGCACCCGTTATCGGGCTATTGGCAGAACCACCAAAGGCGATCGATAGCATGGTCCTTTTGGGGGCCGCGGTATGGTTGTTGGGCGTGTTCTTTGAATGGGTCGGTGATTGGCAGCTTGGCCGCTTCAAAGCTGACCCGGAAAATGCCGACAAGGTATTGGACACGGGCCTTTGGGCCTGGACCCGGCACCCCAACTATTTTGGTGATGCCTGCGTATGGTGGGGGCTGTGGCTGATCGGCCATGACCTGACACTTGTTTTCGCACCCGTTGTCATGAGTTTCCTGCTCATGAAATGGTCAGGCGTTCCGCTTTTGGAGCGAGGATTGAAAAAGCGGCGGCCCGGATATGAAGACTATATCAAACGCACAAGCGCCTTCTTTCCCATGCCGCCAAAGAAAGGCTAAAGCTTAATCCTGCTGGCAGGGGCCGTCAGGGCAGACCGGGCCTTTCTGCAGCAAAATCTGGTCCATTCTATCGGTCAGGCTGGTTGGAGTAGTGTGGGTGCAGCCCAGAAAGAACAACACATGATCCTGCATATCCGACAGGTCTGACCGGATCTTAAGACTGTTTTCAAAACCGTATTTGGGCACAAGGCGCTCGAATGTTGGCGCTGTCGCCAACAAATAATCGGCCTTGCCTTCAACGATATCGCGCATAGCACGCAGTGTCGGATCCGGCGAAACAATCAGCTCATGCCCTTCGAGGATCTTGTCAACGATGGGACCATAGGATGTGTTTTTCTGCAGCATCCCTGTCAGGTCACCATCTTCCAGCATATCCTGAAGGCTGTCATGAACCATCCGGCCATCATCTTTGCGTACAGCAACGGCAATACCATAATCTTTACCTATCGGCACACTGAAGCGCAAAAAGGACCTTCGTTCCGGAATATCGAACAAACCAACGCCGCACACATTGGGCGGCTTGCGCTTCAACAGAGGTATTTGCTGTTCCCACGGAATATATTGCCAGTTGATAGTAATTCCGGCCTCATCGCCAACCTGATTGAGGTGATGTGCCAAAAACCCTTCAACACCATTTGATGTAGAAACAACATAGGGTTCCAGATCGCTGAACAACAGGGTCAGTGTATCCGAGGCGCGCGCGGCCACCGGGGCCAGAGCCAACCCCAGAATGATACTTGAAAGCGACAGTATTTTGCGCACCCACTTTCCCTTCCGACCACTCAGGAAATGTCCAGAAGGGGCTAGGCTAGCGCGCTGACCTTTCCAAAAGGTTTATAGGCCAAGGTAAGGCTGTGCCCTAAACGTTCTCTTTTGCCTTTTCCATTGGGAATTTCAGGGTCACACAGGTGCCCTCTCCTGGCGCGGATCTGATATCAAACCGCCCCTCCATCAATCGCATAAATCGCACCACAAGCGGCAGGCCCAACCCTGTGCCTGCATGCTTGGTTTCGAGGCCAGTCGGCACCTGACCAAAAAGCTCCAATGCTTTCTCAAGTTGGTCTTCGGTCATGCCTGGGCCGTCATCAGCGACAGAGAGCGTGTACCAAGGCGGGCTTACATCACCGGTCACTCGGATATGCCCACCCTCAGGCGTATATTTCACAGCATTTGAAAGAATATTCAGGAGGACCTGCCGCGTTACCCGCTCATCGGCAAAAATATCGGCATTTTCCACGGTCATGGATACCTGAATATTTTTGTCTTCCGCCATGGTGTGTATAAATTCTTCGCTTGAAGAAACAATTTCCTTGATATGCAACATCTTCGGGAACATCTCGAAACCGCCGGCTTCCAGTTTGGACATGTCCAGTATGTCATTGATGATGGAAAGAAGGTGCGCCCCGCTTTCCCTGATCAGCTGAACATATTGTTTGTTTTTCTCGCCCTCTACCTTGCCGAACATCTCAAGGGAAAGGATTTCAGAAAATCCGATAATCGCATTCAAAGGTGTCCGAACCTCATGGCTTGTGGAAGCAAGAAACTCGGATTTTGCGCGGTCTGCCGCTTCCACTTTTGCGAGGGTCTCACGCACCTGGGCTAAAAATTTACGGCTAAGAAAGCCAATAATCAGCAACATGCCAAGCGTAGGCCAGACAAGCGTGATCAAAAGATCGGTTCCTGCACGAGTTGGAGACCACGATATCCGCCCCACTGGCTCTCCCAGAGGTGTCAGGCCCAGATCAATGTTGGGGGACCGGGCCTTGTCTGCGCCATGATACTGAAGTTGTTCGAGGGTATATTCCGTTCCGACCTCAGCCAGAATGGCAGGCGTAATCTCCGAGATAAACACCAGCACGGGGCGTGGTGAAGAGAAAAAGGATTCGGAGACATTCGAAGCATATCCAAGCCCCGTCGTAAACATACTGGCCCCAAAGGCATAAAGCCGTCCATCATGCACAAGCATGCCCTTGGTGCTTTGCGGTTGGTCAATTTCAGGAAGTTCTTGCGTCCGGAGAGCCTGCCAAAGCCCCATATTCAAAAATTCAATCTCTGAAGGCAGCCCATCCTTAATGTGGCTGAAAATGGGGTCACCGTCGGTGCCCACCACCACCACACCAACAACACGATTGTAGGTGTAGGTTGTTTCTGCAATCGATTCGATCAACCATCTTTCGTCGTATTCCAAGACAACATTCTTAACAGCAGCGTCCCACCAGGCGTTATCCTCAGCCAGAAGCTCAAGCGTCCGACAATATTGATCCATCACCGATTGAAGTTTCTGGCGTTCCGCCGCGATGGAGCTTTTGTCTTGCAAGTAGGCAAGGAAACCGGCAAGGGAGAAATACCCAAGCATACAAAGCAGCATAGCCGTGAAAATGGGTCGCACGAACTGGCGAACGTCCATGGAACTGTTCCTCCATGACCCCCTTTGCGCACAAAATACCTCAAAACAGCCAATAAGGGAAATTTCAGGCCAAATCCCCGCTAGTTCACCGAACTGCTGAGCCTAACAGCAAAAACCGCCCTTCATTTTCCACCCTCTTAAAAGAATATGGTCGGAGTGCAATAATTGAGATTGATTATTAATATCATATATGGAATAAAGGTTCTCGAGAGGCCGGCCTGGATGCCCCGGCCTTCTCACAGCACCGGGCCTGACAGCGGTGCTTTCCTGGCGGGTGGCGGAATGATTGGCCCTAACTTTCGCGCCGTCACCCGCCCCTACTCATTCCGTGTCAGCAAGGCCCGCTCGGCACCCGGTGCTAGCTGCTCCATCATGCTCAATTGTGTATTGACGTCGTCCGCTTCTTCCATCCCCGCTGGTGCGAATTTCCCCTCACCAACCTGCTTGACCGAAGCCACCGCCTGCCATCCACTATCTTCCCGACAGGCAAGAGTTCTGTTTCCCTCTGCATAATAGTCGCGACACAACGTACCATCCTGCCGGAGATAACTTTCTCCAACCTGCACTACGGCTGTTTGTTCGCCATCTGCTTTTGTTTCAAGTGTTTGAGCAATCGACCATGGGACAGCCAAACTGGAAGCTTCCTGTTTTGGCGAACCCACAAATACAACAGCGATAAGAAGCGATGCCGCCAAGCTGGTAAATCCAATAACCACCGGTTTCCGCCGATAAAATGGTATGATCTCGGCCCTCGGCGCTAACATTGTTTCAAGCCTCTCAGGAAGAGGAGTATCATCCAGAAAGGCAAACGCCTGATCAATCTCTGCCTTGAGGGCAAAATGCCGTGTCAACTTGGCCTTCAAAGATGGATCAGCCTTCAGTGCCGCCTCAACCAACTCCCGCTCCTCCAGAGATAGTTCGTCGTCAGCATAGGCCATCAACATTTCATCACTGATCACTGTCATTGAATTGCCTCCGTGCCGAGAACCTCGGCTTCCAATGTTTTGCGGGCACGCGACAGACGGCTCATTACTGTGCCAATGGGCACTCCCAGGCAATCGGCTGCTTCGCTGTAGGATTTTCCGTCTACCAGAACGTGCCCCACAACAAGGCGCTGTTGTTCCGGCAAAGCTGCGATGGCTTCAAGAACCTTGCGGGTCATTTGCCGCTGTTCCAGGTGCACTCTGCCGTCGTCACCGGCCAAATCCGTTTGATCATCAATATCCACTGATTGTCCCCGGCGTTTTTCGGACCGCTTCTGGTCTATCCAAATATTCTGGGCGATCTTGAAGATCCAGCTGTCCATTCGCAGGCTACGGTCAAAGGTTTCACGCCGACGCAAAGCCCGCTCGACCGCGGCTTGCAGCAAATCGTCACCATCGGCAAGGTTGCCCGTTAGCGCGACAGCAAACCGCCGAAGTCTCGGGATCAATTCCAGCAACTGGTTCTGAAAGCTTGTCACATGCTCTCCTTTATCACCACGCCTAGAATACGAAACAAAGGAAGGTTTATTCCAGTGCGTATCAAAAATTATGAAGGCTGGAATAAAACGAAAGACTATGGCGTAGTAGACCATAGGTAATCCCGGCGGCTATAGTTGGATACGCAGATCAGTGGCACAAACATTCGCAAAATCAATATTTCTGTCTGGATTGGCGGGCTTGATGCTCTGTCTTGGCCCGGCCCCATCTGCCTATTCGGCTACTGTGGGACGCTGGGTAGCGCCGCCACCGAAGCCACCTACTGCGCGGCAGCATCAGCCTCAGAAAGCAAAGGGGCACCCCCATCACAATCGGCAGCGAAAAGCCAAACGCCAACAACAGCGTGAACGCAAGCAGGATGCGCGCCATCTCATGATAGCGCTACGCGCGGCGCCTCCAGGCAGCGCCGAGCGCGCGCGCATCAGGGCAGAACTCCGCAGCCGCTATGGGTTGGAATTTGCCAAGATCAAACGAAAGGAACGGCTGGTCCGGCGGGGCGAGATTGTAGCAATTGATATGTCACCCGCTGCCGCCCGGATGGCCAGGCAAATGGGATTTCGGTGGCTACGGCGGAAATCATTGCCCGTAATGGGGCTCCGCATCGATATGTGGCGTCCACCCGCCAAAATGTCCCTTGAGGTGGCGCTTGCGAAACTGCAAGCCGCTGACAGGGACGGCAGATACGAATTGAATTCAGCGTTCGAGCCTTCCGGCAACGGCACAATGCCCGAAGGGGCATTGCCCAAGTTTGCGCATGGTCACTTCAAGATTGGCATGATTGACACGGGAGTTTTGGCAAGCCACCCGGCCCTTGAAGAAGCATCCGTGGCGCAAAAGAACTTCGGTCGTGGTGAAGCAATCACTGAACGCGATCATGGAACCGCCATAGCGTCGCTATTAGCACAGTATGGCACCGCTGACATCAAGGTGGCTGACGTGTTCTCGGGCGATGCCGCCTATTCCGACGCTGAAGCCATCGTGCTTGCCATGGAATGGCTTGCAGGCGAGGGGGTAGCTGTAATGAACCTGAGCCTCGCGGGCCCGGACAGCCTGCTCCTGGAACTTGCCACAGAAAAACTCACCTCCAAGGGCTACGTCATCGTGGCGGCCGTCGGGAACGATGGCCCTGACGGGGTCGCACGCTATCCTGCTGCTTATGACGGCGTGATCGGAGTGACCGCCGTTGATAACAGCAAAACCATTCTGGAACACGCCAATCAGGGCAGCTTTGTTGATTATGCTGCAGTTGGTGTAAACATTGAGGCCGCCAGCATGGATGGAGCCAAACCCTATTCAGGCACGTCCTTCGCTGTCCCTATAATTGCCGCCCAACTTGCCCTTGAAGCCAAATCACCAGACCCAGCGTCTCTGATGGCGATACTCGATCTTCTTGAAAAACGAGTGGAAGACCTGGGTATCCCGGGCCGAGATCCCGTTTATGGCAAAGGGTTGGTACCAAGGACACCGCCAGAGGTGAAAAATTCGATATCGGGGGAATAGTTTCCCGCCGCCAACCGTAGTCAGACAACGGCAATAATCTGGAAATAATGTCATGACCTGCCCTACCTGGCATTCCATGTTTCATCAGCTAACAAGCAATTGCGCAACAAAACCGGCGTGCACGATAGAGGCCGCCTCCGGTCGTGCTCCCATAGCGCCAAGGCTTCATAAAAACCAGAAACACACCAGCCAATTCTGCCAACCAGAAAGTAATGCTCGCGATAATCGCGCCAGCTATAAAACCGGGACACATTAAAACACGGGTCGAAAAAATGGGCCGGCACTACGCACCAGCCCAATGATCTGATCAGTCAGGGTCCTAAAGCGCTCAGGCGTCCCAGGTATCCAGCCTGTCCACCGCAGCAAAGCCGCCAGGCCGTACCACGATATCCTCTTCCGTGAGGATCGCATCCAAGACCGTGATAGTGCCAAGCGCATCGCCGTCATGGGCACCGCCACCATTGGCACTTTGGTCGCTTGAAAGGGTCAACAGGGTATAATCGTCGATGCCGTCATCATCGCTATCGCCATAGCTGATATCCACAGAAACCGTGTGGCCGGAAATCACAATGGTATCGCCCTCTTCGGCGGAATAATCAGTGATAACATCATTGCCGATGCCTTCCACCCAGTGGTCGTGCACATTGTCATTTTCCTTGGCAACCGCACGCCAATCAACACGCCCGGTTTCTGGATCAGTATGAGCAGCAATTACCTCTTCAGTGGCATTGATAAGCGGGCGGAAGATAAACTCATCGGCACCGTCACCGCCTGTGAGTGTATCGTCTGCCGCCAGGTCCTGATCTGCGGTTACCCTGCCATCCGGGTCTTGCGCCGGGTCTGGCTCTCCCGCATCCGCAAGCGAGATCAACTTGTCATTACCATCCCCGCCTTCCAGTTTGTCCGCGCCGAGCGAAGCACGCAGGCCATCGTCACCGGCACCGCCAGAAAGGGTATCGTCACCACTGCCGTCGCCAAGCCGGTCGTTGCCTGCATCGCCCGAAAGTTGATCGTCGCCAAAGCCGCCCGCGAGCAGATCGTCACCCTCGCCACCGGCAACTGTGTCGTCTCCCTCACCTGCGAGCAACGCATCGGCCTCGTCAGTCCCCACAAGCTGGTCGTTTTCCTCAGTGCCTTCAATGATGTTTTTATCTTCAAGGGAAGGTTTTGCGTGTTTGGGCATAGGTATCTCCTTTACGTTCATTGCGCCCCACCTCGGGGGCATTGAAGGAAATACGACTGCGGGCAGGATTTATTCCCCGCGCATCAAAGTTTTTTACGCCCAAATTTCATAAAAATTATTTTAAATCAACAAGCTAAAGAACCATCCAAAAGAAAAGGCCACCCCGCAGGATGGCCTTGAAGTCTTCAGCCTGTTAAGCCTAATGGAAGCTCTTGACGATCTCTTCCACCATTTTTTTGGCGTCGGAAAACAGCATCATGGTGTTGTCGCGGAAGAAAAGCTCGTTCTCCACACCAGCATATCCGCTGCCCATGGACCGCTTGATGAACAGCACGGTCTTGGCCTTCTCTACATCCAGAACCGGCATGCCGAAAATCGGGCTTTGCGGATCGGTTTTCGCGGACGGGTTGGTCACATCATTCGCACCGATCACAAAGGCTACATCAGCCTGCGCGAATTCGCTGTTGATGTCCTCCAGCTCGAACACTTCGTCATAAGGCACGTTGGCTTCCGCCAGCAGCACGTTCATATGCCCCGGCATCCGGCCCGCCACAGGGTGAATGGCATATTTCACTTCCACACCCTCTTTCTTCAGCATGTCAGCCATTTCCTTGAGGGCATGCTGTGCCTGCGCAACCGCCATGCCGTAACCGGGCACGATGATCACCTTGGATGCATTCTTCATAATGAAGGCCGCGTCTTCGGCGCTGCCCTGTTTCACCGGCCGTGTTTCTGCAGCACCTCCAGCGGCGGCGGCAGCGTCACCACCGAAACCGCCAAGGATCACACTGATGAAGGATCGGTTCATGCCCTTACACATGATGTAGCTGAGGATTGCGCCCGAAGAGCCCACCAGCGCACCCGTCACGATAAGCGCAGTGTTCGCCAGCGTGAAACCGATGCCTGCCGCCGCCCAACCGGAATAGCTGTTCAGCATGGAGACCACCACCGGCATATCCGCGCCGCCAATAGGGATGATCAAAAGGAAACCGATAAGGAAGCTGAGCGCCGTCACGATCCAGAAGATGTGAACACCTGCGATGTCAGCGTTTTGGTCCATCACGAACATGGCGATACCGCCCACGATGCCCGCAGCAAGCGCGATGTTGATCAGGTGCCGTGCCGGCAACATGATCGGCGCACCGGACATATTCCCGTTCAGCTTGGCAAAGGCGATCACCGAGCCAGAGAAAGTGATGGCACCGATGGCGATCCCGAGGCTCATCTCGATCTTGGAGGCTGTATGGATATGGCCAACCATATCCGCAATCCCGAACGATACCGGATTGAGGAATGCCGCCGCCGCCACAAACACCGCCGCAAGGCCCACAAGGCTGTGGAAGGCGGCCACCAACTGGGGCATCTGGGTCATGGCGATCTTGCGCGCAATGACAAAGCCGATGCCGCCACCGATGACAATCGCACCGATGATCCAGTCATAGGACACGATCTCGGGGTTCATGATGGTAGTGACGACCGCAATGGTCATGCCGACAATGCCGAACATATTGCCCTTGCGGCTGGTTTCAGGGCTCGAAAGCCCACGCAGGCTTAGGATGAAAAGAACAGCAGCCACCAGGTAGGCGACGGCTGTGAGGTCCGCATGCATTTGTGTCATATGCTCGCCCCCTATTTCTTTTTCTTGTACATGGACAGCATGCGCGCTGTCACGGCAAAGCCGCCAAAGATATTCACAGCAGAAAGGCCAATGGCGATGGCGCCCAATATCTTGGAAATAGACATGCCCTCAGGCCCCGCGGCAATCAGCGCACCCACGATGATCACGCTTGAGATGGCGTTGGTTACGCTCATCAGCGGTGTGTGCAAGGCAGGCGTCACCGACCAAACCACATAATAGCCAACAAAAATCGCCAACAGGAAAACGGAGAATTGCTGGATAAACGGATTTACAATGATGTCATGCATCTTATTTCTCCCCCTTGAGGCGATCATTCACAACAGCGCCATCTTTGGTGACCACAGACTCTTTGATCACTTCGTCCTCGAAATCAAAGGCGAGCGCGCCGTCCTTGACCATGGGCGTGATGAAATGAACCAGGTTGCGGGCATAAAGTGCGGACGCGTCTGCCGCCAGCCGCGACGGCACATTCCGGTGCCCCACGATCTTCACACCATGCGCTTCCACCACCTCGCCGGGTTTTGAAAGCTCGCAGTTGCCGCCCATTTCAACAGCCAGATCCACGATCACGCTGCCAGGCTTCATGCTTTTCACCATCTCTTCGGTGATCAGCTTGGGTGCCGGGCGACCCGGGATCAGCGCTGTAGTGATGGCCATATCCTGTTTGGCCAGCGTTTCAGCGATCAGCGTCGCCTGCTTGGCCTTATATTCATCGGACATTTCCTTGGCATAACCACCAGCAGTTTCGGCCGCTGCGGTTTCCTCGTCTTCCACCATCACGAATTTGCCGCCCAAGCTTTCAACCTGTTCCTTGGCCGCCGGGCGCACGTCTGTGGCCGATACGATGGCACCAAGGCGTTTGGCTGTGGCAATAGCCTGAAGGCCCGCAACGCCCGCGCCCATCACCATCACCTTGGCGGGCGGCACCGTGCCCGCGGCTGTCATCATCATTGGGAAAGCGCGACCAAATTCAGCCGCACCGTCCAGCACAGCCTTATAGCCCGCCAGGTTCGATTGGGATGACAGAACATCCATGGATTGCGCCCGCGTGATCCGAGGCACAAACTCCATGGCGAAGGCCATCAGGCCTGCGTCTGCATAGGCATCAATGCGGTCACGCTCCACAAAAGGATTGAGCACAGCCAGCTGCGCCGCGCCTTTTTTGGTGTGCTTGGCGTCCTTGGCCTCAAGCCCCTGCACGGAAAAGATTACATCGGCATCCTTCACCGCCGCCTTCAAATCCTTGGCGATGGAGGCACCGGCCTCTTCATATGATTTATCTGGAATGGAGGCGCCGTCGCCAGCCCCCGCCTCAATGATGACCTCAAATCCTAGGGCCATCAGTTTCTTGACTGTTTCGGGGCTGGCCGCAACGCGCTTTTCCGCATCTCGCCGCTCCCGAAGGACCGCCAGTTTCATAAGCAGTTCTCCCTGAACTTTTAAAAGACAACAAAACAGGCACTTCAGCACTTAACACATTTATATTCTGGATTGCCCCCTCGAGCTGCCAGAGCCTTGAAATTCAAGGGTAGCGCAATTGCGCGTTTGAGCAACATTATTTCTTCTGATGTCTGTAATCGATAAAATTTTACGATTACCAGTTTGTTAAGAAGTGTCCTGAAATGATACAGTCTGGAATCGAGGACAGGGGCACAGCTTGGCAATCGAACGCATATTGATCGTGGAAGACGAAATCACCCAAAGCACGTTGCTTTCGGGCATTGTCGGCCGTGCGGGCTATGAAGCCGAAATCGCCATGAGCGGTCAGGAAGCTGTTGACCGGCTGGCTGATGCATCAAGACCCGCAATCGATGTGATGCTGCTGGATCTTGTGATGCCCGGCATGGACGGCATTGAGGTTTTGAAAGCCATCCGCCCCAAGATGCCTGCGCTGCCGGTGATCATGCTCACCGCCCACAGCAGTATCGCTACTGTGGTCGATGCCATGCGCGCGGGCGCCAATGATTTTATCGTCAAGCCCGCCAGCGCCGAACGCATCCGCACGGCTATCGAGGCAGGCCTCAAGACAAGCGCCTTTGTGGGCGAGATTGGCCCCATGCGGGACCAGATCAGGGGCCGCGCCACAGGCCATGGCTTTGAAGGGCTGGTGGGCACATCAGAAAGCATGCAACGGGCCGTCGGGCTGGCGAAAAAAGCCGCCAAAGCCATCATCCCAGTGCTGATTGAAGGCGAAAGCGGTGTGGGCAAGGAAGTTTTCGCCAACGCCATTCATGACGCCAGCGACCGGTCGGGCACACCTTTTGTGGCCGTCAACTGTGGCGCCATCCCGGAAAATCTGGTGGAAAGCATCCTGTTCGGGCACGAAAAAGGCGCCTTCACCGGCGCCACCGAAAAACGCATCGGTAAATTCCAGGAAGCCGACGGCGGCACGCTGTTTCTGGATGAGGTGGGCGAACTGCCGCTCGATGTGCAGGTAAAGCTTCTGCGTGCGATCCAGGAAAAAGAAATTGACCCCGTGGGCGGGCGGCAATCCATTAAGGTCAACATAAGGATCATTTCGGCAACGAACAGAAATTTGGCAGAGCGTGTGGCCGAAGGCGCTTTCCGGGAAGATCTGTTTTACCGGCTGAATGTATTCCCGATCCATCTGCCGCCACTGCGGGACCGGAAAAGCGATATCCGGTCCCTTACCGAACATTTCCTCGACCAGATCGCCCATATGGAAGATATCGACCGCCGCCAGATATCGGTGGCGACACTGAAATTGCTGGAAGGATATGACTGGCCGGGCAATATCCGGCAACTTCAGAATGCGCTATTCCGCGCCGTTATCCTTTCAGACAGCGAAACTCTGACCCCCTCTGACTTCCCTCATCTAACGCCCACTCAGCCAATTTATAGCGCAGAGGCGACGGCTCCCCCTTCCTCCCCCGTTTTGCCTGTGCCAGAAGGCATGACCCTGCCGCTGTTGGGCGCCGACGGTCACATTCGATCATTTGAAGACCTTGAAGCCGCCATCATTGCGATGACACTGGAGAAATACGATGGCAAGATGGCTGAGGTTGCGCGCAGGCTTGGCATCGGTCGTTCAACCCTGTATCGCAAGGTGGCCGAGTACGGCCTTGATAACAACTGAGGGAAACCTTGATCCATGATCGGTGTATTTGATTCAGGCTCCGGAGGCCTGACCATTCTGGAAGCCCTGCATGAACACATGCCCGATCAGGATTTTCTGTATCTGGGGGATCATGCCAATGCGCCATATGGCCACCGATCCAACGACCAGATCGTGGACATGACGCGCGCCAGCATGGAAATCCTGTTTGATGCGGGGTGTGACCTGGTTGTCCTTGCCTGCAACACTGCGGCCGCCATCGCCCTCAGGACATTACAACAGGACTGGCTGCCGAAGGCCTATCCGAACAAGCGTATTCTTGGGGTGCTTGTACCCATGGTAGAGGCCCTAACGGGTGTACCATGGTCGCAAGAGCATCCTGACCGACAAGAGCAAAAGAACCGCTCTATCCTCTTGTTTGCCACCCGGAAAACAGTGGATAGCGGCTCGTATCTGGATGAAGTCCGGAAAAGGGCGCCACATGTTACATTACACCAGAAAGCTTGCCCCGGCCTCGTGGACGCCATCGAAGGCGGTGCTGGGAAGGCGCCCGTCCGTGGCCTGATCGGCGGTTACATCGAAGAAGTGCTTGCGGCTTGCCCTACACCCGAAGCAGCTGTTTTGGGGTGCACCCACTTTCCGCTTGTGAAAGACTATTTTCGGAGTGCCCTTCCAAAGGGAGTAGAGCTTCTTTCCCAACCGGAGATCGTGGCTGCTTCCCTTGTGGATTACTTGAAGCGGCACCCGGAATTTATGGTGGCTGGCAACGGCCATATACGACTACTGACCACAGGCAAACCAGAAGACGTAACGATGGCAGACGCTTACCTGCCGGAAAAACTGCGCCACTTTGAAGATCACAGAGACATTTGAATTGGCTTGTCAGCCCTTATAGCTTCGGCACACCAAAGCCCAGATCGATATAGTCTTCTGCAGTGATATCCACAGTCTGAATATCTTGGGGCTTACCGAACTCGGTTAGCAAGGGCTGTTCCTTTGAAACGGAAACAATACCTACCAACCGATCAATCTGGCCACTTGCACTCCGCAAAGGCAACTGTGTGCTGTGATACCCGCGCATCAATCCATTTTCGCCCGCCAGGGTGCGCACCATGTGACCGCAGCAAGGTATATCGGTGATGTTGGTGTAAAAGGCATCAAATCGGTCCGCCACCTCTTTCGGCATGAAGTCGAACAGATTCACACCCGTGAAGCTGGCCTGCAACACATCATCAATCGCACTGCCAACAATGGTTGGGATGAGGTGCCGCGTGCCCTGCCGTTCAGCCATCGTCACCCACGGCAACAAAGGCTTGATATCGCTTGGGCGTAATTTGCTGCGATAAGGAATATCGCCGCCGGCATCTGACATTAGCTGACGATAATAACTCAGAAATTGTTTGTGGGACGTCGGTAAAGACACAAAAGGCACCCGCTACTAATACTTCCCCATACGGGGGCTAGCTTGCCAAGTAGCGGATGCCTTGTCTATTTTCTTTTTCTCACCTTTCAGGCGAGAACAGCTTATTCTTCACCCGGTGCGCTGGCTTCCGGCAACTGACCGCCTTCGATAGCATGCAGATACACATCCAGAAGCGCTTCCTGCTCCTGCCGGTCCGCCTGATCCATCTTGCGGATGGAGATCACCTTGCGCATTACCTTGGTGTCAAAACCAACAGCCTTGGCACCCGCATAGACTTCCTTGATGTCTTCCGCGATGCCTTTTTTTTCTTCTTCCAAGCGTTCGATCCGCTCGATAAAGGAACGAAGCTGTTCCCCTGCTACGCCGCCAGCCTGTACCATGTGGCTATACTCCCTGATTTCTTTTGTCTGTTTACCAGCTGCCGCCCTGCGGCCCTGAATCGGCGCGCACTGTAGCCGCGCACCGCACACCGTTCAATCCCGATTTATGGGCAAGGCGACTAACCGTTTGCTTTCGCTACCTTGTTTTTTGCAACGCTGATTTCCATGCGCCGCATTTGCTCTTCGGTCGCGGGCGTCTGATACTGCTCTTTGTACTCGTCGTAGGACATGCCGTAGACCCGCTGTTGTGCCTCTTCCTTCGACACATCCACGCCCAGCTCTGCCGCTTCCTCGGCATACCATTTATAGAAACAGTTGCGGCAGAAGCCGCCATACCCCATCAGGTCGATATTCTGCACATCGGTACGATCCTGCAGGTGCTTCAGCAAGCGCCGAAAAACAGCCGCGTCGATCTTGTCCTGCATATCCTGGTCTGTCGCCATTATCTTTCTCCTCATCTGAAATGTTCAATGCGCGCGATATCATCGCGCTGCATGCATTCGTCCAACAGGTCCGCCATCAGGGCCGCCCATTCGTCTGTCATGGATTGTTTCGCCAGAAGGTCCTGCCTGATCTCGATGGTGGTCTGTGGCAGGCCATGTGCCGCGCCGTGGCGCTCCATGGTGTGATAAAGGTCCTTACCCGAATAAGGCAGATTATCGCCGATCACCAAATCGGTTTCGCGCTCCATCAGGCCGATCATGGCCTGGGCGAGACGCGGATCCTTGTTCCACAGAAACCCGGCATGCCATGGGCGCTTCTCGCCGCCCATCTCGTCCGTAAAGCTGTGCATGCCTACTACAAGCGGCACAACGCCCGCGTCCAGATGCGCCTCAACCAGATGCGCACAAGCATCGTGGAAAGGGGTGTAATAGGCATCCATCCTCGCCCGGATTGCCCCGGCGGACAAATCCCCGTTGCCGGGGATGCTGATGCCGTCACTGATGGCAGGTACCAATGTCGGGCTGTCTGGTTCGCGGTTACAATCAATCAACAGGCGCGATACCGGCGCCAGCACCGCCGACACACCCATCAATTCACACATTTTCCGGGTAACGGCCTCGGCCCCGATATCATAGGCAACATGTTGCGCCAGAACATCATCTGGCAGCCCGAGCTGTTCAAATCCTGCAGGGATATGATTGGTGGCATGATCGCACAAAATAATCAGCCCTTCGCGTGCATCGGGGTTCAGGATTTCAGGCTGGACAGGAGAACTGGACATGAGATACACCGTTGCGCGCATATGAAACTTTATGGTCAGCCCCATAAAAAAGCTGGACCTTGACACCGCTATCAAGCAGCATGTGCGCCGAAAAGTAATGATCTGAACAGACAAGTCAACAAACACTGAGCCGCGGCCGGCCTTCGCCCCGCGCCCTGTACCGCAGGCTCTCGCCCGGGAGGCAAAATGACGTCCGAGACTATTTCCATCCGCCGACAACGCAAAACACGCATCGTCGCAACCCTGGGGCCTGCCAGCAGCAGCCATGAACGCATTCGCGAGCTTTTCCTCGCCGGTGTGGATGTGTTCCGGCTGAACATGAGCCATGGCGAACACAAGGACAAGGAAGCGCTGGTGCATACCATTCGTGCGGTAGAGCGCGAACTTAACCACCCGATTGCCATCTTGGCTGACCTTCAGGGCCCGAAACTTCGCATCGGCCTGTTCGAAGATGGCAAGATCACATTGAAGGAAGGGCAGCCTTTCAAGCTCGACCTTCTGGATCAGCCGGGCAATAACGAGCGTGTGTATCTGCCGCACAAGGAAATCTTCGACGCCCTTGAAGTTGGTACCAACATCCTGCTGGATGACGGCAAGATCCGCCTTGAAGTGGAGGCCGTGGAAGAAAACCGCGCCCGCACCCGCGTGATCGTGGGTGGCGTGCTGTCCGACCGGAAAGGCGTGAATGTGCCAAACGCCGTTCTGCCACTGGCGGCCCTTACAGAGAAAGACCGCAAAGACCTTACCTTCGCGCTGCAGTGCGGCGTGGACTGGGTGGCGCTTTCCTTCGTGCAGCGCGCAGCAGATGTGGCCGAAGCCAAAAAGCTTGTGGGCAAAAAAGCCTCGGTAATGGCAAAGATCGAAAAGCCCGCCGCTGTAACGGCGCTCAATGAAATTATCGAGCTGGCTGACGGTGTGATGGTTGCCCGCGGCGATCTGGGCGTTGAGGAACCGGTTGAAAATGTACCGGGCATCCAGAAAATGATCGTGCGTCAGGCGCGTCAGGCAGGCAAGCCTGTTGTTGTGGCCACGCAGATGCTGGAAAGCATGATCAAGTCGCCCGTGCCTACCCGCGCCGAAGTGTCAGACGTTGCCACCGCCGTACAGGATGGCGCGGATGCCGTGATGCTGTCGGCCGAATCCGCCGTTGGCGATTATCCGATCGAAGCCGTGCAGGTGATGAACCGGGTGGCAGAACGCGTGGAAAACGAGCCCAACTATCTGATGACGGGCGCTGAAGAGCGCACCAACCCGAACGCCACCACGGAAGACGCTATCACGGCGGCTGCCAAACAGGTGGCACGCACGGTGGGCGCCAAAGCGATTGTTACCTTCACCACATCGGGCGCCACGGCCCTGAGGGCCGCGCGGGAACGCCCCGACGCCCCGATCCTGACCCTCACACCCAAGCTCGCCGTTGCACGCCGCCTCTCGATCGTGTGGGGCCTGCATACGGTCAAAACCAAGGATGTGGGCGCGTTCGAGGAAATGGTTGGCAAATCCAAGCGCATGGCCCTGAGGGCTGGCCTCGTGAAAGCAGGGGACCGTATCGTGGTGACCGCAGGCGTACCCTTTGGCACGCCGGGCGCCACCAACGTGCTGCATATCGCCTGGATTAGCGGAAGCGAACTTTAGGCAAGCAAGCCATGCTGGCGCAGATCGGCCTCAAGCCTGTCTGCGCCGGTGAAATGATGCCCCACCATGCCCGCCTGTTCTGACGCGCGCACATTATCAATGCGGTCATCGATATACAGCGTGGCTTCCGGATCAAGCCCGAACCGCGAGATTGTCAGATCAAAGATGCGTGGGTCCGGCTTCACAAGCTTCACCTCACCTGACACCACCACCCCTTCTAACAGATCTGTGTAGGCGTTCTTGCGGCAGAAGGCGGGCCATTTTTCGTGCGAGAAGTTGGTGAGCGCATAACAGGGCACACCCTGTTCTGTTAGCTGCTCCAACAACCGCACTGTGCCATGGATGGTATCCCCGATGGTTTCATCCCAGCGCTCGTCGAAAGCGCGGATCAGATCTTCATGTTCGGGGAACTGTTCCGAAAGAATCCGCACCCCTTCCGCAAACGGTCGCCCACGATCATGTTCTGTGTGCCAGTCAAGCGTCACCACATCCTGGAGGAAGGCATCCAGCGCATCCGGACAGTCGATCAGTTTCTGGTACAACAGGCGCGGGTCCCAGCGCACAAAAACATTGCCAATATCAAAGAGAACGGTGTGAAGCCTGGCCACGATCGAAAACCCCCAAATGAGAAAGCCGCGCAACTCTATCAGAGCGCACGGCTAAATCAATCAGGCTGGATAACCAGACCCAGCTGAAGCGAGAGGCTTAGCCCTGGCGCACACAACACACTCAGAGTCGGTTGACATATTTTCAAGTCGCCGCAACACTAATTCCGTGCATGGCAGATAGGGAAAGTTGTATGGACGATATTCTGAATTGGATCAGCGCAAACCCCAAACAGGCAGGTGGAATAGGTGTAGCCCTTGCGGCAGGCATCGCTGCAGTGTGGAAATGGGCCACACGCGACAAGACAGGTATTTCACAGTCGACACAAGGCAGCCAATCCCCCGCCATCAACGCGGGCGGCGATGTTGATATCAGCTATGGTGACAAGCCTGATGCGCAGTAAGAAGCCTTCTGAACCGGCACAGCAAACCGAAGGCACCCAGTCCCCCGCCATTCACTCGGGCGGCGATACCACCATCAATTATGGCCTGACCCCGGCACTTCAAGACGCGTTAGCGAAAGAGATTGAATCGAAAAGCCTGGCGCTTGCGGAAAAAGAAGAGCTGGTTGCGAAACAGGCACAAACCATCCGGAAATTGCAAGCAAGCCTGAACAACCGCCCGGCTGACCAGTCCCTCGCCGTGGAGGCCAAAGCCAAGCTGGATGAAGGCGACCTGGATGAAGCCCGCGGCCTTCTGGAACAATCCTTCAAAAGCAACAAGCTGAAGGCTACAGAAAAGGCCGAACAAGCCGCCGCAGATGCCTTTGAGCTTGCAAAGCTTCATGAAGCACAACTCGAATATTACGAGGCGCAGGCATGGCATGAACGGGCTGTGAAACTGGCTCCCACGAATACCGTCTATCTGAACGAAGCGGGATTGAATGCGCAAGTAATAGGACAAAACAAGCTGGCTATCGCCCATCTTGAGAAAGCACTTGAAAGGCTTATAAGCGCCAATGGCGACGAACACCCTCACGTCGCGTCTATTCGAAATAACTTAGGTGGCGTGTGGCAAGATCTAGGAGATCCACTCAAAGCTATTGGCTACGTTGAGAAAGCGCTAGAAAGTGATTTAAAGACCTATGGAGAAAATCATCCCAAAATCGCTATCCGTTGGAATAATCTTGGCGGCGCATGGCAGGACTTAGGAGAGCCACAAAAGGCACTCGAATATTATGAAAGGGCACTGGAAAGCGACTTGAAAACCTATGGCACATCTCATCCAATTGTTGCGATCCGCTGGAACAATCTAGGAAGCACTTGGTCTGCATTGGGAGAGCCTCTGAAGGCTATTGAGTATTTTGAAAAATCGCTGGAAAACGGTTTAAACACCTATGGAGAAGGACACCCCAAAGTCGCCATCCGTAGAAACAACCTGGGAAGTGTCTGGAATGAACTGGGGGAACCTAAAAAAGCTATCGAATATTTTGAAAAGGCGTTAAAAAGCGACTTAAAGACCTATGGTGAAAACCATGCAGATGTCGCCATTGATCTGAATAACCTAGGCAGAACATGGCAAGACCTTGGAGAGCCCAAGAAAGCCATCGAGTATTACGAGAAAGCTCTTTCCACAGCTTTGACCTGTTGGGGAGAAAACCATCCGAATACACAAGTAATCCAGAACAATCTGGATGCATGTAAAGCGTCTCTTTAGCTCCAAACTACCAGCCTCTAGTCCTCCACACCCCAAATGAGAAAGCCGCGCAACTCTATCGAGTGCACGGCTAAATCAATTAGGCTGGATAACCAGACCCGGCTGAAGCGAGAGGCTTAGCCCTGGCGCGCTTTAAAGCGACGCTGAGTCTTGTTGATCACATAAGTGCGGCCCTTGCGGCGAATCACACGACAATCGCGGTGACGGCTTTTCAAAGACTTCAAGCTATTACGAATTTTCATCGTTCGTCTCACTACACAACCGGCTAAAACCTTACCCCTGTCTGGCCAGCCGGCGCTTGGCACACAGGGCGGGGGCGACGAATCCGTCACTCCTCGAATCCATTGGCGGCGGACCATAATGATGAGCCCCCTATCTGTCAATAGCCTACAGACGGGAAATTGCCAGGTTTCTTGCGGGTCCCCGGAATCTCTTACATGTGCTCGCGGAATCGCCATAAAAAATAGAGGCGCCCCCCATGCCCGGTAGGACGCCTCCAAATTTTCCCTGATCGTTAACAGGGATAGTCCGCTCACGCCTGTGCGTCAGTAAGAAGATAATACCAAAACGGGACCATCTTGTCATGAAAATTAAGCGGCAGCACCCCTGCCCTATGATTCGCGCCATACCTGCGCCATTGACCGTACGGCCACATCGCTGTAGGCACACGTAAAGAAGGGCAACCCGCAAGCATAATAAGGAGCATCAAAGATGCTGATTTCCAGCCAGTTCGATAGTGGCAATATCGAGGTCGTCAACGCCGATAGCGCCGCTGACATCCGCCTCAATATCCGCAAGGACCATCAGTCTGATTTTTATCAGTGGTTTCATTTCCGCGTTTCGGGCGTTGAAGACACCGAGTGCAAATTCACCATCGAGAATGCGGGCGGCGCCGCCTACCTTGAAGGCTGGGACGATTATAAGGTGTGTGCCTCCTACGACCGGGAAACATGGTTCCGGATCGACACGGCCTATGACGGCAAGGAACTGTCGTGGGAAGCCCTGCCCGAGCAGGATTTCATCTATTTCGCCTATTTCGCGCCCTACTCCATGGAGCGCCACGCCGACCTGATCGCCGAAGTGGCCCAGTCGCCGCTGGTGCGCACCAGCGTTCTCGGCCACACACTGGATGGGCAGGACCTTGATCTGGTGGAACTGGGCTATGGCCCCGA
>JABXIS010000064.1 GCA_013372975.1 Alphaproteobacteria bacterium
AGACGAGCTTCTCGAAGGCCTTAAAGGTCTTGATCGCTGGCCTGATAAAGTACGCCTGATGCAGGAAAACTGGATCGGTCGTTCTGAAGGCCTGAAGTTCGATTTTGAGATCGCGGAAACTGGCGAAAAATTGCCTGTTTATACCACGCGCCCGGACACGCTGTTTGGTGCAAGCTTCTGCGCGATCGCCGCAGACCACCCGCTGGCGGCCAAGCTGGCGGAAGATAATGCCGAACTGAAAGCTTTCTGTGAGGAATGCCGCAAAACCGGCACCACGGAAGAAGCCATCGAGAAAGCCGAGAAAAAAGGCTTCAACACGGGCCTAAGCGTGAAACACCCGCTGGATGACAGCTGGACGCTGCCGATCTATGTGGCGAACTTTGTGCTGATGGACTATGGCACCGGCGCGATTTTCGCATGCCCGGCCGGTGACCAGCGCGATCTTGATTTCGCCCGCAAATATGACCTGCCTGTGATCCCGGTGGTGCTGCCTGAAGGCGAGGATGCAGCGTCGTTCGAGATTGGCACCGAGGCCTACACTGGCCCGGGCAAGATGATCAACAGCCGCTTTATGGACGGCATGGATGCGATGGACGCCAAGGCGGCCATGATTGACAAAGCCGAAGAAGAGGGCTGGGGCGAACGCACCGTCAATTTCCGCCTGCGCGACTGGGGTGTGTCCCGCCAGCGCTATTGGGGCACGCCGATCCCGTTTGTGCATTGTGATGATTGTGGCGTGGTGCCGGTGCCTTCAGATCAGCTGCCTGTGAAATTGCCTGAGGATGTATCCTTCGACAAGCCGGGCAATCCGCTCGAACATCACCCAACCTGGAAACACACTGATTGCCCAAGCTGCGGCAAGAAGGCACGCCGCGAAACAGACACCATGGATACCTTTGTGGATTCGTCCTGGTATTTCCTGCGTTTTTGCACGCCCGATGCCGACGCGCCGTTTGAAACCGATGTGGTGAACGAATGGCTGCCGGTGAACCAATATATTGGTGGTGTTGAGCATGCGATTCTGCACCTTCTGTATGCCCGTTTCTTCACCCGTGCGCTCAAACACGTGGGCCGCACGAATGTGGAAGAACCGTTTGAAGGCCTTTTCACGCAGGGCATGGTCAATCACGTAACCTACAAGGACAGCGACGATCAGTGGGTGTTCCCTGAACTGGTCCGCTCGCGCGATGATGGCACACTGTTCCGGTCCGACAATGGGCTCGAGGTAACAGAAGGCCGGGTTGAGAAAATGTCCAAGTCCAAGAAAAATGTGGTGGACCCGGATGATATTATCGACCAGTACGGCGCAGATACAGCGCGCTGGTTCGTGCTTTCCGATAGCCCGCCGGAGCGGGATCTTTTGTGGACAGAAGCTGGCATCGAAGGCGCGTGGCGTTTTGCCCAGCGCGTGCACCGCCTGGTGATGACACCGCCTGCGGATATCGCGCCTCATGGTGCTGCGATGCCGGAAGGTTTGTCTGATAGTGCGCTTGCGCTGAGGAAAGCAACCCACAAAACCATCATGGGTGTAACGGCCGACATCGAAAACCTGCATTTCAACAAGGCTGTGGCGCGCTTGTATGAGTTTGCCAATGCGGTTGGCGGCAAATGTGTGGGCGAAGGTGCGGGTGAAGCGCTTCGGGAAGCGCTTGAAACGCTTGTGCTCCTCGTTGGCCCAATGATGCCGCACCTTGCGGAAGAACTTTGGCAAGCACTTGGCCATAAAACGCTGGTTGCTGAAACGCCCTGGCCGAAAGCCATTGAGGCCCTGACCGTGGACAATACTGTGAAAATGGCGGTGCAAGTGAACGGCAAGGTGCGCGACACCATCGAAGTGGCCAAAGATATGGACAAGGCCGATGTGGAAACCCTTGCTCTTGGCCTTGATAATGTGACCAAATTCACAGACGGCAAAACGGTGCGCAAAGTGATTGTGGTGCCGGGCCGTATCGTGAACATCGTGGCGAACTGATCATGCGGTATCTCTGGCTCATAGCGTTCTTTGCCCTCTCGGCTTGCGGGTTCAGGCCTCTATATGAAGCGGGAGGCTCATCGAAGGCCATGCAACAACGGCTTGCAGGGGTTGAAGTGGCGCCCATTCCGGATCGTTTGGGCCAGATCATGCACAACCATTTGCTGGACCGCCTCAATGTGGCGGGTCGGGCGGACTATCGCCTTACGGTGGCGCTTGATCAAAGCACGCAAGGGTATGGTATTCGCCCAGATGCGGCGGCAACACAGGAACAGCTGACACTGGTGGCCACTGTCACCTTCACCAAGCTGGACGGTGAAGAAGTGATTTTCACTGAAGACATGCGCGCCCGCACGGCTTATGACCTTGTGCTCTCGGATTTTGCCAGCGTGCAGCAACGGGAAGACAGCGCTCGCCGTCTTGTACTGGAGCTTGCCGAGCGTATCCATCGCCGCCTGGCGCTTTATTTCACCCGTTTGGAGACTGCCGACGGTGAAGGTTAAACCCCGCGACATACCGGCCCTGTTGAAATCTGTCGGCAATGGCACCCGTGCGGTGCTGGTGTTTGGCCGCGATGAAGGGTTGGTGCGGGAACGCGCCGAGAAGATCGGCAAGCAGGTTGCGGAAGACCTGTCTGACCCGTTTCAGGTGGCGCGCCCAAGCCTTGGTGACATCAAGGAAAGCCCATCCATTCTGTTGGACGAAGTGTCGGCCATTTCCATGCTGGGCGGACGTCGGCTTGTCAGGCTTGAAGGCGCTGGCAATGAAAGCACGGAAGCGGTCAAGCTGGTGCTCGATAGCGAACAGGGTGACGGCCTTCTCGTGATCACGGGCGGGGACCTGAAACCCACATCCAGCCTCAGGAAACTGATGGAAGGGGCCAAAAACGGTCTTGCCATTGCCTGTTATGAAGACAGCATGCAAGACCTGATGGGCTTGATCCAGTCTGTGCTTGGTGACGCAGGCCTGTCAGCCACACAGGATGCAGTTTCATATCTGGTGGATAACCTGGGCGGTGACCGGATGGTCTCGCGCGGTGAGCTTGAAAAGCTGGTGATCTACAAAGGCGATGAAGGCGGGCAAATTACCATCGAAGACGCCAAGGCGTGTGTGGGCGATACGTCCGCCCTTGGCCTGAACCAGATCGCTGAGGCAGTTACAGCGGGCAACCTTGTCTCTTTGGAAAAATTCCTCGAGCGCGCCTGGACTGAGGGGCACAGCGCCATCCCGATCCTCAGGCACCTGCAGATGCGGATCATGCGCTTCCATCTGGCGCGCGGCATGATGGATCAGGGCATGAATGCCGCCGAGGCGGTGAACAAACTCCGCCCCCCTGTGTTTTTTGGCGAACGCGACCGCTTTATGGGCGAACTGAGCCGCTGGACCAGCCGCAAGCTTGAAATGGCGCTTGAAATACTTCTGGAAGCCGAGCTTGACTGCAAAACCACAGGCAACCCGGCCGATGTTATCTGCGCCCGCGCGCTTCTGCGCCTTGCCAAAGCCGCACGATAGGGGGCCCTATGAAAATCGGATTTTTTGGCGATAGTTTCACGGCTGGTATAGGCGACCCTGAAGGCAAGGGTTGGGCCGGGCGACTTTGCGATGCCGAAGGCCACACCCATGTGAACTTTGGTGTGCCGGGCGATACGTCCGAAGGGGTGATGGCGCGTTGGCAGGCTGAGGCCGAAGGGCATGGTTTTGACCGTCTGGTCTTTATGGTGGGCTCGAACGATGCGCTTCTGAATGAACACCGCCGCGTTACCATCAATGAAGTGAACCGGCTGAAGAACGCCAAGGCGATTATGGTGGGTGCGCGTGCCATGGCGCCCACGCTGTTTATCAGCGCGCTTCCTGTCGCGGATGATGGCCCGGCAAGCGGGCGCATTGGCGATATGGCCCGGCAGATGGGCATGATCGCTCGCATCAACCGCGTGGCCTATGTGGATATCTGCGCCGAAGTGGCGGCCTCAAGCGTTTGGCGCGATGAGGCCATGGCGAACGATGGTGCCCATCCGGGTGCGGGCGGCTACCGATTAGTTGCTGATCTCATTGCCGCCAACCCCGTGTGGCAGGGTTTCATTCAGGCCTAGGCCATGCCATGCAGCTTGCGGTAGGCGGTTGGCGATAGCCCAAAGCGCCGTTCAAATGCCTGAATAAGCCGGATGGGTGTGCCGAAACCGCTTTCCGCCGCCACTGTCTTGAGGGGCAGGTCAGGGCTTTCCAGCAACGTGCGCGCAGCCTCTAGGCGCAGCTTTTCCATATAGCGCGCTGGTGTATCGCCGGTTTCAGCGAAAAATTTCCGGTGGAAGCTGCGTTCGCTCATCCCTGCCGCGTCGGCCGCGTCGGCCACGCCCACGGGCTCGCGAATGTTTTTCGCCATCCAGTCAAGCGATTTGGCCAAGGGGCCTGTGGCTTTGGTCTGACTTTCCAGAAGGGTGCTGAACTGGCTCTGGTTACCTGGCCTGCGGGCATAGATCACCAGACGACGAGCGATATTCATGGCAAGGGGGCGCCCGAGATCCCGCTCTACCAGCGCCAGCGCCATATCGATGCCTGCCGTCACCCCCGCCGATGTCCACACATTGCCGTCTTCAACATAAAGCGATTCACAGTCTACGTTCAGGCTGGGATAATGTTTCTGCAAGGCCCCGGCTGCCTGCCAATGGGTGGCCACACGCTTGCCGTCGATGATGCCCGCCGCTGCCAGCAGGAAGGTTCCTGTGCAAACAGACCCGATACGCTCTGCGTGCCGGGCGGCGGCCTGCAACCATTCCATGCCTGCGGCGTTTTTCATGGCCGCCTGCACATTGGGGGCATGCCCGCCAACGGCAATCACTGTATGCACGGTTGTTGGGTCAATGTGAGAAAGAGATTCTGCTTTCAATATAAGCCCAGCACTGGTTGAAACATCGTCGGTATCAATATTTGCCAATGTCAGGTCGTAGGCCGGGGTTTCCAACTCTTCGTTGGCGGCCGCAAACACCTGGAAGGGCCCGGTGATATCCAGCACCTGCGCCCCCCCAAAGGCAACAAAGACAATTTTCTTGCGGGCGTTGGGCATATGCCTCTCCTGTTTGGCAGAATTATATAATTATTTGTCATAAGCGCCACGCAAGATCAAGCGTAAGATCGGCTGCCTGATCACGACACAGGAGGACAAGATGACAACAAAAATCGGTTTTCTGTTGTACCCCAATATGACACAGCTTGATTTCACCGGCCCTTATGAGGTGCTGTCCCGCATGCCCGGCGCCGAGGTGTATCTGGCAGCCATGAGCCTGGATCCCATAAAGGCTGACACCGGCCTTCGGTTTCTGCCGGACACTTTGCTTGAGGATTGCCCGCTGCTTGATGTGCTGTGTGTGCCCGGTGGGCCCCATGTGGATGATTGGTTCGACAATGCGGAGATTATTGACTTCCTCAAAAAACAGGGGCAGCAGGCAAAATATGTTACGTCTGTTTGTACCGGGTCCCTGATACTGGGCGCGGCCGGGCTTCTGGACGGCTATCGCGCCGCCACGCATTGGACCTCACTTGAGTATCTGAAGCCTTTTGGCGCCATTCCGGATAGAGCACGCGTTGTCGTTGACAGGAACCGTATCACGGGCGGTGGCGTAACGGCAGGTATCGATTTTGCGTTTACGGTGGTGGCAGAGCTTCAGGGTGAAGCTGTGGCCAAATCCATTCAGCTGGCGCTTGAATATAACCCGGCTGCACCCTTCAAGGGGGGTCATCCTGATGCGGCTGAACCCGCGATCGTGGATGCTGTTCTGGCGGCCATGGACGCCAGGCTGGCAAAACGGCGCAGGAATACAGAAGGCTTTGTATCATCCTAGGCCAATATCACGAAAAACCGGCTGTCTGGTTGCCCAAACAGCCGGCTGCATTTCGGAAAGTTTCCTAGCCGATTAATTAAGATTAATCGGGGTAGGTTCTTCGCCGCCTTCCGCAGCTTGCGCTGCTTGGGCTTGTTGCGCTTCCTGAGCCGCTTGGGCACGGAAAAGCGCTTCGAAGTTGATTGGCTCCAGAAGGAGCGGCGGGAAACCGCCATCACGGCTGGCATCAGCGATGATGCTACGTGCAAACGGGAACATCAGCGAAGGTGCCTGGATCAGGAGGAACGGACGAAGTGCCTCCTCAGGAACATTGCGGATGCCATAGAGGGCGCCATAAGCAAGCTCTGCAACAAACGCTACCTGCTCGCCACCTTCAGCAGTTGGCGCAGTTGCTTTTGCAGAGATTTTCAGCTCAACCTCATAAACTTCGTCATTCATCTTGCGAACGCCAACATTGACATTCACGTCAATCGCAGGCTTTTGGCCAGCCAGCGCCTGAAGGCTTGCCGGGGCGTTCGGGTTTTCAAATGAAAGATCTTTTACATATTGTGCGATAACACCGGCCTGTGGACCTTCAGCACCTTCTGGAGCCGGGCCGCCTACTGGCGCTTGGTCGTTACCAAATTCATTTTCAGCCATTTTTTCACTCTTTTATCTTGGTGCCAGCCCCCCAAAAAACCAACGAGGTCGGCAAATCTGGGCAAACGGCTAGCATGGTTTGATCAATTGAACAACAAGCAATTGCGCTAAAGGTGGCGGAATCCCTAATTTTCCCGTCTATCGGTGTCTTCCGCCGGGTGATGAAGTTCGTGCCCGGGATCGGACCTGGTGTTTTCTTCCCAATATTCACCTTCAATAATGACAGATGAACGGGTATGGGACCCTGCCCCGCGCCTGACCACAAACTGCGCCATGCCCAGTTTGCCAAGGCCAAGACGCAGTGGCGGGATAAGAAGGAGGGCGCCCACGAAATCGGTCAGGAAGCCTGGAATAAACAGGAAAATCCCTGCGATTGCCAGAAAGAAGCCATGCACAAGCGATGCCCCGATAGCATCGCCCTGGCGGGTGGCGGACTGCATGTCCTGAAAAACCCGCATACCCTGCATGCGGACAATCGAAAGGCCGACGGCTGCAGTCAGGAGGCACAGGCCAACAGTGGAAAGAGCCCCTATCTCGCCGCCAATGTCGATCAGGATCGCCAGTTCGACCACAGGCAGGCTTAAAATTAACAACAATATGATTAAGGGCATTTCTTGTTCTTTCCTCCGAATCCTCCTATCTATAAGGGGATGGAAACGCCTTGGGTCAATAGTCTTGCCCAAAAGGCGCAGAAAAAACTCAGGAAACGAGACAGTATCGACATGGAAATTGTTCTTCTTGCAATGGTTGCGGGCTTTATTCTTCTTCGGCTTCGGTCCGAGCTAGGCAAAAAAACCGGCAATGAACCTCAGCCCCCTGCGGCAGGCCACATGCGGCATACACATGCCGGGCAGCCAGAGGAGAGTGCCCGGAACCATGTGGATATCGAGGTGGGCGAAGATACGGTTGTAGACCTGGAGAGCAACCCTGCCCTCAGAAAAGCCTTTCAGGACATCCGGCATGCCGACCGGTCATTTGACGTTGGCACGTTCCTTGAGGGCGCCAAGGCAGCCTATGGCATGATTTTGGAAGCCTTCTGGAAAGGTGACAAGGGAACCCTGAAGGACTTCCTGGATGACAGTGTCTACCAGCAATTTTCTGCCGCCATTGACCAGCGGGAAACCAATGGCCTCACCGTGCACAACCGGCTTCTTGATGTTACGGAAGAAGATATTGTCGATGCCAGGCTCAATGGCCGTATGGCAGAGCTGACAGTCCATTTCCGGGCGGAGATTGTGGCTGTTACCAAAGACAGTGATGGCCATGTGGTGGAAGGCAACCTGTCTGACGCGGTTGAGTTTAACGATACCTGGACATTTGCGCGTGATACCAAATCCCGCGAACCGAACTGGACATTGATCGGCACACGAGCAGGCTAGGCTGGCATGCGGGGTTTTCTCAAGGTCCTTGCCGTCGCAGTTTTTGTCGTGCTGCCTTTGCTGGCTGCCTTTTTCCTTCTGGAGCAAAAGCCTGACGGGCTGGTGTTCCGTAAGGTGCAGTTTGCTGATCTTCCCGGTTGGGCAGAGGACGACCTGAGCCGCACCCTGCCTGCCCTTTATAAAAGCTGTGACAAAATCCTCAGCATGCCCTCCAGTCGCCGGATGCCGGGTGCGCGCATTGGTGGCCGGGTAAGAGACTGGGAAGCCGCCTGCCAGGACATCTTGCTGGCCAATGATGGCGCCGCGCTCAGGGAGGTTCTCCTCCGTCATTTCCAGCCCCTGGAAGTTTCCGTTGGTGGCAACGCTGAGGGCACTTTCACAGGATATTATGAAACACTGCTGCACGGCAGTGACGCGAAATCGGAACGATATGCCACGCCGCTTTATGTACGTCCGCCAGAACTTGTTAGCGTAGATCTCGGTGTATTCAGGCCCGACCTCAAAGGTCGGCGGATTGCAGGCGAGGTAAAGAACGGCAAGCTGATTCCTTTTGCTGACAGGGGTGCCATTACATCTGGCGCCCTTGAGGGACGGGACCTGGAGCTTCTGTGGGTAGATGATCCGGTGGATGCCTTTTTCCTGCACATTCAGGGGTCCGGCCGGGTGCGGATGCCGGACGGGTCCTTGCGCATGATCGGCTATCACGATCAAAACGGCCATGCCTATTACGCTGTTGGCCGCACCCTGATTGAAGAAGGCGAGGTGGCACGCGAGGATATGTCCATGCAGGCTATCCGGGTGTGGCTGAACGACAATCCTGACCGGATGGATGAGTTGATGAACAAAAACCGGTCTTTCATTTTCTTCCGCGATCTGGGGGAAAGCGAAGGGCCGTTTGGATCTGCTGCTGTACCTTTGACCGCGCGTCGGTCCTTGGCGGTAGACCGCAAACACCTGCCTTTGCATGCGCCGGTGTGGTTATCCACCAGCCATCCTGATCCAGATCATAAGTTGTCTCAGCCAATTTTGTTCAATCACCTGATGGTGGCGCAGGATACCGGCGGTGCGATCAATGGTGAAATCAGGGGCGATGTTTTTTGGGGCTTTGGCGAAGAGGCTGAGCTGATTGCCGGGCCAATGAACAATAAGGGCCGTTACTGGCTTCTGCTGCCCAAGGCGCTGGCGCAGAAAGCAGCGGAAGGTTGATCCATGGCCAAAAAGCCCACGCTTACGGACAGGGACAAGGCCATTTGGGAAAAGGTGGCAGAAACCGTACGCCCGTTAGGGGGGCGGCCTGCGGCGCCGCCCATTCCGCCACGTCGCATGGTGCGGGACCTACGTGACAACCAGGAGCTGCCGAGCGAATGGCATTCCCGCCCTGGCCCGTCGCCGGACGCCCGGATCGATAAGAAAATGAAGCGTCAGATTGCTACTGGCAGGCAAGACGTGGATCGGGCGATTGACCTGCACGGCATGACACAGGATCAGGCCTTTCGCGCGCTCAAGGGCGCGGTCGAAGGGTCGATCAGGCGTGGTGACAAAACCATGCTGGTGGTCACAGGCAAAGGTGGCAAACGTTTTTCCCAGCTGGAAGCCACGCCCGCCGCCTATAGAACCCGCAATGAGTTCGAGCAATTTGGCGGCGTGCTCAAGCGTATGGTGCCCTTGTGGCTCAACGGGCCGGAACTGAAGCCCTTTATCCAATCCTATGGCCCTGCGGCACAGGATCATGGCGGCGAAGGGGCGCTTTATGTGATCCTAAGGCGTCGCCTGCCGGGCAGCAGAAAGGGAGGCGCGTCATGACCCCTTTTGGCGAGAAATTGCGAGAACTCAGGCGGATCAAGGGCGTGAAACAGGCCGAGATGGCGGCTGCGCTTGATGTGTCTCCTGCGTATCTCTCCGCGTTGGAACATGGCAATCGGGGTGCGCCAAGCTGGGCCTTTATCCAGAAGGTGATCCAATATTTCGGCTTGATCTGGGATGAAGCCGAAGACCTGCAGGAGCTGGCGCATATGTCCAAACCCAAGGTAACGATCGACACTTCTGGCATGGACGAACGCGCCACCCGCGCCGCCAATCTGCTGGCGCGCCGGATTGGCCGGTTGAATGATAGGGAGCTGGATCAGCTTCTGGCGTTTTTGAGCGAACCTGCAAGAAACGGCTAACCCTATATACTGAATCAACTGGCAATTGTTCACTTTTTGTTCTATATTGTGCAATCTTTATAAGCATGGGGAAGCTTTATGGTTGCATCTGTTCAGACCGTTTCGTTTGAAGGCATAGAAGCGCGGCCGGTTGAGGTGCAGGTGCAAATCGCAGGTGGCTTGCCGGCTTTCACGGTGGTGGGCCTGCCAGACAAGGCGGTGACTGAGGCGCGCGAGCGAGTGCGTGCGTCCCTGCTCGCTATCGGACTTTCCTTGCCGCCAGAGCGGATCACCGTGAACCTGTCCCCTGCGGACCAACCCAAGGAAGGATCGCATTATGATCTTCCAATAGCGCTTGCTATTCTGGTTGCAATGGGCGCAGTGCCGTCGGACGCCACCGAAAATGTGGTTGTGATGGGCGAACTTGGATTGGATGGCAGCCTGCGTGCCATCAATGGTGCTTTGCCCGCGGCGATTTATGCGGGCAGCGTTGGCAAAAGCTATGTCTGCCCTGCAGCGGTAGGGCCGGAAGCAGCCTGGGCCGGGAGCGCCGAGGTAATCGCGCCGGAAAGTCTGCTTGCCTTTATCAACCACATCAAGGGACGGCAGGTGTTGTCGGGCCCGGAACCCACCCTGGCACTTGAGCGAATGCCGCTTCCTGATCTTCGGGATATCAAGGGACAGGAGACCGCGGTATGGTGGCGCAAGCGCACCCATACCGGTTTTTCTCATTTTTCCTCATTGGGAATTGCAAAGTCTACAAAAGTCTTTGTTTCGTTTATTTCGAATATTGACGCTATAGTAATGAGAGAAAAAGACGGAGAGGGAAAGCGCGATGACATTATCTGCAGATGCGAAAGGCTTTGGTGGCAGACTTCCGTCCGTGGGAGAGCGTGCCGCCGCCAACACTCTGAGACAGCTGATAGCTTCGACGTTAGATGGCAATTCTGTGCTGAGGCTTCTTGACGAAGACAGAAAGTCGACTGAGATCACTCTTACGCCAGCCATGTCCGCTCTTTTGATAGAGCTGTTGCGGCATGTGGGCAAAGGTGAAGCGGTGATCCTTGTGCCTGTGGGCCAGGAACTGACCACACAGCAAGCCGCTGACATTCTCAATGTTTCCAGGCCCTATTTTGTTTCTATTTTGGAAGATGGTCACATACCTTTTTCAAAAACCGGGCGGCATCGCCGGGTGCGGGCGGAGGATCTGTTTGCCTATAAAGCCAAACGAGATGAAGATCGAGCGGCGGGCCTTACAGAACTCGCTGAAATGGATGAGGAGCTGATTTGACCTGTGTTAGCTAACCGTTTCACCCGGTATGGAGGCGCAAACGCATTCAGAAGTGTTACCTTTATTTTAGTCCGTGATATTGATGCGGCCCGCAAGTGCGGTAATCCGGCCAATGAGTTAGCCGGAGAAAACAGTGTCCTCGAGAGAATTCACCAGTATTCTACTGGCTGACCTGCTTTTTATCTGCTCATCTGTCAGCGGCTTGCTCTTTTAGGCTCAAAAGCGTCCCTCAATCTTTAAAGGATAGAGAAATTAGTTCTCTCATATTCTTGCAAGTGCGCCGGGCAACGTGCGCTTCAAATCTGAAAAATTGAGGTCCTCAAAATGCGCGACTGGACGGTTTGCCTTGAGCGCAAAATAAAGCAGGTAGAGAAACTTTCGCCCTACCGCAGATCTGGCCTTGCCCGCCCCGCGCCGCTTCCTTATCTTGTCATAGAAACTATAAAGACTTTCGTTCTTATACATGGCGCGCCAAGCAGCCCAACAAAGAAGTCCCCTTGCACTTGCATCACCAAATTTAGTCATCCGTCCGCCCCAACGGTGGCTCCCAGATTGGCGGGTAATTGGAACAATTCCTATGTAGGCAGCCAATTTCTTGGGACACGGGAAGTGATCTATCCCATCGATGGCTGCTAACAAGGTTGCTGCCGTAATGGGCCCAATGTTTGGAACACTCAAAAGTACATCGTACCCGGGAAACTTCTCCGCTATGCGTGTGATGACCTTCTCTGTTTTTAATATTCGACCCTTCGTTGCCAAAAACTGCTCGTGCAAGAGGCGCACATAGGCTGCATCAGCCCAGTCCCATTCAAAAGCACGAATCTCCCGCCATTTCGTGAGGCTAGTTAATTGGTTCCGTGGAAGCGGCTTTCCTTTACGCTGCAACATCGACCCCAGGCAATTGCAGCTCTGTACAGTTTCACGAACCAGATTTGCTCTTAGCGTTAAGACACTGTGCAGTTGAACTGCGTTTTCTGACCGCACACGCGCTTCAGGAAGGTAGTCCTTCTCAAGACCACGAGCTAATGCTGCGGCGTCCAGTCGATCAGATTTTTTTACTGACTTTGCAATAAGTCGAAACTGGTAGGGCGCAACCATAATCACTCGTTCAACATAGGGCTCAATTCTGAAGATGAACGGTCTAGCCGCGCCACTCGCCTCTACAGCAACCCAATCTTCAGAATGAAGGGTTGCAATAAAGCGCCTTAGACCTTCTTCATCATTAATATACTTGTTGAATGTTGGCGCTGCGCCAGCGCGCCGATAGCAGGTGTGAAAGTCCTTTTTATGTAAATCAACTCCGATATATGCCATGGCACTTAACTCCTCTTCGCCGAAGTGGCAGCCGCACCATAATTTTTCTCGAGTTTGTTTGCTCACGGGTGGGGTCGGTCCCCGTAGTCTCTCTAGCGATTTGACCAAGCTTTTTATGCTTATGAGACATGACAGAGTACGTGGGGCTGCCAACGGCAGACGGCTGCCACATAGCATTGTAACCTAAAATCTGGTGATAATTAAGGGTACGTGGCATGAGCAAGAGAAGGGTTGCAATTTACATATGCCAAACACTCTATGAGGCATGCAATGATCGCTATCTTCGCACCCAGCATTCATATCATTGCCCAAAAGCTCGATTGGATTTGTCGCTAGACAAACTGCTATTCCCGCTGTTAGCTGGAGACTATTATTCACAATACGAGAACAACTGTATGGCAAGTGAAGCGCAAGAAAAAAGACACAAATATCGCTTTTGGCTTTCCGTAACGGCATTTTTTGCTGCGATATGGTTTGGAACTTTGGGCTTGGGCTCTTTTGCAGCTGGCGAAGGACTTGCTGGTGAAAATGGAGCACAGGAAATGGATCGAGTTATCATTACCTTTGGTCTAGTTGGAGTTTCCTTTTTCGCGCTCACGCTACTGTGCCTATTGCTAGCGTGGCGTTTACGCCCTATTCCATAGTGGACTTGTTCGACATCGGGCCATCTATGCCAACCCAGACCAAGAGAGGAAGCAATTTTTTCCAATCTATGTTATGCTCTCTAGCTACGGGAGCAGGAGAAACCGATGTTCGGAAGGGTTCGGTCGACATATATCCCCTGTCTTGCGACGATGTTGGTATTCAGCTTCGTAGGCATCCATTCGAATGCTAGCCAGCCAGTTCCTGAAATAAATACCGCCAGCATGATCCATGTCACATCGCGTTGTATCTCAACTATGAAAGCCTATAGGCAGGCAATCGCCTTCTTGGACAAGCGCCTGAAGAAAAGCCCGCCCGCTGTTACCTTTGAAATGAAAAACGGTGACAGCATTACACTTCTCAATCGCACCCATTGGATCATGTCACTGGAGAAACGGGTTCTGATATCGGGGTATGCTGCTCGCCACCAAGCCTGCCTGATCGCACTAAAAGGCTAACTAAACACGATATAGTCGGGTTATCTGTCAGGCAGGCCTAGGCCCTAATGCCGAACCAACACACTGCCCAGCTTGAAGGTGATAGCGGCACCTGCTAGCGTAACTCATCATTATTTTGCCAAAAGGATTATATATGTTGATCCGACCTATTTTCGTCGCGAGTCTGTTTGCGAGTATACAGCTGCCAGCCCAAGCCCAAGCTGAGGAAGAGGACAAAGCACGAATACAGCTGCTAGAAGACCAGGTAGTTCAGCTTCAGGCAGAGATACGGAAATTAGGCGATATTATTGATGCAATGCAGGTGCGGCTCAATCAGGTTGGCAACGATATCCATACCCTCCAAAGGGGTGAGAGAATATCCACAGCTACAGCCATTCAGGAGTGTTATGCCCGCCGAAATGACCTGATCCAAAAACGAGATATGCTTCGATCCACCGGTCTAAAGGATGGACATCCTGACATGAAAAACATCAGCAAATTGATCGATGCGCTTCACGTGGAATGTGCGTCGCAGGAATAGGTACCAACTGCCTCCCGATTAAGTTGAGCTACCGCTCAAGGATGCGGTTTCATATAGAATTAGTGATACGTTCAAGCACAGCACCGATGATAACATACCTGCCGGGGCCAAATGGCATTGTGGTGGTGCGGTTTCTACTAACTTCTGCGTTTTGCTGATCCCTGCCTTTTCCAATAACCCGCGGCGAAACGATACACCCTTTCTATTCTTAGCTATGCTCCCGACCAATGCTGCTTATAGTCAAGCCTGACAACCACGGATATACGAACGATATATAGTTAGTGGCGCGTCAAGAAGCCTAACCGAAGGGTTCACCAAAATATGTGAGTGCCCAAATGGCGAGCAAATATACACTTACGATGGACTGAAACCCTGAAAGGGTTCTCATCCATCCACTCGCGCTATAAACATATTCTCGCGGCTGCATCTTTGATATCCATGTGCCCACATTAAGGTCACGCCAGCCAACATGAAAAGCCGAAAGCGTACTAAAGTACAGCGCTATTAGTATGGCCCGCCCAACCCTTAACTTGAGGCGCAACGGGCGCTGAAATCCAATATCTTGTCGGATCCTTGTTTCATTCCAAACCAACCAAATACCATCTGTTTCATTAGAGGTTAGGCTAAAGAAATAGGGTATTGCAAAGACGAAAATGCCGACGAGAAGAATCAATAGTGGCCTACCCTGTGCGGCGCCATAGTCAACAGGCAACTCGAAAAAGACATATTGGAACATAGCGTTTACCACTGAAAAAAGGCTCCCGCTTAGATCGCGAATTCGATGCGACTTTCCTAGAGCGGCGGATACTTCGTTCGCTTGCTCTCTGAAACCTTTTTCTCGAAACAGTCGCCGCAACTTCTCAAGTGCATCCGGGTTGGAACTAAAGCGAAGGTTACGTAGGCCTTTTGCCCGGGCAAACTTATGAACGATTGGAAGAGAATCGGAATCAGGCTCAAACACAACGTTTGAGAAATCGGTATTGGTAAAGTCTGCATTGGAAAGGTCTGTACCTTGAAAGCGAACATTGACTAGATCGCTATCTAAAAATGATACTCCTCGCAAATCGGCGTAATCAAAATTAATGGGTTCTTCTGGGGAGCCTAAAAGCTGCGCCTCTAGAAACGATCCGTCGCGAAGAATTGCGCCGGAAAATGAAATGCCAGGGGGAACAATAGTATTATTAAAATCAGCCCATGGAATTTTTGATCCCTGAAACGAGGCACCTGCCAAATTGCCCACAAATCTAGCACCAATTAGATCGGCCCAGTCTAAATCCAAGTCATAGTCTTTATCTTCGATACTGTAGTAGTCTGGGCGGCATAAGACCAGTCGTCGTGAGTCAGACAAAATTGCGGCAATAGTATCCGTTCTCCGAAAATTCTCGGGCAACTGTCGCCCTACTTCATCTAACCAAAACCTGTGGTCTTCCATATCATGTTTCAGTTTTTGCTCATCTAAATCGTAAAGCTCTTTAAGTTGGATGTCGCATTTTTTTGCATCACCAAAGGCCGATATCGAAGCAAAAGAAGTCAGAAGAGTGATGGAAGAAGTCAAGATAGCTAACCTGACAACATTCGATATTTCTTTGTGGAACATGCTTTAGGCTCCTTCGGTTTTTTGCAATAACAATAACCGGAAAATGCGTATTGACAGCTGCACCTGCGACTTGTGTAGCATTGGGCCAGATCATCCTTCGCTAGCAGGTCTGACGTGCAAACTATTAAACCATAAAGATTATAAAGTGACCTATGGTTTAAGTTGTGATAAATCTAGTTCAATTTTCCAGCAGTTGTGACGACTTCTGTATCTGTTGTTTCTAGTTTTGTGGTGCATGCGCAACAATAAGATAGGGGGCAACGATGAATTTGCAGCAAGGGACTAATAATCAAAGCAACAAAGCCACTGAACAAGATGCAAATGCGCAGCAGCTAGGCGCCGGAAAATCCGCAAATACAAAGGTGCCCCAAAGCAAGTCCGGCGGCCACACCACTCTTGGAACCAGCTCAACACATAGTTCGGGTAGCATTTTAGGTTTATTTGGTAAACGCGGACAACTCACTCCCACATTCGATATGAATGAAATAACTGCTTTGATTGGATATGCTGCAGAAAAAGGAATTGGCTTGGGGGGTGAGCTTGAAAGCCTCCAGGACGCTGTTTTCAAATACCAGCAGGGTTCAACACTAGATACAGAGAAAGAGGTTCTAGTAAGTTACGCTAAGCTTTGCCAGAAGACCCAGCCGGTAATTGGCCGAAATGTTGTTGGGCATAGACACCTATGGCGTGAAACTCAACTTTTCATGCTCGCTACTACGCTCATATTCATTATGAGTATTTCTGCGCTCGCTGTCGGCCTCTGGCTTTCCGATGAGGTGCTATCCGACGAGATATATTTCGGGTTCAGTAGCGATGTCTTCAACCACTATTTACCGTTTGTTACTCCCTTTTTGTGGGGAGCTCTCGGCTCTTGCATATATATTCTCAAGCGTATCAACGATGAGTCATCAAATATGTCGTTTGATGCGCATCTTTTCAAAGGGTGGCTTTCGAGGGCTTTGCTTGGAGCTGTCCTGGGTGGGAGCATTGTCCACGTCATCGACCCAGCCTCCATCGACACGGTCATGGTCTCATCAACGGCATTTGCATTTCTGACAGGCGTGGGAACCAAGGTCGTTTATGGTGCACTGGAAAAGCTGATTGAACTATTAGCAGAAAAACTAAACTTGCAGTCGCTAAATAGAAAGGCAACATCCTCACAAGTTATCTCTGAGTTCCTGGCCGCGGAGATTGCAAATATCGACCCGACTACCGATAAAGAGAAATATGACGCGCTGGTCGCATTACTGAATTCCCGTACCTAGGAGGCAGGGTGTGATTGCGCACATATTCAGGATAATTTCAGTATTTTTAGCCTGTGTTTCGGGTTTGGCATTGTTCCCTTTTCGAGCGGACGCCTATACACCGTCTGGCCAACTTGAAATTCACTATATCAATATCGGACAGGGAGGCTCTACCCTAATAATTGGCCCCAACGGTACTAGAATACTTTATGATTTTGGAAACGTTGGTCGGGGCTCTGCCATTGCAAGCTATCTCAATGACGCCGTTGGCCTCAAACCATCTGAAGGTATTCACTACACAATAGTTAGCCACCGAGACCAAGATCACTATGGTGGTTTTGCCCAAGTGATTGATGCGGGCTACGACATCAAAGTTGCGAATTATGATTCAGGGAGTAAAAAACCGGCATCAAATCGGATGAATGATGTCTGGTTAGATAAGGCTGCGCAGACAACTGCCGGTGCAGTCACACCAATTTCGGTTGGGATGCGCATCCCTCTTGGGGAAGGAGCAGAGGTAAGGGTTATTGCCGCGAACGGCAAAATTTTTGAGTACACAGAGAAGTTACCTTTTGCCCGAAACGAAAATGACCGGTCTATCTCCCTCTATATCAAATACCGCAACTTCGACTACATTTTGGATGGGGATATTGGTGCTGGAGCGGAAAAATGCACTGCTCATCAGACCTCCCAGAAGGATTTTCAAGTGCCTATTGCCAAAGCTTTGATGCGGCTCGGTTGGATGAGTCCTAAGACTGGCGTTGATGTGCTGCACATTGCGCACCACGGCAGCGAGAGTAGCACTTCGGCAAAATACTATAATTTGATGAAGCCAGAGGTGGGATTGGTGAGCGTGGGAAAGAACCAAGGTACTTTCCGGCATCCGCGGGTTGACGTGGTCGAGAAAATTCTTTTAACCGAGGGTGAAGAACGAGCGGGCTGCGTCAAAGCCCCTCCGCTAAAGGCTCTCTTTCAGACGGATGGTGGGCTCGCAGGTACGTCATCTACTGGAGCTACGAGTTTTGCGGGAAAAATCATCGGTGACATCAAATTGGTAACTAATGGTGTGTCCAACTATCGTATCAGCGGGTCTGGACATGTAGAACATCAGACATTTACAGAGAACCCAGAAGGTGGCTCATGGTGTTTTCCGTTAGATGAGGTGGCAAACGAAGTCCAAGGAACGTGCGCCATTACTCTGACGCAAGGAAGAGACTAAAATAGTTTGTCTGATTGGTAGATCATCGTTGGATTGAGTGTTTAGGAATGAGCGAAAGCGCTGCTACTGGCTTGGAGGTAAGAGAGGATACCCACGCACTTTTCGGTCCGCCGAGGCCCAAAGATTTGCGCCAGCATGATACCCATGTTTGGTAAAGCTAGTATCGTCAGTCTCACATATCATCTCTCTGGCTTCGTTTAGTGGGATGCATAGTACACCCACAACTGCCCCCTCATGCTCCGTGTTCAGGATATGCATCCGCGTTTTAAGGTTGGCTCGCCCACTCCGGGAAGGCTCGTAAGTGAACTCTTCGAGCTGGTACTCATATCGGTCAAATACATTCCCATCGATAGCCCGAACCGCCGTCCATTGGTCTTGAGGCAGATCATTCCGATCAGGGATCGGAACACCCAAGGGTACATTTCTATGGAAATTTTCTCCATACAGAGCATAGAAAAACGCCAGCGATCCCAACAAATACAAAAAATAAATTTTACGCACCTATTTCCTTCTTTGCAGCTTCAAGCATTCGGATTGGCAATACGCCCTGTTAACAATCTGTGGGGATGGAACGGCTCCCTGGTAAGGAAACCGTCTTCAAATGATCAGGAACATGCAACGCAATCTTCAGCGTTTTATTCAGATTGCTTGCCCAAGGTATTATGCCTCGTTTCTGAAGCTGCCCTAAGAGTATAGCTGGCGAAATACCTATTTCTTGAGAATACTCTTTGAGATTTTTTGCCGAGTACCTGCTTCTCGCAGCCGTGTATCTTTTAGAGTATCCTTGATAGTCTTCTTCCGAAATGAGAGCTTTAGCTGCAAACTCGTCCGCTTCTTCCTCGTATTTGGCTACCTCAGAGTGGTCTATTGTTTGATTCTTTGAAGTGTCTATATCTAGGTAGATGCGCTTCTTACTATGCAATAACAAATGCGCCGCTTCATGCATAAAGTTGAACCAAAACTTATCATTAGTTTTGCCCCGATTGCTGAGTTGAATAATCGCCTTGTCTTTTGTAGGCCAATAGCTTGCACCGCTAGTCCTAGTGTCTTTTAGTTCTGGGACAATGACGACGGCCACTCCAAACTCGGCGCATGCGTTCACCAAAGGATCTAAGAATTTCTCCATCGGAAGATGGGTTAATCTCCTTAGCTCAGGAAGTAGAGCTTTAAACTTCTTGGCATCAAATGGCTTACATTCAATGTTCTCCGCAGCCAGCCTACCAAGCCTCAGCCAGGTTAATTCAGAGATTTTTTCGTTGGTGAATTGCGCAGTACGTCTGTACTGAACCCCCTCCATCTTGCTTTCAAACAAATCATCACAGGCCTTAATGCTCGCGACGCCAAAGAAAGACAGGACCATTTCAATATTTTCAACGGGGTCTTTTGATAGGGCGACACGAACGCGTGAAGCGATTTCTTTTAGAGGAAACTTTTTCAACCAATCTTTGTGTGTAGCCCAATCCCCCTGTTCACTCTGGTGCTTTAGAGCCAGCCTATAGTTGGCTTCAAGTTTCATCCATGCAGCAGCAGGGATGTTGAGTACTCGCTGAAATTGGAGAGCTGTTTCTGGCACGATAGGCGCAGTACCAGAAATTATTTCACTAATAAGTTTCGGTGTGCGGCCACAACGAATTGCAAACTCTTGTTTCTGCAACCCCCTTGCCTCCAACACACCCGACAAAACTGTACCTGGGCTGACGGGTCGATCAGCTACATAACGTATCCGTTCATTAGACATGTCGGTTTCCTAGCGCAATCTTGGTGCAGCTGACATCTAGGCGAATTACTTCAGCCTCATGTGCTGAATTCTCGCTCCCAGAAATGGTGGTCTTAAATGTGAGAGAGTGCTTCTCGTCAACTTTTAGGCAGAATTGCTTGTTGCTCTTTGTCTTACACTGGATTGCTTCAGGCTTTCCAAAGCTAGCAACTTGCTCAACATTTTCAGCTGCATCTACAATTGCCATGCTACGACTTATCATTTCGGCGGACTTGGCGCCGAATCGCCTCTCTAGCTTGGATCGATTCATGATCAGATCGGCCAAATCAGCGTCGCTGAAATAGATATCCACGCGGTCCTCCCCCACGACTCGGTCCAGCTTATACCACAGAGAATCCGCGCGTCAATAGCCTTAACGCACCATGTTATGTGTTTTTTCATAACGTGATACGTGATATTTTTTCTGAAACACCCTTGACTCCAGAGTTGCGGTAGCCATATATTTTGCTTAACCGAATGGGTAACCATTTGGTACCTTCAAAATCATGAAAAACAATGACTTATGCCTTTTCATGATAACACTATGGCGACACAGGAGCAAACCATGAACGGTTTCAAATACAAAGTTGGTAGTGAAAACTACAAGTCCGACGAGCCAATCGTCACTGGATATGAAATCCTGGAAACGGCGGGGATTGATGATCCGGATAAGAAAGGCCTCTATCAAAAGCTGCACGGCAAAAAGATGGAGCGCATCAAAGATTTGGGCGCACCAATCGATCTGTCTGCGCCTGGCATTGAGAAATTTGTTGTTCTGCCCCTCGACCAGACAGAGGGTGAAGCACCTCCGTTAGCCAACCGCCTTCCTCCAGTTGACCTCGAATTTCTGGAAATTCTAGATCTCCGTTGGGAGATAAAGGCCGAAGGTAACGTGCATTGGCTGGTGCTCTATGATTTCCCGCTTCCGGAAGGCTATAACCACGCCACCAGCGACGTATCCTTGCGCTTGGAGCGTCTCTATCCGGATACGCAGATCGACATGGTCTATTTTGGCAACTCTCTGAGCCGGAAAGACGGTGGCAACATCCGTCAGCTGACATCGGCAAATCATTTGGGCCGCACTTGGCAAAGGTGGTCCCGGCATCGCACGCCACAGAACCCTTGGCGTCCAGGGTTTGACTGTGTGGAAACGCACCTCGCCCTGGTGCAGCAGTGGCTTGAGCGCGAGCTGGCGTAGGAGGCTGTGGTGACAGATCGAGTATCTCTTACAATCCAGCAGCAATACTATGAAGAACTCCGGGGGCATTTGTTCCCCGGGGACGGGAGAGAGGCAGTAGCCTTCATGACCTTTTCCAAACATACCGGCTTTGGGCGGTTTCGTGGGCTAACCAATCACTTCTATCCTGTTCCGCACGACTTATGCGGCGAAAGAACATCAAACTCAGTTACCTGGCCAACAGAGTTTCTCGAGGCAGTATTGAATGTCGCCGCTGAAGAGGGACTTTCGATCGTTAAGGTTCACTCTCATCCGTCCGGGGGCAAGATGTTCTCAGAGCTGGATGACAAGGCTGATGAAGAGCTGTTCCCTGGTGTCTCAGCCTGGGTGGGACATGCCCTTCCTCACATGAGCGCCGTAATGTTGCCAGATGGAACCATGTTCGGCCGCACCGTTGATCATCGGGGGAACTTCGGTCCGGTGGATCTGATCAATGTAGCTGGTGAAGATTTGCACTACTGGTTTCGCGATGAACTCAATGACAATGTCCCCGGCAGTGCAAAGCGAATTGCGCAGGCGTTCGGGGAGAGCACCTACAACAAACTTCGCCGACTGAGAGTTGGCTTGGTCGGTTGCTCTGGGACGGGCACTCACATCGGCATGGGCCTCAACCTGAACCACATCGGAGAGCTATTTGCTGTTGACCCGGACGTCATCGATGACGGCAATAGGAACAGAATTCCGACCGCTACTGCAGATGACGTCACCTCGGCTACCTTGAAGGTCGTCAATATGCAGCGCTCCATAGAACGCAGGGGCCTTGGCACAAAGGTTACGGCCTTTGCCGAAGATATCAGTGATGCCGAGGTCATTAGGGCCTTGGGTAGTTGTGACCTACTGATTGGGTGTGTCGACTCCGCTTCAGGCCGGCACTACATGAACAAGATCTCCTCAGCATTCCTGATCCCATACATCGACCTTGGGGTGCGTATTAACGCCGACGGGATTGGCGGTGTCGAAGGAATTTTTGCCACTGCCCACTTTATTACTCCAGGCGGGTCAAGTCTCCTTAGTCGCGGGGTGTACACTCTTGAACAGGTAAATGCGGAAGATATGAGGGTTACCGACCCTGACGAGTATAGGCGGCAAAAAGAAGAAGGTTATGTTAAAGGCGTCAATGTGGAACGCCCTGCTGTAGCCTGCATCAACGGCGCCATTGCTAACCTGGCATTGGAAGATATTTTGGCGCGAATACACGGCTATCGCGCTGAAGATAACTGTGAGTTTGCGGTCAGGAGGCTTGTTTTCTGCCACTCAGAACTGACGCATGAATCTGACGATGAATTCGTCTGTCCAATGTTTAACGACATCCTTGCTCGCGGCGACAAAGCCCCACTGCTCGGGCTTTGGTATTATGGAGACGCAGCATGATATCTCTCGTCTCAAGATTGTGGCGCAAAATCCGAACTTCTCTTGGCTACCCGAAGCCATTCCGCACGCAGATCCGTGAGGAAATTCCCGATAGCTGTGAGTTTGAAACGATATACTTAATCGGTGAAGACGGGAACTACTGGTTCGCTGCAATGCAGTGTCCGTGTGGCTGCGGCGCCAAGATCCAATTGAGCTTGTTGTCAGATGACAAGCCAAGTTGGACCGCAACGGTTCACCGTGACGAAACGGTTTCTCTTCATCCATCCGTTTGGCGAAAAGTCGGCTGTAAAAGCCACTACTGGTTCAAACGCGGCCTCGTCCGCTGGTGTTGATACCCCTTCTCTGACAAGGAAACTATAGTGAGCTCTATTCTTTCGAGTGTTTTTGAAACACGTAAATATCTTATTCTTGAGCGAATGCCGTTCGTTTTTTTCGCCCTGTTACTTGCGGACTTACTCATTTGCGAAACCTTTGGCACAGGCTTTTTCGCCATCCGATCGAGCACATTTCATTCGGACATAGAGTTTGGCGTCTTTTTTAAAGGTGTGGCCATCTTCGTGGGTGCAGCTGTTATCCTGGGCCCTATATTCTTCAATTTATGGGATCGCTGGATACTGCCTCAAATATCATCGATGGCATGGGCTCAAGATTTCCTGCCGCAAACCAGCCATAAGTTAGATGATCATCCGAATCTAGGCTCAGCCATGAAGTACATTATCAGCACCGACAACCAAGTTGCATATGGTGAACACGCTAGGCTACTGAAGGCCCACAATGAGGCCAGAAATACCCGGACCTTCGTCTTTCTGTCACTCAGCATCTATCTCATCGGTGCATTTGCATATGATGCGAATGAGATTGCCGGCAGCACATGGTCCTACTTGTCTCCCTTCAATTATGAGGGCTCTGCACTTGGAGCGCTATTTGTTGTCGGATCATTCATGGTTTCTGGCTGGTTCATCATCGTTTATCTGCTTGCCTATTCGTTCCATGTTCCGCGCATACATCTTCCGGGGTATGCCGATTGGGTGAATGAGGAACTGAAGAAGACCTCACCTGAGGCGCTAGCAAAAAAAGCGCTTTCAAATATCCGTTTCTGAATTCTCCAACCGCAGTTCAAGGAGGCTTTCATGCTCGCTCCGCTCAAGTCGTTTCTTCAATCAAACAAGATTTATCTCGAGACCTTCTCATTCGTCTTAGTCGGCGGAATGTCGATCATTGTTTCCTACCAAGCAAATCAGATTGGAAGGAGCCAAGTAGCACTCAATCACCAGCAACTCAGATTGAGTGAACAGTCAATAGCCGCGCAAAAGGAGAGCTATTTGCCGGTTATTGATGCCCAAATAAAGCTTTTGAGTGGTTCGGGTAACCGTCGACAAGAGCAGCTGGAAATTCGAGCTTCGAAACATCCAGTTTTTGATGTCGCTGTGGATGTAGTTGGCGCAGTTAAGATTGAAAGGCGCAAGGATGGGGTTGAACCGGTTCATGCGACCAAAGGTGCGACCAGCTACAAAGCTTCAATCGAGGAGATTGCGGACATTCCTGTGCAATTTATTTCTGGGGGTATAATTGAAAAGGAAAATAAATATGAAGGTCTAATACTTACTTCTCCCGTCGACGCAAACATTAGAACCGATGTAAAGGCTGCGCTTGAAGCTGCCTATCGTGACGAAACAACCTCCTTCTATGTTGAAATGGAGAAGATTTTGCGAGTTGCTTTCACCGACAATAGTGGCAACCGACACGTTAAGTTTTTTCGTTTCGACTTTGGTGGGCAGGGAATTCCGGCAAGAGGCCCAATAGTCGAAGGCCGTTTTCGTGAGCTGTATGAAGCCGCTGTTCGCCGGGACAACTTGTTTGTCTCAAGTGATGCTCCTAACGAAGTTGTAAATGCTTGGCTCGCCCACAAAAGGCGGAGCGTTGAAAAGCAGAAGTCAACCTCAGGAGCCACCTAAAGCGCTTTGACAAGAACCATATTACTGCTTGGTGTCTTAGGTCAGGCTCTTTGCCTATCTGGCCAAGCTAATCACTCGGCTTCTTGCGAAACCCCAATCGTTCAAGCATGTCCCAAAATTCAGGCCCAAGGAGGCTTATGTTTCCTAGATCCAACTTAAGCTGCCCGGAACGAATCTTTGAGGCAATTTCTTTAAGTTCTCCCGGCGCCACCAAGCGATAACGGCTCTTGGTGGCCCCCTTGCCTTCATTTTCCATGGCACACCTCCGGCATTCCTGGCGCATTAATAGTCTATACTGATTTGGCTTCTTGTTGGAAGAAGAATGTCAACTTTGATCCAATTTATTGGAATTAAATACCAAAATTGGCAAGAAACTATATTTTGTTGCCACACATTGACGATATCGCAGAATGGAAAAGTCGTTTTGAAAATCGTTTCTCTTGCTTTGGTCCTTTTTTTGGCCGACAAATATGTCTCTATAGATGGGCTAACTTAGGGGGCTTATATGTCCAGCTTCGTTCTTATAAGGGAACGAATTGTTGAAGTCGAAACGCTGTGCGAGGGGATGCGCGAGGAGATTGCGGTCATCGACAGCCGAATAGAAGACTGCGTTGCAACGAGAGACGCTGTCAAAAGCCGACTTTCCGAACATGAGCTGGTTCTGAGGGAACTGTCCAACCTCTTGGAGCGAGGACAAAAAGCAGATGATGAGCCCACAAGGCCAAAGAAAAATGGGAAAAACGTTAGAGGGCCTTTACTCGATTGGCGGCCTCTCTACCAAATATTGCCAACAAAACCGGAGGATGCCCTGCCTATATCCGTTCTCCGTGACATGGTTGATGATGAGGAACTGGTTAAAAAGAACCGACACAAGTTCCGAGACCAGTTGGCGAAGTGGGAGAAACATGGCGTGGTACGGCGTCGAAAGACTGGGCCAAGGACGACTTCTTGGTACCGCATACCTTCGAACAATGGGAACGTGAGCCACGAATAATATAGAAAAGAAAAAGCCGCCTAAGAGCGCGTGCGCATAGGACGGCTTTTGTAACCAAATTGGAAACCAATTGGCCTTCGCAAGCATTAGGTTTCCACACATTGCTGAATCTTTCAACTCGAATCTTCAGGGTTCGAGAACGGAGACCTTTATGCCTAGAAAATCTAAACTATCAGACACAGAAAAAGCCGAAATTCGACGCGCTTATGCAACCGGGACAGTTCGCATGAAAACACTTGCCGCTCGCTACAAGGTTTCCGTTCCCACTATTTCCAGAATCGTCAATGAAACTTGAAATCAGTAACAATTGAAGGAGGCAACCTGCCATGAAAAATGACGATATTGCAGCAATATTGAATGATATGGCTGACGAAGCGACAAGCGTGTGCAGCTATGCTGCCGGGCTTTCCGATGGCCTAAAGACTGCCGCTATGGTTTTAAAGAAGAAGTCTACCAATACGGCCTTAGCAGCAAAATCTATTATAGAAGATCAGGAACGCCGACCGAAACACAAAACCCAAGCTCCGGTCATCGATTTATTGCGCCAACATGGCCCCCTAACGGTCACTGAACTTGTTCATTTGGCCAAATCAGACGGGCACGACTTGTTGAGGCCATCTGTTAGTGCCGCATTGAACCAACTGGAAAGGCACGGATTGGTGTCATCGCGCCAACACAGATATCAGCTCACAAGTTTTGAGGATTAGTTCTGCAGGGCCCTAGCTACTGAAAGCCACTCTCCATGAATGCAAAGTCTGATGTTCGTTCTCCAGTATGTCAGTTTGTTGACGACTATATTCAAGGTTGCCTACTTGATGAAGATCGGACGGTTGCCAATACAGTAGATTATCTCAAGCGAAGTCACTCGAAGACACTAGCGCCAAAAGAAGTCTTTCGCCTATCGGAGGCGGCGGCCTTCGAAATCATGGCCAAATTGCGTTGGCCGGATACTTACGGAGAGCCAATCTGCATATATTGTGGCTGCGAACGCTGCTACCTCATAAAAACGAGGCGAACTTTCAAATGTGCGGGTTGTCGGCGCCATTTCTCACTTACTAGTCAAACAGCGCTCCATGGTATGAGGCTCCAGTACCGCGATTTCCTTGCAGTCCTTGCATTGTTCGCCAACAATCCGAAAGGCATCGCCGCACTTCAAATCTCCAGGGATATAGACATCAGCTACAAGTCGGCCTTTGTACTTCTCCACAAAATTCGTGAGGCTATTGACCTCAATCGGTCGAATTTGATGCTCAAGGGTGAGGTCGAAATCGATGGATCATACTATGGAGGCTATATTCGCCCCAGTAATGGAGGCCGCGAAGGAAAATGGCCAAGTCGAAGAAGACGAAAGAAGTGCGTTTTAGCTCTAGTTCAGCGTGATGGGCCAACGGTTACAAAAGTCATCAAATCCGAAAACACGACAGATGTGTTAAGTGCAGCCTTCATGCACATTTTACCTGGATCAGTGATCTATGCTGACGAACACAAGAGCTACGATGCTCTACATGCGAGGTATGAGACCAGGCGTATCAATCACCGCTGGAGCTACTCCGATGGGATCGCCTGTACGAACATAGTTGAAAGCTATAATTCCCGGTTGAGACGGGCTGAGATTGGAAAATATCATCGAATCTCCGAAAGGTATCTCTCTTCATATGCTAGCGAGTGCGCTTATCGCTGGGATAGGAGGCGAACAGATAACGGTCGTGTTTTTGTGGAACTTTTGGAGATTGTTCTGTCATCGCCGGCAAATCGAAACTGGCTTGGTTATTGGCAGAAGCGATCAGATTAATGCTGGCATGTTACCCTATATATTCCCACAAAATTGACCGGTTAGTACCCTGTACTCTCCCAAGCTTTCGTATTACTCCCAGCCTTACCCGACTATTCAGCAGTCTCGAGACGTTTTGATTGACCTTGACCCAAGTTGGATGGTCAACATTCCGGTCAGAAACCAGCCTATTGGTTATCTCTGTTGTGGTAATTGCCCCGGATACATTGCGCATCAGGTTGTCCAGCCTTACAGGCAGTTCCAAATACCTAAATTCACCTGCGGGCCTTTTGGCTTTGCTGTGCTCAATTGCCGGTAAAGCGGCATTAGAAGCTCTCAGAAACAAAAGATATTTCTCCAGCTCTGACTGTTTCTGTTTTAGCGCATCGATCCAGTCTGTGTCCGTTTCATCAACCATAGTATTGCTCGCGTTTTGCTGATCCCTGCCTTTTCCAATAACCCGCGGCGAAACTGAGTTTGCAGAGCAGCATGAACCTTTGAGGTAAGTGACTGGAAACGTTTGGGTGAAAGACGAGGAGCGCCTTTCAATTCCAAAAGGTGTTTGGCGATATCGATGGTTGAAACAGGTTCGCTATGGTTCCTTAGAAAATCTAGTGCGAGAAGTGGCACTTCTCCTGGCCTAAACACATCATCCTCTGTCACAGGTCGTTTAGCCTTCAACTTGGCAAAATCGTACCCAGGATCAAAAAGCCGGATAACAGCATCAATATGTAATATCGCTTCCTCGGTTGCCTTAATCTCTCGCTGCAACCAAGCTTGTTCTCGCATGATCTCTCGTCGACGGTCGACAAGCGATGTGACGGTAGGTGAGGTCATAAATGTCTCCAACCCAATTAATTGGCTTGGAGACATCATACTATAAGGAGACTTGCATTGATGGGTGGGTTAGCGCCACCATACCGGGAGACCGCCAGGCGGGCACTGGAGCTTGCGGCGGCTGGCGGGCACAATATGCTGATGTCAGGACCGCCGGGCTCGGGCAAATCCATGCTGGCGTCTCGCCTGCCATCGATCTTGCCACCCATGAATGCCAGCGAAGCGTTGGAAACCAGCATGATCCTCTCCGTCGCCGGGAAATTATCCGGCGGCACGATTTCTGACAGGCGTCCTTTCCGGGCGCCGCACCATGGTGCCAGCCAACCGGCGCTTATCGGGGGTGGGCAGAAGGCCAATCCGGGTGAGGTGTCGCTTGCCCATGGCGGTGTGCTCTTTCTGGATGAATTGCCGGAGTTTTCCCGGGCCACGCTTGAGGCGCTCAGGCAGCCCCTGGAAAGTGGCGCGGTAAGCATTGCGCGGGCGCAGGCCCATGTCACCTATCCGGCACGTTTTCAGCTTATCGCCGCGATGAACCCCTGCCGGTGCGGGTATCTTGGGGATGAATCGCTGGCATGCGGGCGGGCCCCAAAATGTGCGCTCGATTATCAGGCAAAGATATCCGGCCCTCTGTATGACCGGATAGACCTGCATGTGGATGTGCCTGCTGTCCCTGCTGGCGATCTTGGGTTGCCGCAGGCGGGAGAAAGCTCTGCCCAGGTCGCTGAAAGGGTGTTGGCTGCGCGGATGCGCCAGAGAACACGGGCCCAGCAACTGGGAGCACCAGACGAGATGGCGATCAATGCCCGGGCAGATGGCGAATTTCTGGAGCAGATAGCGGCCCCCGATGATGCGGGCCGGAAATTGCTTGGCCGGGCTGTGGATATGATGCGATTATCCGCTCGAGGGTACCACCGCGTGCTGCGGGTGGCGCGTACGGTGGCTGACCTTGAAGGCGCAGATGGGGTGGAAAGCCGACATATTGCGGAGGCCATCAGTTTCAGGCGCGTACAACCGGTACCAAGCCGCGTCGTTGCCTGAATAGCGAACCTAATATGGGGCCTGACAAAGAACCCTCAAACCGGGAGGAAAGAATGGATCTAGGACTATTTTCTGTGAGCCTGGCAGTGAAGGACTTATCCACTTCAAGGCGCTTTTACGAAGCCTTGGGATTTACCGTCGAGTGTGGGGCCGAAGAAGAAAAATGGCTGTTCATGGCAAATGGCGCTACGCGCATTGGCCTGTTTGAAGGCATGTTTGACACCAACATCCTGACATTCAACCCCGCTGATGCCCGTGCAGTGCAGGCGAAGCTTCAGGAAGCGGGTATCGCGCTCGACAAAGAAGCAGATGCCGGAGAGGGCCCATGTCATGTTTTGTTGACTGACCCTGACGGCAACAAACTGATGCTGGACCAATTCTGAGCATGCGAAACAGGTGTTACGCCCTTGGTGGACTGTGCATGCTCGCCCTATTGTGGATCACGATCTTCGGATCAGTAGGCCATATGACTGATCCGGATGCTGCTCGTGGGGCGCTTGTGGGCACCTTTCTGATGATGCAGTTTCAGCGGTACCGGATGCTTTCGCTCCGAACTTCTCATGTGCTGATCAGCGCCTTTGTCGGTGGCTTGACCCTTGCGTTGGTGGGGCGCCGTATCTGGATGTTTTCCGCAGCGGATATGCCGGGTGAAGCTGTGGAATCCCTGCTGGCATCGTTGCTGGCAGCTTTACTTATGGCTGCCAGCTTCTATTTTTTGACCTTGAGGCGCGGGCATATGCCCTAGGGAAGAACAGAAACCTCGGCAGTCTGCGTTTGATCGTCCATACCATCCCGCCGGAGGACAATCTCGCCGCGCCAAGTGCCGTGTTTGAACCCGCCGATTGGGCGTTTCTTGCCAAAATATTGCGTCAGAATTTGGCGGTTCTGGTCAATCGTCACAGCTTTTTCAGCAAAAGTTTCGCCGGTGGGATCCTTGATTGTGAAGGTCAGAGTGTCCCCTGTGCGGGCATGAAATATGCGGGCTGTCAGGATCAGGCCCGGCCCTTCCGCTTTCAATGTGTCAGCCCCAGCCTTCCAGCGGCTCGCCTTGTCCTGCGGATTTGCGGAGAATTGGGCCGGCATCAGCGTAACAGGACGATAGTCAATTCGTTCGCGCCAAAGCGGGTCTTTCTCGGTGTCGCACCCTTGTTCAAAGTGGCCGCCATCGAAGGGATCAATATCCATCTTGTTGTGGCGCAAACTGAAATGCAGATGTGGATATTCTGTTTGCCCGGACAGGCCAATTTCGCCGATTTTATCACCCGCGCTTACATTCTGGCCCGGCACTACCTGAATGCTGCCTTTTTTCATATGGCAATATTGGGTCTGCCAACCACCGATATGATCGATGACCACTGCGTTGCCACATTCACGGCCGTCAAGAGCCCCCTCATCTACCTTGTCCACAGATACATCGGCCATACCATCGCGCAGGCGCGCAACCTTGCCCGATGCTGCTGCGAGTACCGCAACCCCCTCAGCCATGCGGGAGAGGTCAGCAATGGCGAAATCTGTTCCTTTGTGACCGTTCTGCGTGCTGGCTTTGCACATAAAGTCTTGAACGTCGGCGCCAATGCCGCGGTCCATGTATCGGCCGATCCAGCAATCTTCGCCAAGCGTGCAGGCAAGGGGGAATGCAATAGGAAAAGTTGGCGTCCTGCCTTCACGGCCGGCTGCATAGTCTTCGCGTGATGCCTGGTGGCCCTTGCGTTCTGCCAGTTCGAACGGTTCGCGGGTCAGGTTTCTGTAGGTCAGCATCACAGCCATTATCAGAAGGATAACACCGAGGACCAGTCCGGGACGATTATGCATGGAACGACTTCTTTTTCTCTCTGGAGGCGCCAGTTTTGCGCCATGGTTATTCGCCTCTATCGCTTTTCTGGCCAACATGCAAGGAAGAGGCTTTCAAACTGCCGTCTGTTGCGGCACATTCTGCGTCATGGAATGGTTGCCTCAATCAATTGATATTATCGCTGCTGTCATCATGATCGGTGCCAGTTTTTTCACATCTTTCCTGTCAGCCTCAATGGGGCTTGGCGGCGGTATTGCGCTTTTGGCGGTGATGGCGCAGATGGTGCCGCCGCTCGCGATCGTGCCAGTGCATGGCGTGGTTCAGTTGGGTTCAAATGCGGGGCGCGTCTTTTTCATGCGCCAGCATATCAACTGGCGCATCGTGGCTTATTTTGTTGCAGGTAGCCTGATAGGGGGATTTGTCGGTGGGCAAGTTGTCGTGGCCTTGCCTGCACCAACTCTTCAACTGTTTCTGGGGCTGTTTGTTCTTTATTCCCTATGGGGGCCGATGCCGAAACTTGCTGAAGGCAGCAAGGGAATGGGGTTAGTGGCTTCGGGCGGTGCACTTTCAACCCTTTTGACCATGTTTGTCGGTGCGACCGGCCCCTTTGTTACTGTTGTGGTGCGGCAGTTCAAACTGCCTCGGATGGCTCATGTCGGTACCTTCTCCAGCTGTATGGTGGCGCAACACCTGATCAAAATCATTGTATTTGGCATACTTGGTTTTTCCTTTGCCGCCTATTTGCCATTGATCATTGCAATGGTTATCACAGGGTTTGCAGGCACTTACGCGGGTCGTCATTTTCTGCAGAAATCGACAGATGAACGTTTTCAGAAGATGTTGAATATCATTCTGGCGCTTCTTGCGGCCCGACTATTGTGGGTAGCGGCAAGCGGCTTGTTATCCGGTGGGTCTGCATGATGTTGACCCTGTCGATGGCTTCTTTGGCCGCCATTATTCAGATTGTCGTGGCCTTTTTCCTTACGGGTCTGTTGGTGATGGTAGCGCGGAAAGATACCCGCTGGTTGGCGGGGTTTACCTTCTTCTTCGGGGTTAGCTTCCTGCCTTACCTTTTTCTGGAACAAACAACCGAACCGGCTCATAGGCAGATGCTTGTCTGGTCTTCCTGGCTTTCCATGTTTGCGGTGCCATGCCTTCATAGCTATGCCGCTAGTGTGATGGGCAGGAAACCAGCCTATGAATGGGCCCATTTTCTGGTCGCACCGCTTGTTGGCGCGGTTACATACCTGTTGATCGCAGGCGGGTCAGGTGCAATCGCCGGTCAGATCTTGCGGTGGGGTGTGGTTATTCAGGTTTTTGCCTATGGTTGTTCCATGCTTGCTGGTGTCTGGCGTTACCGGGTGCAACTGAAGCAAACTCAATCAAATATTGATGATCTGGACCTTGGCTGGCTTTCAAGGCTGGTTGCCTTGTTGATAGCCCTGATGGTGGCAGATATTGGATTGTTTCCGCTTCTGGAATTGCAGGGCGTCGATCACCAAAAGGCCCAGTTCTATTTCAACTTTTTCTCCACACTCTATCTATTGTGGCTGGCTCGCGGTGCCATTAACCAGCATGTCCTGCCGAGAGAAGAGGTTTCTGTGCCAGTACCCAGCAAGGCAGATACGACCGGTCTGGATGCTGACAGCATCAAGGCGCTTGCGGATGAGCTGGCTCTGAAGATGGAGAAGGACCAACTCTTCCAGAAACCGACCCTGACCTTGGGACAGCTAGCAGATGAACTTGGCCTTTCGCGCCATGTGGCGTCTGAAGTGCTGAATAAAGGACATGGGCGCACCTTCTATGATTTTGTCAATGATCACCGTGTTGAGAAAGCCAAGGCGCTTCTGACGAGTACTGACAAAACTGTCCTTGAGGCGGCTTTCGAGGCCGGTTTCAATAACAAGGCGTCTTTCAATCGGGCGTTCAAGGAACGAACCGGGTTAACGCCAAGCCAATATCGCCAGAAAATAGCTGCATAGTAACGTATATCTGGATCGAAAGAGACGACCGCGGGCCAAGCTTTCCCTATCTCCACGACTTCAATCTCTTGAAGTATGGAGCAACAATATGAAGACAGCATTTTTTGGGGTTTGTGCCTCACTCATTCTTTCGGTTTCTGCAGCAGCTGAAAGCCTCATTGATAAAGCCGAAACCTTTTTTCTGGCGCTTGAGCAGGAAGACATCAAAACCGTTGAAACCATGATCGCAGATGACATCATGTTCGAAGACCCCACCTGGGGCACGAAGGTGGAAGGCAAAGCTGGGGTTCTCAAGGTTTATGAAAACTACACGGGCGGTGCGCGCAATATGCGCAAGGTACGCACCGAAGCTTATGAAAGCGCGGGCACAGTATTCCTGAATTATATCTATCATGTTGAAATGAATGTCGCCGCCAAGGGCAAGCCTGCCAACTTTATTCCGGTGATGGGCCGGGGCGGCCGGCTGGTTACATTCAACAAAGATGGGAAGGTCGCGCGCCACACAGATTTTGCCGATTATGGCGCCGTAGCGGAAGCCATGAAGGCTGCAAGTCAATAGACATTGCCGATGCCAAAGCCTGTGAGGCGCGGGACTGCTCGCGCCTCACTGTTGGGCAATAGCTATTCGGCGCGGCGGGCCTTTTCCTCCAGGCCGGAAAGGCCTTCCCGGCGCGCTAACTCGCGGGCCACGTCGCCCAGTGTAAAGCCGCGGGATTTTAGCAACACCATCAGGTGAAACATCAGGTCGGCGCTTTCTGTGATGATGCCGATATCATCATCCATCGCAACCGCCATGGCTGTCTCTACAGCTTCTTCACCCACTTTCTGGGCAATCTTGCGCGGGCCCTTTTTATAGAGTTTGGCCACATAACTGGTGTCGGGGTCCGCTGTTTTGCGGGCCTCGAGCGTTTCTTCAAGCCGCAACAGCATTTCAAGGGTATTGCTCATCAGATGGTCTCCCGTACCGGTATGCCAGCCTTGGCCATATGGGCCTTCGCTTCCGCGATGGTATAGTCACCGAAGTGAAAAATCGAGGCTGCAAGCACGGCAGATGCGTGCCCGTCGCGGATGCCTTCCACCATATGGTCCAGGTTCCCGACACCGCCTGAGGCAATGACGGGAATGGAAACGGCGTCGGATACCGCGCGTGTGAGTTCGATGTTGAAGCCTTCGCGGGTGCCGTCCCGGTCCATGCTGGTGAGCAGGATTTCGCCTGCCCCAAGGGAAGCTACCTGTTTGGCATATTCAACGGCATCGATGCCCGTTGGTGTGCGGCCACCATGGGTGAAAATCTCCCACTTGCCGGGCGCAACGGCTTTGGCATCAACGGCCACCACGATGCATTGGGCGCCAAATTTTTCCGATAGCTCCCCAACAAGCGCGGGGCGGTTTACAGCCGCTGTCATTACAGACACCTTATCGGCGCCCGCGAGCAAAAGTTTGCGTACATCTTCTTCGGTGCGAACACCGCCGCCAACCGTCAGCGGCATAAAGCAGGCTTCCGCTGTGCGGCGTACCACATCAAGGAGGATGCCGCGGTCTTCGCTTGAGGCCGTGATATCAAGGAAGGTCAGTTCGTCTGCGCCTGCGGCATCGTAAACACGGGCTTGCTCAACCGGGTCACCGGCGTCCACCAGATCGACAAAATTCACACCCTTGACGACACGGCCGTCTTTCACATCAAGGCAGGGAATGATCCGTGCTTTCAGCATCACACACCGCCTTTCGCGACCAAGAGGGCTTCCTTGAGGTCAAGGCGGCCATCATAGATGGCGCGGCCGGTGACAACCCCTTCAAGGTTGCCTGCGGCCGCAACGCGGTGGATATCGTCAATATCCTTCACGCCGCCTGACGCAATCACCGGGATGGATACTGCGCTCGCGAGTGCTGAAGAAGCTTCTGCGTTCACGCCCGTGAGGGTACCGTCGCGGTCAATATCCGTATGGATAATGGCGGCCACCCCGGCATCTTCGAACTTGAGCGCCAATTCGGTCACCTCGAGCTCACTTGCCTCGGCCCAGCCCTCCACAGCAACCATGCCGCCTTTGGCATCGATACCCACGGCAATCTTGCCCGGAAACAGTTTGCAGGCCTCTTTGACAAGCGTCGGGTTTTTAACCGCAAGCGTGCCCAAAATCAGGCGGGAAATACCGGCATCAAGCCAGCGTTCCATAGTGGCAATATCCCGGATGCCGCCACCAAGCTGCACGGGCACATCTGTGGCCTTCAGGATCGCGTCCACAGCCGCCGCATTCACCGGCTCGCCCGCGAAAGCGCCATTCAGGTCCACCAAGTGCAGCCAGGTGCAGCCTGCGTCGACGAACTCGCGCGCCTGCGCGGCCGGGTTGTCGGAAAACACCGTTGCGGCGTCCATGTCGCCCTTATAAAGGCGCACGCAGTTGCCGTCTTTGAGGTCAATCGCTGGATAAACGGTAATCATGGTCGCCACTCCAAAAAGCTGCTGATCAGTTTGAGGCCCACACGTTGGCTCTTCTCGGGGTGAAACTGTGTGCCAATAATGTTGTCTCGGCCAACAATTGCGGTTACGCGCCCGCCATGGCTGGTGAAACCCAAAAGTGCGTCCTCGCTTTCAAGCGCCATATGATAGCTATGCACGAAATAGGCATGGTCGTTGGCCTCAATCACGCGGGCAACCGGGTGGCGGCACCCTGCCTCTGTCAGCTCCACTGTGTTCCAGCCCATGTGCGGAATTTTAAGCTCAGGGTCATCAGGGGTCATTTTCTCAACCACACCGTCTACCCAGCCCATGCCCCTATGGGTGCCATGTTCATGGCCTTCGCGGGCCAGCAGGTGCATGCCTACGCAAATGCCCATGAAGGGTTTTCCCTTTTCCCGCACGGCTTCCTGGATTGCGTCTTTCATGCCGTCAACGGCCAGGAGGCCCTTGCGGCAATCGCCAAAGGCGCCCACGCCCGGCAGCACGATCCGGTCGGCTTTGGCCACCTCGTCGGCGTGGCCGGTTACAAAAATTTTGCGCTTCAGGCCGGCATCGGCCGCCGCGCGCACGAAGGCTTTCTCCGCGGAACGAAGATTGCCCGAGCCATAATCGATGATGGCAACGGTTTCGGTCATCAGATCTGCTCCGGCTATGTTAGAGGCTGCCGCCCAGTGTGCCCTTGGTGGACGGCACGGCGTCGGCCTTCCTCGGGTCAATCTCCGTTGCCACACGCATGGCGCGGGCCACGGCCTTGAAACAGCTCTCGATAATATGGTGGCTGTTGGTGCCGTAGAGATTTTCCACATGCAGCGTCATGCCGGCGCCAAAGGCGAAGGCGCGGAAAAATTCTTCGAACAGTTCCGTGTCCATATCGCCGATTTTCTCGCGCGGGAAATCCACATTCCACACAAGAAACGGGCGGCCCGAAATGTCCAAGGCCGCGCGCGTCAGCGTCTCGTCCATGGGGATATAGGCGTTTGCATAACGCGTGATGCCTGTCATGTCGCCCAGAGCGCGTTTGATCGCCGTGCCGATCACGATGCCACAGTCTTCCGTGGTGTGGTGGCCGTCGATATGCAGGTCACCCTTGGCGGTAAGCTTCAGGTCCATCAGGGAATGGCGTGACAGCTGTTCGAGCATATGATCAAGAAAACCAATGCCGGTATGGACATCGTACGTGCCCGTACCGTCCAAGTTCAGCTCGACGGAGATTTCCGTCTCTTTGGTTTTCCGTTCATATGTTGCGGTGCGCATGTGTCACTCCTGATTAGGCGCTGGAGGGGCCAAAAAAAGCCCTAAAATCATTGATAGCCCTGCTATTAAGCATATTCTGTGCATATGACGAACAATTTCTTTTGAAACAAAAGACAATATTCCGTCACTTGGCCGAAAATATTCTATAGTTTGCGGAATTCTGCTGCGGCCCTTGAGTGTGGGCATCACGCGCCTTATATCCAAGCCGAACGAGAAAAGAAAAAAGGACAAAGCTTCCTATGACACAGTTCAATGCTGAGCTTCCCACATGGCATGCCACCACCATTTGCAGCGTTCGCAAGGACGGCAAGGTTGTGATCGCAGGCGATGGCCAGGTTTCTGTTGGTGATACAGTGATGAAAGCCAATGCACGCAAGGTGCGCCCCCTGGCAGGCGGCAAAGTGATCGCGGGCTTCGCTGGCGCAACGGCAGATGCCTTCACGCTCTTTGAGCGCCTTGAAGCCAAACTTGAGCGCCACCCTGGCCAACTGGCCCGCGCCTGTGTGGAACTGGCGAAAGACTGGCGGACAGACAAATACCTCCGCCAGCTACAGGCCATGATGATCGTGGTAGATACCGACACCAGCCTTGTGGTGACAGGGAACGGCGATGTGCTTGAACCCGAACACGGTGTGGTGGCCATTGGTTCCGGCGGCAACTATGCGCTGGCGGCCGCTCGCGCGCTCTATGATCAGCCGCTGACAGCAGAAGAAGTGGCACGCAAGGCAATGCAAATCGCGGCCGATATCTGTGTCTACACCAACCATAATGTGGTGGTGGAAACCATGGATGCCGATACAGGCGCTGATAAAGCTGCCGATAAAGAATAGTCAGGAGTACCCCTATGAGCAGTTTTTCCCCGCGCGAGATCGTCTCGGAGCTCGACCGTTTCATCATCGGCCAGAAGGATGCCAAGCGTGCTGTTGCCGTTGCGCTCAGGAACCGCTGGCGCCGCCAGCAGCTTGACGGCCAGATGCGTGATGAGGTTTTACCCAAAAACATCCTGATGATCGGGCCAACCGGTGTTGGCAAAACCGAAATTTCCCGCCGTCTTGCCAAGCTTGCCGAAGCG
>JABXIS010000071.1 GCA_013372975.1 Alphaproteobacteria bacterium
CCCCTACTGTCTTGCCGTCATATGCCGGTACCTTGATCAATCCCGTTACCTCAGCTTCAACGTTGCAAGGCCCGCAAGCGCCAGCACCAACGCGATAATCCAGAAGCGGATCACGATGGTGGGCTCTGCCCAGCCTTTTTCTTCATAATGGTGATGTAGCGGCGCCATGCGGAACACACGTTTACCGGTCAGCTTGAAGGAAATCACCTGCACAATCACCGAGATGGTTTCAAGCCAGAACAAGCCACCAATAATACCCAGCACAATCTCATGCTTGATAACGACTGCAATGGCGCCCAGCATACCGCCCAAAGCAAGCGAGCCCGTGTCTCCCATAAACACCATGGCTGGTGGGGCGTTAAACCACAGAAACCCAAGACCCGCGCCTATCATGGCCGCGCACAACACTGCCAGCTCACCAGAACCAGCCACGTAGGTAATGCCCAGGTAATCACTGTAAACAGTGCTACCCACCATGTAGGCAATGAAACCAAGTGCTGCGCAGGCAATGATAACAGGCACAATCGCAAGGCCGTCCAAGCCGTCTGTCAGGTTCACCGCATTACCGGCCCACACCATCACCAGCATGGCAAACGGCACATAGAATATGCCTAAATTCACCAGGAAATTTTTTGCAAACGGCAATGCAAGGTCCGTCCCGTCGGCGGATGAAAGCCACCAAGCCACGCCGCCTGCGATCGCAAATTCGAGCAAAAGCCTTATCTTGCCTGACACACCACCCGTCGTGCGTTTCGTAACCTTAAGATAATCATCGACAAAGCCGATCGCGCCAAAACCAAGTGTCACGATCATCACCGCCCAAACATATTTGTTGGAGAGATCAGCCCATAGGAAAGTAGAAACACCAAGCGCCAACAGGATCATAAAGCCACCCATCGTGGGGGTACCGGCCTTGGCCACAATATGGCTTTGAGGGCCATCCTCGCGGATTGGCTGGCCCTTTTTCTGCTTCGTCTTGAGCCAGCGAATGATCATCGGGCCAAAGATGAAACAGATGATCAGCGAGGTCATGACCGCTGCGCCGCTTCTGAAGGTCAGATAGCGGAACAGGTTAAAGATACCACCCTGATCGGCATATTGGCTGAGAAGGTTATAGAGCATGGGCAACCCCTCCTGAAAACTCATCTGACTGCTGGTTGCTCATCGCCATCATATCGGCAACAAAACTGCCGAGACCTGCGCTATTGGCGCCTTTCACCATCACGGCATCGCCATCACGCAGATCACCAATGATCTGGTCTGCTGCACCAGAAACCGTAAGCATTTCAATAACATCAATACCTGCGCGGCGCCCGGTGGCCGCCATTTCAGGCCCAAATGCGTATATCAAGCCAACGCCAAAACGTTTCATATCGCTTGCCAGTGAAAGGTGCATTTCTGCGCTTTCCTCACCCAACTCACGCATGTCCGCAAGTACGGCAATGCGCCGACCAAAACGCGAAACGGGCGCCAGCGACAGGCGCCTCAAGGCTGCCTTCATGCTAAGCAGATTGGCATTATAGCTGTCGTCCAGAAGTGTTATATCAGCATGAGAGTAAGACAATTTATGGGCCTGGCCTCGCCCCGGCTCTGCCTCCATGGTAGCGAGCGCCATGGCCGCATGGCCCAAATCGCCTTCAACAGCCTGAACAGCCGCGAGCACAAGCAAGCTATTCATCACCCACTCGCGGCCTGGCTGACCAATTTTGTAGGTGATAGGCACACCGTCCACATCCGCCGTAAGGCAGGAACAGTCATGTGTTTCAGTAATACGAAGCGGGCGGACGTCCGCCTCACCAGTGACGGATACGGTAACGACACGTCGACCACAGTCCTTGGCGGCGCGAACCAGCTGTTCCGCATAAGGGTGATCGAGCGCAATAATGGCAACACCCCCTTCTTCCATATTCTCGAAGATCTCAGCCTTCGCGGCAGCGATGGCTTCTATATCGTCAAAAGCGGCCGTATGAGCGGCTCCCACAGACGTGACAATTGCCACATGAGGCTGCACCAGCACGCCATTCTCGCGAATTTCACCGACCGCATTCATACCAAGTTCGAAAATACCAAACCGGCTTTCCCGCGGCATCCGTGCGATGGAAAGCGGCACACCGACATGATTATTGTAGCTTTTGATGCTGGCGTGCGTTGCGTCAACACGCGCAAGGGATTTCCTAAGCGCGTGCACAACACTGGTTTTACCAGCGCTTCCGGTTACACCAATGATTTTGGCTGGCGCCCGACGACGGGATTCAGCCGCCATCAAGCGAAGGGCACTCAGGGTGTCCACAACATGCACAAGGCGCTGATCGCCCTGATCAAAGCCATCGACGCATTCACTTACAAGTGCCGCTACAGCCCCACGCGCGAACGCATTTGCCAGATATTGATGCCCGTCTTCATTCGCGCCTTTAAGCGCCACAAACAAATCACCTGGCAGCACTTCCCTGCTGTCGGTTTGGACGCCATCGGCATACCAGGGCTGCGCATTCAGCGCGCCACACATTGCCCCCAATTCCGCCGATGTCCACAAAGGTTCCTTGATAAACACCCCTCAGCCCCCGAGTTCCGAGCGCTGGTTAGCCAGCAGCTCTTTCACTGTTTCGATATCCGAGAAAGGCAGCACTTGCTCCCCAACAATCTGTCCTTCCTCGTGCCCCTTGCCTGCAATGATCAGCATGTCACCGTCCTGCAAACCTGAGATCGCGGCGGCAATAGCTTCACCCCGATCTCCAATCTCTGTCGCCCCGCCACATGCAAGCATGATCTGTTTCCGGATCGTGCCCGCATCTTCACTACGCGGGTTATCGTCTGTCACGAAAGCCTCATCAGCCAGATCGGCTGCAATGGCACCCATCTGTGGGCGTTTACCCGCGTCCCGGTCACCACCGCAGCCAAAAACCACCTTGAGTTTTTTGGGGCCATGCGCACGGGCAGCGTTCAGCACCGTACGCAACCCATCGGGGGTGTGAGCATAATCCACAAACACAGCGCCACCGGTCGCCGAAAGCCCCATAAGCTCCATTCGGCCTGGCACACCCTCAAGCTTTCCAAGAGCCGAGAACACGCTTTCATCATCAGATCCCGTGATAATCGCAAGCCCGGCCGCAGCAAGCGCGTTATGAGCCTGAAATGCCCCAACAAGCGGAAGCGAAACCTGATATTCCTTGCCTCCGAACAACACCCGAAGGTCTTGCCCTGTCGGGGTTACGGCTTGTTCAAGTAGACGCAACACCGCTTTTTCATGCTGTCCAACAGTCAAAATCCGTAGGCCGCGCGCCCAGGCGATATCTTCAAGGATCAATCCCCAAGGATCATCCACATTGATCACCGCGCCACCTGTAGGTCCCAGGAGCTCACCAAACAACCGGGCCTTGGCATAAAAATAGCCCTGCTCGGTTTTGTGATAATCCATATGATCGCGTGTCAGGTTGGTGAAAGCAGCCGCCGACAAATGAACACCATCCAGCCGATATTGGTCCAATCCATGGCTGGACGCTTCGATTGCAGCATGATTCACGCCTGCGTCTGCCAGTTCATTCAAGACGGCATGCAGCCCCATCGGGTCAGGCGTTGTCAGACCCCCGGGCTTCCGCACCGGGCCAGAACGCACACCCAGCGTACCAATGCTGGCTGCCTCATCGCCGATAGCCTGCCAAATCTGGCGCGTGAAATCTGCAACAGAGGTTTTACCATTTGTTCCAGTTACAGCCACCTGCACCTCGGGCTGCATGGAATAGAATCGCGCCGCCAAATCAGCATATCGGCGGCGGGGGTTGGCATCTTCGATTACAGGCACGCCCGGATGATCCACTGCCCCCGGCGTTGTCAGGATCGCCGCCGCCCCGGCGTGTATCGCATCGGGGATAAATTTTCGGCCGTCTACTTTGGCGCCCGGCAGTGCAACAAACAGGTCCCCCTTGCCCACACGGCGGCTGTCAACCGTCATGCCGGAGATAGCAATATCTCCTTTGGCACGGCTGCCGCCCAGTAGTTGTGCAAGTGTTACGGTCATTCCCGTCAGTCCCTATTTGTCCTCAATCATCAACGCCACCTGCTGATACAGGCCCGCGTCTTCCCGTTTCGGCGCAACACCCAAGAGGGGCGCCGTCCGCAAAATTACGTTCTTCACCACCGGCGCAGCCACCCAGCCGCCCGCCCTGTAGCCAAAAGTCTCTTTCGTGCCCCGCGGTTCATCCAGAAGGGCGAACACCACATATTGCGGGTCGTCCATCGGGAACACGCCCACGAAGGAAGAAATTAGAGCCTTGCGGTCATAACCACCGGCAATTGGCTTTTCTGCCGTACCGGTTTTGCCGCCGACGCGGTATCCGACTGCATCGGCTCGGCCGCCCGTACCCTTGGTTACGGCAAGGCGCAAAAGCTGACGAATTTTCCGGCTGGTTCCCTCAGAAATCACCTGACGGCCCGGACGCCAGCTCTGATCATCATGACTGAGTGTGGCAGGAATAAGCCTGCCACCGTTCACCATTGCGGCAATGCCGCTGGCCAGTTGGACAGGGCTCACGGCGATACCGTGACCGTAAGAAATGGTCATAATGGAAGACTTGCGCCATGTGGCCGGATAAAGCGGGCTACCCACTTCAGTCAGCTCAAGATTGGCCGGGTCCAGCAAACCAAGATCGCGCAGGAAATTCTGCTGGCGCTCGGCGCCCAGATCAAGCGCCATCTGTGCCGTGCCGATATTGCTTGAATAAGCAAAAATCTCAGGCAACGTCAGGTACCTGTTTTTAGGGTGATCGTCATTGATAGTAAACCGCGCCACGCGCAGCGGCTTCGTTGCATCATAGCCATCCTCAAGCGAGGCAACACCCTGATCAAGTGCGGCTGCGAAAGTAAAAGTCTTGAAGGTGGAGCCAAGCTCATACACCCCCTGGGTCGCCCGGTTAAAACGCTCTACGCCGCCACTGCCGCGCATGTCGTTGGGGTCATAGTCCGGCAAAGAGGCCATCGCCACCAACTCACCTGTATTCACATCCATCACAAGGCCGGCCGCACCCTTGGCCTGATGCGCACTCATTGCCGCTTCCAGCTCATCCGTCAGGGCATATTGCACCCGGATATCCAGTGAAACAGAGATAGGCTCACCCGTACGTGTCTTGTCTTTCAGGCGATCATTGAAAAAATGTTCGACTCCGCCCAGGCCATTGCCATCCACATCTACAAACCCGAGAGTGTGGGCAGCAAGCCGGCCATGCGGATAAATACGCTCTTCTTCGCGCTGGAACTGAAGCGCAGGAACACCAAGCGCGTTCACTTCCCACTTTTCACGCGGGCTAAGTTTTCGCTTGATCCAGACAAATTTACGACCGGAGGAAAGCTTTGCCTCAACCTCGGACAACGGCAATTCCGGCAAAATCTGGACCAACTTGGCTGCAACCAGCTTGGGGTCCTTGATTTCGGATGGATTGGCATACAGCGAAGATGTCTCCAGATTGGTAGCCAAAACCTCGCCATTGCGGTCAACGATATCAGCGCGTGCCACCTTGATAGGCGGGATCACAATTTTCCGCTCGGCAACCTGTTTGGTTTCCGGCGTAGAGATGCCCAACTCTACTGTACGGATCATCATCACAGAAAAGGCCGCAAAGAAAAGTATCACAGCCACCATCAAGCGGTTCCGTGCCACCTCAAGCGCAGACTTACGCTCGCCCTCCATCATCAATCGCTTATATGCGGCCGCGGCGCTCACAAGCTTTGCCCTTTCGCCCTATCGTCTGTTTTCTTTTTTGATTTCTTTTCTTCCCGCATCGGCAGCAGAACACCCGGATCTGATTCCGCTTCAATACCCCGAGGCCTGAAGGGAATGGGCGTTGGGTCCTCCAGCACCTGATCGGCCGTAGGTGGCATCAGCGCGAGGAATTTGATTGATTTTTCCTGCAAGGCTCGGGGCGTGGTCAGAAATGCCCACTCAGCTTCAAGCACGCGGATCGCCTCTCGATCATCATGGATTTGAGCTGCAAGCCCTTCCACCTGCTCGGCCTTTTCCTGCACCGCCAGCTTTAGCTGCAATACCGCCGCACCAGAGGCCAGCGCCGTAACGGCTGCACATAATGTCACCATGCGCCGCATCAGCCCCTCCTCTTTTCAGCCAAGCCGCGCGCCGGGGCGGCCGTACGAATAGCTTGGCGAAGCCGGGAAGAACGCGCGCGAGGGTTCACCTCAAGCTCCGCATCTCCTGGCTTCGCCGCTCCCTTATTCTGCTGCGTGAATGTGGGCGCTGGCCCGGCATCAACCGGACCCGGCATATGGCGGCTACCGCCACTCATACGCCCGCTACGTTCCGCCATGAAATTCTTGACCATACGATCTTCAAGCGAGTGGAAAGACACCACCACAAGACGCCCACCCTCTGACAGAACCGCTTCCGCGCCTGCGAGGCCGCGCTCAAGCTCACCCAGTTCGTCATTCACATGAATACGAAGGGCCTGGAAGGTGCGCGTTGCCGGATGAACCGATTTCTGCCCCTTACGCTGGGGTGGGCGGCCAATCACCCGCTCGATCATGTCGGCAAGCTGCTTGGTGCGCGTAAAAGGATTGGCGACGCGGTCTTTTACAATCGCCGCCGCGATGCGACGCGACTTCCGCTCTTCACCATATTGATAGATGATATTCGCCAGATGCTCTTCATCATATGTATTGACCACATCCGCGGCGCTTTCACCCGCCATGGCCATGCGCATGTCCAACGGACCATCACCCATGAAGGAAAAGCCACGCTCGGCCTCATCAAGCTGGAAGGACGACACACCAATATCCAGCATCACGCCATCAACGGCACCAACACCCGCAGCTTCAAGAAGCGCTTCCATATCGCCAAAGCAGCCTTCAAGAATATCGAACCGATCACCAAACTCAGCCTTGAAGGCTTCAGCACGCTTGATGGCATCGGGATCTCGGTCGATGGCAATAACCCTGCACTCAGCCGCCTCCAGCACGGCGCGCGTGTAACCGCCTGCGCCAAATGTGCCATCAACATATACTTCGCCATCCTGCGGCATCAGGGACGTTACGACTTCATTCAACAAAACTGGAATATGCCCCGAGGCATGATTGGCAAAAAACTCTGGCACTGTTGGCGCAGCCGTCATGACTGCCCTCCCCCGCCAAACGGCGGCAGCTTCGGCGCGGTCTCGGACGCCATCGCCAACTGCTCTTCGCGGTGGGCTTCATAGGCCTCGGCACCCCAAATTTGAAACTTGCGACCCAGCCCCACAAAGGTGGCAAAGCCGTCGATACCCGCGAAGTCACGCAATTCATTGGGCAACATGACACGACCTTCGGGATCGAACTGAAGCTGGCTGGACCCGGCAAGAATGGCGGTGGCGACGGACATCTGGTCGGGGTTGAAAGGTCCAAAATCGCCGTAGAGCCGGTCAGAAAGCTGTTCAAGGAAAGACATGTCCGCGCCTTCAATGCACGGAAGATTGAGCGGACGGTACACAACAATGCCAGGGAAATTGCCGGAAGCAACAGCCGAACGGAAAGGCGCAGGAACGGATACGCGCCCTTTCTTATCAACCTTGTTTTTAAATGTGGACAGGAAAAATGCCATTGCCCATCAGCCCCCGTTCTCCTCCCCCGCCATCGCCGCCAAACGATAGACAGGCATTCAGATCGTCATCTGAACCTATTTGGGATATCATGGGCTAACATGGTTGGTCAATGGGACAGTATGGGATTTTATGCATTTTTCTGGAAAGAAAATATGCAGACAAAATTCCATTTTTATTTATAAAAACAATAGATTATATACATTTGTTTACTTTTTGTTCTCATGAAAAGAAATTTGGGACAGACCTGAAATCAGACAACGCACAAGCCACGCTCAACTCACACGCGGCCGCCTTCAATCGCTAGCCACCTGAAAAGAAACCAAATCCAAGGTTGAATACTACCTTAGGAAATCTCGCTCCGGCTTAGGGGCGGGAGCAATGCATTGTCCATTTTCCGGATTTCTGTGTCACTCGACACTGATCAGACCTGAGCGCACTCTGGAAGCTGAATTGGTTCACAGCGCCCAGCGCTTTCGCGCAGCTTTACATTGCGCTCATCCGACAGGGCTTCCGCATTGATAAGATCGGCAAGGCACCCTGTTGAGAGCTTTGCCTGACTGATCAATTCCCGTTTTGGCTAGAATGGGATATCTGTCAGTAGCAATTTAGTGTTGCAACCGACCCAACAACGGGCCGCTCAAAAATTCATCTCAACCGCTACGACTAAAAGCGCCATTGCGATCAGTGAAAAAATTAGCCACAGCGGGAAGATGAATTTGGCCCAACGCCCCCAGCCCACCTGTGCCGTCGCAAGGTACGCCAGAAGCGTGCCCGACGTGGGCGTGATCATATTGGTCAGGCCGTTGCCAAACAGAAATGCGAGCACTGTTGTTTGCTGGGATACGCCGGACAATTGCCCGATGGGCCCAAGAATAGGCATGCTGACAGCCGCCTGCCCTGAGGTGCTGGGGATCAGGAAATCCAGAAAAAGCTGCGACACAAACATACCTTGTGCTGCGACCAGCGCCCCTCCCTCCCCGATCATGTTTGTCAGGGAATATACCACGGTATCCAGCACCCGCCCTTCGGCCAAAACGATGGAGACAGCCATGGCCACACCAATCAGGATGCTGGCCATCAAAACCTTTTTCATGCCGAAGACAAAAGCTTCGGCACCTTCATTCGCCCCAAGCCCACCTGCAAGTGCCAAAATGATACTCAGGCCTATATAGTAGGCAGACAGTGCCTCATGATCCCAGTGCCAGCGGTTGGATGCAATCACCAGCACCGCTACGCCAGCCACTAGCGCCACCAGAACGGCCACCTGCCGCCATGACAGCTTCTCAGCACTGAATTCGACCGCCTGATCTCGCCGGAAACCTTCCCGCCTGACCATCACAAGCATGAAGGCAATGCCTACCACAAGGAAAACCAGATAGAAGGCAAAGCGCATACCCGCGCCGCTGAAAATTTGCAGCCCAACGAGCGGTTGGGCAATGGTTAGGGGCACAGGATTTGTAACCGATGTCAGATACCCGATCTTCACTGCCACCGTAACGATCGCCAGGCCGATAACGCGGGACAACCCAAGCCTTTCGGCCATCGCTGCCATGATCGGGATGATCAACAGATATTCGGATGCAAGGCCAAGGAAGGTACTTCCTGCCGAAAAAACAATCATCAAACCCGGCACCAGCACAAACAAGTTTCCCCTGAAAACTGCGAGCAGGCGTTCAAGCCCTGCATCAATCGCGCCGGTGCGCGTGAGAATGCCGAACATGCCACCGATGATCAGCACCATGAAAATCAGGCCTGACCCGCGCTCAAGCCCCAAGGGAATGGCCATCAATGTGCCGACAAGCCCGACCGGTCGAGCAGCACCATCGCTTTCATGCGCAGGCGTTGCAAACAGGTTACTCAGGGAACGGTCTTTCTCCAGCGTCTCATAACTGCCGGGGATAACGAGATTTCCATCGCGTTCAAAAGACCCGGAATCGATAACGAACGTCAGTACCATCGCGAGAAGGAGAATGCCCATCAGAATGATGATAGGGTTTGTGGTCTTGCTCTTGGCCGCTGCCTTGATGGCTTCCAGCTCTTCTTTCGACGCTTCGTTATCCTGGTGTAGATCTGTCTTCAATGCCATGCACTTCAATCCTGCTCAAGAACCGGCAACAAAATGCGCGACGGACGTTTCTGGTCCATGAATACCCGGTTTTTTGCTCGAATGGTTGTCGCCCATGCGCCATCTGGTTCACCCGTATTGGGGTTGAAATCAAAGTGCGGGAAATTGCTGCTCGCAATATCGATACGCACGCGATGACCTTTTTTGAACAGATTGGCTGTGGCAAACAATTCGATATCCACCTCGTAAATCTTGCCTTGCTCCAACAGGGCCGGGACCGATTGATCTTCCCTGTAACGCGCTCGCAGAATACCATCGGTGATGTTCATCGCAAATCCCTCAGGAAAATCGGGGTTGGCCGGATGCACATCAATGAGTTTCACGACAAAATCAGTGTCAGGGCAATCCGAGGAAATCCAGAGTTTCGCGCTTATGGGCCCTGCCACCGCCAGATCCTGATCGAGCGCTGGTGTTTCAAAGGAAATCACGTCCGGGCGATCCTTCAGGTCACGCCCTGGCGATACACAGCCAAAAAACTTGTCCTGCTCGCGCTGATCATAGGCACCGCCGCTCATGAGCGGCTCACCCGATGTAACCGCTCCGCCAATGGTTGGGGTGGGCTGGCGCGGATCATAGATATATTCCTGATAAGCTTCCCGCTGGGTGGGTGCATGACGGCCAAGGCGGCCGCTTTCCTCCAGATAGAAAGGTGTGGCCCTGCTGGTTACCAGCGGCCAGTCCGTGAAGGAATGCCAGTTGCCACCGTGCTTCAACCGCCCGCTGCGGTCAGCATGGCCGTGGCCACCCCCCATAACAAAAAGCTCAACCGGTTTTTCCTCATCAAACTGGCTGCTGTTTTTGCCCTTCAGGTACCGGTCGAACCACGCGAGGCGATATTCCAAATAGGTTTGCCCGAAATGCTCCTCGAAGATCGCGTCATCGCCAAAATCCACGTCGCCCGCATGAGAGAAGGACCGTTGCCCATGTGTCCATGGCCCCATGGTCAGGAACACAGGGCTATGGCGTCCTTCCTTCAGGCCTGCATAATTGGTGACAGACGTTGCCACATAAGGATCATACCAGCTGTTGAGGATCATGACCGGTATGTCAGGCATGTCCTGATAATGGTCCAGCGCAGACAAGCCCAGCCGTTGCCAATAGGCGCCATAGGTGCCGTTCTGCCACTGCTCGAACAGGTAGGCCTCATATTCAGGCGCGGCGCTCAAGGGGGAATGACCAGGCGACCAGGGCAAATCATGGAACCAATCGCTTAGCACCACACTTTCCAGCGCTTCCCTGCGCTTCGGATCAGCCTGCGTTTTGGGGCTTAGAAGGGCATGTTTGTAGGCCCATGTCACCTGCTTCATTTCAAAGGCGCCACCGCGCCTGATGCCACCATGATAGGCGCTGGCAAATCCGCCGGAATCCATAAACATACAGGAAAGCCCGGGCGGGTTCAGGCACGCGGCCGAAATCTGTGTATGCGCCCCATAGGACACGCCAAAAGTGCCAATTTTGCCGTTGCACCAACTTTGCGAGACGATCCAGGCCATGGTGTCGAAGCCGTCTTCCGCTTCGTTGAGATATTTGGAGAAAGTTCCCTCTGACCCATACCGCCCGCGGCAGTCCTGCATCACAACGACATAGCCGTGCTGGGCAAACCATCTGGCTATTTCAGTGCGGGACTGGGCAGACGGATGGGCTACAGACTTCTCAGACCTGTTGAGCCCCTGTTTGTTATAGGGTGTACGCTCCATGAGCACCGGCCAGCTTTTGCCCTCAGCACCGTCAGAAAAAGCGCAAGGCAGATATACATCTGTAGCCAAATGCACGCCGTCGCGCATAGCCACCATCACATCCTGCATCACCGTCAATTCTTGAACAAACTCAGACACTCAGGAATTTCCCCCGTTTTTGTTTATTTTAGCGCCGCTCGGCGCATTTGGTTCTTGTTGCTGCTGGCCAAGTTCAAAGTCTGACAAGGGCTGATACGTCGGGTCAAACCGATCATAGGTGGTCACACCATCAACCCACACCTTGTCAGCTTTGGAATATACACTGAACGGATCACCCGACCACAGCACAAGATCAGCGGCCTTCCCTGCTTCCAATGAGCCCGTAAGCTCAGCCAGACCCAAAAGCCTGGCAGGGTTATAAGACACCCAGCGCCAAGCTTCAGCCTTCGATATCTCGAGGCCCAATCGCTGACCGGCGGCAAGCGCCTTGGCTAGCTCCTGATTGAGCCGTTGAATCAAGTAATCGCTGTCAGAGTGGATGATAGAACATCCGCCCGCCGCGTGAATGAGTGCAGCGGTCTCAGGGATGCCATCATACATTTCCATCTTTGCACCATAACGATCTGCCCATGTGGCCACACAGGTATCCGCTTCTGCCAAAGTTTCGCGTATTTTGTAGCTTTCCACGGCATGATGAAACGCCGCGACCCTCACACCAAACTCCTCAGCAACATCAAGGATATTGGCCATATCGTCTGCCCGGTAACAGTGGACCTGCAGACTCAGCTTGCCCTCAAGCAGCTCAACCAGGGTTTCTTTTGCCAGATCGACTTGAAAGGGACGACCTTCCTCATTCGCCAGATTTTTCTCATTGGCGTAAAACGAGGCATCATAAAAGGCCTGCCGAAGGTAGGCCACCACTCCCATACGTGTGCCCGGCCTGCTAAAATAGGCGCCTTTCACAGATTGATAATTCTTCTTCGGGTTTTCGCCACAGGCCACCTTCACACCGGCGCGGGCACCGGGATAGAGCATCTCCCGCGGGGTGACCCTGGATATATTTTTGAGCACGGCCGTGCGCCCACCAATCACATTTGATGAACCGGGCAAAATCTGAAAGGCCGTAACACCGCCAGCGGCAGCGCGCGCCAAGCCCGGCCCCTGCGGCCAAAAGGAATGAAGCACCCACACATCCGCGGTATTTGGTGAGCCACGCTCGTTACCATCCTGATGGGCTGGCACTTCAGGGGTTGGTGTTGTGCCGATGTGGCTGTGCACATCGATGATGCCTGGCGTAATCCAGCGCCCTTCACCGTCGATCACCTCGGCATTCTCAGGTGGCTCGATGGTTGCTCCGATGGCGACAATTTTGCCGTCGGCAAACAGGATGGATGTATTTTCGAACTGGGCGTCAATGCCGTCCAGAACTGTTACGTTCGTGATGACAGTAACCTGATGACCAACATTTTCGAAGCGAGAAGCAAATTTGCCGTTTGCAAGGGTATCAGCAATCGATCCCTGCCCCGCAGTGCAGAAAAATGTGGCCAATGCAGCCAGTTGTTTCAGCCGTTTTTTCATTCAAGCGCCATCCGCTTCCTGAAACTGCCCCCGCCCGGACCCGAATACAACCGGGGCCCGGGCGGGAAGCGACTGACCCCGAAGGGCCTACTTGGGAGTTCTAGCCACCAAAACGTGCTGTTACCCGCAGGTACCCAAACGCACCCTTGGCGTTATAGGTATTGATGTCGAAGTTCACATTCGTGTTCACAAGCGATACAGGAGGCTGCTTGTCGAAGATATTTTCCACACCGAAAGTGACATCCACATCATGGTCTTCAAGCCGGTAGGTAACAGACACATCGTGGTACCAAATAGCGGGGATGTGGCCCAATAACGGATCATCCGGGTTTTCGTCGGTGCTGCCGATCAAACGCGCTGAATAGCTGGCAGACCATTGATCTTTCGTCCACTGTATGGATCCGCGACCACGCCACTGCGGGATGCTTTCGCGCAGCACGTTGGACGTGCCTTCCCGCTCTTGCACAGTGATGGAACCATCGTCGTTCACCAGCTCGTCAGTATATTCCGAGAGGTAAGAGGCATCAGCAAGCACAGTGAAATCGCCCATGTCCGTCTCGAAGGCATAGCGGGCTGTCATATCCCAGCCTTCTACAGTGGTGGTATTCAGGTTTACCGGACCGTCCAGAAGGTTGAGGATTTCACCTGATGAGTCCCGTGTGATCAGGCTACATTTCTCACCGGTGTTGGCACACAGGTTTAGAATACGCTGCGACCCAAGGCTGGTGATCGTGTCAGACACCTTGATGCGGTACCAATCAACCGACAGCGAGAAACCAGGCAAACCACTTGGGGTAAATACCGCACCCGCAGAATAGTTGCGCGACGTCTCCGGCTGCAAATCAGGGTTACCGCTTACTGTAGCTGTCACGGCATTACCGGCTTGCTCGTATGTGGCAGGTACACCCGCACAACCGATCAGGCCTTCGCCACCACCCGAGCAGGGGTCATTCGCAACAAGGTTTGTCGCACGGTTTGCCGGAATGGTCTCCAGGATCGAAGGTGCCCGGAAGCCTTCCGCGAAGGTCGCCCTGATCAGCAGGTCTTCAACCGGACGCCAACCTGCCCCAAACTTGAAGTTCGTTGTGTCACCAAAAGTACTATAGTGCGAGTAACGGACTGCGGCATCTATATCAAAGGATTTGGCAAGCGGTGCATCTTTCAGAAGCGGGACATTCAGCTCCGTGTAAAACTCATACAGGCTGTAGGAACCAGTTGATGGATCCCGCGGTGCAGAAGTAGTTGTACGCCAGTTGTTAAGCACAGGCGTGGACCGGGCAAACACATCCGGCGTATCGAACGCGCTTTCCCTGCGATACTCGAAACCGGCCGCAAAGCCAACAGGGCCTGCAGGCATATCAAACAGATCGCCTGTGATGTTGGCCGTCAGATCATGCTGGCGGGTGCCGTGCACATCATGTGGATTGTAGCGGATATAGTCCACCATCTCGTCGGTCAGCGGGCCGAAATAATTGATCTGCACACAATCTGATACTGCCGCACAATCTTCATTGGGGCCGAGACCAAGGCGCAAATGTTCCATGTTGGCTTGATTGAGCGAGTCAAACGTGGAGTCGTTCTTGCCATAGGTATAGAACACATCCCAGGACCAGCCGTTCGAAAATTCGCCGTCAAAACCCGCACCAAAACGCCAGGTTTCAACATTCTGCACGTTGCGGCGTTGGCCCAGCTCAACCAGCATGCGGTCAAGCGTCATGTTCGAAGCAAGGTCTTCGCCAAACGGATTATAAGGATGATCGGCGAGAATTTCGAACCCTCGTGACCCACGAATGCTGGTGCTGATTGGGGAAAACAACTGATCAGACCGGCGATTATTGTAAAGGATTTCGCCAGAGAAGCGGATGCTGTCAGTAATCTGATAGTCACCCTGCCCCCAGATCGCATAACGACGAAGCGGGCCCGTTACATAAGTGTGGTCATAGATGTTAGTACGATCATCCGGGTCAACGTATGCGCGGAAATCATCTATGGATGAACCATCCGTGCCGTCGATGCGGATAACCCTGCCACCAAGGGGCGTACCGGAATATCGGCCATTCGGGTTGGTAGTAGACCAGCTATTGAGGGGCTCGCGGGTGATTTCGCGATCTTCAGTATAGATTTCCTGCGTATCTGTAAACATGCCGGAAAGCATGATTGAACCGCGCTCGAACGTCTTGCCCCAGGTTGCCTCAAAGCTAAGGCTTTCGCCATCGCCGCGAGACGTGCTGCCGCCGTAGGCGCTTACTTCAAGGCCTTCCATGTTTTTGGTGTGAATGTTGATCACACCCGCAATGGCATCTGCGCCATAGATGGCGGTCGCGCCGTCCTTCAGCACTTCAACGCGCCCGACGATTGATTGAGGAATGGTGTTCATGTCCACAAAATCCCGGAAACCGCGTGTACCGGAACCAGCAACCCAGCGGCGGCCATTCACCAAGACCAACGAACGGTTGGCGCCCAGGTTCCGCAGGTTGATGCTGGACGTACCGTGGCTAACACCACCAGAACCGTTAGAGTTAAGGCTGAAGCCAACACCAGGAAGCTCCTGCAGGATTTCCCCAACAGAATTCAGGCCGGTTGCACGCAGGTCATCACCCGACAAAGTAAAGACAGGGCTGTTCGCCACTTCATCCTTGCGTTTGATGCGCGAGCCGACAACTGTCACCTCTTCAAACGTCAGATCTTCTACGTCCGCACTTTCCTGCGCGGATGCGGGCATGGCCATACCCATTGAACTCAAAATTGTGCCAAGCATCAGCGAGCCAAAGCGAGATCGTTTCATAACACAGTTCTCCATTACAAATAGTTCCTCCCAGAACCCTTGAAGCCGGAATTTGATTCCAAGCAAATTTGTTCATGTTGGAAAGGGTATGGGGCGAGCCATGTGTCATTCAATATTATGAAAAAAAATCCGCAGGCCATTCCAAAACTTCATATGGTATGTAGCCGATCCAAGAAAAAGGGCGCCCGAAGGCGCCCAAGTTGCATCATGAAGGTTTGGATTGGAAAAAGGGAAGTCTGCCAAACCTCCTGAGAGGAATAGGGTTAAACAACGTCTGGCAAACGCCGTTCGATAATACTTTTGATCACAAAACCTTCTTTCGCCGGAAACAGTTCGCGAAGCTTTAGGGCAAGCTCAATCTCGTCATATGCAAGAACAATTGTGTTCTGTGCTTCGCACCAACGCTCGTTATAGAAGGGGTGTTCTTCGTTGTTTTTAAGGCTTTCGAGCACATCCTGATTAAAGACACACACTTCAAAGGCCCGAAACCGCCCGGCAGTGCGCCTGCGTTCTGCTTCCGAGAGTTCCCGCAATACACCCGCCGAGGAAATATCGCTTTCGCGCACTTTAAATGCTTTGGCTTTGGCCGGCTGCATATTCATGTCACCTGCTCCTGATATTCAACATGGGAACAGTTTGGCGTCACAGAACGCACCCCTCAATAATATGAGTTTTTTTCGCCATCCCATTCCGGAGATGAATGACCACAGGGGTTTAACGATTTCGGAAATAGGCCTTGCAATGGCTGAAGAAGGCAGCCGCCGCACGTGACATGGGAATTTGCGATGAGGTCACAAACGCATATTTGTGGGTAATCGCGGGCTTGAAAGGCACGAGGCTAACCCCGAACCCCTTATAGGTACGTCCCATCAACTCATTCACAAAGGCCACACCCACCCCTTGTGCCGCCAAGGCACAGGACGCGCCGATCGCATGGGTTTCTGCTTTCACATTCATCCAGACATGCGCCTCGCGGAACACCTCCTGCAGCTGGCGCTGGAATGCTTTGCCCTTTCCAAGAAGGATAAGCGGCTGGTCCTTCAGGTCCTGCGGGGTGATCTCTTTTTTGCCCTCAAGCGGGTGCCCCTTGGGAAGCACACATACGGTACCGGCAGAGACAATATGCTCCACCGAAAGGCTGGGGTGCGACACCGGCAGCTTCAGAAAGCCACAGTCAACCGCCCGACACACAGCCTGCTCGACAATCGTTTCATGATTGCGGGAATCGATGGTGAATTTGATTTCGGGATAGGCGGCGAGGAAGCTGGCCACAGCACCGGCCAACACCCCTTCAACAAAACTGGGGGGGCCCACAACCCTGAGCTGGCCCTTGGCCAGATTCCTGAGATCATCCGCCAACAGCTCGATACGGTCGAAACTGGAAAGCGCGAGATCCACTTCCTGGCACAACTCAACCGCCTCAGGCAGCGGTGTCAGGCGGCCCTTATCCCGAAAGAAAAGCTCCAGTCCCAACTGCTCTTCCAGCTGCGCCAACTGGCGGCTGACGGCGGATTGGGTAAGACCAAGATTATTGGCGGCGTCTGTCACAGAGCCGGTTCGCATAATCTCGCGAAAGCTTTCAAGATGTTTTGACTTGGGGCGCATAAGGGCTCCTGCCTGACTTCAGCTGATCCAAAGATACCGCAGCGTCTCACGTCATGCAAAATCATTCGAAAAAGGCAAGGAGCCATTCCTGATTGGAATGCTCCACCCTTCTGTGACGTTTTCCCCTTTACCTATGCCGCAACTGCATCAAGTCATAAGGTTTTCTCATACGGTTGAGCCCGCCTTTTCCATGTCTGATCATTGAGGCGGGGTCGAGGACGCTGCTTTCAGGCATAGAGTAAACATAGGAGCGGTGCCATGACAGGACATCTTAACAAACGCTTCGGCAAAACATGTATCGCAATTCTATTCGCGACATCGGTTTTCTCCATTGCCGTTGAAGCTGATGACATCCAGTTCCTGACGCACGCACCGGCTGTAGGAAAAGCCACCTATATCGACGACACAGGCACCCTCAGGGGCATGCCCGGCGGCGGCAGGCGGGCTTTTCTGGTTGAGCTTGTGAACGCCATGATCACGGAGCGTAGCAGCAACGCCAAGATCACCGAGGTCCCCTTCAACCGCGGCAAGAAGCTGATCGAAAACAAAACTGGCTATGCCTTTTTCAATGTGATGCGCAACGCACGAAGGGAAAATCGGTTCAAATGGGTTGGCCCTATCTATAGCCTGCCAACTTACTTCTATTCCTATCAGGATAGCGGCGAAAAGATTTCCAACGTCGCTGACGCCCGCAGCGCAAAGGCCGTTTGCGGCATACGCGGCACCAACAATATCAGCTGGCTTCGGCGGCACGGTTTCAGGAATATCTTTGAAGCCAGCAGCTTCGACGCCTGTCTGCTCCTTATGATTTATGGCCGTGTAACCCTAATCCAAAGCGCCGAAGTCCCTGAAATACTATTGAACCGTCAGGTCCAGGGAAAGCAGGTACTCCGTTTCACAGGCGTGGCGAACCACGACGAATTACTTCATGATGAAGGTGTCCTGAAGGGGTATCTTGCTTTTAATCGCGGCACCAAAGACAGCCAGATCAAAGCTTGGCAACAGGCGCTGGACAGCATCAAAGCCAGCGACCTTTATGAACAGTTAAGGCAAGAATTTCTGCTGCCGGCAACATCGCAGCCCCCCTACAACACAACCGATTTCGCTGATTTCTCTGGAACATCCCCGTCTGCTGCATTTTCCGTCGTCAATCGTCGCTAGAAATACCGCGTGAGTGATACAGTCAAGCGATCACGATCATCGAATTGACCATAGATCCCTTTTTGATCACCAAAAAACAGGTCAACCCCAGCCGCCACTTTCAGGTCATCTGACAATATATGTTCAAGCTCGGCCCTGAACAGGCCATCCTCAAATAAGCTGTTCGCGGCATAGAGTCGGGCACTGGCTTTGATCGTTTCATTGCGAAAGTATTTTTGCGCATATAGCGATAAATACACATCATTCTGTGGCCGCACCAAACCCTCGGGCGCTGACAACACATCGTCATAGACGAGTTGTGCGCTCAGAAACAGGCCCCCTGGTGCATCAAAATCAAGTGCTGCAGCCAATGTCAGTTGGTCTGACCGTTCTATCCCAAGCGCCCCGTCATTCCGAATATTGAAATGACGAGAAGGCATGAACCCTGCTTCTCCACGAAACACGAAAGAACCAAATGAGGTTGATGCGCTGGCACCAAGGAGTGTGCGGCGCTTATAAAAGCGCGAGAGCTTTGGGAAGGAACCCTCCAGCGTCACCAACCCCAAGGGCACATGGTCAGGCCCGGAAAGGCCCACCATGGCTAAATCCCACCCGCTCACATAACGGCTAACCCGTGCCGCGAAAACGCCAGCTTTGGCCTCGTTGACCAAATCACCCGGTGGCGGCGATGGTGTGCCCACTGGCGCACCAAACCGGAAACGTGGGGCATGGAAAGCATACAGCCCATCCTCTCCCGGAATATCGTGCACGCTGTTGTCAGGCGCATATACAAGCTGGACATCCGTCTCTCCCAGACTAAACTCCGTGCTTACACTCCACAGGCCAATGCGTGACCGGCTGAAATCTTCCAGAATGAACTGTTCGAATGACTGCGGATTAACCTGATCAAGAAGTTTGAAACCGTCCAGTTGCCCCCAAACCACTTGTTGTTTGCCAAGACGAATGCTGGCGTCGCCCATATCATATTCCAGATAAAAGTCCCTTAGGTCCGCCGTAATATCATCACCCAAGGTTAGTGGGCGGGAGAGGTCAGCGTAGGTAGGATAAGCAGGATCGTCGGGCGCAATGCGATCAGACGCATCTGCTCGCAGGCGCAGGCTGCCAAAAAACCGCACGCCATTTTCGCCCGCCACGTCAAGCTCGGGCATGACTTCCAGCCTGGAGATGACGACTTTATCAGGTTCGGCTGCCAACAGGATTTCTGCAGCACCACCAAACGAAATGTCTGTTGCCGCTGACCCAACCGAGATCAGCGAGGCAATAGCCAAAAGTGAAGCACGGACCAACATGCCTAACGTCCCCGCCCGGATTTAAGCCCCGATGCAGAAAAGTCAGCATCCGTTAGCGTCACTGAGTAATCGATGTCGGAATAGGTGAATTGTGTGCTGTGACCAGTTTGAAGGTTGGTTACTCCAATCTTGCGCGGAGACCATATGCCGTCAACCAGACGTACATCTTGAACCGTGATATGCTTAAGGGGCTTCCCGCCAATATCAAAAAACTCGATATCAACGGGCATCCAGCTTTCCGCGGCCACTACGGCCTTGAAAGCGCCATATCCCAGCTCTTTTGCCGTCGTGTCCGAACTGGGGGTGCCCGAGATGCGATGAAACTGCTTCCCCGCCTCCATATAACTGCTTTCAAATTTGAAGATATAGTCTTGCGGCTCGAACTTCAGCTCTTCCTTCACATCGTTATAGGTAAAGTCCGTCCCCAGAAAATAATCGCCCCGGTCAGACGCTGGAATGCGCCGCACCTTGCGAACAGCCGCCAGATACAGCCACTGTTCGTCTTCAAGCGCAGGGTCAACTCGGTCATGGGTCAGAAAAGCCATGCCTTTCACAGACCGGGGTTCCGTGAAACGGATCACTGTTTCTTTCTGGTCTCCATTCTGCCGTCGCAGCACCGTGGCCGTGCGCTCGCGTATTCGCCCCTTCTTGTCGGCCAATGTCATGTGAAGGGTACGTTCCACCGCCTGCCCCTCAGCGCGTGCCTGCATATGATCGGCAATCATATCGCCTGTTAGCGTGTCTGAGGCGCTGGCAGGAGACGGGGATGCCAGGAGCCCAGCCAATACAAAAGTATGTTTGAAAGAAATCATCGTCACGCTCCTCACTCAGGACCGAACAAAAACAGGCAGGCGGGCAAGACGTTCGCGCAAGCCCCACGCCATCGGCACAATCACCAATGCTGCTAAAAAACTGACAAGACACGAGAAGGCGACCAGCGCCCCAAACCGCTGCAGGGTCGGCAACTCGCTGATCAACAGCACACAGAAGCCGAGCCCAAGGGCAGCGGCATTAAAGAAGCAGGCGCGGGCCGCATGCGGGAACCGGTTCGCGACAACATCTGCCACGCTTTGGTCAGTCGCCCCCAAGCCAAGCTTTAACCGGTCGATCAAATGGATGGAAAAATCCACGCCCACGCCAATGGATATTGCTGCAAACATGGATGTTGCGGGCTCCAGGTACACACCCATGGCTGACATCAACGCATATATACCCACGATTGTCAGGAACACTGGTGCAAGGGCTATTAACCCATCAGCGACCGACCGGAAGAGCAAACTGGACACCAACCCCACCAGCGCGAGCGAGATGGCGACGCTGACAAAATGGCTCTCTCCCAAGCTTTTCATCCAGTGATAGTCCACATTCACACGGCCACTCGTGGTACCCTTGAGGCCTGCCCCATTGAATTGGACTTCAAGGTACCGTTCCAGCCGCTCTACAACAGTGCGTTCTTCACTGAAATAGTCGGTATTCAAATAAGCTCTTACAAGCAGCGTCTGGTACCCACGATCAATCTCCTCTTCAAAATCGGTGGGATCAGCCGACGCTTCATAAAGAAGCAGATACTGAGCAATGGCATCACCACTTTCAGGCAAGCGCCCGGCTTCCTCGTTCTCAACATTCAGCGCGCGATGCATCTGCTCAAGATAATTGGCGATGGAAACGGTTTTCGCCACATGAGGCAAACCTTCGAGAAAATCCTGCAGCGCAAGCACACGCTTCATTCGGTTGCCGTCAAGAAGGCCTTCCATTTCCTCGGTTTCCACGATGACATCCAGATAGGACGTGCCAGCGAAATGTGCGTTGATGTGATCGTCAGCAATGCGGATGGGTTCATCAGCGCGAAAATTATCCACCTGTGCCCGGTCGACCCTAAGACCCATCGCCCCCCAGATAATTATGCCGGATACCGCCAACACGGCGACCAGCGTTGCGGCCGGGTTGCGGGCGGAGAACAGCGCAACCTGGGTCAAGCCATGACCAATCCGGCCCGCCGACCCCTGCGCCGCCGCGCGGAACATGGGGGACCGCTCCAGTTTCATAAGCAATATGGCCGCCGGCAAAACAAACATGGTGAAAGCCCAGGCGAGGACAACACCCAGCGCGGCAAAGATACCAAAATACATGATGGGGGGCATGATTGAAGATGCCGCCAAACCGATGAAGCCGGCCGCAGTAGTCAGGGTTGTGAGGGTAACAGGCACCCACATATCTTCCATCGCAATAACAACAGCGGCCCTGAAACGAAGATCAGGCTGCCGGGCACGAAGTTCATAATAGGCTGTCAGGACATGGATGGAATCGGCCACCGCAATAGACAGGATAACAACCGGCAGCGCGCTGGTGATGGCGTAATATGGCACCCCGAACCACGCCATTACCCCTACAGAGCCCAAAGCCGCGGCCGCGATCACCAGCAACGGCCCCACAAGTGACTTCAGCCGCAGGAAAGCCACAAACAGCACAAGCAGAATGGTGCCCACCACCACGGGCTGCATCTTGCGGGAATCGCTGTCGATATAGCGACTGAGATATCCACCAACCGCACCCTGCCCTGCAACATGGATATCAATACCGGGCGCCGGAACACCCGCAAGCACATCCACCACGTCTTGATAGGTGCGATCCGCTATTTTCTGATTACGCATTTCCGCAATCACAAGTGCAGAGGACCCATCATAAGCAACCAACGTGCCTTCATAGGGTGGCATCATGCCAGCCAATGTTTGTACCCGTTCGGCAAAGACCATATCAATCGCGCCGCCGTTGTCGATATCCTCCACATTGAGGGCATCATCCGCACCATAGATTGCTGTCTCGGTAAGCAGGCTGATGATCCGGTCGTCGCGAATATTGTCGATGGTGGCTACGGCAGCCTCTACAGCCCGGAGTGTCGACAATACCTCCGGCTTATAGACCCCGCCGGGCATCCTGGCGTCCACACCAATAACAATTGGATCCTTGAGGCCAAAAATCGCCTGCGCCCGGTCCCGCGCAACAACAGACGGATGGCCCTCTGGTATAAAAGCATCGACGCTTGTGTCTTTCACAAGGCGCACCATGCCTGCAGCGGAAAGGACAACAAACAAAAATCCAATCGCGAGCGTCAGCTTGGGTTTTTGCGTCACCGCAAGGAAAACGGTACGGGCGGCTTTTTGCATTGAAGGTTTTGTCATCTCAAATACTCGGCAGGCGTTATTCGGCTGCGGACATCTTGTGCAGGTTCGGAGTTTCCCCCTCACCCTCCAACGGCGCCTTGTCTTTCCTGAAACGGCCATGCTTGCGCACATCTTCATCCGTTGCGCCCAGAAGCCTGTCGGCGTTCAACCAGTCCAACACACGGCGCGGATGTGCCGGGCTTTTAAGCCCCGGCACCACAGCGTCCACCACCGCTTCCGTCGATACCCACTTACCGCGCGCCTGCAGCCCGGCCCGTGTCAGGCCGATGGCCACAAGTTTGCCTTCCATGGTTTCAAAACGATGCTCCAGAAAGAACCAACGCTCGTCCCATGACACAACCTCTGTCCAGACCCGGTATCGCTGGAACGGCTTCAGGGACCGCCGGAAACGGATGAGGGAGCCCCCTAAAAGCCCGCCCCAACGATTTTTGAACACGGCGTCCAGAATTCGGGAACGCCGCATCCAGTCGATCCGGGCAACATCCATGATCTGGCTGTAGCGCCCGTTGTTCATATGCAGGAAGGCATCAATATCCCATGGCCACACGCGAAACACGCGCGACGTGGGCACACGAGGGTGCAAGCGTGGTTTGCCGATTGTGGTCAGCAATACATAGAATAACCGCATATATAAATTCATGATGGCTTCCTTTCCTCATACGCCGCCATGTCTCGGTATCTGGCTGAGGGCTCTGGTCTGGCGCCAGGTTGCCTCTCATCCTGGGTATCACAGGACTGAGGCGGCGTATTTTGCGCGTGTCAGCAAAAGTTTTGCGGCAACAAGAAAGAAGTCCGTTGGATCAATCAACCAGCGCTGGCTTGCCTGATTTCACGTGGGGTCTGGCCAAAACGGCGCTTCACGGCCGTTGAAAAGTTTGCCTGATGCTCATATCCGAGAGACAATGCGACATCTATTATCGGCCGTTCGGTCGATGACAGCATATGCCATGCCTGGTCCATCCTGAGCTCGTTGCAAAGCTCGCCAATGCTAGCACCGAACATCTCGCGAAACCCTTCTGCGAGTTTGGTTCGATTGACACCAACCAGCCGTGCAAGCCTATCCAGCCCGGGCGGTGCCACAAAATGATCAATCAATATTTCATAGGCCTGCATGACCCGGGCAGCATCCCGTTCGGAAAGCCCGGATTTCACTGGTTCCATGTCTGTTTTGACCTGCGAAGCAATTTCATAGAGAAGTGCATAGGCCTTCGATTGCAGATAGAGACGGCGCAAGCCGGTTTGTGGCGGCGCCTGTAACACTTCCTGAACCGTGCGGTACATGCCCGATGTCATGGTTGTGGCTTGATAATGGAATGATGGCGCGACACCGCTCGCGATTTGCCGGCATGCGAAGGGTAGCCCCAAGGCTTCACCGCCCACAAGATCGGAAAACACCCGCCGCGTACACCAGAGCGCCACAAAGTGCAGTGGCGTGCCGGTGTTCAACAACCAGTCACAAGCCAACTCGTTTTTTGGATGGAAGAACAGGCTGGCTGATTTGGCGTTATCATTGCCAACGGTCTGGCCATTGAAATGGCTGAAGCTTTTGCCGCCAATCCTGAAGTGGAAGCGTATCCAGTCCTCGCCAATAGATTTCACACCAGTGTCACTGGGCGGTACAAAGTTACTGGCGACCAGATAGATATCATCGCTCAGGCGCGACATTTCCATCATGTTGGCAGCATTATCATAAGCAAGGCGAATGGTGGCCCCGTCAGCCTCGCTCTGCATGGATTGGATAGACACACCCCTGCCGTGGGCGCTTTTCATCACCTGCGCAAAATCTGAAAAATTGTCGGAAACGCGCGCAGCTGGCCCGGCCGGCATCTCCAACCTCATCGCGCTATCGAAAGCAGTCGTTATCATCTGGTGCAAACCCCCATCTGCCAGATGCCCCAAACCCTCACGGCGGCACATCCAAACAGGGAAGATTGCGCGCACGCGTGAAAGCGGCAACTCGGATCGTGTCCTTTATTTCTCCTTTATTTATCTATTCTTTGAAAAACAGATACTTATAAAGATTTTAGGGAACGCAATGCGGGTGAAAACTAATCTTCTGCTTGTAATCTCAGGCCAAAAATATCGGCCTGCTGCATGGCATAATAGGCCACGAAGAACCGCCCGCGGGCAGAATCGAAAACAAAACTGTTCTGATCCATGATCAGGGAAAGCGGCACGCGCGCGATGACACGCGCGGAGTTCTGCCCTTGCGCGCCGGGCGCAGGTACCCATTCAATCCGGTCACCCTCATCGTCGCGCAGGATGGCATATACGCCCTTGTCCCCAACGGCCCAATTGCCCCAATCGCGTCTTTCAAAGCCATCAAGGAACAACGTGGCCTCAGCACCATTCCAGTGAAAGACAGCTTCATCATCAAGGCGGTAGATAAACTCATTGCCTGATACATCCTGCTGCGCGACATAGCCGGGTGCCAATGGCTCGGACGCCACAAGTGAGAGGTTTTCGTCCAGTTGATAGCGATGAATGTACCACATACCTTCGTGCTGTTGCGCCCCCAGAAGGGAACGCCCATCAGGGGCCCAGTTTGGCGGCATATGGTCTACGTCCGAACTGGTAACCTGCCGAAGCTCGCGCGAGAAGGTATCCATCAGAAAAATCTGCAGCCTGTCATTTGGGCCAGGCGCCAGAAACGCGATATGGCGGTTGTCAGGCGCCCACTTCGGTGCAAAAACGCTACTGACCCCGAGAGACGTGAGCTGTTCAGGCACCTTCGCCCCCTCCTCATGCATCCATATTTCCTTGGTCCCTGTGCGGGTGGAGGTAAATACCAGCTTCTTGCCGTCTGGTGAGATGTGGGGCTCGCGGTCTGTGCTCAACGAGCCTGCAGCATGATATGGCACAACTTGTTGGGCGCCTTCTTCGACAAGTCCAACACTCACCACAAAATTGCTGGCGTCATACGCGATCAAGGGCGCAAATCGCGCCATATCAGGCACATAAGCCTCGAGCGCCCCTTGCTCCAAAAGGCCAAGAGACTTTCCTGATACAGTATCAATGCGCATAAGTTGCCTGCGATGCTCACCGGGCGGCACCGTCGCCACGATCAACTCGTCTGCCACTGATGACCAGCCAATGCCGTACAAATCCTTCGGTGCGTCCTCAAGCTGGCGCAACTGGCCGTTCATATCCGCAATGTGAACCTCATCAGTTTCCACCACCGCACGTCGTGTAAAGGCGATATACCTGCCATCGGGTGACCATGTGGCGTCTGTATCCGGATAGTCTGACCGGGGCGATTTGGTCAGTTTGGTAATTTCGCGACTTTTCAGATCAATCAGGCCGATGCCATGATCGGTCTCATCCCCATAGGTGAAAGCCAGTATTTCGCCGGATGGTGACCACGCGAGCGTGCCGGGCAAGGTTGCCTGGCAATCCGCAATTTTTTCGTTCATCTTGCTCGCCAGCGTATGCACATGAACTGTGCAGGCTCGGCTTTCTACATCCAGCCGTAGATAGGCGATCTTCGCACCGTCAGGTGACCAGGTGGGGGCAGCATCGTCGTCTACTGTTGCCGTAACCTGCCGTGGCGGCACGCCAGGCTCATCCAGATATTTCCAGTAAATATCCGGGTCGCGCCCCTTGCCCGCCCAAACGAATGCAAGCTTGCGACCATCTGCCGACAGGGCCGGTTCAGTTTCCTCACCTGGATAGTCCGTCAGAATCTCGCGAGTGAAAGATTGCCTTTCGGTAATGTTTGGCTGCGCCAGAAACCATGCGCCAACAGAGGCCAGGACACCCACGACCACCAAAGCCCAAGGGAATGATGGGCCGCCTCGTTTCTGACTTGCATAAGCCTGAGTTTCTAAAGTGGCATTCAAGCGATACCCACGCCGGGGCACGGTTTCGATGAAGTCCTTCGGATCACCGTCAGGCGCAAAGATTTTCCGCAGTTGCCAGACAGCATTTGTCGCCGCTTTCCGAGCAACATACCCGTTGCCATCCCATATTTCGGCTTCTATTTCCTCATGGGTTACTACTTGCCCTTGATGATCAACCAACAGACAGAGCAACTGCATCACTTTGTTCGGAAGCTGATGTTCATTCACCCCATTGGTCACGACCAACCGTTCAGAATCAACCAACCATCCGTTAACTCGAAAATGTGGCACATGCACTCTCCCGCTACCTGCCAAACAAAGAATAGCTAACAAAATAGAGTTCTAAAGTCTTTTGCGAGAGACCTAAATAGTTTTGAAATCTTGCAACAGATACACTGCCACTTGGATTCCAGATATTCTCAGGACCCACTTCGCGCGTGATAGAGACAATCCTCCGGAATGGGTTAGACTTTTGGTTTTGCTGGCGCTAGCCCATACCTGCCCAAGGACATCCATGGGTTCCACGGCTGGCCAAAACGGCTTATCGCTGGCGCTCCTCGCCTCACCTCAAAGACATTGAGATGATCGAAGGGATTCATAGGGTGCGCGCCAATCATGGTTTGATGCCAGCTGGCTCAAACCGATAACAATGAAACAGGGGTAGGTATGTTTCCCAAAATCTTGCGGATAGTTCCCGTATTTTGCCTTATATTTTCCAGCGTTTCTGCCTTTACCGAAGACAAAATTGGCGCCTTGATAGACAAGACTGTCACTGCATATGGCGGAGAAGCACTCCTGAACTTGCAAACTCTGCGTATTGACGACACCTATAAAAGCTTCCGCCGGGGCCAGAGCCGGAGCCCCAATGAAACCGATCAGGTTGCATATAAGACAAGAACCACAATCGATTACGCGAAGCGCCGGGCGAGCGCACAGTCAATCGGCGGCGTTTATGTTCAGGGCCTGTATGTACAACATTCGTTTTTTGACGGCAGTACCGGATACCAGGTCAATCATTCTGCAGAGACGGCAGCGGAAAGACCCAACCTGGGCTTCTCCCGTGCAGACAGAGGCCTGTCCTGGCGGCTTGATCTTGCTTTGGTAAAACTACTGGCCGAATCCCGCGAGATTGCCGCATACAAGGGCAAGGCCCCTCTCCGCGGAAAGCCACAAGAACTCATCAGCTTCAAGCCTGAAGGCTATCCGGAATTTACCCTCTATCTTGATGAAGAAACCGGCCTTGTCAGCCAGATGACCCGAGCGGATCGCGGATCCGACAAACCATATGTGTATGTGTTCAGTGACTACCAGACACGGGATGGCTTCACTTTTGCTTCAGACACCTATGTGATGCGCGAGGGCATCCCTGAGAGCCTGACGGCCACCCGGTCTGTAACCTTCAACGCCAATATTGATACTGCCTACGCGGTGCCTTCAGCCTATGGCACGCCGCCCAACATGATCGATGATGCCGAAATGTCCGTCCAGAAGCTTGCCGATAATGTTTATCATGCGGGCAAATGGGGTGCCTTTTCGATCTTTTTGGACACTGGGGACCATCTGATCGCATCGGGCGGCTATACGGGCTTGAAAGAACGCCTTGATGCGGTGCAGGCTTTTATCGGCTCTGACAAACCACTGAAATATCAGATCGTGACCCACCACCATGAAGACCATATCGGCGGCCTGAAGGAAGTGGCCGATATGGGCGTGACCTTCATCGCTGCAGAAGATCATATCGAAGCGATCAAATCCGCAGCAGAGACTGAATTGTCGGAAGACCGTTTCATTATCGCTGGCAAGAACAATACCTATGCCGAAGGTATGATACAGGTGGTGGATATCACCAGCTGGCACGCAAACCACAATCTGGTCACTTATATCCCAGGCGAGAAGATCGTGTTCAGCGCAGATCACTTCTTTTCGTTCGCGGAAACAGGCGCGCCTGACCCCGCTGAAATGTATGCCCAGTTCAAGAACGCCCTTGATGGCTTCGGAGTTGACGCCGACCGTTTTGCTGCCGCCCACAGCGGGCGTATCCTCACGCGGGAGGACCTGAAGCATTCATCAACAGGCCCTTTCAAAGGTCTGCCTTGCCCCAAAGACTGGGACTTCTGCCAGAAGTAACAAAAGAAGGGAGCCAACCGGCTCCCTTTTCACATTAAGGTGTCACACCACAGTGCCAACAGGTTTCATACCCACCAATCGGACTTCCGGGCGGCACTGGCGGGCCAGATGGCTCCTTGACCGCTGGCGTACGGGCCCGAGCCAGCGCGTCCTCGATACGGGCAACAAGTCCGTCTGAGAAAGACGAATGAGACCGGCGCCCTTTAGCAACACGTTTTTTCAATTCCATCAATGCCGCCAGGCTGGCTTGCCGAACCGCAACAGCCACATCAGGCCCAAGCGACAGACCAATAAGCCGCTCTGCATATTGGCCCGCAAGCTGCTGCCTCAAGGCCTCATGGCGCGTATTTGAAAACGGCTTCCCGAGCACGCCATCGGTGATAGTACCCAACACCTGATCCAGCGTTGGATAGTCCTCGCCCAACCCTTGAACATGCAGGCGCGCCAAACGGGCGGGCGCCAATAGCGCATCAAAGCTCAGATCTGTGGCAACGGCGGCCGCCCCCATCAGATCGAACATGGGGCGAAGGCTGTCTGCAAATGTTTCCCGGTTGAACTGAGGATCACCCACCGCATATCCGAGCGGTGACAATTCCATCAATAGCTCTTCCCGAATATCCAGGGTCTCTGGCGTCACTGTGCCCAAAAGGGCCTCGATCGCTGCTCGCTGACGTTCCCAGGCAACACGTACAGGCACAGCCCGGCCATCACCTTCTGTGCGGTAAGCGAAATCAGCGCCGCCAATAAGCTTGGCCGCCGCTTGCAATTGGTATCGGTGATACAGATAGAGGGGTACAAACTTGGTTTGAAGCGCACTGGCGTCTTCCCCTTTGCGAAGGTTTCCGGCACCGAAGCGATCAAGTGCAATACGCCGCACCTTCATGACATTCTCAAGGCTTGTCAGAGCATCTTCCCCATTATCCCACAGCGCGCCACGGATGTTTCCGCTATCTACAGGGCGCGAGTCAGGATCAGAAACAAATATCAAGCCAGCCTTGTCCGCTTCTGCCACAAGCCCCGCCTGTGCTTCAGCATCGCTTTCGTCGGCGTAATCCCCATACAGGAATTTCACCGTCCACATATCCCATGCACCCATGCCAACGCCATAAGCGTCAGAAAAATCAAGCGTGCCATCTTTACGCGCATGGATATCCGGCGCCGGATAATCCATCACGCTGGCACGGCCGCCGTACGAACTGCCCGCCATATTATGGGTAAAGCCAATCGAGTGCCCCACTTCATGGGCGGCAAGCTGGCGGATACGCCCAAGGGCGATCTGCACCGGATCATCCGCGGTCCCAGTACCGGTTTTGCCAGCCCCCGCAAGGGCCTCAAATATCTTGATATCCTGCCGTACGCGCAGGGACCCGAGAAGCACCACCCCGCGCAGGATCTCCCCTGTTCGCGGATCCGTAAGCGCAGCGCCATATGACCAGCCACGCGTGGCCCGGTGGACCCAGTTCACCACATTATAGCGGGCATCAAGCGGGTGCACACCTTCGGGCAGAATTTCCACCCGGTATCCACCAGGGTAGCCCGCGGCCTCGAAAGCGTCAGCCCACCAATTCGCTCCTTCCTGCAGCGCTGAACGGATGGGCTCTGGCGCACCGTTATCGATATAAAAAACAATCGGATTGATCACCTTGCCATCTGCATCTTTCTCAAGCCGAAAACGCGGTGCCAGGCGTGTCACCACATCGCCATCGAGTCCGGCGGACATATCCACGAATTCATGGCTCAGCACACCGCCGCGCGCGTCAAAACGCCTTGCTTGAAACCCTCCATCCGGCAATGCCCTGAGTGTGGTGTGCGCGATCAAGGTAACAGCCTCAGGTACTGGCGTGGTGGTTTGCACCTCCCGCCCCGGATTCTTGCCCGTAAAGGTTACATAGGCATCAAATTCACCGTTAATGGGGAACATGAATGCCGCACGGGTATCCACATAGGAATGATCAGGCTTCAGGCTAAAGCTGCCCTGCCCTCGTGCACCCAACCGCGCCGCCACGCCTGTCGCGTCGCGCATCAAGAAACTTGAGATATCAACCAGCCGTTTGCCGCTCTCGTCGTCCGTTGCCAGCAGTTTGCCCGACCAGATTATCGACTTTGCAAAACTTGTTTCAACAGCTCGCTTCTCTGCAGGATTATCGGCGCTTGCCCGAAAACGGTGATTTTCGATCATCGCCACAACCTTATCCCCCACTTGCCGGAACAGGATAATTTCGCTGCCGTTCGGCACGCTGCGGTCCAACCCCATGGGGTTCGACCCCAAACCACCAGTCAGGTATGTGGCATAGATATAACGCCCAAGCACACCCTGTTCGTCTGGTGCATCAAAAGCCAGAAGTGTTCGCGCCCTTGCATGGTCCACATACAAGTCAACAAGGCCGGGCTTATGTTCAAGCCCTTCTGTTTCCTTTGCGAATTCAGCAGAAAATGATGGCGAAGCCCCCCAAACAAACAAGATAAGGACAATCAGAAATCGGCGCATGGGCGCTCCTCCGGGAACAATGTTGGCGTTTGGCCCTGACTGTAACGCGCCAAACCAAAATTGGAAGGCTAATCGGGTACATTGTATACAATTCAGACCTTAAACAGAGAAAAGGGCCGCCGCAGCAGCCCTCCATTCATCTTGCATTTCAATCTGGCCTACATCTGCGATGGCACGAACCGGGTCATCACAGCTTCACGCATCAGATCCGGCGGCAACAGGCCCTGCGCCAGAATGAAGTCGTGAAAGGCCTTTGCGTCAAACTTGTCGCGCAGCCTGAGCTCGACTTCCGTGCGCAGGCCCATCAGTTTGGAATAGCCATAGAAGTAAGCCGTAGCCTGACCCGGCATGCGGTAGGTATAGCGTTCCATCTCGTTCTGGGCCCACCCTTCGGACAGAACGACATCCTCCATCAGCAGGCGCTTGGCGTCTGCCACTTCGATAAGGCCCAGATTCAGCATCGGGTCAAGAAATGCACGGGCGGCACGAACGAGGCGGTTCTGCAGACTGAGGAGCTGACCATCAAGCGGCATATAGGGCTTGGAGATCGCTTCAGCATAGAGGGCCCAGCCTTCCACATTGGTGCTGTTGAAGGCATATAGCTGGCGCGCGAGCGACACACCGTTATCAACCATCGCACCAAACTGAAGCTCGTGCCCCGGGCGCGCCTCGTGAGCTGACAGCGTCCAGCTCGTCGCCTCAAACGCGTCATCTGTATAGTTCCAGGTGCCGTCTTCATTCTTGGTCAGAAGCGGGATACGGAAGGTGGCATATTCCTTCTCGTCACCGCCACCAACGAAGCGCGGCGGCTGCAGGTTTGCTGCAGGGTTGGCGGCGGTTTCGGCAGCAGTCATCACCCGCACCTTGGCCTTGCGATCCGGGATCGTCACCAGATTATGCTCGCGTGCAATGGCCTCGAGGTCATCAATGCGGTCCGAGTAGAAATCGGCCAGCTTGTCGCCGGCGATACGCTCCTCTTTCAGGAGCCTGATGATCTCGTGATAATCGGTGGTGGTGTAGCCCTTTTCTTTGGCCACAAGCGGGGCAAGCGCGGTCATTTCCGCCTTGATGGCTGCGTAACCAAGTGTGGCCATCGAAATCAGTTCCTCCGGCGTCGCATCCACCCCCCATTGACGGAGGGCATCTTCATATAGTGGACGCGGCAGGCGGGCCTCATCGCGTGCCCGGCTCATGATCTCGGTCTCAACAAAACCCTTATAGTCGTTCATCTGTTCCTTGAGCGTGGCGGCAGCTTCTTCCCAACCGGTCAACCCGGCGTCGCGGAAGAGCTGGTCGATGCCGTCGATGAAGGTGGGCATGCGCTCAAGGTCCTGCTCCACTTCGCCCTTGAATGGTCCGGTAAGGCCCTTGACCTTGAAGGTCTCGCGGCTGCGATCTTCGGCGAGCTTGGTGATCGGGGCATAGCCCTTCTCAAGCCCGGCATAGCGCTTGAGGCGTACAACCGCCGCTTCATGACGGCTCTTGTCACTGCCTGGCCCCAACAGACCCCGGAAGCCAGAGAAGATGATCTGCGGCATGTTGATATAGGTGATGACTGTTTCGTCATTCAGACGCTGGGTGACAATACCGTCCTCCAGATTGTCAATCATGATCGCCAGATCCTGCTTCACGAAAGGATCACTCTCTTTCGCCATCTCAGCCTTGAGGTGGGCGATGATTTTCTTAGCATCCTTCTCGTAGCGCTGATTAATCTTGGGCTTGAGATCGAAAACCTGGTCCTCGACACCTTCAACACCAACCTGGGCCGCAAATTCGGGCTGGTACTTGGCCATCAGGTTCAGAAGTTCTTGGGAATATTTGTCGCTTTTTTCCACCCAGGTTTCGGCGAACGCGGTCGCTGAAAAGGAAAGGGAGACAGCAAGCAAGCTGGCACCTGCCAGGGTTTTTCTGGCAATTGACTTCAGTTTCATCAGGAAATCCTCACTGTATGGTTATGGTTATTGTTCCCAGTCCATACCCCGGCAAGAAAGCCTACAGGCTTTCCCAAGGCATGGCCCCGACGAAACCCTATGCTTATGGTTTCAAGCGCAACAATGCTTTGCGACGAACGGTGCATCCGCCGCGACAAATTATCGTAAAACAGTAATATTTTGTGATGATATAACGCAAAAAAGCGGCAGATGGCGTGTAAGCCGGGTTCTGTACCAGTAAACTGGTGATGACCATTCCTCTAGGCGACATGTTGCCATGCCGCTCAAGCAACCGACCCGGACGGTGGCGCAGAAACCCGCCTGCCACTTAAGGCAACCATCCCTATTGGTCTTGCTCCCGGTGGGGTTTACCCTGCCAGCCCTGTTACCAGGGCCGCGGTGCGCTCTTACCGCACCCTTTCA
>JABXIS010000031.1 GCA_013372975.1 Alphaproteobacteria bacterium
CACCGCTTCCATCGCCGATTCAGGGTAGAAATGCGCCGCGCGCACAAGGCGTGGGTCGAACTCGATGCCGTTTTCCGCCAATGCTTCGCGGTAGCCTTCCTGCCTGAGTTTCATTTCAGGGCCTTCACAGTCACCCACAAACACTATGCGCTTGCGGCCCATACGAATCAGGTGATTGGTAGCACGCCTGCCGCCCTGACGGTTGTCGCTGCCCACAGAACAATAATTCTGGTCAGGGAACTGGGCACCCCAGGTGACAAACGGCACGCGCTGTGCCGCCAGCATATTGAGCTGTTTGTGAAGCGTGCTTTGCCCCAAAACGATCAAGCCGTCACACCGACCACTGGCCACCAGATTGGCCGCACTGTGATAATCGGTCATGGTCAGGTGCGAGATCAACAGATCGCAATTCTGTTCCTTGAGCGCGTCGCCAATGCCGCCAATCAAATCCAGCACGAACGGATCAGACAGGCGCGTATCCCGGCCCTGCGGCGGCGGGATAACGATCGAGATGGTTTTATCTGCATCTTCGGTATAGACGCGGTCGCGCAAACGGCCGGAATAATTGTTGCTTTGTGCCAGCGACAGGATTTTCTTTTTGGTGCGGTCTGACACCAGCGGGCTGTCATTCAGTGCGCGCGACACAGTAGAGATGGAAACCCCTGCCAGCGCGGCCAGATCCTCCAGCCTGTGCAGGTTTTTATCTTTTTCCTCGTCACTCATCACACTTCCCCGCTTGCAGCCTTTTGCAAATTTGCAAAAACTTTATCTTCTCTAGCTGTTTTAGCAAGACTTTCCATCACTTTGGAAGGTTTTTATTTTTGCAAAAACGAAAGAGATATGGTGCTTATTCGACCCCCAGCGCTTTGAGCTTGCCCTCTTGCCATGTACGCCAGTGGCCGATCCGGTTATCGCGGAGATACCGCCTGTATTCGGCGGCGGCTGTCTGGTCGCCCCGCTCGACGCTATCGTCCAGAAGCAGAAGCGCCATAGGCAGGCCAACCCAGCGCCGACCGGCAATCCGCGCCTGCGTGAAAGCCTCGCGGGCCTCGGCCAGCCCCTCAGCAACCTTGTCCTGGGCCAGAAAGATGTCAGCGCGCAACATATGGGCTGTATCCTGCATGGGTACATCATTCGCCACCGCGAGCGCCTCGTCGGCCCGTTCCTCTTTCAACAACAGGGCGACAAGTTCGTCAGCCGCACTTTCATACACCCACGCGTTTTCGGGCGTTATCGGACGCGAAAGCGTACCCACCAGCCAACGCTCCTGCTCCGCCACCTCGTCAGCGAACAGGGCGAAATGATAATTGATCAGCATGTAATGAGAATTGTCGAACTTGCCGTCCGCCAACAGCGCCTTGGCATGATGCAGATATTCATATCTTTCACGGTCATGACCGAGCTTCGACGCCATGATCGACAGAAGCGTATAAGCCCGCACTTCTTTCACCGGTTCATTCGCAAGGCGCGACAAAGCCGCCGCATCCACCAGCAACCGCCTGACTGCCTCGAAGTCGTCATCCCTATAGGCGATCTCTGCCTGCACTTTCAGGATTTCGGACTGAATGAACAACAATTCAGCATCTGCGGCGACCTTGGCAGCCGTGTCCAACAGCCCCGCCGCAGCCTCAAACTCACCCAGTGCAATGGCTTTCCGGCCTGCAAGCCAAAGGGCAGTGGCCTCATAGGCTGGCCAGTCACGAACGCGGCTAAGCGCCAGCAGCTTGTCGATATAGCCCCCTGCCACATCGGCATTCACTTCTTGAAGATGGCGTTCAATCAGATGGACAAGCACAGCCGGATTGTCAGGTGTTTGGTCGTGAAGGAGTGCAAGCTCCGACGTGACGAACATATCGTCAGCCAGCGAAAAATACTGGGACGACAGCACCTGTTGCACCTGTGCGACTACGGTGCCTGCGACAGCATCAATATCATCAGCCTGGATATAGGCTTCCCATGCCCGATATTGCCCCTGGAGCCGAAGCACAAGCAGATGTCGTCCGTCTGATCGGCGCAGGATACCGGACATCAGAATGTCACCACCCTCAAGGCCCAGCTTTTGCCGTTCCATATATGCGGAGTTCAGGAATTCGCGTGCGCTTACAGGGGCGCCAGATAACATCGGCACGCCCAAACCGTCGGCGATCAGGCTATTGAGCTGCTCGCGTTCCCCAGTAAGCGAGCCATCAAACCGGACATCAATAGGCAGGAAGGCGATCGGGCCACCAGCCACCAAACGGTTCTCGACCTGCTGTCTCGGCAGCCAAAGGAGGATAGCCATTAAAGCAACCCCGGCCACCGTGGCTATAATCCAGCGGCCATAACTGGTACGTTTTGGCATGGAAACCGAGCGGGGCGCTGCCTGCGCCACTTGGTCATCGAAGGGCAACTGCCACTGGTATCCCTTTTTTGGAAAGGTCTTGATGGCATCTTGTGCAATCAGGGTGCGAAGCTTGCTGATATTCTGGAACACCACCTGCTCCGACACGGCGCGGCCATCCCAAACCGCATCAAGAATATCTTCCTTGCTGAAGATCCTGTCGGGCGCGCAAATCAACAGCGCGAGCAGGCGCGACTGTTTGTCCGTCAGGTCCACGGCTTTGCCCTGCCGGTATAAAACCTGCTGTGTGGGGTCAAACCTGAAATCGCCGAATGATATCATCAAAAAACCGCCTGCCTTTTGCGGGACCAAAGCCTTGCGGCACTATAGTTAGCAAGCATTATTTTTCTATTATTTTTCTATCCGGCCTGAATTTCAGCTTTCCGATAGGACTTGCGGCCTCCTTCCCATGATGGTGCACGCGCTTTTCCAATGCACTTTGTATCAACGAGGAAGTAACATGCAGTCTTTAGTGAAATCAATCACGGCAGCCGCTGTGTTTGTCTGGTCCGGAAACGCCTTGGCGCTGGAGCCTGACCCGATCGAGCCGCTGATGGAAACCATCCCGGCAGGCACCTTCGAGATGGGCAGCGACGAAACGAACAACACCAAACCTGTTCACAGCGTGGCGATCAAATCCTTTGCCATGGGCAAATATGAAGTAACAGTGCGGGAATTTCGCCAGTTCATTGATGCCACGGGCTATGAGATGCCGCAACAGTGCCGGCACGAGCTGGACGCCTGGATGAAAGATGCGTCTAAAGGAAGCTGGGATGATAACCACCCCACCACAAGCGACTATCAGCCTGTTGTCTGCATCGGCTGGACGGCCGCCAACGCCTATGCGGAATGGCTGGCAGCGGAGACTGGAAAACCCTACCGCCTGCCGTCGGAAGCAGAATGGGAATATGCAGCCCTTGCCGGCGCCCGGACCAAATTCCACTTCGGTGATGACCCGGAAGGCATGGAAATCTGTGAATATGGCAACTCATCAGACCTGGCAGGCGAAAACATCCTGCAGCGCACGGCCAACACAAGCTATGTAAATTTTGGTGGCGGGCTGGACGGCTGCGTGGATCATGCAGGCTATAGCGCTATCGTCGGCATGTATAAACCCAACCGGTTCGGCATCCATAACACCATCGGAAACGTATTTGAATTTACCGCCGATTGTTATCACAACACCTATGAAGGTGCGCCAACCGACGGCAGCGCCCGCACCGACGGCACCTGTGAACAATATTCATTACGGGGCAGCAGCTGGCACTGGAAGGCAGACTCGCAAACCACACGCATGGGCTTCGGGCCTGATTTTGTTGGCGGCATTGAGGGTTTCCGTCTGGCGCTTGATGGCCCGGCCCCGAAAAAATCCAAAGCCACAAAGGCGTTCGAGGCGGACCTTAAGCAAGCACAGACCACACAGCAGAAACGGTGGGACAGGGAAAGCTATCCGGCCCCTGTATCCGGACTGAAAATCAGCCAAGACGACCAGATGGTCACGCTGACATGGGACGAAAGCGCCGACGAGGAGGTCTACAACTACCGGGTATATCGCAACGTGGCCAAAGGCGGCCTGTTCCGCCAGTATGCGGACAATATTTTCACCAACAGCTTCCGGGATGCAAACCGCCTGCCCGGCATCTATGAATATCGTGTGGTGGCAGTGAAAAACCACCTGCAGGGCAACTATAGCGATGCTGTAGTTACTCTGCCTGGCTGGACAGCTCTACCCGGCAGGCTGGAAGCCGAATATTTTGCAAAAGCAGAAGGCGCGACCGCCCGCGGTGCCTATGACGAAACGCGTGTGAGCATGGGCCTCACGGGTCGCGAGGGCATCGAGACAGGCGCAGTCATGAGCTATCAGGTGGAAGTTGTCGAGGCTGGCACCTATGCGCTCAAATACCGTGCCACTGCCCCGCGCAAGGGCGAAGGCTTTGAGCTGTGGCTGGACGGCAAAAGGATCGGCGCGGCAACCATCGCAGAATCCGGCGGATACTGGGATTGGCAAACACAGAAAAGCGGCACCGTTACCCTGCCCAAAGGCCGCCATACGCTGGAAATCCGGTCACGCGACAATGAATGGAAGCTCAACTGGATTGAGTTCGTACCAACAAAAAGCTAGTCACTGAAGGCAGCAAAAAGGGGCGGCCAACCGGCTGCCCCTTCTGTATTTTGTATTGGATCAAACATAACCTAGTTCGGCCTATCTGCCTGCATCTGAAATAGCCGCATGGCTTCATCCAGCATCTTCTTCATATTGTCCCGTGCGAGTGTACCGTCACCCGCAAGGATCGCATCCGCCACGGCCCTGTGGTCTGCCACGCTCGCCGACTTCACGCCCTTGATACGGTTCGAAACCCGGATACTGAAGGTGAGCGCCGTTTCAACAAGGCTGTCCAGCATCATCATGAAACGGTTGTTGCTGGCTTCCAGAACGGAGATATGAAAGGCGATATCCGATTGCAGGGCATCGCTTTCCCCGCGCGCCGCACGTTCCATCTCCTCGATGGCTCCTAGCAGCTTCTTCTTTTGCTCTTCAGTGGCGTTGGTGGCCGCCAGGAAAGCTGCCTCGGGCTCAAAACCCTGCCTGATCTGCGTAAATTCGATCAACAGTTCGAAAGACAGTTCGCGATTAAGGAGCCAGAACAATACATCCGGGTCCAGCAGGTTCCAGTTGGTCTCCTGGGTGACTTCTGTGCCGCGCCGTGGCCGGGCGGTCAGGAGGCCCTTGCCCGTCAAAATCTTCACGGCCTCGCGCATGATGCTGCGGCTGACGCCATATTCCTCGCACAGGTGCGCTTCTGTCGGGAACTTGGTTCCCTTCGAGTATTTTTCCGACACGATTTCGCTGCCCAATCGCTGAACGATATCGAATGTCAGATTGTGTCCCCCGGAACGGCGCATACCTTTGTCCTTTAATATGATAATTTGACTTCAGTTTAGCCCGTAAAATTTCTTCTGGGCAACACCTTTCACATCGGTCTCATACACAAATAGATGTCCGGCCAGTGGATTGCTGGCCAACATGTCCCCATCCATCTCCCACCGGGCAGTAGAGACGTAAAGATGGTTCATGTCTGGCCCGCCAAATTCCACGCAGGCAACATGGGCCGCATCCGGCACTTCAAGCACGCAGGCGATAGACCCGTCCGGCCGGTAGCGCACCACCTGCCCCGTACCCCAGTGTGCCGACCAATAATGATCCTCGCTATCCACAGTTGCGCCGTCAGCACCGGCAGGAGCATCAACGGCAGCAAATATTGTTTCGTTATCGTAACAACCAGTCGCAGGATCATAATTCATCTGTTTGATGGCGCCTGTCGGCGTATCAGCAAAATACATGCGTGTACCGGCCTTGTTCCAGGCCAGCCCGTTGGAGATGCGGATTCCCCCCATGTGGGTTTTAAGCACTCCGCGCTCCAGCGAATAAAGCGTGCCCTTGAGGCCGTTCGCAATGGCCGCATTTTCCACCATGGATCCGGCCCAAAAGCGGCCCTCCCGGTCAAGCCTACCGTCATTGAGGCGCACCCCTGGCGTATTTGCGTTGGTTTCGACGACCAGCGTGCGTTCACCACTTGCAGGCTTATAGAGATAAAAGCCAGAGGCAAAAGCACAGATCAGTGTGTGAGGGTCATCTGTCAGGCCAAGGGAGCCAAGACGCTCAGGCAGGTCATACACCGTTGGCTCTTCCGCCCCGTGCTCGAGAGCATACAGCTTGGCGGCATGAATATCTGTCCACCAAACCTGCCCGAGGCGCGGATCACAGATAATACCCTCTCCGAGGATATTACCAACAGGGATTATGGTCTTCAGGGTTGCCTGCATCTTACCACCAAGTGATGTAAAGCGCGGCCAGCACCAGCATGGTTGCAACCGCTGCCGCATTGAACGAGGCGGAGGTGGCAAAGTCAACATCGCCAATACCATCGGCTGTTGCTGTGGGCGTTTTACTCATAAGCGACACACCGATCGCGAGCCCGGCACAGGCGAGGAACACAAGACCCACCCGGTCCATGAACGGCAGCGATGGCCACCATGCCCAGCATGCTGCCGACAATACAAATGACCCGATCGCCGCAGCAAGCGCACCCGTTGCGGTTGCCCGGCGCCAGAACAGGCCCAAGAGGAACAGCACCACAATGCCGGGTGTAAAGAAGCCGGTGAATTCCTGAATATACTGGAAAGCCTGATCAAATTGGCCCAGAAGCGGCTGGGCCGTAAGCATGGCCACGATGATGGCGAGGAGCGCCACACCGCGCCCGATCGCCACCAACTTGCCATCGGCAGTTTGCGGGCGAAAATGACGGTAGATATCCATGGTGAAAATGGTGGAAATGCTGTTCATCATGGACCCGAGCGAGCTGAGGATCGCGGCAATCAGGGCCGCAAACACAAGGCCCTTCAGCCCCGCAGGCACTAGCTTCATCATTTCAGGGTAAGCCTGATCAGGTTTCGAAAGATCGGGGATCAACACCACCGCCGCAATACCCGGAAGCACCACGAAGATCGGCATCAGAAGCTTCAGGCCAGCAGCCAGCACAATGCCCTTGCGGGCCTCGTCCACGGACTTGGCCGCGAGCGCACGCTGGATGATATATTGGTTACAGCCCCAATAGGACAGGTTCATCACCCACATGCCACCCACAAGCACGGATATCCCCGGCAGGCTGGCGTAATGCGGATTGTCGGGCGACAGGATCATATCGAACTTCTCAGGCACTTCGGCTGTGAGAATATCGAAGCCGGCAACAACGCCCGCGCCGCCGCCCACCTGATCAAGCGCAAGCCACGCAATCAGGATGCCGCCAAACACCAGAAGCACCACCTGCACGATATCTGTAAGCGCCACGGCCTTCAGCCCGCCATAGAGGCTGTAGGCTGTTGCCAGAAGCCCGAGAAGCAGAAGACCATAGGTTTTATCGACACCTGCAATGGACTCCATCGCCAGCGCCCCAAGCCACAGAATGGCCGTGAGGTTTACAAACACATAAAGCGAGATCCAGAAAACAGCCATGACCATGCGAACGCTGTGGTTATAGCGCTGTTCCAGATACTGGGGCATGGTGTAGATGCCCTGGTTGAGGAAGATCGGCAGAAAATATTTCCCCACTATGATCAGCGTGATAGCGGCCATCCATTCGTAGGACGCGATCCCGAGCCCCAGCGCAAAGCCAGAGCCAGACATGCCAATGATTTGTTCAGCAGATATATTGGCCGCGATCAAGGACGCGCCAATGGCCCACCAGGGCAGCGCCTTGCCCGCGAGAAAATAATCGCTTGCATCCTTTTCGTGGCCTGCCTTTTCGCGGCTAACCCACTGTGCAAGGCCAATGATCATCAGCGCATAAGCCGCAATGATCACCAGATCGATGGTTGCTAACTGCATAGTGCCCTCCCCAGAGCCTGAAACATATTGCTGATTATTCTTGCGCGGCCTTATAGGCGGCGACGATCGCGTCTGCCTGCGCCCGTACCTCTGCCACCGTCATGCCGGGGCGGTAAATTTCTGTGCCAATGCCGAAGCCGTTCACCCCTGCCGCCAGCCAATCACCAAGATTGTGGGCGCCCGCGCCACCCACGGCATAAAGCTTCACATGAGCAGGTAACACCGCCCGCGCGGCCTTCACAAACGAGGGCCCGACAACACCCGCCGGGAACAGCTTCAGGTGTGTGGCACCGGCGGCCACAGCCGCGAAAGCCTCTGTGATGGTTTGCACACCCGGCATCGGGATCATCCCGCGCGCAAGCGCGCCCCTGATCACATCTTCATTCATATTGGGGGCCACAATGATCTGCGCGCCTGCATCCTCCAGCCCAGGCAACATGGCCGGGTCTGTCACCGTGCCCGCGCCCGAAATAATATTGGGGAATTTCTCGGCAAGCAGGCGAATGCTCTCCACCGCATTCGGTGAATTCAGCGGCACTTCAATCACATCAATACCGGCTTCCACAATGGTTTCCGCCACCGCGACAATCTCATCTGGCCTGATACCACGCAGGATGGCAACAATCGGCGTTGCAGGATTAAAGACCGGCATCAGCTGTTTCCTTCGACCGCAGGAGGCGTAAACCGGCAACAACAGTTGCACCGCCGCTGATGGCGACACCATCAAGACCAGCCAGGTCGAATACATCCAGATAGAGCGCGGCCAGTGCTTCGGTGCCAATGAGCGTGATCGACCCAACTGCGCAATCTTCGCCATAGATGGCGCGGCCACCAGCCACATCATGGCCAATCAACAGGCCAGACAGCCATGATCCTGCCTGATGGGCCGTAAACTCGCCCGTGATCTGCTTGCTGCGGGTTTCGAACAAATAATGCATCAGACCCGGCTGGGTCGCTTCAAGGCCCTTCCGTGCACCCGCGATAAAGGCGTCCGGTTCTACCGCTGTGATCGGGCCTGCGTCTTTCGCCAATACGCTGTGCTTGGTAAGGATATCGAAAAATTCACCTACAGGGGCCGTATGAAAATGCGTGATGGCGCCCTCATCCAATACAGCCCATTTAGTATGGGTGCCGGGCAGGCAAACCAAATGCCTTCCCGTGCGCAACTCGCCGTGCAAATGCATAGCGCCAAACACTTGTGTCTCTTCGCCCCGCATCACATCAGGGCTGCCGAGTGCATTTGTGCAGGTGAGCCCTGCGATGATTTCGATCTCTGTCCCCCTTGCGGTGAAATGCGCAGACGCGCCATTCAGGCCCGACGCATCGGCCGGGCAGTGTTTGTAGGGCACATTCTGCCAACCGATGTTGGAACCCACCATGCCCGTCAGGGTTATCGGGCTTTTGCCGTACTGCTCCTGCCATGGTGCGATCAGCTCAAAGAGTGTTTCTTCGGGTGATGCTGAAAGCTTGCCGATACCCGGCCCTTCAAGGGTTTCCAGCGTTTTGCCGCCATCACACAGGAACAGACGCAAACGACTAGTACCCCAATCCCCCACAATGAAAATAGAATGCCCCATCAATGCGATTCCCGTTCCACTACTGACCCGCTGCATCCGACAAGGAAATCCAGGTCTGCCCCCTCATGTGCCTGTTGCACATGATCATAATAGAGTTTTGCGTATCCGCGAACATGCGGATTTTCTTTGGGCTGTGCCGCGCGTATTTCAAGCCGCGCTGCCATCTCGGCATCGTCGATACATAGGGTCAAACGCCGCCCCGGCCCATCCAGTTCAATCACATCGCCCGACCGCACAACCGCAAGCGGCCCGCCCGCCTCGGCCTCAGGCGACACATGCAGGATCACAGTGCCGAAAGCCGTGCCGCTCATACGGGCGTCGGACATGCGCACCATATCGCGCACACCTTGTTCAAGCAGCTTCTTCGGCAGCGCCATATTACCCACTTCAGGCATACCCGGATAACCCTTAGGGCCACAGCCCTTGAGCACAAGGATTGAATTTTCATCCACATCCAGATCAGGGCTATCGATCCGCGCCTTATAATCTTCGATATCTTCGAACACCACAGCGCGCCCCGTGTGAGACAGCAGGCTTTCGGATGCAGCGCTTGGCTTGATGATAGCGCCCTCGGGCGCGATATTACCTTTGAGGACCCATATGCCTGATGGTTTGCCCGCCACCTCTTCAATCGGTTGAATCACCGCCGGATTGAAGACCTTAGCGCCCTCGTAATAGGTTTCTATCGGCTGCCCGAGCACAGTATCCAGATGACCATGTAAGTGATCACGCATCTGGTTCATCAGGGCCGGTACACCGCCCGCATAATGGAAATGTTCCATCAGATAGTCGCCCGAAGGCTTGATATTTGCCTGCACAGGTACATTGCTGCCTATCCGGTCAAAATCATCAAGCGTGAGATCAATCCCTAACCGGCCAGCGATCGCAAGCAAATGAATGGTGGCGTTGGTTGATCCACCAATCGCCGTCAGGACCTTAATAGCATTTTCAAAATGTGCGCGCGTGAGGATAGTGGATAAGCGCCGATCATTTTTAATCATATCCACAATCGTGCGCCCGGTAAGGTGGGACATGGCGGCACGCCGGGCATCTACCGCCGGAATGGTGGCGTTGCCGGGCAGGCTGAGCCCCATGGCTTCCACGATACAGGCGAATGTCGACGCGCTTCCCATTGTCATGCAAGTGCCGGGGCTGCGGGACATGCCCGCTTCCGCCGCGAGGAACTCATCAATCTTCATCTCACCTGCGCGCACGGCTTCCGAAAATTTCCAGACATCGGTGCCTGAGCCAATATCCTCACCACAATGTTTGCCGTTCAGCATGGGCCCGGAAGAGATGATCACTGTTGGCAGGTCCACGCTGCAAGCCCCCATCAATTGGCCAGGCGTGGTTTTATCGCATCCGCCCAGGAGCACCACACCGTCAATCGGGTTGCCGCGGATGCTTTCTTCCACTTCCATCGCGAGAAGGTTGCGGAAAAGCATGGCCGTGGGGCGCATTTGGGTTTCCCCAAGCGACATGGCGGGAAACTCAAGCGGCAGGCCACCGGCCTCCCACACACCGCGTTTCACATGTTCAGCCAGATCGCGCAAATGCCTGTTGCAAGGCGTCAGTTCAGACCAGGTGTTACAGATTCCCACTACGGGGCGGCCATCAAAAACATCGTCCGGCAAACCTTCAGACTTCATCCAGCTCCGGTGGATGAAGCCGTCTTTGTCCAGCTTTCCATAGCTTTTCTGGCTTCTTAATTTTTTTGGGTTATCCATACACTCGGCCACTTCGTTCAAGGCAACATATGTTTATTTTTCGTATTTATATGATTAATAATCTATTGCCTGCAAGCGCTAATCATCTTATCCTGCAAATAAGGGCACATTCAGAGGACAGGCTTGTCGGCGAAATACCCGAGAAAATTGCAGGAAAACCAAGGCTTGGAGCACCAGATGCAAGACCATGATTATGACGATGTTTTTTCCGATCCCGGTTATGCGGACCTGCCCGCCTTCCATGATTTGACTGGAAAATCCGTCTTTATCACCGGCGGCGGTTCCGGGATTGGCGCCTTCCTCACTGCAGCCTTTGCATTACAAGGGGCGAAGGTTGGTTTCATCTCGCTTTCTGAGGCGCCTGCGACACGACTGTGCGACTCGGTGGAGGCAAAAACCGGGCATCGCCCGATCGCCATTCAGGGTGACATCAGGAACGTGGAAACCATGCAAGCGGCCATCCATCGGGTTGCAGAAGCTCATGGGGCGATCGATATATTGATCAACAATGCCGCACGCGACACCCGGCATACTGTGGAGGACTGGTCGGTCGAAAACTGGGATGACAGCATTGCCACAAACCTGCGCCCCTGTTTCTTCGCCGCACAGTCTGTCGCTGGCGGCATGAAAGAAAACGGGGCCGGTGCCATCATCAATGTGGGATCCAATTCATGGCATCTAGGCCTATCGGGTTATCCAACCTATGTGGCTGCCAAGGCGGCAATTGCAGGCATGACAAAAGCACTTGCCCGCGAACTGGGCGAAAACGGCATTCGCGTGAACTCCCTTGTTCCGGGTTGGGTTTTGACTGAACGACAAAAACGCCTGTGGGCAAATGAAAAGGATGTGCAGGACTGTCTCGCACAGCAATCCCTCAAGGCTACTCTCGGCGGTTGGGATATGGCTGGCCCTGCCCTTTTCCTCGCGTCCCAGGCCTCGGCAATGATGACAGGGCAAGAATTGATCGTCGACGGCGGTCGCTGCTAAAGCGCCAACAGGGAGAGCAAGATGATCAAGGATATTGTGATTGTCGGCGGCGGTGCTGCGGGCTGGCTTACGGCGGGCCTGATTGCAGCGCGGTACCGTGACAACGGGCAATCGCCGATCACTGTCACTTTGGTGGAATCCCCCAATATCCCGACAATCGGCGTTGGCGAAGGCACCTGGCCCACTATGGTGGGCACCCTGAAGCGCCTTGGTATATCCGAAATTGAATTTATCCAGAAATGCAATGCCACCCTGAAGCAGGCATCCAAATTCCAGCGTTGGATTACGGGCGCCGCGGATGATCATTATTATCACCCCTTCACCCCGCCGCAGGGGTTTGAGCAACTCAATCTTGTAGAAACCTGGCAGAAGGACACCTCGGGCCATTCGTTTGCCCATGCGGCCAGCCTCCAGGCGCACCTGTGTGACCAGAAGCGCGCGCCCAAACAGATCAGTACGCCTGAATATTCAACGGTGGAAAACCATGGTTATCATCTGGATGCCGCTAAATTCACCACGATGCTGACAAAGCATTGCACTAACAAGCTTGGTGTGCGCCACATATTGGCAGACGTGGCAACGGTGAACGCGAAAGAGCGCGGTGATATTGCGTCCGTTTCTACCAAGCAGGCAGGCGATGTGATGGGTGACCTGTTCGTGGATTGCACCGGATCCGCCGCCCTGTTGATCGACAAACATTATAAAGTGCCCTTCATCAGCAAACGCGATGTGCTGTTTATTGATCGGGCGCTGGCGGCACAGGTCCCCTACCCCAGTGAGGATGCGCCAATCGAATCCGCAACACTCTCAACCGCTCAATCCGCGGGCTGGGTGTGGGATATCGGCCTTCAGACACGGCGCGGCATTGGCCATGTATTCTCGTCAGCCCATACAAATCGCGACGCGGCGGCACGAGAACTGGAAGCCTATATCGCAGGTGTGGTTCCCGGATATAAAGGCCAGGATTTTCGCGAAATCCGTTTTGATCCCGGCTTTCGGGAGAAATTCTGGGTCAACAACTGCGTGGCGGTTGGCATGTCGGCTGGCTTCCTTGAGCCACTCGAAGCGTCCGCGCTGGTGATGATCGAACTGGCGGCCAATATGCTATCTCTGCATATGCCTCCGCACCGGGACGGGATGGATACTGTATCAAAACGCTATAATGAGCTGTTCACCTTCCGCTGGAACCGGATTATTGATTTCCTTAAGCTGCATTATGTGCTGAGCAAACGGACAGACAGCGAATTTTGGCTGGATAACCGGGCGGCGGCCAGTATCCCGAATAGCCTGCAGGAACAGCTTGATCTTTGGCGTTATCAGGCGCCATCAAACAATGGTTTTCTAAGCCCCTATGATCTTTTCCCCGCAGCAAGCTACCAATATATCCTTTATGGCATGGGATTCAGGACTGCACCCAATCATCTGACAGAGACCAGAAAAGCAGAGCAGATAGCAGCGGACGCGCTTGCTCAGGTCGCGGACCGTGTGCGCAATGTGCCAGGCAAGCTTCCTACCAACCGCGACTATATCATTGCGGTGCAGGGCATGGACACGGAAAGCGAACTCGATCTGGCGCGCACGGCCTCCTCTACTGTTGTGCCGGTGGCCGATCAGGAAATCGGTACGCTTGCCCAGTCATACCCCCTGTTTTTTCTTACCCACCCGGAGACAGGAACACTTCAGTGTATCGCACTCACCGGACTGGCGCGGGACGAGCAATTGCTTGCATCACCAACCGCCAAGGCCTCGGCTGCGCCTGAAGCCAGCAGGATCGGGGCAACCCTTCAATCGCAGGGACTTCTGGAACCTGTCAGCCTCGACATCTTGCTTGATAATGGCCAACCGATGAAGATCAAGGGCCTGCAGGTGATCAACCGATCAGCCCTTTCCTCTGCACCGAAAGCCATACAGGCAGCACTCCAGAAAAAGGGGTTGCAAGGCGCAATCGTGGGCCTGTTGAATTCCCTCAAACAGGTGGAAACATTGATCAGGAAAAAGAATCAATTATTGGACGATGTCGCCTGATTGGCCGACGGAGCCTTTATTCCGGCACCTTTCATTTAGGCTACCCGTTTCGTTAACCGGCACCACAGCCTCATATTTTAATTATATTTTCCAATAACTTACAAATATCAACCAGGCGTTTCGCTACACGCGGAGCGCTCTTTTTTTGTCCTCTCTGAGATAAAAGTTTTACATTTGGCTTATTTATATGATAATAAATTTTTCATCGTACAAATATTATAAATAAGCCTCGCCGAGGTTTGTTTGTGATGGCGAGACTTAGTCGTGGGCGTAAGACCACAAATATCCTTAGGGAGGGAAAAATGAGCAAATCCAAGTTGCTACGGACAACTTGCCTGTCTTCGTTGGTGGCCCTTGGCCTCAACAGCGTGGTGGCACCCAGCGCCTTCGCGCAGGACGCCAACGCAGCGTCTGAAGATGAATTTGAAGAGATTGTAATCACCGGCATTCGCCGCAGCCTTATCAACTCTGTCGGCATCAAAAAAGACGCAGACACAGTGGTCGATGCCATCACAGCAGAAGATATTGGTAAATTCCCGGATCAGAACATTGCAGAATCGCTGCAGCGTATTACCGGTGTAACCATCGACCGTTCCGGCGGCGAAGGCCAGCTTCTGACAGTGCGCGGCATGGGGCCGGAGTTCAACTCCACACTTATGAATGGCCGCACACTCGCGACAACCAGTGGCGGCCGCGCGTTCAGCTTCGATATTATGGCATCAGAGCTGATCAGTGGCGCGGAAGTTCACAAAACCCAGTCAGCCTCCCTTCAGGAAGGCGCGATTGGTGCAACTGTGAACCTGACCACCCTGAAGCCCTTCTCATTCCCGGGTTTTCAGGCTGTGGCCAGCGCCAAGGGCCTTTATGACGGTATGACCGAAAAGGTTCGGCCGCAATTCTCCGGCCTCATCAGCAACACATTCGCTGATGATACCTTCGGCATCCTCGGTTCTTTTTCATATTACAATCGGGAAAGCCGCTACGATCAGGCCAACACTGCATACTATTGGAAGTATGACGGCCCGCTCGATGGTCAGGACTATGGCGAAGTTTATATGCCGCAAAACTATGACCAGATCGCTCAAACCGAAGAGCGCGAGCGTGTAAGCGGCTCTCTTGTCCTGCAGTATCGCCCGAGCGACGATCTTGAGTTCACGGCTGACGCCCTCTATTCCAACCTCAACACTGTTTACCGTCAGGACGTGTTCCCGCACTGGTTCACCACCAGCAACATCCGCAACCCGGTTCTGGATGAAAATAACACCATTGTAAAAGCCGACTTCGAAGGCGGCAGCATCGAAAGCCTCGTGCGTCAGTCAGATACTGAAAACGAGCTTTGGGCTGCAGGTTTCAACATGGACTGGCAGGTCAATGAAAACTGGAACATGACGGCAGATATCGCCTATTCGAAGGCGGAATCCGATCCAGGCCAGGGTTATTCTGATACAGTTGTTGGCCGCCCGGGCCGTTATAGCTATGACCGCAGCTCTGGCGATCTGATCCCGACCATGGGCTATCCTGATGGCAACACGCTTGATCCAAACGGCCTGTTTGCAGGCTGGGCGAATCTGCAGGGCACACGCGTCCAGGATGAAGTGCTCGAAGCCAAGTTTGATAACAGCTACGAGTTCCATGATAATGGCGTCCTGAAAGAAGTGACATTTGGTGGTCACTATTCTGACCGTACGCTGGGTACCACATGGGCCGAAACCGAATATCCGCTTCCTTGGGCATTCGGTGACACGCGCCCGCGCATCACACTGCCATCCAGCCTTTTCAGCACCTATGACGCTGACGGCTTCCTCTCTGGCGGTTCAGGCCAGGGTGTAGATCAGTGGATCACCTTCGATTCTGATGAGCTGTTTGCTTACCTGTCTTCAGAAGATGCGGTTAGCCAACTGAGCGACGATTTCCAGGATGAAGTGCGCGACGTCCTATCCCGTGCAGGCTTCGGTATTGTACCAGACCCTGCCGCGTATGAAGTGAATGAGAAGCTTGCTTCCCTGTATGCTGATGTGCACATGGGCGGTAACCTTGGTGACATGCCTTGGTCTGCCGTTGTTGGCCTGCGCTATGTTCATACAAAAAGCACATCCATCGGACGTCAGGTCGCCCTTGAAGATCTTCTGCCTGATCCTAACCGTCCTGGCGAAGTGCGCGCCATTACATCTGACGACTATGTGCCTGTTGAAGTAGGCCACAGCTACAGTGACTTCCTGCCAAGCATCAACACCAAGCTTGAGCTGACGGATGAGCTGTTTGCCCGCTTCTCCTGGTCCAAGAGCCTGACACGCCCTGAACTGGATGAAATGTCACCTCTGACTAGCTATGGTGGCGGCCCTGTTGACCAGCTGTTTGGTTCTGGCGCCAACCCACTTCTTAACCCATACAAGTCGTCGAACTTCGATGCCTCTCTTGAATGGTATTATGACGAGGGTAGCTATGTTGCGATCGCCGGCTTCCACAAGGATGTGGACGGCTATCTGGGTTCTGGCGAGGTTTCCGAAACTGTGACTGTTCCAAGCGGTACATACCAGTATGAAATCTCTCGTCCGATCAACCTTGAACAAACCAAGATCAAGGGCCTAGAGATCGCTGTACAGCACATGTTCACCAATCTGCCATCCCCGTTTGACGGCATTGGTGTTGCGGCAAACATGACGTTTGTGGACAGCTCGTCCTCTGAAGATGAAGCAACTGGCCAGAAACTTCCGTTGATTGGCCTCAGCGATAGCAGCAACTTCATTCTCTTCTACGAGAAAGGCCCGCTGCAGTTCCGTGTGGCTTACAACAAACGTGACCGCTTCATGCAGTCCAAGCCGCGCAGCTGGCGTGATGGCCACTATGTGGACGACTATTATCAGGTTGATGTAAGCGCAAGCTATGCCATCAACGACACAGTCACTGTGTTCTTCGAAGGCATCAACGTGACGAACGAGCTTTACATCAAGAATGCTGAGTACAAGAACCAGATCCTTGAAGTAACTGAAACAGGCCCACGCTATTCGCTGGGTGTTCGGGCCAAGTTCTAAAGAATTGGGGACTAAATCCTCTTGGGGGAACGTTCGCGTTCCCCCTTTTTTTTTCGCTTGCTGCTACCATCACCACCCCTGAGGAGTTTCCTGATGTTTTCCAAACCTGCGAAAATATTGTCGCTATCATTTTCCCTGCTGATACTGGCCTCTTGTGCCGAGCGGGAAAACCCATCACCCGCCCATGACGTATTGGTGCGAACCCTGGGCGAAGAAGGCGCGAACCGTTTTGCGCTGTCCCTTGATCCAACCATGGAGGGTCCGGATGGTTACAAGATCGCTTCGGATGGCAGACAGGTATCTGTGCGCGGGAAAACAGAGGTAGCGCTTGTGCGCGGCGCGTATGATTTCATAAGGCAGGAAACCGGAGGCATGGTTACATGGGCTGGCAACAATGTGGGGCTGCCCGAGGCGCTTCCCCATGCCGACCGCAGCGTGACCAGCCCTTATCAATACCGATATTATTTCAATGTGGTTACCCACGGCTACACCACGCCTTATTGGGATTGGGCCCGCTGGGAGCAGGAAATTGACTGGATGGCACTGCACGGCATCAATATGCCGCTGATCGGTGGTGCCCATGAAGCAATCCTTGACCGGGTGTTCCAAAAACTCGGGCTTTCGGAGGCTGAAAGTGCGGCCTATTTCTCAGGCCCCGCCCACTTCCCCTGGAACCGTATGGGCAACATACAAGGCTGGGATGGCCCGTTGCCTGATGGGTATTTCGGCAAACAGATCGCCCTCACCCACAAAATGCTAACGCGTATGCGCGCCCTTGGCATGAGCCCCATCATCCACGCTTTCGCGGGTTTTGTGCCCGAAGGCGTGAAACGGCTGTATCCAGATGAAGACATCCGCGAACTGGGCTGGGGTGGTGGTCTGCCCCTTGAAAACAACGCTTTTATCCTGTCCCCCACCAGCGAGCTGTTTGTAGACATCGGCCGCATGTATATCGAGGAATGGGAGGCCGAGTTCGGCAAGGCTGACTATTATCTGGCCGACAGCTTCAATGAAATGGACGCTCCCCTGCCCGATGATCATCAGGCGGCCCTCAGTGAACTCGAGGGCTACGGCGAAGCGGTTTACCGATCAATCCATGATGCCAACCCGGATGCCACATGGGTGATGCAGGGCTGGACCTTCCCTTACCACAAGGACGCAAGCGGCAAACTGTTCTGGACGCCCGAGCGGCTAGGTGCGCTCTTATCCAAAGTGCCGGATGACAAGCTGCTGATCCTTGATCTCGCGAACGAATATAACCGGGTGTTCTGGAAGATAGACCCGTCGTGGAAAATGTATGACGGCTTCTTTGGCAAGAAATGGATCTATTCCTTCATCCCCAACATGGGCGGCAAAACACCGCTGAATGGCATCCTTGATATCTATGCCACCATCCCCGCAGAAGCGCTTCAATATGAGAACAAACAAAATCTGGTTGGCTTCGGGTTCGCGCCTGAAGGAATTGAGAACAATGAGATCATCTATGAACTGTTGTCGGACATTGCCTGGACCGACAAACCCATCCATCTCGAAGGCTGGATCGCGGCCTACAGCAAACAGCGCTATGGCGCCTATCCTGACAGTATTCGGGAGGCCTACGCACTTCTGAATACATCAGCCTACGGCACCTTCACTGATCATCCCATGCACCGCTATCAGTTCCGCCCCTATAGCAAACCGGAAGGCGTGGAAGACCATGCCACCGTGCACAAGTCGGAAACGTTCGGACACGCAGTTGCCGCCTTCCTGAAGGATGGTGATACCCTTAAGGGAAGCGCCTTCTACCGCTATGACGCCATCGATATGGTTACCCAGTATCTGGGGCTGGTAGCAGATGAAATGCTGCTCGCTTTCCTCGATAAAGTGGAAAATGGTGAGGGTGCTGATCTGGATGAAATAGCTGGCATTCTCCTGACGATGGACCGGCTCCTCCTGTCCCACCCCAATCGCAAGCTGGATGACTGGCTCATGTTCGCCCGCAGCTGGGGTGATACGGCAGAAGAGAAAGCTTACTATGAAACCAACGCCCGCCGGCTCCTCACCACTTGGGGTGGTGACCCGGTAAATGATTATGCTGGCCGCGTTTGGGCTGGGTTGATCCGGGACTATTATCTGCCTCGCTGGCAAACCTATCATGCTGACATGCAAGAAGGCCGCAAAGACAGGATGCGGGCTTGGGAAGAAGCCTGGATCAATGCATCCGGCGTGTCAGAAACAGAAGCATTTGAGGACCCGATTGCCGCTGCACAGGCAATCTTTGCGAGCTATTATAAACCACAATAGCCATGAAAGGGCGCCCTTTACCTGAAGGGCGCCTTCTTCTTTATTCGCCGAAATCTTTCTGCAACATAAACAGGAGCGCCGCGCTCCAGCTGAAGTTGGTAGCGCCCTGCATCTCGCCAGTTTCCGGGTTATAGTTTTCCCGGATCGGCTGGTCCCCTGTAAGCCCCACTGCATTATCGAACAGTTTATCAGCCAGCATGCGGGCATCAGCGTCATAACCATAGTTTGAAAGGCCGCGCAGGCCAAAATAGACCTGATCAAGCCATACCCGCCCGCGCCAATAGATATCCGGGTCATACGCCGGATTGGTGAGGGCAGCCGTACCCAAGGGCACCGTTGTATTAAATTCGGCGGGGTCCAGCATCACGGCACGCACGCGCGCTGCCTTTTCGGCATCTGCCACATTGGCCCACAGCGGTGCCCATCCTTCAGGCCCGCGTCCGCGTGCCACAAGAAGCGGGCCTTCACAATCCCCCGCCCCTGCGCCGATCTGTCGGTCATAATAGAAGCCCGTTTCGTCGTCGAAGAAACAGTCGTTGATACGGCCCGCCAGAACCCTGGCATCCGCCCGATAGTCAGATGCTTCAGCTTCAAGGCCCTGAAGAGCCGCCATATCCGCGAGAATCTGTTTTTCCCGCGCCAGATATGCGTTCAGCTCTACCGATTCCTGATTGATTGAGAAGCCAAGCAGCTCGCCGTTCGCATCCCTGTTTTCAAAGAAGCGCACTGTCCAATCGGCGCGGGCGCGGTCCATATCACCCTCATAAGTGGCCGCCGCATAGTCAGCTAACTGGCCAGCGTCAATGAACCCGAAACGCGCGGCGTTATCCATGCCGGATTCCCACCCGGCACCGTGCTGCGCGCCGATATCCAGATGGCTATAGCCACCGGCCCGGAGAACCGCTTCGTAGGCCTCAAGCCCGGCACAAGCAAAACCATCGTCGTCAAGTGCCTCACAACCAGCGAAAGCAGCGGGGCGCATGCCTTCATAGCGCACCTGAAATGTGATCCTGCCATCTTCATCATTATGATAACGGTGCCGGGTGGCACCATATTCCGCCAGACCATTCCCGTCATGGTCCCGGTTACGATACCACCAGGCGTGATAGGCTTTCAGTTTTGGATACATCTCCGCCACGAAAGCGCTATCGCTTGTCGCTTGATATATTTCCCACACAGCCCAAGCCGCCAGGGGTGGCTTGGTGTTGCGCTCATTCCAGTTGCCACCATCACCACCGCGCACGCTGTCCTTGTTGTAGAAGATTGCATCCACCACCATGCCCGCATCCTGCGGCCTGATGGGATCATCTGCCGTCACCTGATAGTCAAACATGGCGCGGACATTATCCTTCGCAACATCAGGCGCGATATGTGCCAGCGCGAAAGCATGTTTCCAGCTGTCCCACGCCCACAGGCCAGAAAACCAACGCGCGGTGGCCGACGGCACCACACCGCCATGCTTCAGGCTACCGGCCGCACTGCGCCAATTGCCAATCAGGGTTTCCACCGCCTTTACGGCCACTCTGTCAGGCACGCCTGAAGCATCTTTCGGCACCGCTGCAAGATAGCCTTTCCAGCGCGCCTCACTGTTTGCAATCCGGGCTTCCGGGTCCTTCATGATTTGGGCAAGCGTCAGATGCTCCACTTCCTGCTCATCTGCCGTATGCACAAAGCTGTGGCTAGTATAAACAGTTGTCGCAGCGCCCGCCTTCATGCTGACAGTTGCACCGGCTTCATAAGCATTCTCTTCATGGATAACCGATGCTGTTGTCGGTATGGACCGGCGCACCACATATCGCGCATCCGCGCCCTGCAAAAGTCGCCATTTGGCTCGTTCCCGAGAAAACTGAATATCGAAACCGTTTGGCTGCATCTCCAACGATTGGATGCGGGCTGGAAAGGCCTCCTCAACCAGATGATCCTGATCCCAGTCGGACAGTAACTGCCCGCGCCAGGAAAGCTTCAGGTTTCGTGGGCCTGTACCTTCATTGACAATCTGTGTCTTTACCAGCGCCGAGCGGTGAGACACAAAATGCAGGCTTATGGAAACCGTCAATCCCTCGCCTGAAAAAGTCTGATGCAACGATCCAGGGCGGGCAAACACACGCGGTTCCATGCGCGCCAAATTCAACCGGTCCCCCGTTGTGGCATCAACAATAACAAGCTGTTCAAATTGCCCGGCAAGGAACAGCGGATACTCTTCTGCAATGATCATTGGGCCCGGGAACCCACCAAGCCCGGCTTCATCCTCGGGCAGCAGGAAGCCATGCCATGCCCCCATATCCATAAGCGGGTTGAAGCGCTGGTTGCCGTAATCATCAAACATCCGCATGGCTGTGGGTTGCCCTTTGCGGTCTATGCTATCCGGGCGATTGCCACTGTCAGGCAAATCCATCAGGCCAAGAAGCGCCAGGCACGAACATGCTGCAAGATACGGTGTCCAACGCTTTGCCATCTGGCTTTCCTTCCCTGTCCGGACAATGAATTCTTATCATCCTATTTATATTATAATTATTGTAACAGAAAGTAAATTCCATTAGCACTTTAGGAACGCGGAATGCCGCGTCGAGAAAAATAGTATCAATAGCAAGAGACAATTCAAATGCCTGGCGCCCAATTCAAACCCCATATCTGGCTGCGTGCAGAAACCAAGCCGCAGGAACAACGTACGGCTTTGCCGCCAGAGGCAGCCAAGTCCCTTCTTGATGCAGGCTTTACTGTCACAGTGGAAGATGGCCCTCAAAATATTTTCCCCCTTACCGCTTACAGGGAAGCGGGATGCGCTATTACGGCCCCCGGCAGCTGGACAAAGGCACCGATCGAAGCCTTCATTCTAGGCCTCAAGGAATTGCCGGAAGCCGATTTCCCCCTTGTTCACAGCCATATCTATTTTGCACACGCTTACAAGGGACAAGCAGGCGCTGATGCAATCCTGAGGCGGTTTACCCACGGTGGCGGCACGCTATTTGATCTGGAATTCCTGCTGGATGATAATGGCCGCAGGGTCGCAGCATTCGGCTATTGGGCGGGGTTTGCGGGCGCGGCTTTGGCTGTTCAAGCCTGGGCCAACAAGAAAGCCGGCGCCTCCAGCCCGCTCGGAACAGTGCACGCCCAGCCCGATGAAGGTGCGCTGATATCAGCAATCAAAAGTGGCTTGGAAAACCTTGACCATACACCGACATTGCATGTGATTGGGGCGAAAGGCCGCAGCGGCACAGGCGCGTGTGCGGTTGCTGAAAAGCTGGGCCTGCCGCTTGTGGCATGGGACATGGCCGAAACACACAAAGGGGGCCCTTTCCCCGAACTGAATGACGCCGATGTTTTTGTGAACTGCGTACTTTTGGGAGCAGCAATGCCCCCTTTCCTGACAAAAGAAAGCCTGTCAGCGCCAGACCGCAAGCTGTCTGTGATCGCCGATGTAAGCTGTGACCCCACCAGCCCACACAATCCTCTCCCGATCTACGACCAGTGCACGACCTTTGCTGAACCGTGCCTTGAAATAGAAGGCGCGGGAAGCCCGCTGCATATGATTGCAATCGATCACCTGCCTTCCCTGTTACCGAAGGAAAGCTCCGAAGACTATGCGAGCCAGCTGCTCCCGCATTTGCGGACGCTGGACAACTCATCTGGCAATGTATGGGTCCGTGCGGGTGATTTGTTCCTTCAAAACACAGAAACCCTGAGGATCGCTTCATGAGCTGTACAATTCATTGGTTAGGCGTAGGGCTTTCCTCCACGTCCGGCATTCGCTATCTGGCGCGGCACGGCCACAAGATGACCATATGGAACAGAAGCCTTGAGAAGGCGAAGGACACGATCCGCGCGCTTGGCATCAAGGCCGATGTGCGCGCCCTGACTGACCCTGCCCTATCTGACACACTTGAGGCAGGCGACATTCTTGTCTCCATGCTGCCGGCGCCCCTGCATCCGCACTATGCGGGGCTTTGCCTTGATAAAGGCGCGCATTTTGTATCTTCCAGCTATATTGCGCCCGAGATGCGCGCACTGGATGGCGCCGCACGGGAACAGGGCCTCAGCTTCGTCAATGAAGTGGGGCTTGATCCGGGGCTTGATCATTTGCTGGCACACCTGCTGGTGGAAGAAGCGAAGGCAGATATCGAAGACCACGCAGACAATCGTTTCAGTTTCCGCTCCTATTGCGGCGGCTTCCCCAAGGTTGCCAATGATTTCCGATATAAATTCAGCTGGTCCCCGCTTGGTGTCTTGAAAGCGCTCACCTCGCCCGCACAGTGGATCGAAGGTGGCAATGCCTGCCAGTCCCGCGGCCCATGGGAAGCGCTCAAGCAGGTGCCAATCGGCGCCGGCGGCGAAACGTTTGAAGCCTACCCCAACAGGGATTCATTGCCGTTTTTGGGCCAATATCTGTTCCCTAAAAGCTGGCAGATTGAAGAGTTTGTTCGCGGTACGCTCAGGCTTGATGGCTGGGCCAAGGCATGGCAGCCATTGTTTGATGAAGTGGGCCAGCTTAAGGGTGACGAGGGCCTTACACGCATGGAGGCCATCGCAATCGAGCTCCAGAAAAAATACAGCTATGATGAGGGCGAACCAGACCGCGTGGTGCTTTCCGTCACCCTTGAGGTCACACGGGAAGGCAAAACCATCTGGCACAGGGAATATGCGCTGGATGCGGCCGGCAATGACAAAGGCCAGGCCATGGCACGGCTTGTCAGCCTTCCTGTGGCGCTTGCGGTTGAAGGGGTGAAGGCAGGCGATCTCCCAACCGGTGTGAGCGCCGCACCCCATGACCGCCACACCATTGAAGGATGGTTGTCGGCCCTTGAAAGCATGGGCGAACGGTTTGAGAAAACAGATCACCTTGCATAAAACAGTAAAGGCCAGCCCCGAGGGACTGGCCTTTTCCATGTCATCTTTTCCCCACTCTCAAGTTAGGGCTTTCAGCCCCTTTGACACCGCCGCGATAAAACGGTCTGCATCTGTGCGGGTGAACACAATTGGCGGCTTGATCTTCAATACATTGTGGAACGCGCCTTCGGTGCTGAGGATCACACGTTCGCCTTTCACAAATTCGCCCAGCGCGGCCGCCAACTCGGTTGCTGGCGCCTTGGTTTCCCGGTTGGTCACCAGCTCCGCACCAATGAACAGGCCGAGGCCCCGCACATCGCCGATCACGTCAAAATCCGCCTGCAGCGCCCGAAGCTGATTCTGCAAATATTTGCCGGTTTCAAGTGCGTTTTCGCGCAAGCCCTCGTCCTTGATCACATCCAGAACCGCCATGCCGATAGCGCAGGACACAGGGTTGCCGCCAAAGGTGTTGAAATATTCCATGCCGGTCACGAACGCGTCTGCGATCTCCTGTGTGGTGATCACCGCCGCCATGGGATGCCCGTTGCCGATGGGCTTGCCAAGGGTCACGATATCCGGGACCACACCCTGGGTTTCAAAGGCCCACATATGGGTGCCCGCACGGCCAAAGCCCACCTGCACCTCATCAGCGATGCATACCCCGCCCGCAGTCCGCACCTTGGGGTACACCGCCTTCAGATAGCCTTCCGGCATGATGATCTGGCCTGCCACGCCCTGCAGCGACTCACAGATATAAGCGCCGGGTTTCTTGCCTTTTTTGGCAAGCGCCGCAACCACACGGTCAATATCGTCGGCGTAGGCCTTGCCCGCCTCTTCGCCCATACCAGGGAATTCACCCCTGTAGGGATCAGGTAGTTTCACCTTATGCACATGGGCGGGCGCGCCTTCACCGCCTGGGCCATCAAACTTGTAGGGGCTGGCGTCAATACAGGCGCTGGTGTTGCCGTGATAGGCACCATCCACGGTCAGAAGCTCACGCGAACCTGTGAAGTTACGTGCCAGCCGGAAAGCCAGTTCGTTGGCCTCACTGCCCGAATTCACAAACATGCATACCGACAGTTTCTCCGGCATGGTGGCCAGAAGCTTTTCGGCATAATCCACCAGATTATCGTGCAGGAACCGGGTGTTGGTATTGAGCTGCGCCATCTGCCGTTGGCCTGCTGCCACCACACGCGGGTGGCAGTGCCCCACATGGCAAACATTGTTCACCATATCCAGATAGTCATTGCCTTCTTCGTCATACAGATAAGCACCTAGCCCGCGCACGATTTTGAGCGGCTCCTTGAAGCTGAGGCTGAGGGTTTTACCCAGATGCGCCTTACGGTAGGCAATGATGTCTTCCTTGGCGTTGCCGGTATCCGATACAAGCCCGCACGCGACACGAAGCTGACAGCGTACAGCAAAAGGCGACAGCTTCTTCAACTTTGCCAACAGGCCCCAAGCCGGGCGCACCGAAACCAGAAGATAGTCATTACCGGGGTTGGCCGCGTAGGCGACGGCAGCGTTGCAAACAGTAGTGCACATCCTCAGTGCAATCAGGCCATAAAGAACCTCGAACTCGTCATCCGCCAAGGGCCGCTCGGCGTGATAGGCGGCAACAATAGCCTTCAGCGTTTTAATGGGGTCAGGCTGATCCAGCATGGCGTAGGCCGCACCGATCGCCAGTTCGTTGATCGTGTGGGTGTGGACCATATCGCCAAAATCGATCAACCCGGTGATGGCAGATGGCGCATCCACGCTATCCACCAACAGATTATAGTCGTTGGCGTCATTATGGATCACAGATTTCCTGAGGCCACCGAGAAGCGGCATCACATGGCTGTGGTAATAATCGAGGAAATGATCCACCACCTTGGCCTCGTCTGCCTTGAGCGCCGTTTTTTTCCGCTGGCAGATGCCATAGCCATGTGCCAGATCCCAATCGAAGAAACGGCTGGCGCCGGGATGATCAAAATCTTCCAGCGCGTTGTCCATCTGGGCAAGGAAACCACCCATGCTTTGCCACAGGGCCGCAGAATGGCTTTCCGCTTTGGTATCAGCATAAAACTGGCCGGAAAGATAGGTCAGCACCCGCATGAAATGGCTGTTGCCGTCCCCATCCATCACATCGGTGATATCGTACCCCGCAGTGTTTCTGAGGGCATGGGGCACCGCAATACCTTTGCCCGCCAGATGCGCCATCGCCGCATTCTGCATCGCCACCTCATGTTTGCTGTCGCCACTGTTGGCGATCTTGACGATATGGCGCGTTCCGTCTGCCCCCTTCAGCATCCAGTTCTGGTCAGCGTAGCTCGCAAGCGCGGAAAGCTCGCCCGTCAGCCCGTAATGCGTTTTTATCAGGCTCTGGATTGCCCCTGCCATAAATGTTGGTGCGCCTGTTGGTGCCATGACGATTATTCCAATTACTTGAAGGTTACAGACCGGGCCAAAGCGACGGCATCCTGCCCCGCCGCCACAGGCATCAGTTTAAAACGATACTGATAGGCTTTTGCCGGAATGGTATATTCCGGGTGCACATGCCGCCCCCATGACGTATCACCGCCCACACCCATCTGCATATGATCAATGTTTACCGTGACAAGATCGCGAAGAGGGACATCAATTGCATGCTTGGTGGTTACCGGCACAAGCCCGGACGCGGACGCACTGCCGTCGCCCGCATTGAAATCAATATCCGCCTGCAAATAAGGCCATGCACTTGTACTGAGGGGTTTTTCGCCCACCGCCATCAGGCCAGCACCCGCCTCATTCAAAAGGGCCATCCAGTGCACATCCGTAAGGTTGGAATTCTCCTGCGGCCGGATATAATTATGATCGTTCCGGCGCACATCCTTGCGGTAGAGCGAGATGCGGGCCGAGGATTTCCGGTCCGCATAGCTTTCATGCGGCCCGCGCCCGAACCAGCTTTGGTAAATATGCGCGCCCGGAATCACAAGCTGCATGCCGTAGCGTGGCAACTTTGGCAGATTGGCGTTCTCGGGCAGTACAAGCGCATTGGCAACCTCAAGCGCGCCATCAGCATCCATGCTGTAGGTCAGTGTCAGGGAGCCTTCAATACCATTAAAAGCGTACGCCGCTGTTACTGTCGGTGTTTCTCTCTCGGTAACATCGAACGACACCAGCTTCAGTTTCGATGCCGCTGTTTGCCATACGGCCGCCCATTTATGCATCTCGTTGCCCAGATCATTATCTGTGGGGGCACGCCAGAAGTTAGGCACCAGCGGAGACTTCAATAGTTCCCGCCCATCCACCTCATAGCTGACAAGCCAGCCGACGGCTGTATCGAACCGATAAGTCGCCCGATCGCCTGCAATCGTCAGCACATTGCCCGCGCGGCCAACCTTGAAGGAACCTGCTTTGCCTGATGATTTTGCAGCGGCACGCTGCACCGGGATTTCAAACTGGCCAAAGGCCACTTCATGATCAGCAGGAAGCAAGTTTTCCGGAGCCCGCGTGCGTGCACTGAGTGTCAGGAAATATTCCCGGTCAGACGCCTCCGGCAGCGCCCCGAAATCAACACTAAACTCAGTTGTTTCCGATGGCGCGGCGGACGGCATCGCCTGATGCCCTTCCCGTACCAGTTCGCCATCTGCCTCAAGCCGCCAATGCAGGTCATATTTTTGGGTGTCGGTGAAATCATATTTGTTGGCCACGGCAAAACGCCCAGCCGCCGCATCCACAGCATGGAAGCGAATACCCTGATACACTTTCTTCACCTCATAGGCGTGCGGGTGCGGGATACGATCCGGGTTCACCAAACCGTTGTTCAGGAAGTTGCCGTCTGTTGGCAGGTCGGGGTGAAAATCCTTGCCATAAGCCCAGTATTTCACGCCTTTGTCGTTGGTGTATTCCAGCGACTGGTCCACCCAGTCCCAGATAAAGCCGCCCTGCAACACATCATATTTCTCGATGGCGTCCCAATAGTCCTGCAGGTTGCCAACGGAATTGCCCATCGCATGGGCATATTCGATCATGATGCCCGGGCGCTCAGGGTTTGTTTCGGCATATTTCACCAACCGCTCGATAGGCGGATACATGGGCGCGAAAATATCGGTATAATGCTCGGTGCCCGCTGGTTCATATTGCACCGGCCGCGTGCCATCGGCTTCCTTCAGCCAGCGATAGGTTTCCTCGAATATCTTGCCCTCACCGGCTTCGTTTCCGAGCGACCAAATGATGATGGACGGGTGGTTTTTATCCCGCTCAAACATGCTTTTGGTACGGTCCAGGTGGGCGGGCAACCAGCTCAGTTCATTCCCGATCTGCGTATCTGGATGAATGGCAAGTGGGTGGGATTCGATGTTGGCCTCATCCAACACATACAGCCCGTATTTATCCGCCAGATCATACCAGTAGGGATCGTTGGGATAATGGCTAGTGCGCACCGCGTTGATGTTGAGGGATTTCATCAGGCGTATGTCCTGTTCCATCAACTCCCGGCTGACCACATGGCCTGTGTGAGGCGACACTTCGTGCCGGTCCACCCCGCGAATGGAGATGGCCTTGTTGTTTACCAATAGCTGGCCGTTCCTGATTTCGATCCGACGGAAGCCGATATCATCGCGCACCACTTCAAGCACGTCACCTTTCGCGTCACACAGCGTAATAACAAGGGTGTATAGGTTAGGCGTTTCCGCCGTCCAGAGACGCGGGCGCTCGAGCCTATCCCTGATGGTTGCCGCGCCAGAGCCTGCCACTTCGGAGGTGCCTGACAAGACAGGCTTCAGGCCAGCTGCAGGATCAAGAAGCTGGTATTCCACTGTGGTTTTGGAATCCTTGCCCGAATAGTCTTCTACCGTCACATCCAGCTCGAACTGCCCTTCCCTCAGATCACTGCTTAGCCCCGGCTTGGCATGGAAATCAAAAATGTGCTGTTTGGGTGTGGCAAACAGATAGACATCGCGCTCAATGCCTGAAATCCGAAGCATGTCCTGGCTTTCCAGATAGCTTGCGTCTGTCCAGCGCCGGATCTGGAAGGCGATCAGGTTTTCACCTGTTTTCACATAGGGCGTCAGGTCGAACTCAGCGGGTGTTTTCGCCCCCTGACTGAAACCAACTTTCTTGCCGTTCACCCACACATCAAGCGACGATTTGGCAGCCCCAACATGCAGGAATATCTGCTTGCCCTGCCAGCCCTCTGGCACTGTGAAGCTTCGCCGATAAGACCCTACAGGGTTATAATCCTTCGGTGCATCGGGCCAGGTGGTTTCAAACGGATAACGTTCATCAAGATAGATGGGATAGCCATACCCCTCTACTTCCCAGTTGCTGGGCACGCGGATTTTATCCCATGCGGCAGTGTTGTAGGCAGGCTTTTCAAAACCGAGCGGTATATCCTTCGGGGACCGCTGCCAGTTGAAATCCCACATACCATTCAGAAGAAGGAAATTGGGGCTGGTATCCCGGCTATCGGCAAGGGCTGCATCACGGCTTTCATATGGAAATAGTGTGGCATGCGGGGCCAACTTGTTTATCCCGAATACTGTGTGATCTTCCCAAGGTTCCTGAGCCCCGGATTCCGCCGAAAAAACAGCCAGTGCGATAGAAAATATCCCGCCAATCGATTTCATCTCTTGCCCTTCTTGTAAATTTAGGTACTATTTATATTACAAAAAGAAGTCGATGCAAGATTTATCTACCGTCATTTCGCGTTTCCTCCTCTAAACCGAATGGCAACACTGGCTTCCAAGCAATGACGAATCTCCTCCCAAGGTTTCGTCATACTAGCCTGGGCGAGCAGGTTCCCTTCCTGATCCCAAAGTTCCTGCTCGCCCTTTCCCTTCTTTGTCCCAGAGTATGGCGTGCTGATTTTGAACATCAAGACACAAGACGGGTGTGATGAGGAAAAGTACCAGAGGCATGAGGCAACACAGCAGACCCAATGAAGCCGCACGAAAGATCATTATGACAAATGCCCAAAAAGAAAAAGAGGCGCACCCTTTCGGATGCACCTCTTCCCCCGCTGCCTTAATCTGCTAGTAATAGGGGCGGGTTATTGCTTGGCGCCCCATGCCCGAAAGAAAGATCAGGAAGCACATGATCCCCGACAGGATAAGCGGCCAGTTGATGTCCGGCTCAGCCGTCTCCACCTGCTCCACCTTTTTCAGTTGTTGGCCCTGCACCTGCTGTGGCAGGGGTGCAACCGCTCCGCCTTGCGGCGATGGTAGCGCCACTGCAAGCCCGAACCCGGCGGCCTTAGCGTTCACGAACGCTTCCAGCTTTTCGTTTTCAACCACCAGCTCATGGTTGGTTACAAGTTCGATCAAACGTTCCACCAATTTCTGTTGGGTGGCTTCGTCTGCGGCCCAATAGTCTTTCCTGACGGCTTCGAGCAAACGCTCCAGCATTTCAGCCTGCGCGATTGGGTTTACTTTCTCGAAGAACTCATCCATGCCCAGGTCGAACTTGTCCTTGATGTAAACCTCAGCAAATTCTTGCCACTGGTCGTCGCGCACCAGATTGGGGTCTACCACCTGCCAGCCCCAGAAATTGGTCAGGCGGCTGGCCAGATTGGTGGCGCCCGAATAGCCCTCCTTCATCATCTCAGACACCCAGCGTTTGTTCAGGCTGCGGGTCCGCAACTCCTTGGCCAGAAACAGCGCAGCATTCTCGGCACGCGGGTTCTTGGCGTCACGCAGGTTTGAGATCACCATCTCCGGGCTTTTGCCGTCCAGATTGCGGACCGCCAGCGATATCCCGCCGAAATATTCGAACGGATCATCGCTGGAAAGCATGCCATAGATATTTGAAGACCGGGCAAACATGGCCACATCCGTGCCGGAAAGCTGCTTGCCATAAAGGTTTACGCCTTCAATTTTGGCACCCCAGCGGCCCATATCCGTGCCGAAGGCATTGCCCATTTTGTTCATGTAATTATTGGCGATTTTGGCATCCGTTTCCCAAGTGTCGCTGGCGCGCACGGCATCATCGACACCCGAGCCATATTGCCCTGAGCTGTTGGAAAATATGCGAACGGTCGAGAAATAGTCTGCATCCTCATCGCTCATGCCTTCCCTGATCAGATCAGCCTTCACGCGCTGGCTGTTATCCCACACGGAATTGTTGGCTTCCTTCAGTTCCGCCACTTTTTTTACCGCATCCGCAAGGCGCAGCATCACGTTGGGGAAAGCATCGCGGTAGAGGCCCGTGGCAGACAGAACCACGTCAACCCGCGGGCGTTTCAAATCCCGCGCCTCGATGATTTCAGTGCCAACCACACGCCCGTCAGGTGACCAAACGGGCTTCACACCCATGGCATAGAGCGCCTGGCTCTCCAGCACGCCATAGTGGCGCATGGCTTCAATCGACCAGAGGGAGAAAGCCAGCTTGTCAGGATAATGGCCGTGTTTGACGCGATAATCCTCGATCACGCCCTCAACCAGCTCCCTGCCCTGCTCCCACGCGGCCTTGGTTGGCAGGCGCGCCGGATCAAAACCATAAAGGTTCGATCCGCTGGGCAGCGCCTCAGGGTGGCGGATCGGGTCCCCGCCCGTTTTCACGGGCACATAGCCGCCCGCGAGCCCGCGGATCAGGTTCGGCATTTCCTGAATGCCGGTGATACCCGTAAAATACGTGCGGGCTTTCTCGATATCCGCGCGCAGGTCATCGGGCAGTTCCGCCATATCCTTGCCACCCACCACAAAATCGCGCGCCGTTTTGAAACCCGCCAGATCTTCGATCGGGGTTTCGTCGCCTGTCATGCTGTCTTCCGCGTGGTCATGGCCGGCGTGATCTGTGTGATCTGTGCCGCCATAGGCATCATGTTCATAATCGCGGGCACGGCTGATGAATTCGCTGCCCAGCATCTGAACCACGGTGGAGGTGATCAGCTTGTCTTCCGGCAATTCACCAAAGCTATGCAGCCCTAGCGGCTGGTTTTGGCTGGCGATATCTTCCAGATACACATGCAACTGTTCCATGAAGGCGGCGAAATCATCGTCAATCTCGGCTTCCTCTACACCCATGTCCTCGCAGAATTTGGCACTCAGGCACAGGGCCTTGATGGCCGCTGCTGTTTTTTCGCGCACACCGCCGTCGTCCATGGATTTATATTCATGCATCAATTCGTGAATACGGGAACTGTCCCCCTCAAGGCCGGCTGCGGCAAAGGGTGGGGTCATATGCGCGATCACTGTGGCGCTACCGCGCCGCTTGGTTTGCATCGCTTCGCCAATATCATCAATGATGAAGGGGTAGAAAACAGGCGTGTCCCACACCGCCAGATTGCCCTGGTCATAGCGCGACAGCCCGCGTTCCTTGCCGCCCAGATATTCCTGGCTGCCATGTGTGCCCAGATGAATGATGGCGTCACTGCCCCAGAAGGTGCGGGCATAAAAATAGGCCGCCAGATAATAGTGGTTCATGGGCACATCGCCCTGATGATAGATCAGCTTGTCCTGATCCTTGTCGTCAGAGCGCGGCGGCTGGCGCATGACCAGCATATTGCCGTTCCTGATGCGCGGCAGCACAAAGTGGGGCTCGCCCGCATGCTCCACCACCATGAAGTTATCTTCGGCCTTGCCCCAGAAATCATTGATCGGCTTCGTCACATGGTCAGGCAGTGCTCTAAACCAGTTCAGATAGTCCTTCACCGGCATCAGCTCCGCCAGATCATCCTTCATCAGGCCCTCAAGTTCGTAATCCCGGTAGAAAGGGTTGAGGATACGGTCCACGGGATCCGTGAAATAGCTGCCGTCCACTGCGTCAATCGCATAGCCTTCCGCGTTCAGGCCGCCCGATATCGCGCGCAGGCTTTCTTCCACATTCAGGAAGGAAGCCCCCATATTTTTGTCACCCCACACAAACACGGTCAGCTTCTTGTCGGCATTATCCTTGGTGCCAAGGGCGGCATATTTGAGGGCCCGCGCCACCAGATGATCCATCTGATAATCAATCACCTCGGCCTTGCCTGTTTGCTCGTTTCTGGCGGCGACGATGATCGGGTCAATCACACCCGCAGTTTCCGGCAGCACCAGAATGAAGGGTGTCATGCCGGGCGAGATGCCCTGCGCATCTGCTTCCCACGCCGCCTGATCGCCATCAAAATATGTGAGCGCCTGCACCACGGGCACACCAAGACGCGTGAATTCTTCCTGCCGTTTGTTGGCCCAGTGGATAGACCGGAAATTCACAATCACATCAAAGATGGTGCGGCCGTCCTGCTGCAACATCGGCACATAATCGCTGACCCGCGGGCTCAGCTCAAAAAAGAAGGGCACCGCGAGCGCGCCACCAGCCTCGATGCGGCTGATGGCGGCATCCACCACACTTGTATCCACCGCTTCGATCAGGGACCGCTGCAGCATCACGCCCACAACAGGTTTTGTGCCCAAGGCCTCACCCCGCCATGCCAGATAGCTGTCCACATCGTCAAAAATCAGTCCTTCGTATCCGGGCACGTAGATGCCCACTTCCGGGTAGATCACCGGGGCCGCCACATCACCGCCATCCCCCAGCACCTCAAGGGCCAGATAATCCGCCATACGCCGGAAATTCACCGAGCCCCCATTGTCATAATAGTCATGCAGCGCCTGTGCCTGATCGCCCGTGATGCCCTTTGTGAGCCGGGCCTCTGCAAGCCATTTGATCGCCAACAGCTTGCCGCCATAGGCCGTGGCCGCCGGAATATATTTCTCGAACGACTGTTTGCTGCTGCGCGCGGACGCATCATCCAGCACCACCAGATCATAGTCGGCAAACCTGGCCAGCGCCGCCGGTGCATCCGCAAGCGACCGGCTCGACACCCGATCAATGGCGATGTCATGCGCCGCCAGATACTCTTTCAGGATTTCAACTTTCGCCGGGCTGGAATGCGAGCCAGAAACATAAAGGATCTTCTGCTTCCCTTCTTCCGCAGCGGCGTGAAGGGAAAGGCATAGGGTAAGGATTAGGCCGGATATAAGGCGCAGCATGATGTGATCTCGCTCGATAACTATTGTGGGTTGGCTTGGAGGGATGTTGTGTCGCCCGCCTCGGCGGAGGTGTCCGGCACATAAATGATGGAACCGTCCGCCATGCGGTAGGCCACACCGGCTTTCACGCCTTCGCCAGAGCCGATCTCATCGGTGCTTTTATAGGTTTCGATCTTCTCCCCCTTCTTGATGATCATCTCCATGTTTTCCTGACCCGGATTTTTGATCACCATCACATCGTCATCCAGAAACGGATTGATCGGGTTCTGGGCGATGGAAATCAGCAAGGCCGCGATCAGCACCAGGAACACATCCACCAGATTGACAACCGACAGCGCCGGATTGATCGCCTCATCTTCATCAAGCAGCTTCACGGCTCAGCTCCTTTACCCGCACTTCCTGCACGGCTTCCGCCTCAACCAGAGGGATCAGCGCCACCAGTTCCTGCGCCAGCCACTTCTTTTTGGTGCTGGCGATAAAGAAAGTGATAGAGGCAATCACTAGCCCGAAGATCACGGCGGAAAAGGCCACGATCAGATTTTCGCTGATGCCCTGCACATCGCCGTCAGACAGGCTTTTGAGCGCCGGGCCCATGGGGATCATGGTGGCGATCAGCCCGAGCATGGGCGCCACACGGCTGACCATGCGCACGCCTTCCATTTCACCAAGGGCGGCCACATCAAGTTCGTCTTTACTGATGGTTTGTTTGGCAATTGCAAGAGCCGCGAGCGGATAACCCTTGGGGGCCAGCACACCGTCCCGCCGGGTGCCCTCTTTCAAGAGGCGCGTGAACGCCAGCTGCCCCCGCCGCCGCTGAAGCCCCTGCATCAGGAAACCACCAAGGGCGTAAAGGCTGTAGAAAAACAGGATCACCAGCAAAACAAGTACCGGGGCCATGAACAGGTCGGACACCTGATACATCAGGTCTTCAAGATTCCGTATCACCTGAATACTCCTAGAAAAATGGGTTATGCGCGCCCTGAAGGCGCCGCCGATTCCCCCGATCTCTACGCTCCCTTTTTCTTTTTTGCAAATGATTTTAAGAATCATTATTAATTTCTTGACCCGCTTCAAGAGGAGGTCTAAACCACTTGCGAATCATTCTTAACAATCCCAACACGGGGCTCAGGGAGATAATCCAATGACAAACCGCAAGCTTGTTTCGCTTTTCGCTGCGGGCGTATCCCAACTGGCGCTATCAAGCGTTTCGGCCATGGCAAACACCGTCACGACCGACGCTTCAGCCGACTTTTCCATGGAAACCATTGTGGTATCGGCCACGCGCACGGCTGAGAAACTTGAGGATGTGGCGGCGTCCGTTTCCGTGCTGACGCAGGCAGAGCTGGAAAAGAATCTGGCAACCGATATTCGCGACATGCTCAGGTACGAGCCCGGTGTGGAAGCCACAAACGCCGGGCGTTTTGGCCTGTCTGGCTTCAATATCCGCGGCCTTACCGGCAATCGGGTGAAAATCCTGGTGGACGGCACCGAACAATCGGAAGGCTTTGCCTCTGGTCCATGGCTCAACTCCCCGCGTAATTTTGTGGATATCGACAGCCTGGCGCAGGTTGAAGTGCTGCGCGGGCCGGCCTCAAGCCTGTATGGCAGTGATGCGCTGGCGGGTGTGGTTTCCTTCCGCACCAAAAGCCCTTCGGCCTATCTGGATGAAAGCGGCGACGACACAGGCGGCCATGTGAAAGTGCTGTATGACAGCGTGACAAACATGTTCTCCGAAACCGCCACCATCGCCAACCGCACCGGCAAGCTTGAAACGCTATTCCAATACACCCGCCGTGACGGGCACGAGACTGAGAATTTCGGCGAAGACTATTCTGACGCCCAGGGCAATGACCGCACCCTGCCCGACCCCTATGAGTTCGGCAGCGACAATTTCCTCGCAAAGGTTGAATATCAGGCCAGTGAAAACCACCGCCTGAAGCTGGTGGGGGAATATTTCCGCTCCAAATCCCACAGCGACCTACTGTCGCTTGAAGGGCCAACCTATAACGCCATGTTCAATTACTCGGACTATACGGGCGACGATGTTTTCACCCGCAAACATGTGGGCTTCACCCATGAATGGACGGCGGGCACAGCCCTGTTCGATACAGTTTCCTGGACACTGGATTGGCAGAAAAGTGACGCCGAAGAAGAAACCAACAACACAACTGCCGCCTTTGGCTATGGCCACCGCCTGATCGACTATCGCCACGGCGAAGAAGACTATCAGGCTTCAGCCCAGTTTGACAAAGAAACCGGGGTTCATCATTTCACCTATGGGCTTGTGTATCAGCATGCCACACTGGAAAACCGCACAGATAAATTCTATCTGGACGGCACGCGCGATGACGAAATCGCCCGCTACACCCCTGTGGTGAAAGGCAAGACCTTTGGTGTGTATCTGCAGGACCAGATCAGCCTTCTTGAGGGGGACCTTCTTCTTTCCCCCGGCGTGCGGTATGACTATTTCAAAGCCACACCTGAGGCAGACGATATCTACACCACCGATCTGGACAAACACACCAGCGACAAGGTGACCTTCCGCTCGGGCGTAGTTTACAAGTTCGACGATGTGGTTTCCGCGTTCGGCCAGTTCAGCCAGGGTTTCAAGGCCCCGGAACTGATCCAGCTTTACCGGCAGGATACAAGCTCGGCCTACCGCGGCTATATCACCCTTTCGAACCCTGATCTGAAACCGGAAAGCAGCAACTCGTTCGAATTGGGCCTCCGGGCTGGCGGCAAGCTTGGCAGCTTCGAGCTTGTGGGCTTCCATTCATCCTACGACGATTTTATTGAACAGACGATTGACCGCACATCCGGCATCAGCGTGTATCAATATACCAACTATGCAGAAGCCACCATCAAGGGCATCGAAGCCCGTGCAGCCATCTGGCTGGATCAGGCGCTTGGTGCGCCCAAAGGCCTCGCCTTCCAGGCCGCTTTTGCTTATGCCAAGGGCGACACCACCGAAGGCGATGTGAAAACACCAATCGATTCCGTGGCGCCAACCAAAGCCGTATTGGGCCTTACCTATGATGCGCCGAACGAACGTTGGGGCATGGGTGTGAACACCACAATCGTGGGCGGCAAGGATACCGACCGCATGAGCGATGCTGAAGGCTTTGCGCCAGACGGCTACACCACCATCGACATCACAGGCTATATAAATTTCACAGACCAGCTTTCCCTGCGGGCGGGGCTCTTTAACCTGACAAACCAGGAATATTGGCTGTGGGAAGATGCGCGCGGCTACGCGGCCAACACAAGTTATCTGGATCGTTTCACCCAACCGGGCAGGAATGCTTCCATAAGCCTGCAATATCGCTTCTAGAATGATGTAAAGCCTGACCTTTATGGCATAGCATGGCCTGGCTTTCATAGGCGCGGCCGATCAGTCGGATGCCTAGTTTAGAAGAACATTTGCAATTGCCATATCATCGGTTGTTATACCCACGATGAGCAGAGAGCTATCAGGGCCGGTTTCGATCAGGACACCGGCCTCGGTATCGTTGGACGCCGCCATCAACGCAGCCATGTCGGCAAACGGAGTTTCAAGATTGGCAAAAGAAAGCTCATCCTGTTGCAGATCAAAATCGGATATCACATCATTTCCGTGATCCACACCGAAGGTGAATAAATCTGCACCGTCACCGCCTTCAAGAGTATCGTCGCCTGGTGTAGCACCAAGTGTATCGTCGCCAGCCGCTCCAGACACAAGGTCATTGCCGCCTCCGGCATACAAAACATCATTCCCGTCGCCACCGTCGAGGGCATCACTGCCCAAGCCGCCGAACAACTGGTCATCTCCGGCTCCACCTTGAATAGTGTCCGCGCCATCGCCCTTACCACCAAAAATGGTATCCTGCCCATCAAGGCCTTGCAGAATATCATCTCCCCGACCGCCTCCAAGGGCGTCTCCGGCAGATGCCCCCACTACAGTATCCTGCCCATCACCTGCCCAGAGAGTGTTCATCAGATCATCGCCAGTCATTGCCTCCCCGGGATCATATAAGGCATTCTCGTTGCCATCATTCCAATTCCCGGCAATCAGCACATCATCGCCGGCGCCGCCAAACAATGTATTTGCACCAGCCAAGCTGTTTCCACCAGCTGCACCCCCGACCAGAATGTCATTACCCGCGCCGCCGCCCAGAATATCATTCCCTGCACCGCCAAAGAATACGTCTGCACCCAGATCACCCTCTCCAGCCCATAGCTGGTCGGCACCTGCGCCACCAAGGAGAGTATCATTGCCCGCGCCGCCGCTCAGAACATTATCAAGGATGTTGCCAGTTATGCGGTCATTTCCGGCGCCGCCATGCGCTTTCTCAATCCAGCTTTTGTCAGTGATCAGCACTGTTTCGGTAACATCGGAATCGAGCCATTGGCTTGTCGTGAAAAAACCAACAACCGTCCCTACATCTTGTGATGTGCCTGGTGTAAGATCGATCACAACGCCTTTGGCAGCTTCATCCACGATCCGAATAACGTCGATGCCGCCGCCATCGAATAGCGTTTCATGATATGTCTGAGACGTATCAAAAACATAGATATTGGCCGACGACGAGGCGGCCTGATCACTGCCATAAATATATTGAAGCGCCTTGATGTCGATCTCCTGCAGGCCAGTTGGCCGCGGATCGAGGAAAACATAGTCCGCCATCGCTGACTGATTAACCGTTGGCATCATCACTGTATATTCAACACCGCGCAGGCCTTCTTCCAAAAGGCCCGAGGGGTGGCTCAACCCTAGCGCATGCAACAATTCGTGCAAAACCAGGGCCTTGGGCATGTCATTGTCCAGAAACTCGACTGTCGACCCTTCTTCCCACGGATAAAGTGCGTAACCGGAGGAACCCAGATCGCCATTGACCGCGATTTGCAGGGCTGCAGAATCTCCTACTTCCGTGAATTCAATATTCGCGACACGTTCGATATCGGCAAAGGCATCCAGCACATATTGTTTCATCTGGTCAGACATCGCCCCCCAACCCACGTCAGCGAAGGAGAAAGAGATACGAGTGATGCCATCCTCGTCTGGCGCCCAGCGCGTACCGTACACCAGTGAAGCAACCTGATCATCATCATTGGGTGCGACGATATCAATCACATCAAACATGACAAAACTTTCCCTCAAACTTCGGTGTTAGCGGAACCATTGGCCTTCAGGCATTTCCGGTTCGATCTGTTCAGGCATCGGGTCATGGCTTGCGTCGATCAGTGCTTCCAGCTTGGCTACGATGTCGGGGAACTCAGAAGCCACATCTGTCGTTTCCCATGGGTCGGTCGCCAGATTGAACAGTTCCCACTTTTCCGTCTGGCCATGGCGCAGCATTTTCCAGTCCCCCTGCCGGATTGCCTGATGCAGACCATCCTCGCGGTAAATATTCTTAGACCAGTCATAGTCAGGGACTTCCCAATAGAGAAAATCGTGTTTTGGCTGGTTGGCGTCCCCAACAAGGGTGGGGACAAAGGAAATCCCGTCTATACCTTCGGGCACATGCTCCTGTGCTGAAGCAAGGTCGGCAAATGTGGGCATCAGATCAGGGAAATAGACCTGCAAGTCACTGACCGAACCGGGATCAACACGGCCAGGCCATTTCACAATCAGGGGAACCCGTATACCGCCTTCATAAAAGCTCCGTTTATTGCCCCGATACGAACCATTTGTGTCGAAATAGGGTTCGAAGGTTGTGCCTGGGCCATTGTCAGACGCAAAAACCACCACGGTGTTATCGCCAATCTCCAAATCTTCCAGAAGGTTGACAATTTCACCGATATCACTGTCAAGCCGGGTATTCATGGCAGCAAATCTGCGAGCATCTTCGGGCAAATCAACCGCCGCATAGGCCAGAAGCGCAGGATCCGCCTCCGGTATGACCGGCTCATCATCGTCATTCGTATGCGGCAAGGTCCAGGATCCAAAAACCACAAATGGCCGGTCCTTATTGTCACGAATGAAATCCTTCATCGCTGCCAACGTCACATCAGGCGCATATTGTTTATTGGCTGCCTGATCGAGCGCAATCCTGCGACCGGTATCAATCAAATAGTCCGGATAGAAAAAATGGGCGTGAATCTGATGGTAATAACCAAAGAAGCGATCAAATCCCTGTCTTTCGGGTACCCCTTCAGTACCAAGGTCTCCCACACCCCATTTACCGAAACCTGCAATGGTGTACCCCCTGGCCTTCAAAACCTCCGCGAAGGTTATGTCCGCGTCTTTAAGCGCGATACCTCCGGTATTGCCGCGCACGGATGTATGTCCGGAATGCAGCCCAGTAAGCAACGAAGCTCTTGCTGGCGCACACAGGGACGACGATGAATAGGCTTGGGTAAAGCGCATACCGTCTTTGGCCAGGCGGTCGATGTTTGGTGTTTCAATCACCTTGCCGCCATAAATGCCAGGCGTGTTGATGCCCATATCATCGGCAAGAATGAAAACGATGTTTGGGGGAGTTGCTGATGACGCCTCCTCCCCGCTCTGCGCAGGCAGGCTCGCACCCACAAGAAACATGCCTATGCCGAAGATCGAGCTGCGGCTCACCCCTGCAAACAAACGTGTACCAAACCGATCAAACAGTGCTGTGTAAGTTCCAAACATAATCCACCTCTCAGATGTCCCCGAGAGGTTTGTAATATATTAATTAAATATGATCAATATGCTAATTATACGGTAAAGGAGCCAAGGCCTCCCCTTTGGAGAAAGCCTTGAACTGGCGCCCGCGACCTCAACGCCGCATCAGGTCAGCGACGCTGTCCGCGACATTTGATACCGCGAGAAGCGTAGCGAGCATGCAACCACAGGCCACGATCAGAAGAGTGGAAAACAAGGCTTCGTCTGCCCAACATTGACGCACACGATTTAGAAACCGCCAGTTCGCCAACCGGCTTTCCGAGCGACCAGCGGCAAGGATGTCATTCTCCTCATGACCGTCGATCAACATGTCGTTTGCGTCTTGAGCCTTCAACTGAAGCTCCATTTAAAAGTCTCCTATCTTCTGTTTTCAGGATTGGGGTTGTTAGTCGTTTCAGGATGCAAGCCGGGTGATATCACCCTCGGGCGCATCCCACGAAAGATGGCTTTCCTCGAGGACAACCATGTTCTTCGCGCTGATCACGTCCGGGATTGCGCTGTAGCCCAATAGCTCAGCAGTCGTTTCCTCGGGGTGACGAGCGAACAAAAGCACCTCGTCAGATGAGTAGTTCGATAAGCCGCGCGCGATTTCGTCACCCTTTTCATCATAGAGGTGAAGGATATCGCCCTTCTGAAAATCGCCTTGAATTGATACTACGTCCGCGTGGCTGACGGCGCCCTCCATCACAGCGAGGCGTTCTGCCGCGGCACGGTTCAAAATCAGGCTACCAGCTACCTGCAGGCGATTGGTCAACCAGAGTTTCCAGGCCGAGGCCGGCGTACCGTGGGCAACACACAGGGTGTGCCTCCGCTCACCGGACAACAGTGAAAGGATCGGTCTGTCGATCACGCCTTCACCGATCAATGTATTACAGCCGGCGTGCTGCGCCATATTGGCAGCCTGCAGTTTCGTCAACATACCGCCGCTTCCAAGCGCGCTCGTGCCAGCAGCAGCACTCAAGTAATCGCTTACGTCATGAAGCGTTTCGATAAACCGGGCACCTTCTTCCCCGGGTGGGCGGTCATACAAGCCATCGATACTTGTCAAAAGCACCAGATGTTCAGCCTGGATCATTTGCGCAACTTTGGCCGCCAAACGGTCATTGTCACCCACACGAAGCTCTTCAGTCGTAACCGTATCATTCTCGTTCACGATGGGCATCACACCCTGTTCAAACAAACGCTCGATCGTATTTTTGGTATTGATGAAACGGCGGCGTTCTTCCATGTCGCCGATCGTTACAAGCACTTGGGCGATGTCAAAACCAAACTCCTGGGCAACCTGCCTGTATGCATGAAGAAGGAGCGGCTGGCCGCAAGCGGCAGCTGCTTGCTTGTCCAACAGACTAGCCTCGCCCGGCGCCTTCCCGATGGCATTCAGCCCAAGCGCAACAGCACCTGAAGACATGAGAACCACATCATACCCATCTTGCTTAAGCCTTGCGATGTCGCTCAACAGCCCATGCATAAAGGCATAGCGAAGCGTCAGCTCGCTACTGTGCGCCAGCAGACTGGAACCAATTTTGACAACAATGCGTTTACGGCTACTCAAGAATCTTCTCCTGTCTCTTGCCAAAGCTGGCGCCCTTCTATCGCGCTCAAATTACTTTGGCCACAAATTATTTTAATTCAAAATTATTATTGGCAGCGTTTATGACCTAAATGTGACAATAATACATCAATAATATCAGCATATAGGCCATTATCTAAGAGCATCTCTCTCAACATCAACCTTTAGCCTTCAAAATATTTTTATTTGAATTCGAAGAGAAGAGCCCCTACATACAGGCCCGACGCCGGGGCTGAGTTGCCTTTCGGCTGCAGATTGAAAGAACAGACCTGGAGAGACAGATGAACATTCTCATGATCGGATGCGGGAAAATGGGCGGTGCCATGCTACGGTGCTGGCAGGAGATTGATCACCTGTCCTTCACTGTTGCCGATCCCGCAGACCAGGATCTTCCGGCGGCTGTTACCCATGTGCGCTCTGACAAGGAAATAGATAACAAGGCTTTTGACCTTGTTGTCATTGCCCTCAAGCCACAGATCGTCCCAGAGGCCATGCCGGCATATAGCCGCTTCCTGAAAGAAGAAACCTGTGTGATCTCGATCGCTGCAGGCCTTAGCTTGCAAAAGCTTACCGGGATACTGGGCAACCGCCCCCTTGTCCGGGTAATGCCCAACCTTCCAGCTTTGATCGGTGAAGGTGTAACCGGCCTGTATGCCAACAAGCAGTGCGAAGCAGGCCACAAACATGTAGCGACAAACCTTATGGAAGCCGTCGGCATGGCGCTTTGGGTCGATTCCGAAGACGAACTGGATCGTTTGACTGCTGTATCTGGCAGCGGCCCTGGCTATATCTTCCAGGTAATGGAGAGCTTCGTAGCTGCTGCAGAAGAACTTGGCTTTCCCAGCAACGTCGCTCGGGACCTTGTGATCCGCACGCTATCAGGCGCTGCGAATATGGCGGCTGCGACAGACGAAAGTCTTTCGACGCTTCGTCAATCCGTAACAAGCAAGAAGGGCACAACAGAGGCCGGCCTGAATGTTTTGCGACAGGACGGGATGCTGGACAACCTGTTTGGCGCCACAACATTCGCTGCCTACAAGCGCGCTGTAGAGCTGCGCTAGAAGCCCACGACCAACCACCACTAAAGGAGTTCCTCGTGACAATCTTGTCTGACGAATTGAAAAACTATGTACATGACATGGGTCGAAAAGCGAGTGAAGCGTCAAAGGCGCTCGCGCTAACCCTGACAGCATCCAAAAACGATGCTCTCCGAGCCGCCGCGGCGATGCTTCGAACTGAAAAGAACAAGATTTTGGCCGCCAATGAACTGGATATCTCGCTCGCCGAAGAAAAAGGCCGAAACGCAGCCTTCATTGACAGACTAAAGCTAACGGACGAGCGCATCGAAGGCATTGCCGACGCAGTAGAGCAGGTTGCGGACCTGCCAGACCCTGTAGGCCGCAAGCTGGCAACATTCGAACGCCCCAATGGCTTGCGGATCGAACGTGTAGCGGTTCCAATCGGTGTGATTGGCATGATCTTCGAATCCCGCCCCAATGTGGCGGCAGACGCAGCAGCCTTGTGCCTCAAATCCGGCAACGCCGTCGTTCTGAGAAGTGGGTCTGAGGGGTTTCATTCTGCAGGCGCGATCGTATCCTGCATGAAACGCGGCATTGCTTCTCATGGCCTTCCGGCTGACGCCATTCAGATCATCGATACTCAGGACCGGGTAGCGGTCAAACACATGCTTAAATGCCAGGAATATATCGACCTGATTATCCCGCGCGGCGGCAAAGGCCTTGTGAAGTTGGTGACAGAAGAAGCGTCCGTGCCTACGCTGCAGCATCTGGACGGCATTTGTCATACCTATATCCATAAGGAAGCGGACATGGACAAGGCCGTGGTCGTTGCAAAAAACGCAAAAATGCGCCGCACGGGCATTTGCGGAGCCACAGAAAGCCTGGTGATTGACGAAGCCATTGCGCCCACGATCCTGCCGCGCCTTCTAGACGCCATGCCGGACTGTGAATTTCGCGGTGATATCCAATCACAAAAAATCGATAGCCGGGTGCTGCCCGCCACAGACGAAGATTGGGGCACGGAATATCTGGATGCCATACTTTCAGTGAAGCTGGTGCCGACAATTGCCGATGCCATCACCTATGTGGACAGATATTCATCCAAACATACTGACGCGATTATTACAGAAAACCCAACAGCGGCAGATGCCTTCATGACTGCCGTGGATAGCGCGGTGGTGATGCACAATACGTCCACCCAATTTTCCGATGGTGGCGAATTCGGCATGGGGGCTGAAATCGGTATCGCCACAGGCAAAATGCACGCCCGTGGTCCTGTCGGGCTGGAGCAGCTCACCACCTTCAAATACAAGGTGCACGGCAGCGGCCAAATTCGCTCATAAAACCGAAAGCATGTTAACCTGAAATAATAGACGGGTGCCTCTGGCGCCCGTTTCCGCATGACCACGCGAGGCCAAAGAATGCAGATTGAAACAATGATATCCCTCGGGCTCTATTTCGTCCTGATGATGGCGATCGGCCTGTATGCCTATAAAAAATCAACCGATGATGTATCGGGCTATATGCTAGGCGGCCGGCAGCTCAACCCTGCCGTTGCTTCGCTTTCCGCTGGCGCCTCAGACATGAGCGGTTGGATGCTAATGGGGCTACCTGGCGCGGTGTTCATTGCGGGCATTTCCAGTGTCTGGATCGCTGTGGGGCTGATGATTGGTGCCTATCTCAACTATCTGTTCGTTGCCCCAAGGTTGCGGGTTTATACAGAAGTAGCCGATGACGCCATCACCATCCCGGACTATTTCGAGAAGCGCTTCATGGATGGTTCACACATGCTCCGTGTTTTGTCATCCGTTGTGATCATCATCTTCTTCACGCTTTATACATCGGCCGGCGTGGTCGCCGGCGGCAAGTTGTTTGAGGCTTCCTTCAACATGTCATATGAAACAGGGCTTTTTGTGACGGCGGGCGTGGTCGTGGCCTACACCCTGTTTGGCGGTTTTCTAGCCGTCAGCCTTACCGATTTTGTGCAGGGTTGCATCATGTTCATTGCCCTTGTTCTGGTGCCCGTTGTCACGCTGACGGACCTTGGCGGCACTGGCGCCATGGCCAATGAGCTGCGGAACATTGACCCTACCCTCCTCAATCTGTTTAGCGGGCTGACTGTTGCCGGTGTGATATCAAGCCTGGCCTGGGGGCTTGGCTATTTTGGCCAGCCACACATCATCGTGCGTTTCATGGCTATCCGTTCGCTGAAGGACGTGAAGGTTGCGCGCCATATCGGCATGAGCTGGATGCTGGTGACAGTGATTGGTGCGGTCGGCACCGGGCTTGTTGGACTTGCCTATGTCTCCCGTGAGGGCCTGTCGCTTGACGACCCGGAAACCATCTTTATCTTTCTGTCCGAAGTGTTGTTCCACCCAGCCATTTCCGGCTTCCTGCTGGCGGCAATCTTGGCAGCAATCATGAGCACCATTTCATCCCAGCTTCTGGTGACTTCCAGTTCACTGACCGAGGATTTCTACAAGATTTTCCTGCGCAAGGGTGCCAGCCAGAAAGAGCTGGTTCTTGTTGGGCGCATCTCGGTATTCGTTGTGTCACTGGTTGCCATCGGGCTGGCCTTTGACAGGTCCAGCACCATTCTTTCGCTGGTAAGCAACGCCTGGGCAGGCTTTGGTGCGGCCTTCGGGCCGATCATCCTTCTGAGCCTGCACTGGAAACGTATGACACGCGCCGGTGCCATCGCAGGCATGGTTGCGGGTGCTGTGACCGTCCTTGTCTGGATCTATGCGCCGATCACCGTGAGCGGCATCACCTTACCGGAATTGATGTATGAAATACTGCCTGGTTTCATTGTGGCCACACTGGCTGCCGTGATCACCAGCCTGCGCACCAATGTGCATAATCATGGCATTACCACCAACTTCCGTGAAATGCGGGTAGGCATGGGGCGCTAGCCACTGCCTGCGCGGCAACCAAATTCGTCGCCTGACCAGATAATCGCCTTCATCTTTCATCAAGACTTGCACCTTAGAATGATGGAAGCATTGAAGAATTTGGTCAGGCATAGAAAAACGGCATGTCACGAAGGCTAAGACAATTTGGTATCCTCGCAGCCCTGGCTGGCTGTGTATTGACGCCAGACGCCCTGGCCGAGCCCTCTGAATTCCCCCCATCCAAAATGTACGCCACTGCATGGGGCCTGACCCTCGCAGGTGACGGCACAGGTTTCTATAATGATCTCGCCACATTCATCCTCGAAGGGTTGAGTATAGATTACGAGATCAGACCTTACCGCAGGGCCATGCGCCATTTTTTTGAGACTCAAGACAGCTGTCTTTATCCCAAAAGCGTCGCCAGCCTTTTGCGCACGAAAGAAGTACCAACAAACGCTGGCTTTATCGACAGTATCCCGATTCAGAAAACTTTTGTGGCGGTCTTTACCATGCCGGGCAGGCCTGTCATTGAAAATGCAACAGACCTAAAAGGCAAGCGTGTAGCCTATGCAATGGGGTCGAAAGTACCGGAGTATCTTGGACCTGATGGCGTATTTTTTATCGCTGTTGCAGATGAAGTAAACAAAGCCGAAATGCTGCTTTCGGGCCGCGTGGATGTGCTGGTTGCAAACTTGCCGGACGTAGGTATGGTTTACCAACATCTGAAAGCACCAATGCCAAATTACGACCCGTCTTTTCAACCATTTGCAGCTGCACGTTCCAGATTCCTGTGTCACGATACACCGGGGAACCAGGCCTTTATGGATCAGCTTAACCACCGCATCAAAAGCCTTCGCATATCGGGCGCATTGGCAAATTTCTATCGAGGCAATGGCCTGGACCCGGACCTGTACTTGAAGCTCGAAGACTAGCCTCCTATAGGGCTGACATAGGCTCGACACGTGGTTATATTGACGACGGGTCGGAAAGAAAAATATGCGAAAGCACATAACAAAAAAACGATTTCTACTGATTGGAACATTGCTTCTGGTAGCTACCATTTCGATTGGCAATCAGATGTTTCAGTCTGGCGAGACCGCGAAGCAGGTGACAGCTCCTACCGCCCCCAGCCCAGAACCAGTCGCGCTGAGCGGATTGCAAATCTATGGCACCAACTGGGGCGAAACGTTGGCGACCGATGGCACAGGATTCTATAATGATCTTGTAAAGCTGGCGCTGTCCGGGTTCGATGTTCGCTACGACATTCGCCCTTACAGACGCGCAAAGGCCCTGTTCCTACGCGGAGCAGCCAGTTGCCTATATCCCAGCAATATTCAGCTATTGATTGACGGGCAGGAAATTGAAAGCCCGGACGGCTTTATCGATACAGATGGTTTTCTTGTGGTGAAAGTGTTTGTATTTTCGAAGCCGGGAACAAAGCCTCCATCTACTGTCGCTGAAATCAATCACAAATCCGTCGCCTATGCCATGGGGTCCCGGGTTCCTTTCTTCTTGCGGAACGCAAATGCTGACTTCATCGCTGTATCCGACGAGACTGACAAGGCCCAAATGCTGCTGTCTGGGCGGGTCGATCTGATGAGCGCTGCCATGCCAGACGCAAAATTCGTTTTCGATGGCCTGGGTACGCCGATGCCACCCTTCGATGCCAACTACCTTCTCAACGATACAGTCGTTCGCATCACCTGCCACGATACACCGGGAACCCGCGCTTTCGTGGCGGCGTTCAATGAACATCTTGCATCACTTGGCAATAGCGGAGCCCTCTCATCATTGATTTCATCTGCCGGGCTTGACGCGGATCTTTACCTGCCCAAGAAATAAACCTCTCGCCAATACACTGAAGATCGCGCTACTCTCTTTATGTAAATGGCACCAGAGAGGCCCATGAAAAAAACATTCGCGCTTTGCAGCCTGCTTCTGAGTTCCCTGCCCAGCTTGGGACAGGAAGCCAATCCATCCTTAAAAAATATACAGCCAAAAATCTATGCAACAGCATGGGGCCTCACGTTGGCTGACGACGGAACAGGTTTTTACAATGACCTTGCTCGTCTTATTGTATTTCCGGAAAGAGCAAAACATCGATACGACATAATCCCTTACAGGCGCGCCAATCGCATTTTTGGATCAGACAAGAAATCCTGTCACTATCCCAGCTCCCTTAACTATATGGCAGCAACAGGTCTGGTTGACGATAGATCGGACTTGATCGAAAGCTATTTCTTCATACGGTCCGTCGCCCATATATTTGCCCCGAATGGCAAGGAACCGCCCCATGACAAAGAAGGTACCCGCGGCAAGATCATTGCTTATCCTATGGGAGCAGAAGTACCGCGCCTCCTGCAAGGCTACGAAGGATATTTCATACCGGTCGCAGACGAAACCGATAAAGCCTCAATGCTTCTAGGTAACAGGGTGGAGCTATTGATCGCCTATATGCCCGATGCCAGATTTGTATTCGACAACCTTGGTGCCGACCTGCCGCCCTATGATCCAAGCTTCACGATCAATGACGACAACATCGGTGTTGTTTGCCACAAAACGCCGGAGAATGAGGCCCTGATTGAGCGTATCAACAAACGCGTTCTGGCCCTCAGAGAAACAGGTGAACTCGCCGCCTTCCTTGAAGCTGCAGGCATTGACCCAACATACTATCTGGGCGCTCTGGAACGCAAAACGCTCGGGCATTGATAGTGTAAGCGACTTACCAGCCACCGCCGCCGCCACCGCCGCC
>JABXIS010000001.1 GCA_013372975.1 Alphaproteobacteria bacterium
ATTTACGAAGGCAAGGCCAAAGTCCTTTTTGAAGGCCCGGAGCCTGGCACCATTGTTCAATACTTCAAAGATGACGCTACTGCGTTCAATGCCGAGAAGCGTGGCACGCTTGCTGGCAAAGGTGTGGTGAACAACCATATCTCTGAATATATTTTCACGGCCCTCGCCGATATCGGCGTACCCACCCATTTCATTGAGCGCCTTTCCATGCGCGAGCAGCTTGTAAAAGCAGTTGAGATCATTCCAGTTGAGGTGATTGTTCGCAATATAGCCGCTGGTGGTATTTCCAAGCGCCTGGGCATTGATGAAGGCACACCACTGCCCCGCCCGATTGTGGAATTCTGCTATAAATCAGACGAACTTGGTGATCCGCTGATCGCCGAAGAGCATGTTCTTGCATTTGGCTGGGCGGACGAAATCGAACTCGACGAAATGACGCACTATGCGCTTCGTGTGAATGATTTCCTTTCTGGCCTGTTCGCGGGCATCGGCATCAAGCTTGTAGATTTCAAACTTGAGTTCGGTCGCTTCTATGAAGGCGAAGAATGCATCACAATTCTTGCAGACGAAATCAGCCCGGATGGCTGTCGCCTGTGGGACATGAAAACCGGCGAAAAACTGGATAAAGACCGTTTCCGCCGCGATCTGGGGGGCGAGATGGAAGCCTACCAGGAAGTCGCGCGCCGTCTGGGCATCCTGCCGAACGCTGATGTGACAGAAATTGCAGATCATCAAAACAAGGGCCAGAAGCAGTAGCTTCTGGTCCGACTTTTTTAAGCCCGCCACCTGGCACTCTTTAGACTGACTGAAAAGAAAGTGAGCCCAATGAAAGCCCGCATTCACGTAACTCTTAAAAACGGTGTTCTCGACCCTCAAGGTAAAGCCATCGAGCACGCGCTCGGCAACATGGGATTTGACGGTGTTGAAGCCGCCCGCCAAGGCAAATATATCGAGCTGGACCTCAAGTCCACTGACCGCGCGGCCGCCGAGAAAGAAGTGGACGAAATGTGCCGCAAGCTTCTGGCAAACACCGTGATTGAAAACTATTCCATCGATCTGGAGTAGAAACATGAAATCCGCGGTTATCGTTTTCCCCGGCTCCAACTGTGACCGGGATATGGCTGTGGCGCTGGAGAAAATCACCGGCACCAAGCCTCTCATGGTTTGGCACCAGGAATATGATTTCGACAAAGTCGATTTCATTGCCCTGCCTGGCGGCTTTTCCTACGGCGACTATCTTCGCTGCGGCGCCATGAGCGCGCGTTCGCACATCATGAAGGAAGTTATCAAACGTGCGGAAGCAGGCGTGCCCACCTTTGGTGTGTGTAACGGCTTTCAGATCCTCACGGAAACCGGGCTCCTGCCCGGTGCCCTGATGCGTAATGCCAATCTGCATTTCGTGTGCAAAGATGTGAAGATGACGGTGGAGAACACCGACAGCATGTTCACAAGCACATATGCTGCGGGCGAAGAGATCACCATCCCTGTTGCGCACCATGACGGCAACTATTTTGCAGACAGCGACACGCTGGACCGCCTCGAAGGCGAAGGCCAGGTGGCGTTCAAATATGCTGAAGATATCAACGGTGCCCAGCGCCGTATCGCTGGCATCCTGAACGGCAAGGGCAACGTGCTTGGCATGATGCCCCACCCTGAGCGCATGATCGAACCGGCACTTGGCGGCTCTGACGGTCGCAAGCTGTTCGAATCCGTGATGAACCGTCTGGGCTAAGGGAACGAGAGATGAAAACCGGTAACGAAATTCAAATCACTCCTGAGCTCGTCAAGGAACACGGTCTCACGGAAGAAGAGTATCAGCGCATCGTCGGCGCCATGGGCCGTGAGCCAAACTATACAGAGCTTGGCATCTATAGCGTGATGTGGTCAGAGCACTGCTCTTACAAATCATCCCGCTTCCACCTGAAGAAACTGCCAACCAAGGCCCCTTGGGTAATCCAGGGCCCCGGCGAGAACGCGGGCGTGATCGATATTGGCGACGGCCAGGCCGCCATCTTCAAGATGGAAAGCCACAACCACCCGTCCTATATCGAACCTTATCAGGGCGCGGCTACAGGCGTTGGCGGCATCCTGCGCGATGTATTCACCATGGGCGCACGCCCTGTAGCCAACATGAACGCGCTCCGCTTCGGTGAGCCCGACCATCCGAAAACTCGCCACCTGCTGGCTGGTGTGGTTGAGGGCATCGGCGGATACGGCAACTGCGTGGGCGTACCAACCGTGGGCGGCGAAACCAATTTCGACCCGTCCTACAATGGCAACATCCTTGTGAACGCCATGACCGTTGGCCTCGCTGACGCTGACAAGATCTTCTACTGCGCCGCAGCGGGCGTTGGAAACCCTGTTGTATACGTAGGGTCCAAAACCGGCCGCGACGGTATCCACGGTGCCACGATGGCGTCTGCCGAATTCACGGAAGACAGTGAAGAGAAGCGCCCAACCGTGCAGGTGGGTGACCCCTTCACCGAAAAGCTTCTGATCGAAGCCTGCCTTGAGCTGATGGCCACAGACGCCATCATCGCCATTCAGGACATGGGCGCGGCTGGTCTCACCAGCTCGTCCGTTGAGATGGCGTCCAAAGGCGGCGTGGGCTTTGAGCTGGACCTTGATATGGTGCCGCAGCGCGAAGCAAACATGCTGCCCTACGAGATGATGCTGTCCGAGAGCCAGGAGCGCATGCTCATGGTACTCAAGCCCGGCCGCGAAGACATGGCAAAAGCCATCTTCGAGAAGTGGGAGCTGGACTTTGCCATTATCGGCCACATCACCGACACAGGCAACCTGACGCTGAAATTCGGCGGCGAAGTGGTGGGCGACATGCCGATCAATAGCCTCGTTGAAGACGCGCCAGAGTATGAGCGCCCCTACGTTCCAACGCCAAAGCGTGAAAAAGCGGACGTTGCCGCGGTTAATGACCTCAACAAGGCCGTGCTTGACCTTGTGGGCGGCCCGAACCTGTGTTCCCGCCGCTGGATCTGGGAACAGTATGACCATATGGTGATGGGTGACACCATCCAGCGCCCGGGCGGCGACGCCGCTGTTGTGCGCGTGCACGGCACCGAAAAGGCACTGGCGATCTCGACAGACGTAACCCCGCGCTATTGTTTTGCTGACCCTGTTGAGGGCGGCCGTCAGGCTGTTGCGGAAACATGGCGGAACATTACGGCTGTGGGCGCAACACCGCTTGCGATCACCAACTGCCTCAACTTCGGCAACCCCGAGCGCAAGGACATCATGGGCCAGTTCGTTGGCTGCCTTGAAGGCATGGGCGAAGCCTGCCGCGCGCTCGATTACCCGATCGTGTCCGGTAACGTGTCTTTGTACAACGAAACCAACGGTTCCGGCATCATGCCAACCCCTGCCATCGGCGGTGTGGGCGTGATGAAAGACAGCGCCAAAATGGCTACTGTTGCCTTCAAGGGCGCGGGCCAGACCGTTGTGCTGATCGGCGAAACCAAAGACGAGCTGGGCGCAAGCCTCTACCAGAAGCAAATTCTGGGCGAGGACGCAGGCGCACCCCCGCATGTTGATCTGGATCTTGAGCGCCGCAACGGTGATTTCGTGCGTGCCCTCATTGAAAACGGCCAGGTCAGCACCTGTCATGACCTGTCTGACGGCGGCCTGATCGCCGCGCTGTCTGACATGGCCATTTCCGGCAAGGTTGGCGTGAGCGTGAGCGTGGGTGATGACCTGCCGCTTCATGTGGCATTGTTCAGTGAAACGCAGGCCCGCTACCTTGTGGCAACGGACGCCGCGACGGCAGAGGAAATCCGCAAGGAAGCCAAGGATGCCGGCATTCCGGTGGTGGTGCTCGGTGAAACCGGCGGTGACCGTGTGGTGGTGAACGGTGGTGGCGTGGATATCGCGCTCGCCGATCTTGCCACAGCGCACGAAGGCTGGATGCCGAACTTCATGGCGAAAGAGCCGCTGAGCGCATAAGCAAAAGGTGTCACCCTGAACTTGTTTCAGGGCACGATCCAAATCCGTCATGCCGGGCCCCCGAGCCCGGCATCTCCTTCCAGAAAATGCTCTGAAAAAGATACCGGCCTGCGCCGGTATGACAAAAACACCAGAAAGGCGCCCTACCCGGCGCCTTTTTTTTCAGGTCTATCAATTGCCGCCAGACCAGCGGCTGCACCAAAAACCAAGAGCCAGTGGAAAAATGGGAAAATAAATAGGGCAAATCCAACGAACGAATCCATGGGATCAATGTACATCTTGTAGGGAAGATATAGATTTCCAAACAACGCTGGATAGCAGGCGTATCGCCCCCAACCCTCACTAATCGCACCGCCAAATGAAACAAGTGTTCCGGCCACTATCGGAACAAAAGCCCACGCCACCAACATTGCAGAACCGACACTAGAGACAAGGGATGTTGCCATGAAATAGGCCAGCAATCCCAGCCCCGCTATTGCTAAAACGCCGAAAATTATGGCGTGAAGTTTTAAGGCTGGCCGTATTGGGCCTCCAACACTTGGTGCAATACCGCGCTTAGGTCCGTATTTCATAATCTGAGCCCCCATCTGTTCCGCCACAAATATTCCACATCTTAGGCTATAATGCCCAGGCACAAGAGACAACCAAAGGGAGACGACACTATGACAAACCTGATGAAGCCCCTGATGGCATCTGCGGCCCTGCTGGCGCTCGCAGCCTGCGGCGATAGCGGCGACGAGACGGCAAAATCTGACGCCACGGCCGCGACAGAGGCCGCGGCGACGGCCGAGAAATCCACCATGGAAAAGGCGACCGAGATGGCCACAAAGGCTGCTGAGGCGCTGAAGCTGGACACCAGCAGCCTGGATGCCTTCAAATCCAGCCTTGCGGGCATGAAGGCCTCCCTGTCGGATACTGATCAAAGCAAGCTCACGGAAGCGCTCGCGGGCCTTGCGAAAGATGCGGGTGGCGACAGCAAATCCGGCCTGATGGACGCCGCCAAAAGCATGGCATCCGGCAAAAGCATGACAGAAACACTCTATGAAAAACTGGGTGACAAACTGGACGGCAAAACATTCGAGGACATCCTCGCCATGGCTGGATAAGCCAGCCCCCCCAAAAAAAGATCGGTAAAGGCGTCCCAACCGGCGCCTTTTCTATATTGCGGGCTGTGCGACTGGGGATGCCTGCCTGAAGACTTTCTCCGCCTGCCAACTCGCTTTCCATTTTTTCAAAACTGCTCCATAGTACGCCCCAAGGCTCGGGCTTCTGCCGAGTTTTCTGCAACACACAACCCCATAGGATAAAACCGTGTATCGCGGCGCATTGAAGCAAACATTTCACAAGCTAAAAAAATTGCCTGCGCAGATTTTGGGGCCAAAGCTGAAAGAAAAAAGTATCGTTTGGGTTGGTGGCGTGCCGCGCTGCGGCACCAACATGCTGATGGGTTGCTATGACCGGCACCCCCTCGCCCACGTCTATCACGAAGCAGACCCAACAACCTTTCAAAACTATAACCTGAAGCCCAACGAAACATTAAGGCGTCGCTTCTTCAGCAGCCGGGCTTCCTTTATCGTTTGTAAAGCGCTTCTGGATGCAGACAGGCTGCCGGAACTAACCACTGATTTCCCACATTCCAAAATCCTTTGGCCGATCAGGAACTTTTCAGATGTTCTGAATTCGCACCTTGTGCGTTGGCCAGCATTTCGCGAAAATGTGGATGAAATCGCGACCGGCATTAGTGTGGATAACTGGCGCGGACGCAATCTGTCAGAGGCATCAAGAGACCTCGTCAAATCTCTCTATTTTCCGGAATGTTCGATCGCAGATTGCAAGGCACTTTTTTGGCTATATCGAAGCAACCTGTATTTCGACTTGGCCTTGGCAGGCAAGGAAGATGTTCTAACCATCCGCTATGAAGACTTCACGCAAAACCCACAAGAAGGCTGCAAGCTACTTGCTGACCTTGCCGGCCTGCCCCAGCACCCTGGAATGACCAAAGGCATTCACAGTAAATCCATACGAAAGTCCGATCCGCCATCCCTGCATCCTGCTATCCTGCAAGCCTGCGAGGAAATGCAGGAAAAACTGTTGTCTCACTGCCATCGGTTCTAGTTCTTTGCGCTGTTCGGCCAGCGATCAGGCAATATAAACGCTGGCCCATTTTGAACTGACGGAAACAAAAAAGGCGCCCATTGGCGCCTTTCTCAATTGTTGTAACAGGCTGGTGGGACTAGGCTTTTTTCTCAGCCATAAAGGTCATTACCGCGCCCACTGTCATCACAATCATGCCCAGCACAAACATCATGCCGCCGACTTCCATGTCGAACACATTGGAAAAGATCTTGCCTGTCACTTCTGATGCTGCTTTCTGGATCGGGTCGGTCACCCCCTTCAGCTTGCCCATCAGGCCACCATCGTCGCTGCTGCCGCCCCCCATGTTCTTGATTACCGGCCACAACAGAACGATCCATGCGCCAATGGCATCAACAAGGGCAAATTTGCGCAGCTTTTCAACGAACAACATAGCACTTGCGCCAAGCGCAAATAGAACGAGCAAATACACTTCAGGGTCTGCCGCATCCGCATAACTAAGTGTGGCCACACCGGCCACCTTCAGCATCGGCAGGAAAGCGCCAATGGCAACCATCAGCGAGCCCGCGATAGTGATAAAATCATTACGACCCAAGGATATATTCATGGAAACCTCCCCTTAATTTTGTCCCTGCCACGATGGTGAGGCCTGAGAGAAAAGAAAGCAAGGTCAATCTGTTAGGGGTATCAATTGCCGAAAATTGCCTGCAGCTCAGCTTCCGTACGGCCATGAAATGCACACCAATCCCTCATAACGGCATCATCCACCACAGGATTCAATACATGAAAACCAGCTTTTGGTTTCGCCAGAAGGTCCAGCACCGCCATGTTGTGGGCATAAAAAATTGGATCGAGAAATTGCATCTGGGTGGGCTCTGCCTCAGCAAAATTCACAGGCCCCTTGTTGAACAGGATTTCCTCGGGGTCAAAATCGAGGCCATATTCATCTTCTGCCCCGGCATTTGCCAATATGGCGCCCTGACGGAAGGCCTCTGCCTCATAATAATCGCTGATCACACTGGCTCGGCCTGTCGCCGTAACCACCACATCAGCGGTTTCCACAAGCTCTTCCACTTCCAGTTTATGGCTGCCGGAAACAGTGATATACCCACGCGATGCCGCACTTTCCTGCCTGTCCGCCAACATTTCAACAATGCTCACTTTGCCTGCAATCTCGCCAAAATAATGGGCGATGCCACGTCCTACCTTGCCAAAACCGAAGATAACAACATGCGCGCCTTCTAGGCTGCGGCCCGACAGGTTGCAGATGGAGCGATAAACTCCTTCCCCAGTTCCCAGGCAGGTTTCAAGCTGCTTCAAGCGCGTGTTGTCAACGGAAACAAGCGGATAGGCGGGATCAGCCCTCTCATAGGCCACAGCGCCTGTGCGCGTTAGTTCTACCGCACCCAAGCTTGCGTCACACCGTGTAAGCAGCTCCGCGCCGCAGTCCATCAGCACGTCATAGCTGCCCGTCATGCTGTCGACGGGCTTAAAAGGGATATTTGCGGCCTTCAGCATCACAAGCGCCGTGTCGTCCGGCGGGCAATAGCTGTAACTTGATACTGTAAGGTCTGCGCCCGCAAGCTGCAGGCAATCAAGCTTCAAAAGGGTCGTAAGGGTTAGCGGGATGTTGTGAGCAATGCGCAGCCCATCCAGGGGGCGCTCATCGCGCCATGCATGCCGCATGCGGTGCATGAAGGGCGCTTTTTCCGCCCCAAAACGCTCAAACAGTTCATCAAAGACTGTAGCCATACACGCATCTCGCTTGTTGTCATTTCAGCAATAGTGACGTGTATAACCAGCAATATCAACGCCTATGTATAGCACTGACAACAGCAACATAGCGCAGCCTTGGGATTAGCCAAAGCCTTTGGTGCCTTCAAGTTCATCACAGCGCAACAATCGGCTATCAAGTACCGCGGCCTGCCTGTGACGCACGGCAAGCCTGTAGTCAGGATCGGTTACCATTTCCATAAAGGCTCCGGCATGCGGATAGCGCGCAATAAAGGCCAAATCCCACTTTTCGTCCTCTGGTCCAATTAACATAACCCTGGGTGCACCCCGCCAGATGATTGTGCCGCCAACACGGTTGAATATCGGCCCGCTTTCCCGGCCATAAACGGCATAGGCATCGGCCCCTGTCTTCACGCCCTCGGGTGCAGCGCCGGCATACTCTGCCCTTTCCTTTAGCTTGATCAAATTCAGCATGTTAATAGGAACATCTCGTGGCAAAGACTTGAAGATCTCAAATTGTTCCCGTTCCGGGTCGATATGGCTCATGGCGTGCTCCCTTCTCAATCACATCAAGTGTGAACTAGGGGAGCTACGCCCCTCGGCAAGGCTGCTGACCTGTTTGTGATCAATCAATCCAACTTGAAATGGCCTTCACCACACCATCGGGGGCCCTTGCCCAGTCAAAATGCCCTAGCTTGTCGCCCTGCTCCGCGGCCGTCAGGCGGCGCGTTGTCACATCCGCCATTTTGAAGCGGCTATGGCTGAACACAATTGCGGCGTCGGTTGCCAATTTGTCCTGATCGAATGAAATCGCCAGCACTTTACCGGCATAGCGCGCGATCTCTTCCTCGCCTTGGGGTGACGCACTGATGCTATAGGTACCCTTCAGCGCCCATTCCCGCCAGTCCATCATCAATTGGCGAAATTCCCTGCCTCCAAAGCCGATCCGGTCTCCCGGGAAATATCCCAAAAGCCGGGTCACGGCAGGCAGGATCGCGCACAGGAATTTTACTTGCCCGGCCTGCCTCTTGCCGTACAGACCATGATGGGGAAACCCACAGGCAAGCTGGATCACCCCGGTGATATCGTCGCGGCGGCCTGAGGTGACGGCGCTCAAGTGTCCACCCAGGCTGTGCCCGCCCAGATAAAGCGGCAAATTCGGCAGTTTGGCCTTCACCGCATCAATGGCGGTCGGGATATCATGGTCGAGAAAGTCACCCAGACCGAAAACCTGGCCCCTGCCGGGCCTTTGTTTGCTTTCGCCGTGGCCACGTTGTTCCATAAGGATGGTCGTGATCCCATTCTCGCCAAGCCCATGGGCCAACCGCCGGTAAAAGCGCGCTTCCACCCCCAATGCAGGCAAAAGCAAGAGTGCCGCGCGCGATGCATGCGGCGCCTCAAAGGCACAAAGCGGCACAAGGGTGCCGTCCTCATTGGGTGCAAATTGCCAGCCTTTCGCACTAACGTCGCTCGGTGTCATATATATTAACCTCTTGTCTGACGACTTTCAGGATGGGGGCATTCAATCACTCATGAACATAGCTCATGATCGGCGTTGGGGAAGATGCGCGCGCAACAATTCCTCCACAGCAGCTTCCTGATCTTCATAAAAGGCTTCGTCAGCCGCATGATCATAGCCCGATTGACGCGGCGCCATCAGGCCATCCAGCACGCTTAAATTGTAAGGGCACACTTTGGGCACTATGGCTGTGCCCTTTTCGTCATTTTGGGCACTATGGGTGTGCCCTAAAAGGCGCCCGAATGTACCCATGAAATCAGCACATAAAGCCTCGTAGGATACAGTGCCGTCTGCCCATTCCCGCGCAAACAGGCCAGACAGCCGCCAGATCAGATGGTGAATGAAATAGGGGTGGGTTTTCCGACCGTCCTGCAACATCCAGGGATAACTGACCACCAGATCACGGTACCAGGGAAGAAGATAAAAATGGCTTATATTATCAAAGCTTAGAAGATCCCAAGCTGGATCGTTCGCCGCACCCTTCAGGTTTGAACGCCACACATCGCGACTTGCTCGTTCAAGATGGATGATGCTGGCTCCAGGGAAGTTTTTGCGCAGGAACGGCAGCCGAAAATCCACTCTGTTGAACTGCAAAACCGGGCGTGATCCGGCCACCTCAATCAGGGTTTTGATATACTGAAAAAGGGCACTCTCGCGGGCACTATGGCCCAGCGCCAGTTTCCGATAGGTCCATTCGTCGGTAAAATAGCGCGACAGAATCTCCAAGCCATTGTAATTAATATGATATTCCGAAACACCCCTATGGGTCTCATCTGTGCCCTCGCCCCTTGAGACAGGGTCAAACCAGCGTCTTTCGTTCAGGGGTTCATAATAGGCCGTAAAGCCGTCAAGTCGCTCAAATGCCTGCCATAAAAGGGTGGATCCGCTTCTGAAACGTGCGGTCAGAAACAGGGGGCCATCGCGGCGAATGGCTGGAAAATCCGGAGCCACATGGGGTTCAATATAGAATGGTATCGGCGCTCTTTGCCGCGCCAGCGACAAAACCCTCAGCGCTATCTTTTCGCATGTGAAATGACCTGACAGGCGCCTCATAACCCGTTGTCCAAAAAGGGAAATCACGACGCCTTCTTTTCCTGTATCAGCCGTTCCACAAACGCCATGAATTGCCTGGCTTTACCGTCCCACCCCTGCGTTTTGGCGTGCGCCTGTGCTGCTTTTGCCATCTTCTCGCGGCGTTCGTCATCCCTCAGCAGGCCAATGATAGCATCGGCAATCTCGTCGGTATCATTACCGTCTACCAACACGCCGGTTTTCCCATCGAGGATCGCATCGGGCACACCACCGGCCCTACCTCCCACCGCCGGCGTCCCCACCGCTGCAGCCTCAAGAAAAACCAAGCCAAATCCCTCTGTATCGCCATCTGGCATGGTCCTATTCGGCATGGCAAAAAGATCCGCACTTGCATACAGTGAGGGCAGCATTTCATTGTCTACCCGGCCCAGCATATGCACATGATCGCCAAGGCCCTCACCAGCGATCAACTGCTCCAGTTCCGGGCCATACGGGCCTGACCCTGCTATCACCAACTCGGCGCCCGGCACTGCCCCCCTAACCTTGTTCCATGCCTCGATCAGCTGATCGAACCCTTTTCGTGACACCAACCTGCCAACTGAAACAACAAGTGGCCCATTTCCTACACCTAGCTTGTGCCTAACCTCAGCATGTTTTCGGGCAGAAAACCTTTGAAAATCAACCCCGTTGGTTACAACTTCTATCCTATCGGCGTTCAGAGAATACTTGGATTGCAACAGGTCTTGGGTGTAGCTGGAAACGGTAACAATTCCATCGGCAGCATCAATAGCACTTGCACGCCTTTTGTCCGCACGCAAATTATACGGGGTTTGGCCAATCTCTTCGCCATGAGCATAAATCAAAACGGGAACTGAGAACTCGCTCTGAGCCCAGGACACTAAATAGCCAAGTGCATCAAGTGCGCCAATGCAAATGGCATCATACTGGTGCTGCTGCATTTCATTCCGGATACGTTTCTTTATCTGCCTCGTGATTTCGAAACCACTACAAGCATTGATAAACCGATCAATAAAACTAGGTATTCCCGATAAAAGTCGGGGCCTCATTTTAGGTAGGCGAATGATGTTGTAGGAGGCGTTTCTGTCAAATTCATTCCACCCTCGAACTTCTTTCCCCGAAGTGTAGTCACAATGACTGGTTAGTATGACCAGATGACCGTGCAGGTTCCTTGCGAGCTCGTCATAAACGGTCTGCGCTCCACCCACTAGCGGGAGGTAGTGTGTTGTGATCAGCAAACACCGTGGGTTAGTAGGGAGTGTCATTCTTCGATTTACCTTAAGGACGTCGGGAATGAAGTCATCAACTTTGAGCCATATACATATTCCTGTATCAAAAATTGCAGATCAAGATAGGTAAATCCAGCAACAAAAACTTTAAAGCCTGACCATCTTGGGGTGGCAACACGGCATTTGACACTGTATCATCGCGCTCTGAGCCAATTGTTAAGGGGATAAGTTATGGCTATGGCGGCCGAAGATATTGAAAATCTGATCAAAGAAAGCCTGCCTGGCGCGAAAGTACATATCGAAGACCTACGTGGTGACGGCGACCATTATGCCGCACATGTTATATTCGAGGGCTTCAAAGGCATGAGCCGCGTCCAACAGCATCAACTTGTCTACAAGAGCCTGAAGGGCCGCATGGGGGGCGAACTGCACGCTCTCGCCTTACAAACCAGCACACCAGAATAAATTGACCATATTAGACAATTGTATCTGAGAAATTATTTTGGGCCCTTGGCAAACGAGGTAACTGATCTTATCTCTGCCCAAATAGAGAAAAGGATTCGTAAATGAGTGAAAATCCCGTTTTTGAACGCATTCAAGAATATGTAGCGAAAGACGATGTCGTGCTATTTATGAAAGGCACACCAATCTTCCCACAATGTGGGTTTTCAAGCGTGGTATCGCAAGTTCTTTCCCATGTAGGCGTTCCTTTCGAGACATACAATGTGCTTGAAGACTTCGACTTACGTGAGGGAATAAAAGAGTTCTCGGATTGGCCAACCATCCCTCAACTTTATGTTAAAGGCGAATTTGTCGGCGGCTGCGACATTGTCCGAGAAATGTTTGAGAGCGGTGAACTCCAACAGCTCTTTAAGGATAAAGGCCTGGTTGCCGCCTAACTCATATTGGTGTTGGGGGAGTTATCCCTCCCCCCAGCATTTTGCACTATTTGCCAAACTTATAGATAAACCGACTGGTCCGCCCCCGAACCGTTTTTGCGAATGGTGTTACTGTTGGATCATCTTCCTTGCTTATAAGGGCAGTGCTTTTGTCCAAATATTCAAAGCCAGCCTCTTCCATCTTTTCACGCACAAAGGCTGGGTCCATCCGGTGAAGTTTGTCAAACTCGGCGGGCCCAGAATTTGGGGGGGCGATGTGATCGATGATAGTGACCGTGCCCCCTGGCTTCAGAACGCGCTTCAAAGACGCCAGGACTGATGAGACATCTTCATGACCGCCGCCAGGGCGAGCCTTGTGCGTGAAGAAATAGTCATGAAAGGCCAGCACCATCATGGCTGCGTCAACGGACCCTTCAGGAATCTCATCAAAAGTTTCCTTATCGTTATGGACCTGTACAACGTTAGCGAGTTTTCCGCCAGCAAGCCGAGCCGGTTCCTTTTTGCCCATAAAGGCCCAATAGACAGCGCCATTATGCGAATAAACCTTGCCTTCCGATCCCACAATGCGTGACAGAAGTTCGGTATAATAACCACCCGACGCATTGATATCGAGAACAGTCATGCCCGGCGCAATGCCTGCGAACGCCAAAACCTCGCCCGGCTTCCTGAGCACATCACGCGCTTTGTCTTCATCTGGCCTGTCCGGATTTTCAAGGGCGGCCTTGATCGCCGCGCCGTGATGATCGGCCTGAGCGGGCACAAGCCCCATGCTACCCGCGGCAAAAACCAGGGCAGCCGCCCCCATGCGTAATGATGTCTTGAATTTCATGGTATCTCCCCACCAATCATGTGATCGTAAAATTCCCCGAAGGAACAGCGAGCCTAGACTGCGGCGCAGGCACAGGCAAATCATATGACTGTGATCAATGAAATTTTCATATACATCAAAAGTTTATTATAATCTTTTCATGCAACAGATAACACATCTATGCCGGTACGGGCTTAGCCGAAACCGTGAAGGCCTCGCCGTCTGGCCCAAACGCACGTTTGAACGTAAAAGCCATCGGCGTGGGGCCATGTTCACGTAAATAGGCCAGTCGCTCGCCCGCCTCATCCAATGTGGGTTGGTGCCCAGCCGGCACCCACCACAGGACCATATGCCCCTCGGTTGGCATGTGAAACCACTCCTTCCGGCGGGCCAGATAATCGGTGTGCGCGGTTTTATAGACAAAATGGAAAAGGCTTTCGGCATCCTGCCACACACTCAGGTTCGGGAGGGTTTCCTCGTCAAACAAACTGTATCCCATGGCATTGCCGTTATCATCCTTAAGCCGCCATACAAATCCATCTGACTCTTCAGCAAGGCCATTGATATAATCCAGCGCACCAATGAAGTCAGCCATCTCAGGGCTATCTTTCGCGTATTTGATTCTACCAACGTTAAGTTGAGCAAGGTGATACTCGCCCGAGGTGGCTGCCCCTGCCCTATCTGGTGCTGAATGTGTCATGTTTCCCTCCTGCTTCATACCAATGTGGGAAAGGAAGCGCGCCGTTTAAAGCCTGAATTTCTTCATGACTGCATGAAGAAATCTATTGAATGAAGGCACCCACCCAAAAAGGGCATACAAGGGCCCAATAGCCAAAAGGGCACACTTTCCCGGACGGTAGTGCCCAAACAGGCCCTCGGAAAAACACCGTCTCCCCCGTACACCAAACGCGCAAGCCTTTGTAAATCATCGGAAATTTCCTTGATGCCAATCGCTGCCTGAACTAACGTCAGGGCACACATAAGGGCACACCCTCTGCCCATATGTGTGCCCTTATGCTTTATTTGGCCCGAGCAAAATCCCATGAACAAGTTGCCCCCACAAAAACCCATACCTGCCAAGCCGCTCTGGCTTGTGCGGCTGACGGCCTGTGTAGCAGCAACGCTTTTGGTTGGGCTTGGCGGCGTGTGGATGGCCGCGCCAGAGCTAACACTGACAACGGGCGAAGGCATTTTCCTGTATCTGGTGGGTTTTGGCGCTGCCACCATCGCCAACTCGTCTGGCGTGGGAGGCGGCGTGGTCTTCCTGCCCGCATTTGAATATCTTAGCAACGGGGGCCATGTTGCGGTGGCACTGTCGCAAATAGTGGGCATGAGCTTTGTGATCCAATCCTTTGGCATGACAACTGGCTCCCTACGCTGGCTGAGCCGCATATTTGACCATGCCCATACAGACACCGGAATCCCGCCACACACTTTCTGGCGCTTGCTGGCGCTGGTGGTGGGGTGCAGCGTACCCGCGTTGCTGGCCACACAGGCACTACATACCAGCCCACCTGAATTTGTGCTCTACACCTTCAAGGCCACATCTGTAGGCCTTGGGCTTCTGGTTTTGATCACCACCTATCTTGCCCATGGCCGAATTACAGAACGATCAACCCCAACCCCAATGGATTATTCGGTGCTCGCCGCGCTCAGCCTTGTGGGGGGCGTTGCCACCGCTTTCTTCAGCGTGGGCGTTGGGGAATTGGTTGCGCTTTATATGTTCATGCGCAGTTTCCCTCTAATCACCACAGCTGCCATTGCAGTGATTGCAAGCGCTATCAATGTGATCGCCGGGGTGTGGACGCACCTACATGGGGCGCCGCTGCCCTGGGATGTACTGTTGTTTGTGATCCCCGGCGCCATAACAGGCGGCTACTTCGCCCGCCACTTTGCCTATATGCTCGGCCCGATCCGGCTGAAGGTATTTGCAGCAATCTGGATCACGCTTTCCAGTACATACCTGTTATTGATGTCCTGATATCTCGATCTTTATCAGGCAATGGGGCTGATCGCTGCAGTGGACTTAAGCATACTGTCAACGAGCCTTCGCCAACCACATTCGACAACATCAGGAGAATAATGGGCACGCCAAAAGGCACGGATGTCTGCGGCCAATCCGTCTTTTCCGTCCAGGGCTGCAGTCAAGCATGCTGCAACAGCCGCTTGGCCACCGTCTCCAACCAGCCAAACGCCAGGGCAATCAGCGAATTGCCTATGGGCCGGAATATCTGAAAGCACACAAGGGAGCCCTGCGCTAAGGGCCTGAAGGACGACAAGTGGTAAATTTTCCGCCAAACTAAGAGACAGAAAAACATCAAAGCTGTCAAAAATATCCTGTTTGTCAGGCCCAAACCCCTTCATTTGCACCCTCGGGTCATGCGGCAACGACGGCGCATTTCCCCACACGACAACACTGTCTACATCCGTGCCAGACAAGGCTTCCAGTGCTCCGGTCAAATTTTTGCGTGGCTCCACGAAGTTCCCCACAAGCCCAATACAGCGGCGCCCAGAAGGGGCTTGTGTGCGCGCCTTGCCCAAATTGCTGCTTAAATTGGGGATAACAATCCGATTTTCGGCAACCGCTGCGAACGCTTCTGCCTGATGGCCCGCCACAAATTGGCAAACATCTGCATACTCGAAAACAGTGAATGCATTTTCAGCCGCAAGGCCATGCAGATTGTCAGGCCCGCCATGAATAGAGGCGATAACAGGTTTACCGCGAGCCTTTATTGCGCGAAGCGTGTGGCCCTCGAGGGCGCGATCAACAATATAAAGATCGGCGTCCTTCAATGCGGAAGTGCGGGACACTGATGGCAAAAGCCAATGATTGAAATGGCTGAACGGACCAGCCTGAAAGCTTACCTGACATGAACGCGACAACATGTTTGCCACATCAGCGATAGCCTCTGAACCACCAGACCAGCCATGAAACCCCACAGCAAAATGAATATGAATTTCACGGTGTTCAGTTGACCTGGTTGCTGCCAACGCATACCGCGCGGCAAGGCCAGCCTTTGAAAGCCCATTTTGTAAACGCCAAGGCAGTCTCACAAACATCTCCCCAAATGATGTTCAAATGACACTATCAAAATAGCATAGAATGTATTTATACGATTTAGAAGGGAAAATTGATCATTGAGAAACAGTTAGCTTTTGGCGCAGGCCTGGCGGCATAATTAGCGGCCTGCGTCACTGCTGAGTAGCCAGCCTAATACAACAAAATAGGCTCAGCCTGATGCTTTGGCCCTGGCCTTCACAGCCATCAGCTGGTCTGCCGCTTGCTGATACTGGGTTGTGAGGTCAGAAAAGACAGACATTTCCGCTGCTGGCGAAAGGCCAAGCGCCTCAAGCCCTTTGGCGAACTGCGAAAGCCATTCTTCCATATTGGCCGCATCAACCGCTTGCACATCTGCAAGCGCCCGAGCCGTGGCCGCCTGTGCCAGCGCTGATCGCCGCTGCTGATTTAGCACTGCTTCATGAAAGGCGAGAGACATCGTATGGGCGTATGCCTGCGATAACGCGGCAAGTGCCACATCGCCTACTTCGCCGTTACCGGTTCCTGCCGCCGCCAACAGGTCATGGGGGGCAAATGCCCCTTCCTGTCGGGTCTCTTCGGGGTGAATTTCCGTGTCCGCCATGACTTATTTCACCCCATCCGTGGCTTTCAATACCGAAAGAAGGCTAAGCATATTCTCTGTTTGCGATCCCGCTGCACTGTAGATGGTGGTAACACCTGCGGTCGTGGCTGCCTGTGCCATCACATTCATATTTTGCTGTGCCGCAACAGCATTGGCAAAAACAAGAGACATGGAGGACGCAAGCGCCTGATTGAGGGCACCCACAGCCATTGCTGGTGATTGCCCCACGACAGCAACATTGGCCTGCGTCACTGCATCGGTGATCTGGCTATTGACCATAGAAGACATAAGCTATCCCCTGCCCTTATTTGCTTTTTCCACTGCCGAAGGCGTGATCGTTGGCCATGGCACTGGCACGCTGTTGTTCTGCCACCATATTCGCAAAAAGGATGCTCTGGGAGTGAGCCAGCGCCTGATAAATTGAACCCATGGCCATTGCCGGGCCTTCAGCCAGCACCTTTACATTTGCCTGCGTTACAGCGTCGGTGATTTGTGGATTAACGATTTCTGCCATTGCCTGGTTTCCTATTGGTCTGAAATAAAAAATACTCAGGACAGAAACGCGATCATAGGTGGCATAAATATAATTTAAAAGAGAAATTTATGCGCCAATGGTTGATAATTGGTGGTTTTGGCTTTGGTTAACTTCTTGGCGGTATAAGGGAATAACGCCCAACCACTGGAGAGCCCAAAGGCCATGCGCCAGCTCTGGAAAAACTTTCTGCTGCCTATTGCCACCTGCATGCTGCAGGCTCCTTCCACACATGCTGAGGAGACAGTTGTGATCGGCGTAACATCAGGATCGCCGCCCTATGTCTATAGCATTGAAGAAGGCCGTGGCCTGGATATGGACATCATGCGCGCCATCACTGACGAGATGGGCCGCGACGTGCGTTTTGTGCCGGTACCATTCGCCCGCAGGTCCATCATACTGAAGGACGGCAAGGTGGATGCCGTAACCTTCTGGACCAAGCCGACCGATGTGACATGTTATGCCGCACAGCCCTACCGCTATTGGCGCAACGCTTTGTTTGACGTACGGCGGAAAGGGGCAACAGCCGAGGCCTCAGGCACGGACGAACGCATCGGTATTTTCCGAGGGTCAGACCATCTGGCGCCGGCGCTTGCAGAAGCTGGCATTGATCATACCAACTTGCAAAAAATCTCCACGATCCGGGCGGCAGTGCGCATGCTCCTTTACGAACGGCTGGATGGCTATATTGGCGATTACCCCACGGTGATCTATAATTTTCGAGAGGAAGACCCGGAGGGCAAGTTTGAAGCCCATATCCGCACCTTCTTCCCGCCAGCCCCCCAGCGCCTGTGTTTTACAGACAAAGCCACGCAAGAAGCCTTTGATCTGGCGCTTGAACGCATCATTCGGAACGCGCCAGAAACGCTATCGGCCATCACCAAAGCCCATGGCCTGACCGAACAGATCACCCCGCCGTTGGACAAATAAAAACCGGGGCGAAAGCCCCGGCTTTAAGATTTTTTTTCGCTCTCACAAAACCCTACGCGGGCTTCCGAAATTTCAGCGTCATCCGATCGCTTTCGCCGACATGCTGAAGCGCGCTGTCTTCATCCGGCGGCAGGCGCCAGACAGCATCACCTTCCTTGGGCTGGTCCTTCGGGTTGGCGTTCAGTTCGGACGTTTCCACCAGTTCGAACCCGGCGGCCTTTACCGCAGCAATAACCGCATCTTGCTTCACATAGCCACTGAAACCCTTGGCCCAGTCGTCATTGCTATCTGCTGGCGCACGGTGTTGCACGATGCCCAGCGTTCCGCCGGGCTTCAGTACACGCATTATATCTGCAAGTGCGGCCGAGAGCGTGCCCGCCTTGTCTTCATATTTGTGCAAATGGTGGGTGGCGCGCACCATCAGGAACACATCCACGGTGCCATCCATATCGGTAGGGAATTCACCGAAACGATAGGCGCTGACATCAGCCTTGCTGCCACCACGCCATGCATTGGCTTCGCCAACAAACTTTTTGGGCCACGCCCGGTACCGCGCCATACGCTCGGCATTGTCTTTCCAGTCCAGCTCGCGCTGCGAAAGGGAATAGGACACACCAATGAGCGCGCCTTCGTCACCCAGATAGGGCAAGAGGATGCGGCTATAGTAGGCACCCGGCAGGGCATCAGCCACCACCATGCCCGGCTTCACGCCGAAAAGCTCCAGCGTTTCCTTCGGATGACGATACTGGTATCGCGCTTTTGCGGCCTCCGGCTGGGCCGCCAGGATGGCATCCAGTTTTTCCGATGCCCCGTGGCCATCACCATGGGCGATTGCGCCGCCCGCGAGCATGCCACCGAGCGATACGGCAACCGCCGCAGCCTTCAACAAAGCTTTCATGAAAATCCCCTCTCAAATATCCAAAATACATTTTGCTTTATAGGTCGGGACTGTAACGGCAAGCCCTGCGCGTCACCAGCCAAACCGGCGCGCCAAACGGACACATGTTTGTGATTTGGGTAGAGCGGTTCTCAACAAGCCCCACAAACGCCTTTCAACCGCCGTGCTGTCGGAACGATAGACCCTGAAACAAGTTCAGGGTGAC
>JABXIS010000034.1 GCA_013372975.1 Alphaproteobacteria bacterium
GCCCTCCGGGTACAGGTAAAACGCTTCTTGCCCGCGCGATTGCGGGTGAGGCAAACGTACCTTTCTTCACTATTTCTGGTTCTGACTTTGTAGAGATGTTTGTAGGTGTGGGCGCAAGCCGTGTCCGCGATATGTTCGAGCAGGCTAAAAAGAACGCGCCCTGCATTATCTTCATTGATGAGATCGATGCGGTAGGCCGCCATCGTGGTGCTGGCCTTGGTGGCGGTAACGACGAGCGTGAGCAAACACTGAACCAGCTACTGGTTGAGATGGACGGTTTTGAAGCCAATGAAGGTATCATTATTCTTGCAGCAACCAACCGCCCGGATGTTCTTGATCCCGCGCTTCTGCGCCCGGGTCGATTTGACCGTCAGGTTGTAGTGCCAAATCCGGATATTGATGGCCGTGAGAAAATCCTGGGCGTTCACATCAAGAAGGTTCCGCTGGCACCTGATGTGGACATCAACACTATTGCTCGGGGCACGCCCGGCTTCTCCGGTGCTGACTTGATGAATCTTGTGAATGAGGCAGCGCTTCTGGCGGCGCGTCGCGGCAAAAAAATCGTGGCCATGCAGGAATTTGAAGATGCCAAAGACAAGGTGATGATGGGCTCAGAGCGCCGGTCTATGGTCATGACCGACGACGAGAAGAAACTGACCGCTTACCATGAAGGTGGGCACGCTCTCGTGACGCTGCACTGCAAGGCCTCTGATCCAATTCACAAGGCAACAATTATTCCACGGGGTCGCGCGCTTGGCATGGTTATGCGCTTGCCAGAGCGTGATGAATATTCCCAAAGCCGTGAGAAGATGCATGACAATCTGGCCATTGCGATGGGTGGCCGTGTAGCTGAGGAGCTGATCTTCGGTTACGAAAAAGTAACAAGTGGCGCTTCCAGTGATATCCAGTATGCCACCAATTTGGCACGTGCCATGGTGACTAAGTGGGGGATGTCAGACAAGCTTGGGCCGCTTCAGTATTCGGCCAACGAACAGGAAGTATTCCTTGGACACTCGGTTGCGCAACAGCAGAATGTATCTGAAGCAACCGCCCAATTGATCGATCAGGAGGTACGCGCTTTTGTAGAGGGTGCAAATGATCGGGCAAAGAATATCCTGAAAGACAATGAGGATGACTTGCATACGATTGCAAAGGCCCTTCTTGAATATGAAACCTTGTCTGGGGACGAGATCAAAGCATTGATCGCAGGTGAGAAAATTCGCACTACGCCGAAGAAACCAAGTGGCTCTTCCAATGTGCCACCGGCTTCCTCTACTGCGGTGCCGAGCGCGGGCCTTGATCACGGCGAACCACAGCCTGAAGGCTAGTCGCGGGTGAGCAGTTTCAATCTGGAAGATATGACCGACGGGGCAAGAGCGTATCTTGTGCCCGTCGGTTGCGTTTGGGGGAAAGGCGTTGGTGCTTCTTCCGGTGTTCCCGGCCTGTCGTTTCCTGCTTATCGCTTGATCGTGCGCGACAGTGGCGCGCGTCTGCTTGATATGGTGGTGCAGGCACAGGATGTTGAAGAGGAATTCTCATCGCTACCCAAGTCTCTTGGGCATCAAGTAGCACGGCAGTTGGAAGGCTTTCGGACGCAAAAATCTCCCCTTAAAATGCCAAACAGGTCGATGCCGCTTGGTTTCAGTCGTCCACTTGTGATGGGTGTGTTGAATGTTACACCTGACAGTTTCTCGGATGGCGGCAAGTTCCTGGCCTCTGATTCTGCGATTGCGCGAGCGCGCCAGATGGTTGCTGAAGGGGCTGACATCATCGATATTGGCGGAGAAAGTACCCGACCTGGTGCCAAGCCCGTTTGGGAAGGCGAAGAAGCAGACCGGGTGGTGCCAGTGATCGAAGCTTTGGCAAACGACGGTACGCCATTGTCCATTGATACTCGCCATTCCACGGTGATGGAGAAGGCGCTGAAAGCAGGCGCGCGCATCATCAACGACGTGTCAGCGCTAACCTATGATGGCGAAAGCATGTCCGTCGCGGCGGCATCTGACGCGCCGATTGTCTTGATGCATGCGCAAGGCAAACCCGAGGATATGCAAGACAACCCTAGCTACGACGATGTGCTTCTGGACGTTTATGATTACCTCGAAGCGCGCATTGACGCCTGCGTTGCTGCTGGGATCGATCGTTCTCGCCTGATCGTTGATCCAGGTATCGGGTTTGGCAAACGGGTGGTGCAGGATAACCTTGCGCTGATGAATGGACTTGCCTTCTTCCATGCGTTGGGTTGTCCGGTTTTGCTAGGAGCATCAAGGAAGCGCTTTATCGGTGCAATAACGGGCGAGGAAAATGCCGAGCACAGGATGCCGGGGTCACTTGCTGCTGCCCTGAAGGGTGTGGAGCAGGGTATGCAAATCCTCAGGGTTCATGATGTTGCGGAAACAGTTCAGGCTGTGAGGCTCGCACAAGCTATGCACGATAGTGCCATGATGGGTGCGACAAGCTAAACCTTCCATGTGGACGGAGTCACAGGAAGCCGTTACAATCGCAATCAATATTTTTCATTCCATTTATTTGACTATTGAAGGGTAGGGCATGAGCCGGAAATATTTTGGCACAGACGGCATGCGGGGCGAAGTCAATCAAGGCTTTATGACGCCTGATGTCGCAATGAAAGTAGGGCTTGCTGCAGGGCGTGTGTTCCGCCGCGGCGACCATGTTCACCGTGTGGTGATTGGCAAGGATACCCGCAGGTCTGGTTATATGTATGAACCTGCGCTTGCGGCAGGTTTTACCGCTGCTGGCATGGATGTAATCATGGTAGGGCCCATGCCCACCCCAGCCATCGCGATGCTGGTAAAATCCCTTCGCGCGGATCTTGGTGTGATGATTTCGGCAAGCCACAATCCGCATCAGGACAATGGCATCAAATTTTTCGGCCCTGACGGGTTCAAGCTTTCTGATGAGACCGAACTTGAGATCGAATCCCTCGTGGATAACGGGTTTCATAAGTCGCTCGTGCCGTCCGAGAAGTTGGGCAAGGCAACACGGCTAGAAGACGCCCGTGGGCGCTACGTTGAATTTGCGAAGGCCACAGTGCCAAACGGTGTGACATTTGATGGCCTCAAGGTGGTGGTCGATTGCGCGCATGGCGCCGCCTACAGGGTTGCGCCGATGGTGATGTGGGAGCTTGGTGCAGATGTCGTTTCGATGGGTGTTGAACCCAACGGCTTCAACATCAACAAGGATTGTGGGTCTACCCATCCTGAAGCCATGTGTAAACGTGTTGTGGAAGAGCAGGCCCATCTTGGTATTGCGTTGGATGGCGATGCCGATCGGCTGATCCTTTGTGATGAAAACGGTAAGATCGTTGACGGTGACCAGATCATGGCATTGATCACTCGCAATTGGCACAAGCGGGGCATGCTCAAGGGTGGAGGCCTTGTCTCTACTGTCATGTCCAATCTCGGGCTTGAACGCCTGTTGCAAGGCGAAGGGCTGAAGCTTGAGCGCACCAAGGTTGGTGACAGGTATGTGGTGGAACGCATGCGCAAGGAAGGCTTCAACGTAGGCGGGGAGCAATCCGGGCATATCGTTCTTAGCGATTTCGCGACCACGGGGGATGGGTTGATCGCGGCACTGCAAGTAATGACAGAGATTGTTCAATCTGGCGAGAAGGCATCGATAGCCTGCAAGCAATTCGATGCGGTGCCCCAGCTTTTGAAGAATGTTCGCTACAAAGGGACAGACCCACTTGATACGGCGCCGGTTCGGGCATCTATCGCTGCCGCCGAAAAGGAACTCAATGGCTCAGGCCGCCTGGTGATCCGAAAATCAGGTACTGAGCCTGTTATCCGCGTTATGGCGGAAGGCGACGATGCGGCGATGGTGAATCGTCTTGTGGATCAGATTTGTGCGGATATTGAGGCGAGCGCCTAGGAAAGGGGTGGAAAGCATGACAAGCACTTCGGATATGGGCCGTGTTCTGATTGTCGCGGGCTCTGACAGCTCCGGCGGAGCCGGGTTGCAGGCGGACATCAAGACGGTAACCATGCTTGGTGCCTATGCTTCCACTGCTGTCACAGCTGTGACCGTGCAAAATACCAAAGGCGTAACGGGCGTTGAGGCGATGGACCCAGGTATCGTGGCAGCGCAGATGCGCGCAGTTCTCTCCGACATTGGTACAGACGTGATTAAAACAGGCATGCTGCACGATGCTGCTGTTGCTGAGACAGTTCTGGCCGTCATCGACGATGTGGCTTTTGATGGCGATCTGGTTGTCGATCCGGTGATGGTGGCGACAACAGGCAGTATGTTGCTTCAGAAAGATGCGATTGCTTCACTGAAAACCCTGATTAGCCACGCCAGTTTGGTTACCCCAAATATGGATGAGGCAGAAATACTGACGGGCAGGGTAATCAACACAGTGGATGATATGGTGGCCGCCGCGTCGGATTTGATGGAAACAGGGGTTGAAGCCGTACTGTTGAAAGGCGGGCACCTGACGGGCCAAACTGTGACTGACATCCTGCTGAGTGCCAAAGGCGAGTGCCGGATCACCAGTGACCGGATTGAAACTCGCAACACGCACGGGACTGGTTGCACACTCGCAAGCGCTATGGCCGCTATGTTGGCATCTGGCGCTTCGCTTGAACAGTCCTTTGAGAAAGCCCACGCCTTTGTTCATGCAGCCATCAAGGCAGCGCCTGGTTTTGGTGAGGGGCACGGCCCCCTTGGCCATGCCCGTGTGCATCTGGATCAGGAATAATGGAACTTTTCTACCGTACAAAAGGGGAAGGTGAACCCCTATTGATGTTGCACGGCCTTTTTGGCTCCGCAGACAATCTTGGAGGTTTGGTGCGGGCACTGGAAAGCGAGTTCCGAATGGTGATGGTGGACCACAGGAACCACGGCCGCAGTCCTCATGCAACCACGAACAGTTATCCCGAAATGGCTGAAGATATTTTCGACGTTATGGACCGAGAAGGTATAGATCGCGCCCATGTGTTTGGTCATTCGATGGGGGGTAAGGTTGCCATGCAGATGGCGCAGCTTGGGCCAGACCGAATTGGCCGATTGGTGGTGGGCGATATTTCTCCCGTTTCCTATGACCGCCATCATGACCGTATCCTTGAAGGTATGCAGGCTGTTGCGGATGCGGCGCCGCAGGACAGGGCAGGGGCGGAAGAAATATTATCGCCTTTTGTTGAAGAACCCGATGTTTTGTCATTTCTTCTTACCAACTGGCGGCGGGGGGATGGTGGCGATTGGAGGTGGCGGCTTAATTTGGACGCAATCCGAGGTGATTATAATGCCATCATTTCAGGCATTGAAGGAGAGGGTGTGGATACGCCAACATTGTTTTTGCGGGGCGGTCTTTCCGACTATGTATTGGCAGATCATCGGAACACAATCTTGAAGCTTTTCCCAAATGCAACGGTTCGTACGGTTGAAGGGACAGGGCATTGGCTTCATGCCGAAAAACCTGATCTTGTCGCCCGCCTGATTTCCCGTTTTTTGCACAATGAATTGTAGGGCCTGATCCTGTGTTTCGATTGAAGGTTATATTATCCAGCATTTTCTTGGCTGCCAATTCGGTCTTCGCTTCAGAAGCTTTTGCCACGGGGCTTATCACTGACTTTGAAAAAGAATTTCGCCGGGAAATGCAGGAAAACAAGATCCCCGGCGCTGCTTACGCCATTATCAAGAACGGACGCGTTGTTGCAGTGAAAGTGCATGGCACTCGGGCAAACGATGCTGACTTGCCGGTCACGAGCCACACAGTTTTCCGGCTAGCGTCTGTTTCCAAAACCTTTGCGGCCGACCTTGCCGCAATTCTGTCCAGCGAAAACAAGCTTGATCTGGAAGCGCCTGTCACACGTTTTGTTCCCGGGCTGAAGTTCAAAACCCCAGGGCACGCCGAGAAGGTGAAGCTGAGACATCTCCTTAGCCATAGCGCCGGGATCACCCCCAACGCATACGATAACATGCTGGAAGATGGTTGGGACCTTGAAAAGATCGTGCCCAGGTTTAACCAGATTGCACCCATGTGTGCGCCGGGCAGTTGTTATGGGTATCAGAATATCCTCTATAGTTTGATTGAGCCGGCAATTGAGCAGTCAGTCGGCGAAACCTATCCAAGTTTGGTTGAAAACAAGTTGTTGAAGCCCCTTAAAATGGAGACAGCCTCTCTTGGATTGGAGGCGTTTCTTTCAACTGGTAACCGGGCTGAGCCGCATGTCTTCACGCGGCGTGACGGCTGGATGCGGGTATTGGTGGACCGGAATTATTACCGAGTAGCGCCCGCGGCTGGCGTTAATGCCAGCATTGAGGATTTGGCAAAATGGGTGGTAGCCCAGATGGGATATAATCAGGACGTGTTGCCAGAGAATGTGCTGAATATGGTACGTGAAAAGCGGGTGGATACATCCCGCGAGCTCAGGAGGCGAGGCTGGCGTGGCAAACTTACCGATGCCGACTATGGCTTTGGCTGGCGCATTTATGCGGTTGATGGGCAGGATGTCGTATTGCATTCGGGCGGCGTTCGAGGTTTTCGGGCTTTCGTTTCCTATTCGAAAGATCTGGATACAGGTTTCGCCATAGTAATGAATGCGCAAACCAGGGCCATCGACCGGCTTTCATCCTATTTCTGGGTAACAGCGTTGGATGAAACCAAAGACACATCAGGCCGCTGAGGGGCCAAATGGTTGACCTGAAACCCCATAGCGCCGAATGGCCAAGATCATTTGATGAACAAGTGCCGTTTATCAGGGCCGCACTGGGCGACAATTTGGTCCAAATTCATCATATTGGCAGTACATCAATTCCCAACATTCTGGCGAAACCTATCGTCGACATTCTTGTGGAAGTGAAAGCAATAGACGTTGTGGATAGTCATGCCGAGGCCATGGAACGGGCGGGATTTGAAGCGAAGGGTGAATACGGTATTCCACAGCGCCGATATTTCCGAAAATCAGACGCTGAAGGACAGCGCACTCACCATATTCATATATTTGAAACCGGCGCAGAGCCTGCTGTCAGGCATATCGCGTTTCGCGACTATTTGCGGGCGTTTCCTGAAAAAGCGCGGTCCTATTCAGAATTGAAAGCACGGTTGGCTGATCTTGAAGGTCAGGACTATCAAGCCGCCAAAAGTGCCTTTGTGGAGGAATTGCAGGAACAGGCCATTCGATGGATGGAGAATTAGTCCCCCGTCATCATGGGGCGCCCGCCTCCGCCGGGGCCTCCACCACCTGGGCCACGCCCACCTTTGCCACCACGTCCGCCTTTGCCACCACGGCCTTCGCCGCTACCCATCTGTAATTCGCGCATCATTGCCATAGCCTCAGGCGGGCTGATGATGCAGTCGCCGTCACCATCCGCATTCAGGAACTGGCTGTGGGGTACCGCTACAAGTTCCTCAAGCTCAACAGCGCCTGTGCCATTGGTGTCGACACGCAGGAAATCGAAGAACATGAAGCTTTTATCTTCAAATTTGGCATGGCGGTATTCGCCGGACACCAGCCTGCCGTCCTTGTCTTCATCCAGCATTCGGAACAGGCGACTACGCTGGACATTGATGTCGTCACATGTAGCAGAGCCATCCTGATCAAAATCCCAGCGTTCAACAAACCGCATATAGACCTTCTCCATCCTGCCCGCATGGGCTGCCGGGTCCATATCCATTTGTGGTGGCCCACCGCGATCTGGACCCCTTTCCTTGCTTGCGCAGGCGCTCAGGGCAAGGGAAATGCCTAGAATAATAATAGAGAATCGAACGCGCATGATGTCCTCCGGTAGCGGTATGTGCTGGGGGTCGATTGTGATCTGATACGTTCGCCTTTCTGCTAACCCTTCGTTTTGCTGCACCTTTTTCGGCCATGAAATATCGTTACAAAAACTTCTGTGTCCCGACACAAATCTTTCGTTGACTTCGGCGCTCATATCGCTAGTTTCCGGCCTTGGTACTTCCCCCAACTGGGAAGCGGTCGTCTGTAAGGTCGGCATAACCTTTGGGACACGCCTCCCCAACGAGGCGCAACTATCTGGAAGGATAGCGATATGACAAAGCCTATCACGGCACCCGCGCGGCCAGAGTTCAGCTCTGGACCTTGCGCAAAGCGTCCTGGTTGGAGCGTGGACGCGCTTAATGACGCCCTTTTGGGGCGCTCGCACCGGTCTAAACCCGGCAAAGCCAAGCTTAAGTACGCCATTGATAAAACACGCGAAGTTCTGGGTGTGCCTGCGGACTACCGCATTGGCATCGTACCCGGTTCTGACACTGGCGCTGTTGAAATGGCCTTGTGGTCCTTACTCGGCGCGCGCGGCGTTGATATGCTGGCGTGGGAAAGCTTTGGTTCCGGCTGGGTAACAGATGTTGCCAAACAGCTGAAGCTTGAAAAAGTTCGCGTATTCGAAGGCGAATATGGCCGGCTGCCCGATCTGGATGCGGTTGATTTTGATAATGACGTGGTTTTCACTTGGAACGGCACCACTTCGGGCGTGAAAGTGCCGAACGGTGACTGGATCGATGATGACCGCAAGGGTCTTACCATCTGCGACGCCACCTCGGCTGCTTTCGCGATGGACCTGCCATTCGAAAAACTCGATGTTGTAACCTACAGCTGGCAGAAAGTGCTGGGTGGTGAAGCCGCGCACGGTGTCATCATTCTGAGCCCGCGCGCTGTAGAACGCCTGGAAAGCTATACGCCGGCATGGCCGCTGCCAAAAATTTTCCGCCTTACAAAAGGTGGCAAGTTGATCGAAGGTATCTTCGTAGGAGAAACCATCAACACCCCGTCCATGCTTTGCGTTGAAGATTATATCGATGCGCTAGAGTGGGCAGATGGTCTCGGCGGGCTAAAGGGCCTGATCGCCAAATCCGCAGCCAATTTGAAGGTGCTCGAGGACTGGGCTGAGAAAACCGATTGGGTCGATTTCCTTGCGGCGGACAAAGCCACCCGATCGAACACCAGCGTGTGCCTGAAAGTGGTGGATCCGTGGTTCGCAGGGCTTGATGCAGAGGCCCAGGCCGCGGTGCCGAAGAAGCTGGCGGCCATTCTGGATGCTGAAGGCGTGGCCTATGATATCGGTGCTTACCGCGATGCCCCTCCGGGCCTTCGTATCTGGACCGGTGCGACCGTTGAAGCCGAGGACCTGCAGGCGCTGACGCCATGGCTTGATTGGGCCTATGCTGAAGCCAAAGCGGCCCATTCGTAAAAGAATTGTCCCCGGGGCCCGGCCAATGCCGAGCGGCCCCGGCTGTTCCCAACAGATATAAGATATTAGAGAAGGAACGATCATGCCTAAGGTGCTGATTTCCGACAAAATGAGCCCACTTGCCGAA
>JABXIS010000016.1 GCA_013372975.1 Alphaproteobacteria bacterium
GGATTGCAAATCCGTGTACACCGGTTCGATTCCGGTTCGCGCCTCCAAGAATTTTAGGGCTTGGCTACATTCAGCCAGGCCCTTTTTCTTTGCATCACCTCTTGCTCCACATAGCATTCAGCCCTCGTTCAGCTTTCTGCCCCTACACTGCAGGCTCGCATACTTTCGTGCTCGCAGATTAAGGGGAAGCCAAGATGCTGATCGAATTTGCCCTGCCCCTGCTGGTGTCGCCTACTTTATTGACACCGGGGACCATCGTTCCAAGTTCCTCACATGACGACTTGAAGCTGCCATTTCTTGAGAGGGCACTGCCTTCGGGAGAATTTCCCCAAAAACACCTGCCTGATCTGTTTCCGGGAAAGCCGCGTCACCCACAACAGCAAAGACCGCAAACACAGGGTGCCACCTGCGAAAGCAAGGAAGGCCAACTGTATCTGTTGATTCCAGAAAACACCCCTCAACAGGAAGCACCCTACAGGGAAGACGAAATGCCCGATGCCATCTGCCTGCGACTTCTTGGTGAAAGAGTCGAACGCTAACCGCATCACAAGGCAACACCCGATTATCCGGCCCTTCACCTATAGGGGGCTGTGGGTTTTCACTTATTCTCTGCAATGACAAACCGCAGAAGTCAGCGGTTTACACAGGAAAATATCCGGAATATGTCAAAAATATAAATTAGGGCTTGGCAGGCTAAAAATTTTGAGTATAAAGGCACCCATCGCGGCGACAGAGCAACCCTCTGCACGGCGCGGCATCTACCATGATCCCCAGTAGCTCAGTGGTAGAGCAAGCGGCTGTTAACCGCTTGGCCGGTGGTTCGAATCCGCCCTGGGGAGCCAATTTTGCGAAAGCCCGGAAGTTTTTCTTCCGGGCTTTTTCTATGATTCTGAGGCAATAGACATTGTGCCAACCAACTCGCCCTAAAGTAATTATAGGTTCGCCTACCGGGGATATTTGCTAGTCTCATCGAGACATCAAAGAAGGTGAAACATCACTTTCAAACGCGAGCCAACACCATGACATCCGCCCGGTCAGAAAACATCTCCAGTTATTCCGTTACAAAACGGGTCGCTATCGCTCACGAAGTCGGGCAGGAGTTGAGCGTGCGAAAACTGGATGAGGCCGCACGCGAAGATGCTCTCCGTATTGCAGAATCACTGGTAAACGACTGGTGCCAACAGGTGCGTGAAGCACTGGCCTTTGAATTACGGCACTGCCGCAAGCTGCCCAAGCTTGTGGCTTGTAAGATCGCTTGTGATGTCGATGAAATAGCGGTGCCATTCCTGCGCGTAACACCTGCTCTTTCTGACGCGTGGGCGGCCGAACTTGTCCCCCTTCTTAGCGACAATGCCCACCTTGCACTGGCTGTAAGAACAGACCTCGGCCCGCAGACCGCACGCGAAATTGCCTTTCATGGCGGTGAAAGAAGTGCTGTGGCAATTGCGAAGAATGCGGGCATCACACTGACACCATCATGTGCGACAACCTTGGTAGAAATACATGAGAATAGCACTGTGGTGATGGAAACTCTCGCCACACGCGCCGACTTGCCTGCCAGCGTCGTTGCTTCGATCATTGGAAAAATCAGCAGCACAGCGCGCGCGCAACTGGTAACGCGGTATAATCTGGATACTTCGCTAGCCCAGGAACTCACTGACAACAGTGCCCACACGGCTCTGTGGAAACAGCTTCGGCACGCCAGCCCTGCGCAGATGCATGCGCAGGTGATCAACCTCAAGTCTGAAGGCAAACTGACTGATGGCCTGATCCTCGCAGTGGCGGAAAGAGGAGCCGTTGGCTTTCTTGAGAGCGCGCTGGCCCTTCGCACCGGGAAAACGCTCATTTCAGTCAGAGAAGCATTTAACCTTACCAACCAGAAGCTTTTTGTAGACCTATTGCGGGGCGCTCAAGTTTCCGAAGAGCTGGCTCCTCGTTTCCTGAAGGTCGCGAAAAAGCATTATTCTTCAAGGTCAGCAAAACGCGCAGTTGGAAAGCCAGCAATGTGGCAGGCACCAGCCAATGTAAACACGCCCGACCAAGGCGATGAGCTGCATCAATCCCACTAAAGGGCACGCAAGGGCCCCAAGGAAGCCGGCAAGGTTGCGACCAAATTGCCACAACACGCCCGGAAACCCGGAAATAACACTCCTTGCGAGCATAAAATCAGCTTGTTTCTGCCCTAATTCCTGCTAAGTCCGGCAGTAATGAAAAGATCAATGATCACAATGCTCCAAGGGAATTTTACCATGCGCAAAATCATTGCCACGCTGCTTATCGGCGTCAGCTCGTCAGCTGTAATGGCAGACGATCACTATTATGCAGGTTTTGAACTAGGCGCCACCAAGGCGACTGACCAGCGTTTCTCAAACAGCCCAAACAGTGGCCTTCGCCTTGGCGACGAGAAGAAAATGGGCCTCATGGGTGGCCTGTATGTCGGTCGCGCGTTCGACAAGTGGCGGCTTGAAGCAGAATATGCGATCCGCACCAATTCCTATGAAAGTGTTGATTTTGCAAATGGCTCCGCCGCGGGGCTCGATAATATTTACTATAATGCTGATGGCAGCCAGAAATCCTCTGCGCTCATGGTTAATGCCTGGTACCAGTTTGCCGAAATGGGCGAATGGAAAGCCCTCGTCGGCATGGGTCTGGGCCTTGCCGATCTTGAAGTCAATGGCCTCAAAGCCGGTGGCACGACACTTGTGAATGACGGCACCTGGTCAGGCGCGGGTCAGGCAATGATCCAGCTTGTGAAACCAATCAAGGGTGGCCTGGAAGCCGCAATTGGTGTGCGCCACTTCCGTACATTCTCAGATGAACTGGCGACAATCGCAGGCACAAGCAAATACAAGTCACGCCACAATGAGGCGTTCGTACGCCTGAGCTGGCGTTTTGGTGAAGCAGACAAACCTGCACCAGTGGCTGAGCCAGTGCGCGTGGCCCCTGCCCCGGTTGCGGAGCCAACGCCAGCGCGTGTTGAAACGCCTCAAGTTGTGGAAGAGAAGCCAGAACCAAAGCCAGTGGCACTGCCTGGCCCGTTCATGGTGTTCTTTGATTTCGACAAAGCCGACATCACGCCAGCCGCCGCGGCTATCATCCGCGATGCGGCAAAGGCCTTCAAAGAGCATGGCGCCGTTCGCATCATGACAACTGGTCACACTGACCGCGCAGGCGCAGAATCCTACAATATGAAGCTAGCGGAACGTCGCGCGGCAGCAGTTCGCGCAGCCCTGATGGCTGAGGGCGTACGCGCAAATGCCATCATCACTCGCGCGAGAGGCGAAGGCTCGCCGCTTGTCGCTACAGGTGACGGCGTACGTGAAGCGCAGAACCGCCGGGCGGAAATCGTTCTCAGCCGGTAACTCTGGCACCAGAAATCAGGAAAGGCCGCTCATCCGGGCGGCCTTTTTTTTATGGCAAGATCAGGGCTGGATGCTTTCGGCCTGGGTATATCCAGCGTCCGCAGTAACAGGATCAATATCAGGTGACCGCCTGCAAACAGGATGTTTCAGGTCATAGGAAACAGGCAACAAATCCAAAAGCACCAGGGGATCATCTTCTGTTGCCGCAAGCCTGGCTACAGCCGCACCAAGCGCGCAAAAATTGGCCGACTTCATACTGTGGTGCGATATATGATTGGCGGTTTTGGTGACATAGCTATCCATGGACATGTCCGTAAGGCGTGACAGATACCCTTCCACGGGCTTACGGCTGGCCTGCAGGGCTGCGCGGTGCTTGTGTACAAAGGCATTATAAAGATCGCTGATACGGGGATTGACCTGCCGGCACCGAAGCGCAACCACGCGAAGCTGCATATCAAGATAGCGAACTTGATCCGCCTTCACCTCAGCGGGCGTTATACAGGCCCAGGCCGCATGTGACGTCACAGAGCCCAAAAGCCCCGCCGCCACCGCCATACGCAAAAGCGTCTTTTTCTGCCTCATGCCTGATCCCCAGCCCGCTGCTGAATACACTGACTGTATCACGCCAAGTTAAATAGTCTATGAACGGAAACAATTTTAGGCATAAGACAGCCTGCCCCAGGGCCAATCACGTTTTCGGAATATTGGAATAATTTCAGGAATATCCTTGCCTTCATTCCCAAATCGCTTAACCCTAGACGTCAAATAACACACTGACACATTACGCACGGAACCCGTGCGTCATTCATTGTCTTGGGGAGAGGGACAAACAATGATTTCCAAATGGTTTGAGATCACGCTGTGGAAGCGGATTATGGCAATGCTGGTGCTGGGCATCATCTTTGGCGCGGTCGCCGGCGAAGCGGCCACAAGCATTGACTGGATCGGCACCCTGTTCATTCGCCTGATCCGCATGATTGTGGTGCCGCTGGTATTTATCACATTGGTAGCGGGTGTTGTGGCGATGGGTGACCCTAAAAAACTAGGGTCGCTGGGCATCAAAACGATGGCGCTCTATATGGGTACCACGCTGTTTGCCATCACCATCGGCCTTACCTTTGCGGCGATAATCCAGCCAGGCGTAGGTGTTGACCTTGCGGGAACAACAGCAAGCACACTGCCCCAAAGCACTATGACCCTTGAGGAACGACTGCTCAGCATCATCCCGACCAATCCGGTTCAGGCGCTGACCGAAGCCAACATGTTGGCGATTATCTTCTTCGCCCTGATCCTGGGCGCGGGCATTCTGGTTGCTGGCGAAAAAGGCAAAGCTGTTGGCAAAGTGTTCGAATCCGGCTCTGATGTCATGCTGAAGATCACCCATATGGTGATGGAAGTGGCCCCATTTGGCGTGTTCTCGCTGATCTCTGGTGTTGTCGGCACTGGCGGTATCAGCAAGCTTCTTGATGTGCTGCCGCTTGTGATCTGTTTCATGAGCGCCTGCCTCATTCAGGTGATCTTTACCTATGGCGCCATCATGAAGTTCATGCTCAAACTGCCGCCTGTCAGGTTCTTCAAGGGCATCACAGGTGCGCAATTGGTGGCCTTCTCCACATCCTCTTCCTCCGGATCGCTTCCAATGACCATGACGGTGGCCGAGGAAAACCTGGGTGTGAGCAAAACGGTGGCGTCTTCGGTTCTGCCCCTTGGTGCCACCATCAATATGGACGGCTCAGCGCTTTATGTGGGTATTCTGGCGGTGTTTGCAGCGCAGGTATTTGGTGTGCCGATGGGCCTCGCCGAATATGCCCTGATCGCCTTTGCCGCAACCATTGCCTCTATCGGCGTGGCGGCGGTGCCATCGGCCTCCCTCTTCATGCTGGCAGCCGTTATGGACGTGCTCAACATTGATGGCGCGCAAACAGCCATCATCGTTGGCTTCATCTTCCCGTTTGATCGCCCGCTGGACATGATCCGCACGGTCGTGAATGTGTCTGGTGACCTCACGGTTTCCACTGCTGTTGCCAAATGGGAAGGCGAACTGGATGAAGAAACCTTCAAAGCAGAGCCTGTCGACTAAGGCGTATAAAGGTTTTTCTTATCAAACAGGCCGCCCGGTGTTATACGCCGGGCGGTTTTTGATTTATATGAGTTAGACATGAGCAATAAGAAAAAAGCAGTGGTGCTTCTCTCTGGCGGGCTTGATAGCGCGACATGTGTCGCGATCGCCCAAGACCAGGGATACGAGGTATATGCCCTGTCGTTCCGCTATGGCCAGCGCCACAGTGTGGAGCTTGAGGCAGCAGACCGCATCGCAAACCACCTCGGCGTGGCAGAACATAAAACCGCAGTGATTGACCTGACGCTTTTTGGCGGCAGCGCGCTCACCGCTGATATCGATGTACCAAAAGACCGCGACGAAGGCGAAATGGAAGCCGATATTCCGGTTACCTATGTGCCTGCACGTAACACCATCTTCCTGTCGTTCGCGCTTGCCTACGCCGAAGTTGTCGGTGCCAAAGATATCTTCATTGGCGTGAATGCGCTTGATTATTCCGGCTATCCGGATTGCCGCCCTGAATTCATCAAATCTTATGAGGAAACCGCGAACCTTGGCACCAAGGTGGGTGTGACAGAAGCCGAGCGTATCCGTATCCAGACCCCGCTTCTGGATATGACCAAGGCCGAGATCGCGGCCGTAGGCACCAAATTGGGCGTAGACTATGGCCTGACCATTAGCTGTTATGACCCTGACACCGAAGGCCGTGCGTGTGGCCACTGCGATAGTTGCTTGTTACGAAAAAAGGGTTTCAGGGAAGCTGAGTTGGCTGACCCGACACGCTATCAGGAGCAATAAGTTGGTCTATACGGTCAAAGAGATGTTTTACACACTGCAGGGCGAAGGCGGGCAAGCCGGACGCCCCGCCGTGTTCTGCCGCTTTGCGGGCTGCAATCTATGGACCGGGCTTGAGCGGGACCGCGCGAAGGCCATCTGCCAGTTCTGTGATACAGATTTCGTGGGCACAGACGGCGAAAATGGTGGCAAATTCAAAACAGCCGAGGAACTGGCGGCAGCAGTTAAAGCCCTGTGGGCGGGTGACGCTGGCGGCAAGCCCCTTGTGGTGTGCACGGGCGGCGAACCGCTTCTGCAACTGGATGACGCTGCCGTTAAGGCCTTCCATGAAGCTGGGTTTGAGATTGCCGTCGAAAGCAATGGCACGGTGATGCCGCCTGAAGGCATCGACTGGCTTTGCATCAGCCCCAAGATCGGATCAGAGATGATCGTGACCAAGGGCCAGGAACTGAAGCTTGTATACCCACAGGCAGGCGGCGAGCCTGCGCAGTTCGAACATCTGGATTTTGACCATTTCTTCCTTCAACCGATGGACTGCGACGTGCAGGCTGAAAACACAGTGAAAGCTGTGGATTATTGCAAGGCCCACCCCCGCTGGCGGCTAAGCCTGCAAACCCACAAATTTATCGACATTCCCTGATCAATCCTTGCCTGTGCCCACACGGCTGGCTCCAGCCCCAAACACCAGCCCAAGCAGTATACCAATAGCCACATTGCCCATGGCAACGCCAAGGATCACACCAAAAGCCAGGCCGAGGCCAATGGATTTCGTGCCCCTCTTTCCCTTGGGGGCCGTTTCATCTTCGCATACATCCAGTTCATCAGCCATCGCTAGCTATCCCCTTAAGCTGAAGTCACTACCGGCTCAATCAAGCGGCCTCAGCCCTTGCCCGCACGCGACCGGCTAAGCCCAACACCAACCGCCACACCCACGGCGATCCAAATGGCCAGGTTGCCTGTTGCTACGCCCACAGCCACACCAACGGCGACACCTACAGCTATATATTTCGCATCATATTTCGGCTTTTCCGGCTCACCGCCTGTATCTGCCTGATTGTCGTCTGTCATGCATCCCTCCCCGTGTTTCAGGCCCAGCTACGTATCTTTCTTACATGGGTAAAGATATCCAGCTTTTCAAAGGCTGTAAGATAGTTTGCATATTCAGGCGCCTGCTGCAATTGCTTCACAGCTTTGGCGGCCGCTTCAGCCTGTTCAAGGCTTTCCCACTGCACGAAATCGACAAATTCATTCTTGTCGCGACAACCTTCAAACACGTCGTAACGGATAAAGCCATCGAACGACATCACCAGCTTTCGAAAGCGCTCCAGCGCCTCAGATACATAAGCTTCGCGCGCGTCTGCCTTGATCCGGTAAACGACAATTTCAACTATTGAATTTTCTTCTGGCATTGTTTGAACCTCTTTTTTCTCTCGGTTCAACCGGTTTGCCCTGCCCCTGCTGACAAAGACTGTCAGGACTGTTTGGCAATCGCCTGATAGATACGCATTCCCAACTCTGGACCCTGCAGCGGATATAGGAAGGGTTCAATCAGCTCCAGCTCCATCAGCATCAGGCCACCATCATCGGCGCGCAACATATCAACGCGGGCATAAAGCGGTTCTTCATCCAGCGCTGCTACTGCGGCCTGCGCAGCGGCAATATCGGCAGCGGAAGGCGTGATCACAGCTTCCTTGCCGCCATAACAGCTCTGGATGCGATATTCGCCCTCGGCGGCGGTTTTAAGAAGCGCGTGGCTGAAGGCACCACCAATGAAGATAAAGCTGATCTCGCCTTCCTTCAGGATATTTTCCATGAAAGGCTGGATTTTCATGGGGTGCGGCATGGCGGGGATCGCATCACCCCGCTTCAGCTTATGCTGGCCATCACCGCCTGCGCCTACCTGGCGCTTCAGCACAAGTTCGTCAGTACCAAACTCATCAAAGGCGGCTGTCACAACCTCCGGCGTCGCAGAATCCACCCATTTAGTGGGGATAAGCCGCACACCGCGCGCGCCCAGATCTCGCAGATAGCCCTTGTGGCCATTCCAGTCGACAAGCGCTTTGGAGTTATAGAGGCGCGTCTTGCCGCCAATCTCGTCCAGCACATTCAGGAATTCGTCCAGCCGGTCCTGATAATCCCACGCCGTGCCGATCATCACGGCATCATACTGCGCCCAGTCTGCATCCCTGTCATCCCACGCCACGTCGCTCACACGCCCGCCCTGTGCCTCGAAAGCTGCACGCAGGCATTCCATCATCTGGTCATGCTCGAAGGCATCAACCCGGCGCGTGGGCGATCCGGGCAGCGTGACCCGGCTGGAAAGATAACAAAGATGCATGAAACTTCCTAATTCCAAGAGAGCAGCTAGGCCAAACCGTTGCAAAATACAGATGTTAATTGACCGCTTTCGAAATCAAAGTCCAGCGTAACAACGCCGCATCCACCGTCAAAGATCATCGGTAAGTGATCTAGGTCCACAATATATATCTCGCCAGCCTTCCGAGCCTCACTGGTGAAGGCAACGTACCTCGCCAGTACTCTTTTGCGTCCTTCGTAAATATACCCCGTGTAATACTTAGCGTAGCGGTCTATCGGCAATGCTCGCTCAGGCAGAGCTACGGCCTTTTCCAAAGCCGCGATTTGTTCTCGGTTGGGCCACCACTGTTCTCCCTCAACAGCATTACCCCTCTCGCATACCAAAGATGCCAATGTAAAAAACATTATGCCCCAAACCAGACTACGCACGCCCTATCCCCGACCGCGGTAGTTGGGAACGTCCTGTTCCGGAATCCACACGCCCCTGGGTGCTTCGCCGGTTTGGTAGAACACATCGATGGGGATACCGCCGCGCGGATACCAATAGCCACCGAACCGAAGCCACTTGGGCTTCATTTCCTCAACCAGCCGCTCGGCGATACCGACCGTGCAATCCTCATGGAAGGCGGCGTGATTGCGGAAACTTTGCAAAAACAGCTTCAGGCTTTTGCTTTCCACCAAACTATCGCCCGGCACATAATCCAGCACCAGATGCGCGAAATCAGGTTGGCCCGTCACGGGGCACAGGCTTGTAAACTCAGGGCAGGTGAAGCGCACGCAATAATCGCTGTTGGGGCGCGGGTTCTTCACATATTCCAACACCGCTTCTTCCGGGCTTTGCGGCGCATCCGATTTGCTACCCAGCTGTTCCAGCCCTTGATAAATCTCTTTTGTCATCCCACATATCCTTTAAGGCCGAACCCTATAATAAGGCCAAAACAGTCGAGGGTGAAACACCCCCATATACATGCGCCTTTCTATGCGTACGCAGGCGCCGATTGTCAAAGAATTTAGCCCCTCCGGGCTTGTTAACCTTTTATGTGCCCAACCGACACCCGTTAAGGTTTCGGCCGCAACTGCGTTAACCTTTGAAATATAATTACTAAAAACTTAACAATTTTGAATGATTAGTTCAGCTTTTGTTAATTTGACCCTGATATGGTGGTTGTAACGGGCCAAGAAGTGGCCCAGTCAACCTCAGGCATTTTGTAATTTACGCGAGGCTGACGCGAATAGGAGAAGAACAATGGCACAAAAAATCTGCAGAGCACGCTTTGCGCCGGGTACGGTGGTTATCCATCGCCGCTTCGGCTATCGCGGTCTCATCTTCGATGTGGATGCTGTGTATAGCCAGTCTCCTGAATGGTATGACATCATGGCTAGCTCACATCCGCCGAAAGACCGCCCCTGGTATCACGTCCTTGTGGACGGCGAGACCCACACAACCTATGTGGCGGAAGATAATCTGGTGGAATGTAACCAGACTGAAGAGTTTGATCACCCGCTTCTAAGCAGGCTGTTTACAGCCAGTTCGGGTGGTGATTTCGCAAGTCGCCATGTGGTGAATTAAGAGTTCCGAGTACCCCCTCTTTCCAAGCAGGTACCCCATCATCCCCTCCCCCCTTAGGATCATCGGGTACACATTAAAAGGCGCAGAGTACCGCGCCTTTTTTTGTCTTTCTGCCAATATTTATAGGCTATTCCGCAGACACTATTGAAACGGTACGCTGCGCCTTACCGGCAAGCAACGTGTAGGTCCCCTGCTCAGGCGCTGCAGAGAATGGCACAATATAGCTGGTTATAGTCATTTGCTCCGGCAAAGAGTGCTCGTCCTTCCCCGTAAAAAACACGGGCTGTTGCTCAATTATCAACTCGCAAGAAACCTTCTTGGAGATTTCAGGCAAATCTGATGCATTCACTTTGATTGACCGGCGGGACGCGGGGCCAAGGAGCACGTTTGGCAACTGAATATTGGTCTGGCCCACTGGATCATTCACCCTGATATAAGCTTTCAGAAGCACTGATGAACTTCTGGGGTTCACCAGATCAGCCACCAAAATATCCTGCGCGTGCTGATCACTCTTCACATCAACATATCGAATAAAAAAAGGTGGTCTGGCCTCCGCCGGTTCGGCGGCAGCAACCAACAGACCTCCTAAAATCATCAAAATCGAAATAAACCGCATTGTCTGCCCTCCAGTTATCTCTTCTCTTTCCGCAAGAGACGGTCCAACCAAGAGAAATTTATACAAGTCATTGTTTTAATTTAAATAAATCAACAGACTCCCCGCAATTTGCGTCGTCAGAGCGGCACACATGTTGCAATTAGCATCAATTTTTGACGCATTTTGCGTCCAATAGTGATGCAAATTGCAGTTTTACCCACCGCAGCCATGCGGCATTCACATAGCTGCTCCGACAAATGCTTGATTGTACTGCAACCCTGCCCCGCGTACGCTGCGCGCAGGCAGCGCTCGTGCTGCAGCAAAGGTTTGAGTTTAAGGAAAAGGGCCCTTGATGACCGGATTCCCACTTGTTACCACCGACTGGCTTGCGTCAAGGCTTGGCGACGGAACCACAGTTCCCATGGATGCCACCATCGTGCCCGTAGATGCCTCCTGGCATATGCCTGCTGAAAAACGCGATGCAAAGGCCGAATATGAAGCCACTCACATCGCAGGCGCGATCTATTTTGATATCGACGCCAACACCAAGGTAGCCGCGCACCTGCCCCACATGATGATGCGCGCCGACGAATTTGAAGCAGCCGTTCGCAAACTCGGCATCTCGAATAGGGATACCATTGTGGTGTATGATAACAGCGCTGTGCGCTCTGCTGCCCGTGTTTGGTGGAACTTCCGCATGATGGGCCATGAAAATGTCTATGTCCTTGATGGCGGCCTGCAGAAATGGCTTGCCGAAGGCCGGCCTGTGACGGCAGAGAAAACTGTGCGCGCAGCGGGTGATTTCAAAGCATCTCTCGTGCCCGAACGCCTTCGCTGCCAGGATGATCTCTATATGAACCTCAAGTCCCGCGCCGAACAGGTTGTGGATGCGCGTTCAAAGGCTCGGTTTGAAGGGACAGAACCAGAACCCCGCAAGGGACTTAGGTCAGGGCACATTCCCTATGCCCTTAATGTGCCCTTTTCCACCCTCTATGCCCCCGATCACACCCTGAAACCGGCCGATGAAATCCGTGCTGTATTCGAGAGCGCAGGTGTCGATCTTTCGAAACCGATTGTCACCTCCTGCGGCTCAGGCGTTACTGCCTGTGTCCTCAAGATGGCGCTGCATACCCTTGGCAAACGCGACGTCTCCGTTTATGACGGGTCATGGACTGAGTGGGGCGCCGATCCAGCCCTGCCAATTGAGACGGGGCCTGCATCAAGCGTATGACCAGCAAAAAGAAAACCGAAACGATCCTCACAACCACCGGGCGCCGCAAGGAATGGACCCATGGCATTGTAAATCCGCCGGTTTACCGGGCATCGACCTGCCTTTTTGATACATATGCCGAATATCGCGAGCGTGTGGCAGACCCGGCAGCGCGCCATCTGTTTTATGGCCGCAAGGGCACGCCAACCCAGTGGTCCCTTGAAGATGCCGTGACAGAACTGGAAAAGGGCGCCGGTACTATGCTGTTTCCGTCCGGTGTGGCAGCCATTACCGCTGCGATTTTATCGCTTGTTCGCGCGGGCGATCACATTCTGATCACCGATAGCGCCTACGATCCAACGCGTTCGTTTGCGAACGGCATCCTAAAGATGATGGGTGTGGAAACCACCTATTATGACCCAATGATTGGCGCGGGCGTTGAAGCGCTTTTCAAGGAAAACACCCGCCTGGTGTTCACAGAGAGCCCCGGGTCCCTGACGTTTGAAGTGCAGGACCTGCCTGCCATTATTGGTGCAGCCAAGGCACGCAGCATAGCGGTCATTACAGACAATACCTGGGCAACACCGCTTTTCCTTAACCCTATCGCGTTGGGTGCTGATATCTCAATCAATGCCGCCACAAAGTATCTGGGCGGCCATTCCGACGTGATGATGGGTACGGCGACCGCAAATGAACAAACCTTCACGAAGCTTCGCCGTACGGCCTATGGCCTTGGTCAGACAGTGTCGGCAGACGACGCAGCCCTTGTGCTTCGCGGCATCCGCACCCTAGGTGTACGCCTCAAAACCCATGAGGAAAATGCCCTGAAGGTAGCGGCATGGCTGAAAGAACATCCGCTTGTTGATCAAGTGCTGCACCCTGCCTTTGAGGAATGTCCCGGCCATGCAATCTGGGAACGGGATTTTGCTGGCTCCACTGGCCTGTTCTCCATTGTGCTGAAAACAGGCACCTACGAAGATACGGCCCATATCGTTGACGATATGGAGCTTTTCAAAATGGGCTTCAGTTGGGGCGGCTATGAAAGCCTGATCCTGCCAAGTGACCCGACAGGTGCCCGAAGTGTCTCCAACTGGTCAGCGCCAGGCCCTCTTCTCCGCCTTCACATTGGACTTGAAGACGCAGACGACCTGATCGCAGACCTTGAAGCAGGCCTTGCCCGCTACGCCAGCCACCTGGGTCTCTAGCTTTCATGAGCGAGGGCATTCTCGATACCTCCGGCATAATCGCCATTTTCGGGTATCTGCTCTCGCTCCTCCTGATCGGCTGGTGGGCCAATAAAGCACGCCAAAGCAGCAGCCTAAACGACTATTACCTGGCGGGTGGTTCCGTTGGCACCACCGCCATGTTCTTCACCCTATATGCCACGCAATATAGCGGCAACACTCTGTTCGCCATCCCCGGCGCGGCCTACCGGGGCGGGTTTATCGGCCTGAGCGTTGTTGTGGCCATCACCGCTGTGGTGCTTGTTTATTTTACTTATGCGCCGCACTTGAACCGGCTGGCCAAGAAACATGAGTTTGTCTCGCTTGGTGATTTCATCAGCTGGCGATTTGATAGCAAACCCCTGCTTATCGCGGTCAACCTGATCGCAATTTTTACGCTCATGACCTATGCGCTCGGCAATTTCAAAGCGGTAGGCCTGTTACTGGAAACCGCAAGCGGCGGAGCCATTTCCTTTGCTGCGGGGATCATGATCCTTGCCGTCGTCATGGCCATTTATGAAAGCCTTGGCGGGCTTCGTGGCGTGATCTGGACAGACATGCTGCAGGGCAGCCTGCTATTTCTCGGCTGCCTCCTGCTATTTGGCGCCGTTTTCATGATGAACGGGCCCGACAGCATCACCAACCCCGAGGTTCTTGTTCGAGAATTGGCCAGCTATTTCAGGGATGACATGGATGCGATCAATTTCTTCAGCATCGTGATCCTGATTGCCCTCGGAGCTGCAGTATATCCGCAGGCTATCCAGCGCATCTATATTGCCAAAGACGAAACAACGCTAAAGCGGTCATACGCCCCTCTTCTGCTTATGCCGGTTCTGACCACCCTGCCGATGATCCTGGTCGGCATCAGCGTGGCCGAATGGTTGCCAGACCTGCCTGACGGGCAAACTGAAAATGTGGTCATCTATGCCGTGAACCATATAACCGGCCAGTATCCCTCTCTGTCATGGCTTTTAATCCTATATCTTGGGGCAGCCGTGGCAGCGATCATGTCCACCATCGATTCCGCCATGCTGACGCTGGGTTCGATCGTCACCAAGGACATGGTGGAAAAATCCCAAAAAGACATTGAGCCGGAGGCTTTGTTCAAGATCAGCCGATATACGTCACTCACGCTGATGATTGTTATGGCCGTTCTCGCAATCCTGCTGCCCCAAAGCATCTGGACGCTCCTGATCTTCAAATTCGAATTTCTCATACAAATCGCGCCCGCTGTTATTCTGGGAACCAGGAGCAGCTGGATTGAATCCAAAGGCACCTTATGGGGGCTTGCCGCAGGCTGCGCCTGTGCGCTTTTACTCAAACTATTGCCTATCCTTGACCTAGGCCCTGCACATCTCGCTGGCATTCACGCGGGGCTTTGGGGCCTTGCCGTTAACCTATTGGTTCTATTGATTATTGGCACGCGCACCCGTAAAGTCAGCCAAAGAATGCGATAAAACAACCACATGAGGCCAATGTGTTCACACCCGCTGAGATGGAAGCACTGCTGTTAAGCATCAAAGTTGCGCTGTGGGCGACCGTGGTTTCGCTTCCCATTGCCATCGCGGCGGCCTATGGCATGGCCCGCAATCAATTCCCCGGAAAAATGATTGTCGAGGCGCTAATCCATATTCCGCTGGTGGTTCCGCCTGTTGTTGTAGGATATTTGCTTCTGGTTACCCTCGCCCCCTCAACCAGTTTCGGGGCATGGCTTCAAACTATTGGGCTTAACCCTGCTTTCAAGTGGCAAGGGGCGGCAATCGCCAGTGGCCTGATGGCCCTGCCCTTGATGATCCGTAGCATGCGGCTCTCCTTTGAAGCGGAACCCCATGTGTATCGGGAAGTGGCAGCCACCCTTGGCGCATCAGCTTTCAAGCGTTTCTGGCGCATCAGCCTGCCGCTTGCCCTGCCTGGTATCCTTTCGGGTACCGCACTTGGATTTGCCCGAGCTATTGGTGAATTCGGCGCAACCATCACGTTTGCAGCCAACATCCCGGGCGTTACCCAAACCCTTCCGCTGGCGCTTTACTCTGCCGCTCAAACCCCGGGAGGGGAATTGGTTGCGGCGCGCCTGGCCCTATTGTGCCTGTTTCCTGCAGTCTTTAGCCTGATCGCATCTGAGTGGCTTGCCCGTAAGGCCCGCAACAGGCGGGGCTTCGGCTAATGACGGGCGAAACCAGCATCAACGTGCAATGGGACAACGAGGACAGAACGGGGGAAGCCTCCTTCTTGCTGGCTGATGGTGTTACAGCCTTAATCGGCCCATCGGGTGCGGGAAAGACCACATTGGCCCGATTGATCGCAGGGTTGGACCTCCCCAACGCAGGGCATATTGAGATAGACTGCCAAACCGTTTTCGACAGCGCCAAGACAACAAATCTCAAGCCCGAAAGCCGATATATCGGTTATGTCCCTCAGGAACCCTCGCTGTTCCCACACATGAGTGTCGCGGCAAATATCCGGTTCAGTGCACGCTGTTCACCGGATCAGGTCGGCCAGTATGCACAAGACGCAGGCATCTCGGACCTGATGCCTCGGATGCCCCATACCCTGTCAGGCGGGGAAGCACGCCGTATAGCCATTGTGCGGGCGCTTGCCAGCGGTTCCAAACTATTGATATTGGACGAGCCAATGAACGGCCTGGACCCCAAGCGGCGCAAGGCCATGATGGCAATGATCCGCAAAACGGCCCGAGCCACTGGCATCCCCGTCTTGTTGATTACCCATCAGATTGAGGAAATGCTGAATACCGCTGACTATGCTGTGTTGATGGATAAAGGCAGGCTTGTCACTCATGGACGCATGGAAGATGTAATGGCCGCCCCCGAAACAGCGAAAATCATGCACTATGATGATGCAGGCAGCGTTGTGGAAGTATTGGTTACAGGCCGCAACGAGGGCGTTCTTGAGACAAAGCTAAGAAATACCTTATTCTATCTTCCTGACGAAAATGAACCTGAAGGCGCGCGGTTGAGGCTTCGCATTCTGGCACAGGATGTTGCTTTGGCCCTCAGCCCACCGCCAGGGATCAGTATTCTTAACCAGCTCCCCTGCACGGTTATATCCGCGAGCCGAAGAGGATCGGGTCAACACGTTGAGCTGGCCATTGAAGAGAATGGTGCCAGCCTCCAGTGCCGCATCACAGATAAATCCTTTCACGAACTGGGTATCAAGCCGGGCATGAAGCTGATTGCGCTTATCAAGGCAGTAGCAGTCCGGGAACTGTTGACGGACACTCCCGGCTAAAACCTGTGGCGATAGCTCAGTTGCAGAAGTGTTTGCGCCTGAAACGGATCATCCCATTGGTCAACTCGTGCGGGGCGTTCGCTACGAACCCGCAAAATCTCGGCAATGATTTTGTCTTTTCTTCCAAAATCATAAGAGACAGCTGCTGTCCATGCTGACCCCACTTCCTCGTTATTATCTTCCACGAGAAAACTATTGTCGTCTACATCGAACCAGTCCCGCCTAACGCTCACCCGGAAATCATCAAACTTGCGACTGGCCAGAACGAAACCAGACGCATAATTCACATCCACTGAGCGAAGTGTACCTCCATATTTCAGGAACCCCATTTCGGTTCTGCCACGCAAATATTGTGAAACAAGCTCAATGCCCGCAGGACCATCAACCTCAACATAAAAGTTCCAGAAACGGGTATCCCACGCATATTGTTTGTGGCGAAGCACTTCAGGATCACCGCGATTGTCATAATAGAAAGCGCCAGCTTTCACCTTGCCCGCATATTGCCAGTCCAGCGCGCCATAGAAGCCAACACGGTTGTCTATCTCCCGTACCGGATTTACCCATTCCGGTTGTTTTGGCAGAAAGCTGGAACCAGCCCCGATCGAATTCAATGAGGGTAGCGATAGTTGGGAGAAGGCCCCCACAACATAGTCCCCAAGCGCCCAGCCCCTGAAAGCCAGCAGGGTGCCGGCGGGATCATTGAACCCGAACACACCACCTGTAAGCGCCAGGCTCGAGCGCTCCATCTTCAAAGTCGCTTTGGCTTCAGCACCCAAAACCCGCACTTCTTCGCCTATCCAGCTGTTGATGGCAGAAGGCGTGATTGTGTAAGGGCTTGTCCAGGCCAGGCCTGTATTTTCACGGGATATATGAGGGAAATAAAGCCCCGCTTTAAATTCATACCGCAGGTTCGACGTTGGCGCAGGCTTATACTTGAGGAAGGCTTCCGCCAGATCGAGAGGTTTGTCCTGTTCCGGATCATATTTGGCATGCACAAATGCGTGCAGATCCCATGTGATCTCGGATTTTGCCACGATTGATACATTGGAAAGCCATAGCTTTGTTTGCCTGTCGCCGCTCCAATCTCCACCAAAACGCAGCTTACCCTGCCAGCCGTCAAACCAAGTCTGTTCCCCTGCCACGCTCGTGAGCCGCACATCGGTAAGTATATCAATATCAAGAGAAGGAAGCCCATCAGCAATCGCCACGGGTCCAAGCATGCCGGCTAAAATCAATCCGGCAAACCAGCTACCACACCTGTTATTTGCCGGGGCCATACTCACTCTCTTGCAGGAAGGCTTCAAGTTCGGCGACAGGCAGTGGTCTCGCGATATGATACCCCTGTAGCACGTCGCAACCATACTGCCGCAACTTCTCGACCGATTCCTCGTCCTCAACGCCTTCAGCCGTAACCGAAAGGCCCAAGTTGTGCCCAAGCTCAATAGTGGAGCGCACGAGGATATTATCCTCGTCACTTTTTGCCAGATTGAGCACAAAGGATTTGTCGATCTTGATTTCGCTAACGGGCAGCCGCTTGATATAACTCAGGGAGGAATATCCTGTCCCATAATCGTCAATGGAAAGCGACAACCCCATCGCGCTCAGCATATTCAAGACTTCAAGCGCCCTGTTCATATCATTCATCACCGCGCTCTCTGTCACCTCCAGCTTCAGAAGTTCAGGTGGCAGGTCATGTTCCTTCAGCAGAACCAATATCTGACTCGGCAGTGCCTGATTCATCAAATCACTTGAGGAAAGATTGATGGCAACGGCAAGATTGAGCCCGCCTTTGCGCCAGACGGCTGCCTGCTCAACTGCAGTTTTCAGCCCCCATTCCGTGACATGCCTCACATCACCGGTTCGTTCCGCCATGGGGATAAAATCGTCCGGCGGTACAAACCCACGTGTTGGGCTGATCCAACGGATCAGCGCCTCAACAGCTGTGATCTTGCCCGTGGCAAGATCAAGCTTCGGCTGATAGGCAAAACGTACTTCGCCGTTTTTAAGGCCCACCCGCAGTTCGCTCATCATCGACAGGCGCGCTTTCTGTGAACTATCGCGATCCGGATCATACCAGGCGAAACCGCGCGGCATACCACGCCCCTTATCAAGCGCTGCCTGAGCGTGGCGGAACAAGGTTGCCATATCTTCTCCGTCACCGGGATATTTGACGAGCCCCATCTTCACGCCTGCGTCAATCACGATATCCGCCACATCAAATGGCGTCATAAAGCTGTTGATCACCAGTGAAGCCACAACCTCTGCCTCGCGGGCATCCCTGATAACAAAACCAAAAGCTTCAGTGGAAACACGGGCCACCTCTGCATCCGTTACTTTGGCGAGGCGCTCTGCGATCGCTTTGACCAAATCATTGATATTCTGGTGGTTTAAAACGGTTCTAAGTTCGGGCAACTGCTGGATTTCAGCCACGACCAGAACAAAGGAATCGCTTTCTTCAATCTCTGCACTGACAAGATTTTCAAACATAAGCCTGTTACCCAGGCCGGTTTCCACATCATGGTAGGCCTGAAAGCGAATCTTGCCTTCGCGCTCCTGCACGGCAGATACCATCTGATTGAAACTGTTTGTAAGGTCAGCGACCTCATCGCCACGGCTTCCCACGTCCACCGCTTTATACTGCCCTTTGGCAATTTGCTGCGCAGCTCCGGCCAGTCGCCGCAATGGCCGGGTAACGCCACGCGCGACAACCACGCTACCAGAAATAAGCAACAGCAAACTCAAGCCCAGCACTGTGACCATAGTGATTACCAGCGGATTGTAGGGCGCCAGTGCAGAATCCATGGAATAGTATAGGAGTGCAGCAACTCCATCACCTTCTGCACCGTCTTCCAGCGTGAGACGGGAGAACATATGGTCCTGCTTCATGAAGCTGGAAGAAAAGATCTCGTTCTGTGTGTCAGTTTCTTTAAGGAAGGCCGCCAATTCAGCCTGATTTTCGGTTGCCGCTGCAACGGAAAAACCATTGTCCCCTGCTCGATACAAGAATGCGATACCCAGATCAATTGAAGAAAGTGCCTGGATTTCGAGTGCTGCTTCCTTGTCCAGTTCGATCCCAAATGCCAACCAGGCGATCGGAACAGGTGCACGAACAGTTGTCACAACCAGTTCAAACACTCTGCCTTCAAAGGCCACAAGCTTGGTCGCAAAGCCCTCACGCTCAGCTCGCTGTTTGATCGCATCGTCTAGCCCCGGCACGTTGATGGCACTGTTGCCGTCTACAAGGCCCGCAATGAGTTCCCCATCAATATCAGTGATAACGCCAATATCCGCCGCCAATCGCCTTGTCTGGTTTCTCAGCGAGGACAGAACGGTAGGCTGATCATTTGTGCCAATCGCTTCGCGAAAACCGTAGTCTTGCGCTAAGGCAACGGCGCTTTCCCCTAAGGTATCAACACGATAATTGACAATTCGCTCAAATACCCGCGCGGATGCGTCCAGCTGAGCACGGGTCTGTTCCTGCACGTTGCTGGTTACAGAACGATAGAATGCAAAGAGTATAATCCCCATAACGCCGAGGAAAAGAGCGAGATAAACAAGGGTCAACTTTGTTTGGAAGCGAACGGAAAGCATTAATTATACTCATCCTCCGACGGTGGTTTTTGTGCGCTCCGGATAGATCGCAGGGTCAACATGGTTTTAACGCCTGTTTCTTGACCTTCAGTTAACTCTAATTGGCCTGAATTCTCCCCGCCTCCCGTTGGCATGTCGGGGTGCCAATATTCAACCCGGTAAGCACCGGCCTCTAATCCTGAGATTTTGACCTGACCATTCGAATCCGTGCTCGCAACAATCGGGGCCGTGCTGACATAGATATAGGCCAGCATATTGTCGTGAATATTGCACCCAAGTGCGACAACGCCAGGCTTGTCAAACTGAATTGTTTTGCTTTCGTCCTGGCCATACAGACGTAGCTCGAACCGCTTGGGTTTGGAAAACGAGTAAACCTGATGCCTGAATTCATCGAAGTTGGGAAAGGAGACTGTCGCGCCAACGCTAACCGGCAAGACAAACGGTACAAACATCGTACCCTGCTGCCGCATTTCAGCTTTACCCACCAATGCAGGCATTTGGGTCATCGAAAACTGAGGCGTCAGGGATACAACAGCGTTTGCAGCAGGATTGCCATCTTGATCCGAAACATCAACCACAAGATCAGCTGCATATGCCTGCCCACTTAGGGCCGAACAAACCATCAAATGGACAATTGTTTTTTTCACAAACACCCCCGTCTAACACGCTGAAAAATATAATCTATTGAACCAGCTTCGAGAACACGAATCAAATGTTGGTGACGAAAATTTACTGTACCGCACCAATTGCGCCCAAGCCAGCATAGCTTATTTCGCAACACTTGTAACTTTGGTTATATTGCCTAGACATAACGGAGGGGCCATTCTGTTGGCCAAACTTTCTGGGAGGAAACAATGAAAATGACAAGAAAACTGCGGATGCCTGTTGCGGCACTGCTAACATCGACAGCGATGATATTTGGTGGCGTTGCTGCACCTGCAAATGCGTTAGTGCAAGACACGTCCGAAAAAATCGTTTGGGACCTGACAGACCTTTACGCAAATGCCGAGGCCTGGGAAGCTGAACGCAAGCGTGTTCTGGAAGAAATGAAAGAACTGGAAGCATTCAAGGGCAAGCTGGGCGATAGTGCCGCCACCTTACTTGCAGCCTCAGACAAAGTTTCTAAAATCCAAAAGGCGGCTCTCCGCCTATTGGTATATGCCACCCTAAATGCTGACGAGGATTTGCGGGACTCTGCAACGCAGGAACGCCGCACCCTGGCGCAATCGCTCTTTGCGGCGATGGGCCAAGCGACAGCCTTTATTGCGCCGGAACTGCTTGCTGTTGGAAGCGAAAAGATGGAGCAATTTATCGCTAGTGAGCCAGCTCTCGCCAAGCATGCATTCAATCTCCGCGACACCATGCGCCAGGAGGATCACACACTTGGCGAACAGGCAGAGGGTGTGCTTGCGAATGCTGGTGATGTGCTAGGCGGGCCGGGCCAGATCTATGGCCTGATGGCGAACGCCAGCGTGCCATGGCCATCCATTACCCTGTCGAATGGTGAAGAGGTAAAACTACTGAATCAGGCGGCCTACAGCAAGTATCGTGCTGTACAGAACCGGGAAGACCGTAAAGCCGTCTTCGATGCTTTCTGGGGCACCTGGAAACAGTATGAAGCCATGTTTGGCGCAACCCTTGCCACTCACGTCAAGGGTCATGTGTTTGGGGCCAAATCACGCGGATATGAAAACGCCCTAGCGTCAGCAGTGTCTGGCAGCAACATCCCGACAGATGTTTACCGAACTCTGGTGAAGGCCGCGAATGACAATCTTTCAAGCATGCACCGCTATCTCAAACTACGGCAGCGGCTCCTTGGCCTTGAAGACCTTCACTATTATGACATCTATCCTGAAGTAACCGCGCTTGACCGGACCTTCACAGTTGATGATGCAAAGGAAATGACCCTCATTTCCCTTCAGCCATTTGGCGAAAAGTATCTCAATCATTTGAAGGAAGGCTTCAAGGGAGATTGGATGCACGTTTATCCGCAAGAAGGAAAACGCCCAGGCGCCTATATGTTTGGCTCGGCCTACGACGTACATCCTTATGTTCTTCTGAACTATAATGGTGGCTTCGAGGACGTCTCCACTTTCAGCCACGAATGGGGGCATGCTGTTCATACCTTGCTCAGTCGTGAAAATCAGCCTTTCGAAAACTTCAGCTATACAACTTTCACTGCTGAACTTGCGTCTACAACCAACGAAGTTTTGCTGCAGGAATATATGCTGGCAAAAGACCTGCCAGACGCTGAACGCCTCTATTATATTGATCGGGCGCTGGAAGGAATACGCGGCACATTCTTCCGTCAAACCATGTTTGCGGAATTCGAGCTGAGGATTCACGAGATGCAGGAATCTGGTGAAGCGCTTTCAGGTGCAAAGATGACAGCGCTCTATCTTGAGCTTCTCAAGAAATACCATGGCCACGACGAAGGCGTGATGAATATTGATGACGCATACGGTATTGAATGGGCCTACATTCCGCACTTCTACCGCAATTTCTATGTCTACCAGTATGCGACGTCCATTTCAGGTGGCACAGCCTTTGCCGAACGTATGCTAGCCGGGGATAAATCCGCTACCGAAGATTACATCAAGGTTCTGGAAGCTGGTGGATCGCAATATCCGTACGAACTCTTGAAGGCATCAAAAGTGGATCTTGCCTCTGATGTTCCTTACACCACACTCATCAACCGCATGAACAGGCTGATGGATGAGGCAGAGCGGATCATGGCAAAGATGGGGAAATAGCTCCCAAAGGATGGAAAAGCCGGGGTTCTCCCCGGCTTTTTTTATTGCAAGCCACTAACCGCGCGAAGAGCCCCTGAGAAAAATTCCCTCCTGAGCAGGATCAGGACACTGAATATGGTTCCCACGATAAAAAGCTGTGGGCTGAAAAACCAGCCAAGTGCCGCAAGACCAAAGAAATTTGCCCGAAGCCCCCTATTGAAATGATATGCACACAGTGCGGCAAGTCTGGCTGCAGCCTCCGTCCTTGCCTCCGCATCACTGCTCTCTGCTGCGTCATGTGCCGCCAGCGCACCAACCATAATGGCACAATAATTCGCAAGTCTGATCGCCCACGCGAATTTGAAGAATGCATAGACAAATATACCCAACAAAACCGCCAACTTTAGTGACCATAGAGCTGGTGTGATCGGCACAGCAAAGGGTACGCGAGAAAAGGCATCAGCTATTTGCTCATTATAAGCAATGCCCGCAATCAGGCCGCCAATGACAAATATATTGGTTGAAGCAAAAATACTGATCCCATTCATCAGTATCTGTAGGACATTGCTGTCCAGCATCCTTAGTTCACGATGCCGTGCCTCCCGCATCCAATTGCGCCGTTGGCGATCCATCGCTGCAGATATGGAATATTTGTGAAGTGCGCTGTGATCAGCCAGTAAGCCATACAAAAAGAATATGCCAAGAAAGACCCCAAGAGCGACCAGGTCCATCGTTTCCAGTAAAGAAAGCAGTGCCATAGTTCCGTCCTTTCAACTGACTGATTGGACTATGACAGGGTTATCACATTCTTCAAGTGGCAGAGGATATCCAGGCAAAAGGGCGAAAGAATCCTTTCGCCCCGAATTTTATCGCTTCTCACTCTCTTGACTAAAAATCAAAGTCGATGCTGGCAATGTCCGAAACAGCAATACCGCTTATGAGCACACTGTCGCCGCCTCCAAGGTCAATCAGCAACCCATTTTCAGTGTCTGTTGCTGCGGCTTCTACGTCAGACCGGCTCTGAAAATTGGTCGATGTAGCGCTCAGGTCCAACGTATCATCAGCTACCGAGAAACCAGTGACTGTATCGTCACCATCGCCTGCGGCAAAAATCAGGAGATCAGCACCATCTCCCGGCCTCAGCGCATCATCGCCTGCACCACCAGTGAGCGTGTCATCACCTGCGCCGCCATAGAGAGTATCGCTACCATCATTGCCGTTCAAAACATCATTGCCAGAGCCGCCATAGAGGGTGTCGTCGCCACCATTGCCGCTGACAACATCGTTATCATTGCCACCAAAGATTTCATCGGCGCCATCACCACCTGACAAAGTATCGTCACCACTCTGGCCCGCGTAAATAACGTCATCGCCTTGGTCGCCTTGAATCTGATCGTCTCCGAGGCCGCCCCCCAAGATATCATTGCCACCGCCACCAAGGACCTGGTCGTTACCGGAGCCCGCCCAAATCTGGTCGTTGCCGTCCAAACCAGAATCTTCGCCGCCTTCTCCATCGAGCGTATCGTTGCCGCTGCCGCCAAAAATAATGTCTGAACCGCTGCCGCCATAGACCCTGTCGGCCCCGGCGCCGCCACCAAGGACGTCAGCACCAGCTCCACCATCCATCAGGTCTGCGCCTGTATCGCCTGAGCCGGCCCAAATGGCATCATTGCCATCACCACCGTAAAGACTGTCTGCGCCATCTTCGCCACGGAGGGTATCATTGCCCTCGCCGCCACGCGCCAGATCATCACCGTCATTGCCTGCCAGTAGGTTGTCCGCATCATTGCCAGTTAATGTGTCGTTACCACTGCCCCCCATGGCACGTTCGATAGTAATTTCCGGCGGCGTATAGACTGTGTTTGTCATTTCCGTGGAATTGAACCCTTCATAAAGTTCAACAATCGTCCCCACGTTGCTCCAACTACCCGGCGTCAGATCAAGATGCACAGCATTATTCTGCGAGGAGGCATCATAAGTATCGACGCCACCCGTGTCCCAGACAGTTTCATAATACTGAACACCAGCAGCCCATTCATACGTGGTGTTGCCGGGCGCGGACGCCACTTCACCATAGAGATGCTGGATAGCAAGGATATCGAGATACATATAGGTTGTAGGATAGAAGCTTGCCCCCTCGATCGAGGTATCCACAGATGTGTTATAGGACATAACTGTATATTCAAGGCCATCATACTCGGCAGGCATGATAACTTCGGAGCCATCTGTATCAAATGTATGTTTAAGGCCAATTGCGTGACCAAGTTCGTGCAATACCACCAGGTGGAAATACGACCCTCTGCCACCAGTGTCCTGATTTTGTGTCAGAAGCCAGATATCACCTGAATTTTGTGTTCCCCACGGCGTGAAGGCCCATGCGGCCGCATCCTCATCTTCCACGCCGGTCCATGCGATGCGAACCGTACCTGCTGACGTGGCGTTGTCTTCCACTTTCGTGAAAGTCACGGCTGAAAAACCCTCGATTTGATTAAGCGCATCCTCAAAAAGAATCTGCTCATTGTTGGTCAGATAGCTAATACCGTTCCAGGGTTCGCCCTCGCCGTCCTCCGGGCCATATCCTGAGTTTTCATCAGTAGACCAAAGGCTTTCGGCATTCGGGATGCTGTATGTAATTTCCGTGCGCTCAGCACCTTCCACATTCTGGAAACGAAATGTGGTGAGAAGCGAGTCAACCAGGTCATCGCCGCTTAGATCAACCTGATCAACCACTGGAACAGATTCATGGGTCGGCGCCTCTGCTTCATACTCCACAACTGTCAGCTTGTATGTCCCCGTCTCGGTCTCCCATGAGCCGGCAGAAACATAATAGGTGCCACTCTCAGACGGCGTAAAAACCAATTGGCTGTTGCGGCTGCCCAAACCGTCATCATCAGAACGGTTCAAAGACACACCATCAGAATCATACAAGCCTTTGATAAACGGATCTTCCAAAGTGCCGTCGCCGATGGTGGCGCCAGTCATCTGGATTGCATATGTAACGCCCGCCTCAAGCTCGATGCGTATCCAATCCTCGTCTTCAGCTGTTTCAATTTCCCCCTCATAGACTTCGCCAAATGCGAGATCCACGGTTGTAGTAGTATCTGCAGGAATATCTGTCACTGTAATTCACCTCATTCAGGCTGCAGCCCGACCCCCAAGTTTGTACCCTTCAATCTTACCTACCCAAAAATAAAGGCAGGAAGATGATCCACTTATACTGAACCTACCACTTGACTGATATTTGCCAGAGAGATCAAATCAAATTTACGGGTTTCTTATGAAAAATGAAAAGGTACACCTTAGTGTTCAGTGACCACAAAAAACAACATGGTCAGGTATTGATGATGTTGTTTGTTGGCATCGCCTTTTGGGCAGAAAAAGCTACGGCGCAAGATTTTTCACAGCCGGAAAGAGGGCCCAAGATTTTCAAACAATGTGTCTCCTGCCATAACTTGCGGAAAGGTCAGCCCCACAGGGTTGGGCCTAACCTTCACGGCCTTTTCGACAGGAATATTGCTGCCCTCGATGACTTCAGTTACAGCAAAGCCTTGACTGAGCTCAATGACACAAAGTGGACACGCGACAAGCTCAATAAATTCGTTGCCCGCCCCCATAAAAGCATCCCGCAAACAGATATGAAATTTGTCGGCCTTCTAAACCCGCATGACAGAATAGACCTCCTGGCCTGGCTGGAAGAAGCAACTCGTGATCCAGCGTTATCACCAGAAATAGACACTCCGGCCTACATCACGGTCGGAGGCGATGCCAGTAGAGGAAAACAACTTTTTCGGCCCTGCAAGGCCTGCCATACTTATTCGGAAAAGAAGGGCCATAAGATCGGCCCCAATCTTTTTGGTATTATCGGAAGGAAAGCTGGCTCCGCAAAAGGCTATTCCTATAGCCCAACCTTGGCCAAAAGAGATGTTTATTGGAACGCTGAAACGCTGGAAGTTTTCTTTATAGAATACAAAGAATTCGCTCAGGGAACGCACACCGCATTTCAGTCCCTGAAGTCCCCACAAGACAGGGCAGATATGATTGCATGGCTAAAGAGCTTAGCCCCGAGAAGAAATGAGTAGAGATGGAAAGAATGGGTAAATTGAGTAGAATGGCGATCCCGCGAGGACTCGAACCCCGAACCTGCTGATTAGAAGTCAGCTGCTCTATCCAGTTGAGCTA
>JABXIS010000040.1 GCA_013372975.1 Alphaproteobacteria bacterium
CGCGCAGGCGCTGGCCATCTTCAGAGTTAGCCACATGCAGGTAAATACCATTGAGGTAATAACGTGTTTCTTCGGTGGAGATCGCGAAGCGGGCCTTATCGATCAGGCGCTTCAGTTCCTCAGCCGGCAGGTCAAAACGGTGTGGCATGTCGCCGTCGTTCATGACCGGGAAATCGTCTTTGTCGAGACAGGCGAGCGTAAAGCGAGACCGGCCAGCTTTGACCACCAGTCGATCCCCGTCTTCGAGGGTGAGCTCAACCTCACTGCCATCCGGCAGCTTGCGCACGATGTCGAAAAGAGTGTGGGCGGACACGGTAGTTGAACCGCCTTGGCCTACGCTGGCATTCACCTGTTCCACGATCGCGATATCCAGGTCGGTCGCTGTCATGGATACGACATCGCCATCTGCCTCGATCATCACGTTCGACAGAATGGGAATAGTGTTCCGGCGCTCTACAACGGATTGCACGTGCCCCAGCGTTTTCAAAAGAGAATTCCGTTCGATTGTGACTTTCATGGATATATTCTTCTTGTCTGACTGTTTTTATCCCCCGCCAGCTAGGCGGGACGCTCCCCCCTCACACCATCCTGGAAGCAAAATCGAGACGGCGACCCCCTGCCTGAATCCATCTTGGTGAATCAGGCCTTCGCCGGGTGATTTCGACACCCTGATAGGTGAGGATTTATTTCATTAGGAACAATAGCGATTTTCGCCCTTAAACCAAATGAAAAAGCGCCGAAAAGGCGCTTTTTTTTCTTCATTCGAATCTAAGGTTTTCTGCCGAGTCGCAGAGCCGTTTTTTTAGCGAATCCGAAGCCCGTCTGAAGCAGGCTGAAATCAGCCCTCCAGAAGTCGGGTCAAGCGCGAGATATCATCGTCCAGCTGGCTGTCGTCGCGGCGCAAATCCTCGATTTTCCGAACCGCATGCATCACCGTGGTGTGATCACGTCCGCCAAAACGACGACCGATCTCGGGCAGGCTACGGCTGGTTAGTTGCTTGGACAGATACATGGCTACCTGGCGCGGGCGGGCGATGTTGCGGGCGCGGCGCTCTGACAGCATCTCAGCAAGTCTCAGGTTGAAATAATCGGCCACAGCACGCTGGATTTCATCAATCGTCAGCTTGCGGTCGTTTGCCCGGATCAGGTCCTGCAATACATCACGGGTCATTTCCATGGTGATGGGGCGACCGACGAGTGTGGCATAGGCCATCACGCGGTTGAGCGCGCCCTCAAGCTCCCGCACGTTGGATGTGATGCGGCGCGCAAGAAACTCAAGAACCTCACCCGGTACCACAACCCCCTCTGCTTGCTCAGCCTTCGACTGCAGGATGCCGAGGCGAAGCTCATAGTCAGTTGGGTGGATATCGGCTACCAGGCCCCACCCCAGGCGGCTGATGATGCGTTCCTGAATGCCCTCAAGGTCTGTTGGGGACCGGTCTGCTGTAATCACCACCTGGCACCGGTTGTCGACCAGCGCATTGAAGGTGTGGAAAAACTCTTCTTGGGTACTTTCCTTGTTGGCAATGAACTGAACGTCATCCACCATCAATAGATCAACAGCTCGAAACTTCTGTTTGAAAGCGTGGGTATCCTTGAAGCGAAGTGCAGCGATAAATTCGAACATGAATTTTTCTGCCGAAATATACACCACACGTTTTGTCGGATTGTTGCGCTTCACTTCCCATGCGATGGCATGCATCAGGTGGGTTTTACCAAGCCCTACGCCGCCATGCAGAAATAGTGGATTGAAGGTTACATCATCCGTTTCAGCGATTCGCTTGGCGGCGGCATAGGCCAGCTCGTTAGATTTGCCTACAACAAAGCTATCGAACGTATATTTCGGGTCTAGTGCCGCACTCTCGTCGGCGCCTGTAGATGGATCAATTTCCGTAACAGCCTTGGGGGCCGGTTCGGGCCTGCGTACCTCGGCCTGCGCCTGCTTGGCGGCCAGGCGAATGGAAAGGCCCTTGATACGCGGATCTTCTGCAAGGAAGTAATCCTTCAGGCGCGGCGCATAATGGCGCGTGATCCAGTCGCGTACAAATTTGGTTGGTGCAGTCAGTTCTACTGTACCGCTATCAACCCCGTTGAAACCCAATTGTCCAAGCCATTGGCTGTAGGCATGCTGGCCAAATTCAGTCCTGAATTTGTCGCACACACGTGGCCAAGGCGATGTTTCGAACCCCGAATCCATCTTGGATGCTACCCCCCCGGATGCCCCCATTTTTCGTGTCTCCCTTTCAGCCATTGGGCTAACAACCTCTTACCACGCGATACCAATTCACAGCCCAACGCCAGGGACCTTAATGACAATTCACACAACAAGCATGATGCCGACAATAATGCGCCTGCCATTCCAGCAATGCGCCAGTCAGGTCACTTGGTCCCGATCTGTTATTTCAAGTACGACGGCGTGATCCCAGCCCCCTTTTGAGCCCCCTGGCAGGTCTCTAAGGTATGTAGGCCTGAACCACATTCGGGCGGCTCCCAATTTGGGATGGTTGGTCGCCCGGCTGGCCCGCCGCGTAAGGTTGGAAGATACCTTTGGGCCGATGGCTCAGCAACTGAATCTATCGCTTGACAGCAGATTTCTTCACAGCCCTATGGCGTGAATCAGAGGGGCATACAATATCTTGATTCAGATACAATTGAGCGAATTTATGTGCCCTGTTTGTTCTGCGCATGGTTCGCAGAAACGACAAAAGCCACGCCGCAGTGGCATGGCTTTGATCAGGTCTGGCATGTTTCCGTCGGCGAATCGGGTCGCTGACGGTCCGTCTTATGCGAGCGCTTTTACGCGAGCGGACAGACGGGAAACTTTGCGAGAAGCCGTTTTCTTGTGGATAACGCCTTTGGTCACACCGCGCATGATCTCAGGCTGAGCAGCCTTCAGTGCGTCGCCAGCAGCAGCTTTATCGCCAGCAGCGATTGCTTCTTCTACTTTACGCACGAAAGTGCGGATGCGGCTTACGCGGGATTTGTTGATCAAGTGACGACGTTCGTTCTGACGAATGCGTTTCTTGGCTTGTGCAGAATTTGCCATTTCTTCTACCTTTTACGGACCGCGCTTCAAAAACCGTCCAGCGCTTCAGTCCAAACTTTCTTCTGTTTCAATCGGGGTGCGAGGCCATGTGGTCCGCGCCGCCAGTTAATTCGAGGTCGGCTCTATATACCCCTTATCAGGCCTAGTCAATAGCTGACGGGCAAGATTCTTGGGCTTTGCCACCTCTCAGGTGCCGTTAGCAGTTTTTGAACTGCGGCTGGCGTTTCTCGATAAAGGCGTTCATGCCTTCCTTTTGGTCTTCTGTCGCAAACAGCGAGTGGAAGGCCCGGCGCTCAAACAAGAGGCCTTCAGCCAGCGTGGTTTCGAGTGCTCTGTTAGTTGCTTCTTTTGCCAGCGCTACGCTTGGTGCAGACAGGTCAGCAATGCTGGTTGCTACATCCATAACCCCATCCAGCATGTCTTCGGTTGGCAGCACACGGCTTACCAGTCCGGAACGCTCTGCTTCTGCGGCATCCATCATACGGCCAGTCAGCATCATATCCATCGCTTTGGATTTGCCAACAAGACGCGTCAGGCGCTGAGAACCACCGATTCCCGGTATAACACCCAGTTTGATTTCAGGCTGCCCGAACTTGGCATTTTCAGCGGCGATAATGAAATCGCACGCCATGGCGATCTCACAGCCACCACCCAGGGCATAGCCCGACACAGCAGCAATCACGGGTTTGCGCACACGGGCAAACACGTTGTTGATTTCTGCGAACATATCTTTCTTGAGAACATCCGCGAAGGAAAGGCCAGACATCTCTTTGATGTCTGCGCCTGCCGCGAAAGCCTTTTCACTGCCCGTGACCACAATGGCGCCGATTTCATCATCGCTGTCCAGCGCAAGAAGCGCTTCGCCCAGTTCACGCAGCAAGGTGCTGTTAAGCGCGTTCAACGCATCTGGGCGATTAAGTGTAACCAGCCCTACGCCTTCTTGCTTATCAAGCAGAATGGTTTCGAAAGTCATAATTCAGCCTTTTGTTGCTCCGACCTTTGGACCCGACTCCTACTGCGGCCCACGGCTTTTGAAAAGCTCTTTATCGGCAATAGGCTTGGAAGCCCCGGATTTGGCTAGCTTATGGGCTCCAGCCGCAAGACAAGCCGGCCATCCTTCGCATGAATGTCCGGGCTTTTGAAGGTGAGACGATTCCCTTCACGCTGACATGTGAGGGCAAGGGACGGAGAATCACAGACCCAGCCCAAGGCTGACAGTGATTCTCTGTATGTTTCCATGGCACTAGCCGCCGTGCCCGTTAACAACAAGGTTGCCTCGGCTACTGTGCCAGCAGGGGTATCAAATACGACAGGTTCGCCTTCAAAGGCGCGAATCGCCTCCAGTGCAGGCACATCAGGAAAACCTTCCAGAAATTGGCCAAAGGCAAATAGTGGTGAGTTGATCAAAAACGCTGAAGCTGACAGGATCATTAGGCGCATGGTTTAGTATCTTCTCTTTTCTGACCCTATCGCTGGCACGAAGGACAATAGAAGGTGGACCGATTCGATTGCACGATACGAGAGACCGTACCACCACAACCCGGTTTTAAACAATCCTCTCCTTCCCTGCCATAGGCCTGGAAGCTATGCTGGAAGTAGCCAAGCTCGCCATCCACTTGCGCATAGTCCTTCAGGGTTGATCCCCCTGCAGCTATGGCGGCGGTCAGGACATCTCGAATGATTGGTAAAAGCCGCTCCGCCCGTTTGCCTGCCACGCTGTGGGCTGTACGTTTGGGACTAATACCAGCGCGCCACAAGGCTTCGCAGACATATATATTGCCAAGCCCGGCCACCAGTTTCTGGTCCAGAAGGGCGGCTTTTATGTTGCTTTTTCGGCCCCTGAGGCCGGTGTTCAAAACATCCAGATTGAACTGGTTGCCGAGTGGTTCGGGGCCGATGTCCTTCAATAGGGGATGGGTATCCATGTCCTGCAGGCTGGTGAAGGTAAGAATGCCGAAACGGCGCGTGTCATTATATATGATTATGTCACCACGTTCGGTTTCCATGACGATATGATCATGTTTGCCGATGATGGGGGCAGGTGTGCCCGCCGGTGTGATGGTAACGCGTCCGGACATGCCAAGGTGCAGGATCACCACAAGCCCATCTGCGCATTCGATCAGGATATATTTGGACCGGCGGGTTAGGCGTTCGATCCGGTTGCCGGTCAGGCGCGCCGAAAAATCGGCGGGGATTGGCAGGCGCAGGTCCGGCCTGTTGGCAACCGCCTTTTTTATTGTGGCGCCTTCCAGCACGGGTACAAGGCCGCGCCTGACAGTTTCAACTTCGGGAAGTTCGGGCATATTGTCGCGATTGTCCTCTATCCGATAAACGATACTGGCGTGCTGTGCCCACGTGGGCTATGGTCCAGCCAAAATGACAGGTTTATGGCCTGTGGTGTCAAGCAGCAAAGACGATATGATGAGCGAAACTGCCGAAAATCAGACAGAGCCAAAGGGTGCAACCACCCACTTTGGGTTCAAGACGGTCGCCGAAGACGCAAAGGCCGATATGGTCAAGGGTGTCTTCAACTCTGTTGCCAAACGCTATGACATCATGAACGACGTGATGAGCGTGGGTGTGCACCGCATCTGGAAAAATTCGCTGATCGACAGTCTGAACCCGCGCCCTGGCATGCATCTTCTGGACCTGGCCGGCGGCACAGGTGATATCGCGTTCCGTTTTCTGGACGCCGTGAGGGATGGCACCGTAACAGTATGCGATATCAACGCCGAGATGCTGGCCGTGGGGCAGGAACGGGCGGTCGCACAGGGCTATGCAGACAGGGCGGAATTTGTGTGCGGGGACGCAATGAAGCTGCCGTTCGACAATCGGTCTGTGGATGCCTACACCATTTCCTTTGGTATCCGGAACGTTACCCGCATTGAGGAAGCGCTTTCAGAAGCTTTTCGGGTGTTGAAGCCGGGGGCGAAATTCTATTGTCTTGAATTCAGCCCACAGGTGGTGCCTGTGCTCCAGAAGGCGTATGACACCTATAGCTTCAATGTGATCCCGAAGATGGGTGAAATGATCACCAATGATCGGGATAGCTATCAGTATTTTGTGGAATCAATCCGCCGCTTCCCCACACCGCAAAAGTTTGCCGATATGATCAAGGCCGCAGGCTTCAGCCGAGTGGGCTGGCGTAGCATGTCCGCGGGGATTGCGGCGATCCATACTGGCACCCGGATATAAAGGGCATCATCGCGTGCGCACCATCGGATACCTGATTCAGCTTTATATGATGGCCGTTGGCCTCAGGCGCTTTGGCGCCATCCGGGCGCTGGCGAACATTGATCTGGTGCCGGCGTGGGCGCCGCGCCTTCTGAGGCTGTTCACCTTTTATATCCCGCGCCGCTTCAACCTGCCTGAAAGTGATGGCGAACGGCTGGCGCTGGCGCTTGCTGCCATGGGGCCCGCCTATATCAAACTGGGCCAAACGCTGGCCACCCGCCCCGATCTTGTTGGCCGCCCGCTGGCGGAGGGTCTGACCAAATTGCAGGACAGCTTGCCACCCTTCAGCTTTGCCAAGGCCAAAGCCACCATTGAAGCCGAACTTGGCGGCTCGATAGCTGACCACTTCCAAAGCTTTGATGAAACACCCGTTGCCGCGGCTTCGATCGCGCAGGTGCACAGGGCGGTAACGGAAAAAGGCGTGGCTGTGGCCGTGAAGGTGCTTCGGCCTGATATTGAGGCCCGTTTCACCCGTGACCTGAAGCTGTTTGAATGGCTGGCGGGGCTGGCTGAGCGCAACGTCAAAGAAGCCCGCCGCCTTCGGCTTACCAAGATTGTTGAGAAGGTCAAGGAAACCAGCCTCAGGGAAATGGACCTTCGGCTTGAAGCTGCCGCGGCGGCTGAACTTGCCGAAGATATGAAGGGCCAGGCTGGGTACCGCCTACCCAAGATTGAGTGGGACCACACGGCGCGCCGGGTAATGACCCTTGAGTGGATCGAAGGTATTCGCCTTGCCAACAAGGAAGGCCTCGAGGCAGCAGGGCATGACCTGGAGGCTTTGGGGCGGCGTGTGGTGCAGGTGTTCCTGACCCAAGCCCTGACGCACGGCTTTTTCCATGCTGATCTTCATCAGGGTAACCTGATCGTAGAGCCTGACGGCACCATCGCGGCCATCGACTTTGGTATCATGGGGCGGCTTTCGAAACGGGAGCGTCAGTTCCTTGCTGAAATCCTCTATGGTTTTATCCGACGGGATTATATCCGTGTGGCGCAAATCCATTTTGATGCGGGTTATGTACCAAAGGATCAAAGCCTTGAAGAATTTGCGCAGGCCCTCAGGGCAATCGCAGACCCGATCATGGATCTGCCAGTTGAGGAAATCTCGGCTGGCCAGCTTCTGGCACAGCTTTTTGCCACCACTGAGCGCTTTTCGATGCAGACTCAGCCGCAGCTTCTTCTTCTTCAGCGCACGATGGTAATGGCAGAGGGCATGGCCCTGCATCTTTATCCCACGGCCAATATGTGGAATATCTCGGAGCCTGTGATCGAGGCCTGGATCAGGGGCAACCTGTCGCCTGAGGCACGGCTTGCAGAGCTGGTGAATAACCTGCCCCGCTTCCTAGAGCGCCTGCCTTACCGGATTGAAAAATGGCTGTCGGAAGAAGATGAGGCACCTGCGCCAGAGGATGATTGGCAAACTGCAGAGCCCGCAAAAACAGGCGCCCGCCTGTGGCCGTTTGCGCTTGGCCTTGTTACCGGCGCAGCCATCCTGAAAATCTTGATGTTGTAGGGATGCGGCTATGGGTGCTGATCTGGAATGCCATCTTTCAGCCGATAATCTTGAAACTAAGACAGTGGTTGATTGTGTGAAAGCTGCTTTATCGCATGGGCACTGTTTCGAGGAAGATGTCGCTTTGCTGGTCTATGGGGTTGATCCCGCAGAGCCGATTACCAAGCTTTCCGCATTTGAAGCAGCGAGATTTCTTGCCGCGCCAGTAGACATCGAGGGTCAAAGGCTATGGATCGTACGACTGGAAGGTAAATTTGCAGATGTACCAGTCAGATTGGCCATTAGTTGCAGTTTTCCTTATAGGGTTATCACGTTGTCAGTTCTTGAGGACATGCTGTGGGGGTATGTTTCCAAAGCCAAAATAGAGACGAGAAGACTCGAAGCCTTTTTTGAAGTGTGCCGCGAAGTAGCAGAAATAATGCAAGCTCGGTTTGGAACGGTAGGAACGGAGCATCTTCACAATGACGAAGTGGCCGTAGAGGTCGCAGAAAAGAATGGATGCGACGTCGTGGATTCAGCCTTTTTCAGCAAAGAAAGCATGCAGGAACTGTGTGACTGGTATGATCGGGTGTATCGGCCAGTTAGATCTCCGATTACAGGCTAGCGGTTGATTCCATAGCCTCTTGCGTGCGTCTCCGAAATAGCAGACACTATCCCTTCCATAATCTGGGGAGGGATGAATGGATAATCTTCTATCGAAACTCGATCCTATTGCCGCGCCTTTGGGGCGCCTGTTCCTGTCGCTTATTTTTATTGGTGCCGGTCTCGCGAAAGTCATGAGCGGGGGTGAAGGCATGGTGGCCTATATGGAATCGGCCGGTGTGCCCGGTTTCCTTTTCTGGCCAGCCGCGCTTTTTGAGCTGTTCGCGGGTCTTGCGATCCTTGTGGGCTGGAAAACACGCATGGTTGCCTTTCTGCTTTCGGGCTTTTGCATGCTGACAGCCATTTTGTTTCATGCCGATTTCGCTGATCAGATGCAGCAAACCATGTTCATGAAGAATATGGCCTTGGCGGGCGCATTCCTGTTCCTGATGCGTTTTGGCGGTGGGGAATTCTCACTCGATAATCGCGGTGCGTCGGGCGACAGCTAGGGCCTGCTCATAAGAAGTGGAAATTTCTTAAGGGTTTAAGGCTACCATTCCCTCAAGTGGGGTAACGGGGATACTGGCTTATATGATTCTGGCGCGCTTTTTCGCCACCTGGCTATTCCTTCTGCTTGCGATGGGCAAGGCAGAGGCTGAAGGCGCGCCGGAACTGCATATCATGGCCGAGGAATTGTCTCCCTATGCCTTTCTGGAAGGGGTGCAGATCAAAGGCCTGTCGGTTGATTTGCTTGTCGAGATGCTGGACAGGGCGGGCCTGCCCTATACCCGCAAAGACATCACCATTGTGCCGTGGGCGCGGGGATATGCGCAGGTGCAATCGCGCCCTAACACGCTTCTATTTTCCACTGTCCGTTCCCCCGATCGGGAAGATCAGTTCCAGTGGGTTGGCCCCATAATCGATACGCGAACGGTGATATGGGGGCGTCGTGACCGTGGCATCGCCTTCACTGATGCTGCAGGCCTCAAAAATTACCGAATTGCTGTTTCCCGCAACAGTGTCGGGCATGAGTGGTTGCTTTCGAATGGTGTGCCGGAGGAGGCAATTGTGCCCATCGTGCGGGAAAGCCGGGGCGCCATCTTGCTGGACCGCGGGCGGGTAGACCTGTGGGTGGCAGACGAAACCATGGCGCGGTGGGAAATCCGGCGATCCAATCTAAGGCCATCAGCCTTTCAGATTGTCCATACGCTGATGGGGGAGGCGCTTTATTATGCCGCCCACAAGGATAGCGACAAGGCCACCATCAGTGCACTCCAGGAAGCCCTCGATCAGATGAAATCGGATGGCACCTATCACAGGATTATGGCGCGCTACCTGCAATCGGGCCCACACCCCTAAACAATATGTGACAAAGAAGCGCCTTGAGGCCGTGCGCCAACACGCCTATATGTCGGAAACCGGAATTTTCTTGGGGGCCTTATGCTTAAAGGCAAACGCATATTATTGATCATCGGCGGCGGGGTCGCGGCCTACAAGGCCTTGGATCTGGCGCGCCGCCTGATGGAGCGCGGCGCCAGTGTGCGCGGTGTGCTCACCGCGGGCGGGCAGGAATTTATCACGCCGCTCAGTGTCGCAAGCCTGACGGGGGATGAGTGTTATACCGATCTGTTCTCGCTGAAGGATGAGGCCGAGATGGGCCATATTCGCCTCAGCCGCGAAGCAGACCTGATCCTGATCGCCCCCGCGACCGCTGACCTGATGAGCAAGATGGCAAACGGCATCGCCAATGATCTGGCAAGCACGATCCTTCTGGCCACAGACAAGCCGGTGATGATTGCGCCTGCGATGAACGCCCAGATGTGGGATCATCCGGCCACCCGGCGCAATCTAGAAATCCTGAAGGGGGACGGCATCCATATTGTTGAGCCCGGTGACGGCATGCTGGCCTGCGGCGAAGTGGGCCCCGGGCGTCTCGCGGAAGTCATGGATATGGTCGCCGCCGTTGAAGATTTCTTCGGCGGAAATAACCTGCCGCTTTCCGGCAAACGCGTGGTGGTCACCGCCGGGCCAACCCATGAACCCATCGATCCCGTGCGTTATATCGCCAACCGCTCCAGTGGGCGGCAGGGGTTTGAGGTGGCGGCTGCCCTTTCCCGCATGGGCGCGGAAGTCACTCTTGTTGCTGGGCCGTGCCATCAGGAGACGCCCGCGGGCGTGACGCGTGTGGACGTGGAAACCGCGCGCGAGATGCAGGCGGCAGTTGAAGCCGCGCTCCCCGTAGACATCGCGGTGTGTGTGGCCGCGGTGGCAGACTGGCATGTGAAAAACGGTGGCGCCCAGAAGCTCAAGAAATCGAAGGACGGCACACCAGCCTTCGATTTTGGTGAAAATCCGGACATTCTGAAGGGCCTGAGCCAGATGGATGAAGGCCGTCCGGCATTGGTGGTGGGTTTTGCCGCGGAGACCGAAAAAGTGATCGAGCACGCGACCGAAAAGCGCGTGCGCAAGGGCTGTGATTTGATCGTGGCCAATGATGTGTCTGCCGCCACCGGCATTATGGGCGGCGATTATAACGAAATTCATTTGATCAGCGCGGCGGGTGCCGAAAGTTGGCCAAAGATGGAAAAAAGCGCGGTGGCCGACAAGCTGGCCACCACAATTGCAGAGATGATCAAGGGATAAAGCGTGATGCGCGATAATAAAGTGGTGATTGAGGTTAAAAGGCTTGAGCACGGTGAGGGCCTGCCACTGCCGAAATATGAAACCGAACAATCTGCAGGCATGGACCTGTATGCTGCGCTGGCGGAAGGCGAAAGCATTACGCTGGGTGCGCTTGACCGTGCCATGATCCCAACGGGCCTTGCAATGGCGCTGCCTGCAGGGTTTGAGGCGCAGGTACGCCCGCGGTCTGGCCTTGCCGCCAAAAACGGGCTGACGGTTCTGAACACGCCCGGCACGGTGGACGCAGACTATCGCGGCGAAGTGAAGGTGATTCTGGTGAACCTGTCCAACGAGCCTTTCACCGTTGAGCGCGGCATGCGCGTGGCGCAAATGATTATCGCGCCCGTTACACAGGGCACTTGGGCCGAAGTGGATGTGCTTGGCGAAACCGCGCGCGGCGCCGGCGGTTTTGGCTCAACTGGCGTGAAGTAATTGATGTGCCAAAGCGGCAAGACAGACTCTGCAGTACCGGATCGGTTTCGAGATTGTTTCCGATGGGGCCGCATCCCAAAGATAGTGTTCTTCATATATCTTATGAGTTTTGCTTTAGCGTGGAGCGTAGGAATAATAGCTTGGCCGGATGCACCGGTTGATTATCCTTGGTTGTTGGTATGGGCGGCAAAATTGTCAGTAGCAATCTTTGCACTTTTTACGGTTACTGGCTTATTGACGATTTGGGGTAACTGGTATTGGGCGAAGAAGCAGTTAAATTCGAAGGATAGAGCAATATGAGATATAAAAGTGCGGCATTATTCCTTCTTGCGCTGACGCCTGCGATCTGGGGCGCGCATGCGCTGATGGCAGATCCAGATGAGGCTCCAGCCACTGAACTGTCTGAAAAACTGCGCGGTTTTTTGAAACATGAAATGCATGCGTTGGCGGAAGCCGGGCGCGCGATCGAGGCGGCGATTGAGGCAGGCGATCATGCTGCCGTGCAGCAGCAGGCCGCCCGGATGGACAAGGCGTTCATTTTCGAGCGCGAAATCACAACAATGGACCTGCGTGAGCTGGAGCTTGTGCTGGGCGAAGATTTCGTTCTCCAAGACAAGGAGTTTCATGCAATGGCGCGGACGCTTGAGGCAACGGCAAAAGCCCACGATACCGTGGGCGAACGCAAGGTCTTTGGCGATATGCTGAAAGCCTGTGTCGCTTGCCATCAGGCCTATGCGCCCGAAGCGCCAGTGTTGGACTAAGATACTATGGATTTTACTGACGATCAGCTTGAGCGGTATGCTCGACACATCATCCTGAAGGAAGTTGGCGGTAGCGGCCAGATGGCGCTTCTGAATGCCAAGGTTCTGGTGGTGGGCGCGGGCGGCCTTGGTGCGCCACTGCTTTTGTATCTGGCGGCGGCGGGTGTTGGCACAATCGGTATCGTTGATGATGATACAGTCGAGCTTTCCAACCTGCAGCGGCAGGTGATTCATACCACGCCTGATCTTGGCAAATCCAAGGTGGAAAGTGCGGCGGATAAAATCCATGCCATCAATCCCGATGTGACGGTGCAGGTGTTTGATAAGCGGCTTACGATGTCGAACGCTGCCACCATCATTGATCAATTTGATATTGTGGCAGACGGCACGGACAATTTCGAAACACGCTTGCTTGTCAGCGATGCATGCGTGGCGCTTGAGAAAACGCTGGTGTCCGCTGCGCTTGGTCCCTACGAGGGTCAGATTGCTACATTCAAACCCCATGCGGGCGAGGGTTTGCCTTGCTACCGATGTTTCCTGCCCAAGGCACCGCCCGCAAACGAAGCCAGAACCTGTGCAGATTTTGGTATATTGGGTGCGGTTGCTGGCATCATGGGCACAATGCAGGCCCTTGAGGTCTTGAAAGAAATTACAGGCGCGGGTGAAGGCCTTGCGGGCAAAATCTTGCTGGTGGATGCTATGGGGATGACCATGCGCAAGGTCAAACTACCGCCTGATCCCAAATGCATGGCCTGCGGAAAAGGAAACTCCTGATGGCGAAACCGTCCCCCAAGGCCCCCGTTACTTTGCTCGTGATCAGCGGTGATCCTGAACGCATTCATATGGCGCTGATGTTTGGCGCAACTGCAAGCGCCATGGGCCGCCCCGTTAGCTTTTTCTTTTCCAAGTCTGCCACACCATTCCTCACCCAGGATGGTTGGGCCAGCCTTAATACCATGGCGGGCGCCACGGGCCCAGAGATGGACGCAGCGCTGGACGATAAAGGCGTGGCCGACAGCGGCGTGTTGATGGACGGCCTTGCGGCCCTCGACGCCCGCTTTCTGGTGTGTGAAGCGGCGCTCCGCGAGCATGATATTGACGTAACAACATTGATCACCCGCCCTGCGGTGGAAATTTCTGGTCTGGCCCATATTCTTGAAAAGGGCCACGGCGGCGACTGGCTGACCTTCTGATCTTCTGAATGCCCGTGCGTCAATCCGTATGGGGTGTCTTGTATTTTGTATGTTACCATGGTACATTGGTAAAAATGAAAGGGCTTGGAAGATGAAGATTGAGCGTGTTCAAACCGGCGTGCGCATGGAAAAACGGCTGGTGAAGGTGTTGAAGGGCACGGCGGAATATCTGGATATGTCGCTCGGGGACTTGCTGGAGGGCATTGTGCTACATGCCTTTGACGGGAAAAACCCGCCTTTCTCGGATGAAACGCGGGCCAAGATCGCGGTACTGAAGAAAGTGTATGACTGTGATCTGGACGCCAGTCATTCACACAGGTTGCAGGAGTAAGGCAGATGATGAGTGACGATAAATTCCTCGCCGCTTTTGAGGCCGCCACGCTGGATGAGAAGCTGTTTGATCACGAAGCCCATATCCGCATGGGCTGGATTTATGTGACCCGTTATCCGCTCGCAGAAGCGATTGACCGGTTCGCGGCGGCGCTCAAAAACTATACCCGCGCGCTGGGCTGCGAGGCCAAGTATCATGAAACCATCACCTGGTTTTACATGCTGCTGATTCATGAGAGGCAGACGCGCCAACAGACTGTGTCTTTTACCGCATTTCTGGATGCAAACGCCGACCTGATTTCCAAGCCGTCCATCCTGTTGCGTTACTATAAGGCTGAAACACTTGCGAGCGACCGAGCTCGAACTCATTATATGCTGCCAGACAACCTTGAGAAAAAGGCAGCCGCATGAATGATGACAAGTTGATCGCAGCCTTTGAAGACCATTCGCTGACGCGGGAGGCGTTTACCCATGAGGCACACCTGCGGGTGGGGTGGATCTATATTTCCCGGCTGCCACTGGGAGCAGCGTGTGACACGATGGCAAGCGAACTATTGGCGTGGGATATCGCCTATGGCCTGGGGGATCGCTACCATGAAACAGTCACATGGGCCTTCATGTTCATTATTCATGAGCGGCAGCTTGCGTGCGAAGCTAAAACGTTTGAGGAATTCCTGGAAGCGAACCCTGACCTTTTGAGGAAGTCACCGCCCTTTTTGGCTGATTATTACCGGGATGAAACGCTGGCGAGCGATTTGGCCCGCCAGAAATTTCTGTTGCCGGACGTTGGCCGCTGACTGTTATCAAGCCAAAGCCATCTTCACCGCGGCAGCGCAGTGAAGTTCGGTCGTATCAAGGAGCGGTACATCAGTGTGCTCGGGTTTTACCAATAGGCCGATCTCCGTGCAGCCCAGGATGGCGGCATCTGCGCCTTCCTGATGGAGTTGCTCGATAATTCGCACATACTCCGTGCGAGACTTTTCACTGATCGTGCCTTTGCACAGCTCATCAAAAATTACGTCATGAATGATTTTGCGGTCTGCGTCTTCCGGCACAACCACATCGATCCCGAATTTCTCGGCAATGCGGCCTTTGTAGAAATCCTGTTCCATCGTGAAGCTGGAGCCAAGAAGCGCGAGCTTCTTGAAGCCTCTTTCCCGCGCGGCTTCGGCGGTTGCGTCTGCGATATGCAATAGGGGGATGCTGGTGTGGGCGCGAACTGCCGCCTCCACCAGATGCATGGTGTTGGTGCAGATAAGGGTCATGTCTGCGCCGGCAGCTTCAAGGCCCGCTGCGGCGCGCCCGAGCAATTCACCAGCTGCATCCCAGGCACCTTCACGCTGCATTGTGGCAATCTCGTCAAAGTCCACGCTGTGCAAAAGGATCTTTGCACTGTGCAGGCCGCCCAATGCTGCTTTCACACCTTCATTCAACAGCTGATAATAAGCGGTGGTCGATTCCCAGCTCATGCCGCCCAGCAGCCCAATGGTTTTCATCTCATGTCCTTTCATACACTTCACTATCGTGCCGCGATCATTGGCATGGAAGCAAGGCCCGCATCTTTCAAAAAAATGCCCCTACAGCCTTGTGCGACACTCATCCCTATCGACAAAAGGTTTGGCGTGGGTATCCTTTGGGCATGACTGGATGCAAAGACCATAGAATGCCAAGGCAGATAGAAGCCGGGGGCATCAGCGCCACGCTGTTGCCGCGCGCCGCCTATGACGTGGCTTATACGCCCGACCGCACGGTGGCGGGTTTTGCTTTTGATATCCAGACAGGCACACACGCCTTTGCAAGTGATCGCGTCCGGCCTTTCATCACGGTGCCGGGCAGTTTGGCGCTTACGCCTCGCGGCTGCGACATCAAATCCCGTTCAGACACTGGCGGAGAATATCTCACTGTTTCCGTGATGCCGGGCAGGGAAAAGCAAGTTGCTGGGGACGCAGCTATTGGTCGTCCCGAACGCTACAGCAATGCGGCTCACGGTTTTGCTGGCAAGTGGGCTCGGGCCCTCAGAGCTTCTCTCTTGCGGCCGTGTGCGGATCAGGCGGAAGTCGAATCGTTTGCTGCCCTACTTTATGAAGCCGCATGGCAGGCACGCTTGCCTTCTGGAAAGCCAGCCACTTCGATTACTACGCGGCGTTTGAGGCTGTTGAATGAGTTGGTGGAAGAACGGCTTTCGGGCGAACTGACGGTTGCCGATATGGCGAAAGCTGTTGGCCTTTCCACCAGCTTTTTCATTCGGGCATTTGCCGCCGCCACGGGCACAACACCCCACGGCTATCTGATGGAAAGGCGGCTGGAGAAGGTGCGGTACGCCCTTGCGCTGCGCGATACGAAAATCGCTGATGTCGCTTTGTCGTGCGGGTTTTCAAGCCAGGCTCACATGACGGCGGCCTTCAGTCGGCAGTTTGGTATCAGCCCCAAACGTTTCCAGCAGATGGTGGCCTAGGAGCCGCCGCGCTTGCGTTCTTGCTCGTAAGTGCCCAGCACATTCACATATTTTGTGTGGAAGCGCAGCTCTTCCATGGCGCGGTGCACATTTTCCATGCCTTCATGGCCTTCGATATCGGCATAAAATTCTGTGGCGGTGAAACTGTCTGATTCGTAGTAGCTCTCAAGCTTGGTCATATTCACGCCATTGGTGGCAAAACCGCCTAGCGCTTTATATAGTGCGGCCGGAATGTTGCGTACTTCGAAGGTGAAGCTGGTCATAACCGGCGCAGACAAATTTTCTGCTGGCAAGGGGTCGCGCGACAGAACCACAAAACGTGTGGTGTTGTGCCCTTCGTCCTGAAAATTCTTGCGAATGATCTTCAGGCCATAGACCTCTGCAGCCAGCTCGCTTGCAATTGCACCAACGGACGGATCGTTCAATTCAGCCACATGTTTGGCTGAACCCGCTGTATCGGCGAACGGCAGGCGTTCCATGCCCAGTTCGCGCAGGTTCTTGCGGCATTGCCCCAGCGCCTGCACGTGGCTTTTCACCGATTTGATGGTGGTCTCATCAGCCTCTGAAGTGCCCAGAAGGCAGTGGCGGATGGTCTCGAAATGTTCACCCACGATATAAAGGCCACTTCCAGGCAGCAGAATATGGATATCAGCCACCCGGCCTGCAGTGGAATTTTCGATCGGGATCATGGCAAGGCGCGCGCGGCCTTTTTGTACAGCTGCGAGTGCATCTTCAAAGCTTGGGGTGGACAGCGGTTCCATTGACGGAAACTTTGCCTGACACGCCATGTGGGAATAGGCCCCCAATTCACCTTGAAAGGCGATCAGGTTGTCTGTGTTCTGCGCGGATGTGTCGGCCATGCCTGCCATAATTATTCACTCATAAGCTTTGGAAACTAACGGGATGAAATTAGTGCCAAGCGGCGGTGGGCAAGTCAATGAAGGAAGAGGTTGGAGACCTGCTTTTCTGTGCTGCGCCGCTTTGTCGCACGATTTTTAGGGCGAAAAACGTGATTTTTTTGTCGCTTAGCGTAAAATCCTGCAAATGACGTCTTGAACAGACAGGGCATCAGCGGCTATTGTCGCGCGCGAATTAGCCGGTTCATTCTCTGTCAGGGGTACAGGCCGGTGGGAGAGAATTTAAGCTTGCTCGTCTGCAAGGAGAAGAGCCTGTGTCATTAGAATCAAATAAAGTATTTGCAGCGGTGCTTTCTGCCGCGCTGCTGATCATGGTGATCACCACTGTTTCCGAAAGCGTGTTCCACGTTGAGGAAAACAAACCCGCTTTCACCATCGAAGTCGCTACTGAAGCTGCAACCGATGCTGTTGTGGAAGAAGGCCCGTCTTTAGCTGAGCTGCTTGCGGTTGCCGACGCTGGCAAGGGTGAGCGCCAGTTCGCAAAATGTAAGGCCTGTCACTCCATTGATCAGGGTGGCTCAAACGGTGTTGGCCCGAACCTCTATGGTGTGCTGGGCAAGCCAGTTGGTGCCCACGCTGGCTTCAACTATACCGGCGCACTGGCGAGCAACGGCCAGACCTGGACATGGGAGCTGATGGATCAGTGGCTCGCAAGCCCGAAAAACACCTTCCCGGGCACGGCGATGGCGTTCGCCGGTATCCGCAAGGAAGCTCAGCGTGCTGACCTGATGGCTTACCTGAACAGCCTGTCCGACAGCCCGCTTGCACTGCCAGCAGTTGAAGCTGCGGCCGAGGAAGCTGCAGAATAAGCCGTACGGCAATCGAATTCAGGAAGCGGCGGGCCAAGTGGTCCGCCGTTTTCATTTATGCGGAATCCTTCATAGGCGTCGGTGGCCAAGGAAGGCCGGGCCTTCACGCCCCTTTTCTCGCATTTCGTGCTCCACCCAGCTGATCACGTCATCCAGCGGATCGATGGTCACCATCATATGGGTGGCATTGGCGTGCAACAGGTGCACGCCGTCTATCATGAACCCCACATGGCCGGGAAAAAAAGCAAGGTCGCCACGCATGGGTGATTCGCCAAGTTCGAGCGCGCGGCCAAGGCTATCCCTCTGCGGGCCACTATCCCTGTGAATACGATGCCCGGCTGCGGCAAGCGATAGCTGCACAAGGCCCGAGCAATCAATGCCCAATTTTGACCGCCCGCCCCACAGGTAGGGGGAGCCGAGAAAGCTCTCGGCGATTGATACAGGGTCTGCTGCTTGTGTGCCCACCTCAGTTAGATGCTTTTCATAGATCCAGCCGCCTTCATAAAGCTCGGCGAATCCATTTTCGTTGACCCCTGGCAGGGTGATAAAACTTCCCATTGGCAGCACCACTTCGGGGGCTGATTTTAAGTTTGGTTCCCGATATACATGGGAGAGGGGCGCGCTGATGCGGTGGCTCGGCAGTACTTCGAATTCGTCAACAGCATTGTCCTGCACCCAGCCCATATAGCCATCGATGATGCTGATGGCGAACCACCAGCCTGGTACCTCTGCCAGAATTTGCACAGGTTCGCCGTAAAGAAGTTCACTCAAGGTTTCGGATTCAATGTCGGGCTCGGCCTTAATCGGGGCCACAGGGCGCGCACCCACACCATCAATCATGGCGGCCTTTACGTGCCGCTTGCTGGTTTCCAACAGATTGTCTGGATCGTGAAGGGGCGGCAGGCCAAAACCGTGCAGCAGATCACTCATAATTGCCTTCGTCAGCATCTACCAGCTTTTCGGCAGCGAGGATACGGTCAGAGAGTTCGCTCAGATACACCGCCCCTTTAACCGTGCGTTGCACCAGCACGTTACGCCGATCTTTTTCATCGCGTTTGCGTTTCAGGTACCCCAGTTGTCCGAGGGTATCAAGCGCACGGGTGATCACAGGTTTGGTGACATTCATTTTTGCGGCCAGTCCCCGTACAGTGTGCGGGTCTTTGGTCATATAGACAGTCAAAAGCACAGTCATCTGCCTGAGCGTTAGGTCAGGCACATCGGCACGGACCACATCGAGATTGGCCGTGTGCCATATCTTGAGCATACGAGGGCTGGTTTTTTCCGTCACGTGCGTCGTTCCTTACCCGGAATGATAAAGGGAAACACAGAACTCCAGCCCTAAGATTGGCCTAAATTAACCTCAGTCGTCAAGCGACAAGAAATCCTTGATAGCTGTATGCATGGCGCGAATGCCTTGCGCATCGCCCCCTTTTGGGCGTCCGGGCTTTGGTTTGGGGACCCAGGCAAACACATCGAAATGGGCCCATGTAGTGCCGGTTTCCACAAAACGCTGCAGGTACAGGGCAGCGGTGATAGAGCCCGCAAACCCGCCGCTGTCCGAAATGTTGCTGAGATCGGCAATATCGCTTGAGAGGGTTTCGTCATAGGGCGCCCACAGGGGCATGCGCCATAATGGGTCTGTTTCTGTTTTCATGGCTGCGTCAATGGAAGCCCAGAGTGTTTCATCGTTGGCATAGGTGGCAGGAAGGTCGGGCCCTAGAGCTACCCGTGCTGCACCCGTGAGGGTGGCAAAATCCAGAAGCAAGTCAGGCTTGTCTTCACACGCAAGGGCAAGAGCGTCACACAGAACCAGACGGCCTTCTGCATCAGTGTTGCCAATCTCGACCGACAGGCCTTTGCGCGTGGTGATAACGTCGCCGGGGCGGAAGGCGTTGCCATCCACGGCATTTTCAACTGCCGGGATCAGCACACGTAGGTTCACGTTGGTGCCGGAAGACATGATCAGCCGCGCCAATCCCAGCACATGGGCGGCGCCGCCCATGTCTTTTTTCATCAGGAGCATGCCTGCGGCCGGTTTCAGGTCCAGCCCGCCGGTATCGAAACACACGCCTTTGCCCACAAGCGTTACCTTGGGAGCATTCTCGTTGCCCCACTGCAGGTCAATCAGGCGTGGTTCCCGGCCCTCTGCCGCCGCGCGCCCCACTGCATGAATGGTAGGGAAGTTTTCGTCAAGCAGGTCGTCGCCCACAATGGTGCCACAGGTGCCGCCAAATTCTTCCGCCAGTGCCTCAGCCGCATCCTGCAGGTCGGCCGGGCCCATATCTTCGGTTGGTGTGTTTACCAAATCACGGACCAGCGCCACCGCTTCAACCTGCCGCATGATGGCGTCAACGTCTGTCCCCTCAGGTACGATCAAAACCCTCGAAGGATCTGACTTGCTGCTGAGATAGCGATCAAATTTATATTGTGCAAGGCACCATCCAAGTGCAGCAGAAGCAGCGCTTTCCGAATCTATGCCTTCAAGCTGGTAGGTGCCTGACGGCAGACTCAGGGCCGCTGCTGCCAGCGCCCATGGCCCCAGCCCGCGCTCTGGAACACCCGCAAGTGCGATATCGCCCGGCAGCAAAATGCTTGCACCTGCCTCTCCCTTGAAGCCATGACGTTCGGCCCAGGCCTTTTGGTCGTTGCCCAGAGCGTTTGACCAGTTGTCTGTTTGGACAGGACGAAGGCTGATGGCATTGTCAGCAGTGGTGGCGATCAGGGAGCGAAATTTGCTCATGGGAAATCCTTGTGCGCGGGTAAGTAGGGTGTATCAGATCAGGCTTCAGGTGCGATCGTAACCTTGAGACCATCCATCGAGCCATCAACTTCAACCTGGCAGGAAAGGCGGGATGCGCCTTCGCGGAAGTGCTCGCTATCTTCAAGCAGATATTGTTCATCATCTTCCATGGCAGGCAATTTGCTGAAACCGTCACCGTCCACATAAACATGACAGGTGCAGCAGCTGCAGCAACCGCCACAGATAGCAGCAAGGTCATCAAAGTCGTTGTTGCGGATGTTTTCCATCAGCGAGAGGCCTTCTTCTGCCTCGATATCGCGGGTTTGGCCAGCCAGGTTGGTCACGGAAACTTTTACCATCATATGATCCTGTAATTTGGATTGTTCTTCGCCAGCCCAAGCTTGGCCAGCATTGTTGTTTGCCTTCATATAGCATTTTCCGGCAGAGAAAAAAGGCATCTTCTGGTGGCAAAAGGGTTGATGGTACAAAAGGGTGTAACGGCCGAGTGCGTATCACCAAAGGCCAGTGCGCAATCAAAGAGAAGTGAAGCGGATGCCTTTCGGTTTCTCTTGACGGCAGGGGCAGGCTGGTGTGGTATCCAAGTAAATCTGGACGGGCGCGTCCATTAATTCATCAAGGCGGGTGTTTCCGCGACAAAGGGAAACGTATGAAACGGGTTGTTGAAGCCTTTCATGTTGCAAAAGGTAGCGAGAAGGCGGTGGGCCTTGTGCAAGTGGTGCTGGTGATTGCCGTTGTCGTGGGCACTATCAGTATTACAAAACTCCTGCGTATCGCCGGAGACAGTGGCCCCGGCTTCTCCGCTGAACAAAGCGGACTTGTTGTGGATGTGATAGCACCGCATGAAACCTCTCACCGTCCCACCGTGCAGGTGACAGGCGAAGTAACAGCGCGTGCCAGCGTGGCTATCAGCCCGCAAGTTGCGGGGCGTGTGGTCCGTGTCAGCGACAGGCTGGAGCCCGGCGCTTTGCTGAGTGCCGGCGATATCCTTTTTGAGATAGATGCTCGTGATTTCGAGCTGGCCCTCGAACGCGCCGAAGCCGATGTGGCGTCCGCCAAAGCCGACCTTTTGCAAACTGAAGCAAGCGCAGAGAATTTCACCAAGGATTGGTATAGGGTTTTCCCGGATAAGCCAGCGCCAACACTGGTGGCTAAAGAGCCACAGGTTCAGGCCCTCAGGGCCCGCCTGAAGGCGGCAGAAGCAAATGCGGCGCAGGCCCGCCTTAATCTGGAACGTGCACGGTATCGCGCTGTGTTTCCGGCACGCGTGGTCGCATCGTCTATTGAACGCGGGCAGCTTGTGAATGCAGGTGGGCAATATGGCAGCCTTTATGCAACAGACAGCCTTCGAGTGACCGCAGGCATCGATCCCAAGGACCTGGCGCGGCTTGGTCTGGAGGCGGGGGATGCTGTCAGGATCGCGAGCGAGACAAATCCGACTGACAGCTTCATGGCAACGGTTGCCCAAATTGGCAGCGTGTTGGACAGCCGCACCCGGCTTCAGGATATCGTTGTGGGCTTGCCGGAGGAAACAAAGCTGGTGCCGGGCACTTTCGTGACGGTATCGCTGAATGGCCCTGAATATGCTGGTATCTATAGGCTACCGATCCGCGCGCTTGCCACTTCAAACACTGTCTGGACTGTGAAGGCTGGCAAGCTTGAAAGCACACCAGTGGATATCGTGGATACAGATCATGACCATGTCTATGTACGCCGGTTCGAGGTTGCAGAGGGTGTTGTGGTGACAGAGGTTCCCACCAGTTTCACCAGTCGGCCAGTCACCATTCGCGCACGGCTTGAAGCCGGAGGCAAGTCATGAGTGACAAGGGCCTCCAGGCTGGCGGCATTATGGGACTTGTTGGCAAGTTTCTTGAAAACCCGGTGATGACCAACCTCTTGATGATCTTCTTCATCGTTGGCGGGTTGATGACAGCGGTAACCATGCGCTCCGAAGTGTTTCCAACGGTAGATGTGGGAACCATCTCGATTTCTGTTCCTTATCCGGGAGCAACGCCCCTCGAAGTGGAAGACAGCATCACGCGGCGGGTGGAAGAGGCGGTTCTTGGTATCACGGGCGTGGAACGCGTGCGGTCCTATGCCTATGAAAACCGCGCAGCGCTGACGCTGGAGCTTGAAGATTTTGTCGATGCCTATCGCGTGAAGGATGAGGTCCAGGCTGCGATTGACAGTATCGTGGATTTCCCGCCCGGCAACGCTGAAGAACCGGTAGTTACTGTTACCCAGTCCCTTTCCAATGCCTTGACGTTGGTTCTTGTCGGGCAAGTGGGTGAACGGGAATTGCGCGCAGCGGCAGAGCTTCTGGAGCGAGACCTTCTCGCTCTCGACACTGTTTCGGCGATCACTGTGCGCGGGGCCCGTACCAAGGAAATTTCTATTGAACTGAGCGAGGCCACGCTTCGGAAGTATGACCTGACGTTCCGCGAGGTTGCAGAAGCAATCCGGAACAGTTCCATAGAATTGTCGGGCGGTGTGATCAAAACGTCGGATGGTGAAATCCTGTTGCGGACAGATGCCAAGGCCCGCGTTGGCGACGAATTTGAACGCATCACGGTGCGGTCCTCAAATGGGGGCGATATTGTTCGCCTGAGCGACATCGCGACCGTTAAAGACGGTTTCGCAGATGAAGATCTGATCAATGAATATAATGGCGTGCCTGCAATTCTTCTGGATATCCTGAGGAACGAATCCAGCGATATCCTCGACGTAAAGGCCAAGGTGATGGCCTATGTTGATGATGCAGCTCTCACTTTGCCGAAAGGCGTTCAGGTGCTGGTGTTCCGCGATCAGACGGAGATTCTGGCGGACCGCATCAGCCTTCTTACCAGCAATGCCCTACTTGGGTTTGCACTTGTGTTCCTGCTGTTGGTGGCCACGCTTGATCTGAAGCTGGCATTCTGGGTGGCCATGGGCATTCCCATCAGTTTCCTTGGCGGGTTCCTGATTTTCGGCAGTATGGGCATCACGCTCAATATGGTGACCATGTTTGCCCTGATTGTGGTGATTGGTATCGTGGTGGATGACGCCATTGTGGTGGGCGAAAATATATATGCCGAGCAACAGCACGGGCACCACGAAGAACGCGCGGCCTTTGAAGGGGTGAAAAACATCTATGGGCCAGTGCTGGTGGGTGTGTTCACCACCATGGCTGCCTTCGCGCCGCTCCTGTTCCAGACAGGCACCTTTGCCAAAATCACCCGCCCGATTCCGGTGGCGGTGATTGCGATCCTTGCCGTATCGCTCGTTGAAGCCTTTTTCATCCTGCCATCGCACTTGCGCCATGAAAATCGCTGGTCCAAAGGCCTTCTTCGCACCATTCAGCAGAAGGTGGCGCGGGGACTGGACGCCTTTGCAATCGGCTCGTTGCAGCGCTTGATCGTAAGGACAAGCCAGTATCGATATGCAACTGTGGCGGCTACTGTCGGCCTGATGATGATCTGCTTTGCACTGGTCGGGAATGGTTTTGTGCGGGTGGTTTTCTTCCCGAATATCGAAGGCACGGAAATCTCCGCCAAGCTGGCCATGCCGGATGGTGCGCCGTTTGAAGCCACTGCCCAAACAATGGAGCAACTTGAAAGTGCTATCAAACAGGTTGCGGCAGAGATCAAGGCGGAATCGGGCGAGGATGTGATCAAGGCTACAGCTGTGACCGTGGGCGCGCGCTATAACCAGGCTTCAGGGCCCGGTAGTTTTTCGAGCGCGCTGATGGCCAGTCATTTGGGCCAGATGTCTGTTGAATTGGTGCCAACCGATGCCCGTAGCTACAGCGCGCGGGAGATTGGCCGCCGCTGGGAGCTTGCCGTGGGCCCACTGCCCGGGGTGGAAACCCTGTCGTTTGCCTCCACAATCGGCCCCCAAAGTGTGGATGTGGGGTACGAGCTTGCGCATGACGACCAGCACGCGCTTGAAGCAGCAGCTGCAGAATTAGCGAACCGGCTGGCGACCATCGGTGGCGTCAACCAGATTGACGCGGGGCTTGATCTGGGCAAGCGCCAGTATGAGTTTACCATGACAGACCTTGGTCTCGCCGCAGGCCTTAAGCCGGCCGATCTGGCGAGGCAATTGAGGCAGGCCTATTTCGGCGAAGAGGTGCAGCGCATTCAGCGTGGCCGGGAAGAGGTGAAAGTGTATGTGCGCTATCCGGCGGAGGTGCGCCGCAGTCTCGAAAAGCTGAGCGATGTGCGCATTCGCCTGCCGGATGGCAGTGGGGTGCCGCTATCACTTGTGGCCGATATCACGGAGGGCCGCAGTCCCACCTCGATCGAGCGGGTGAATGGGCGCCGTGTGCTGACAGTTACTGCTGATGTGGATGAGGCAGTTACCACGCCCAATGTGGTCAATGACCTGATCCAGGCTGAAATCCTACCAGCCTTGATGACAAAATATAGCGGCCTCAGATGGCAGCTGGAAGGTGGTTCACGCGAACAGAGCGAAGATTTCGCCTCCCTGTTCCGCGGGTTCATGCTGGCCGTGATCATTATCTATGCGCTGGTTGCAACGCAGCTCAAAAGCTATGTGCAGCCGATGATCATCCTCGTTTCAATCCCGCTTGGGATTGCGGGCGCGATCTTGGGGCATATGCTGCTTGGCTATGACCTGTCGTTTGTGTCGCTCTTCGGGGTGGTTGCGCTTGCCGGCGTGGTGGTAAACGCCTCCGTTGTGTTGATTGACCGCTATAATATTGAACTGAAGCAGGAGGATGCCACTGCACTGGATGCCGCCGTGCGGGCAACGCTTCGACGTTTCAGGCCTATCGCCCTTACCACCATTACGACGGCTTTGGGGCTGTTGCCGATTATCTCGGAAACCAGCCCGCAGGCGCAGTTCCTGATACCCATGGCTGTCAGCCTTGCCACCGGGTTGCTGTTCTCCAGCTTTGTGATGTTGTTTGCCTTGCCTGCACTCATTCTGGTGATTGAGGATGTGCGGGGCTTCTTCTCGCACGAACACAGGCAGGCGGCGCTCGGCAAAGTCGCGAGTGATACCGCTGAATAAAGTAAAGGGCGGGAAGTTCCCGCCCTTTTGTTTAGCTGGGGTCCCTAGAAAGCTTTTTGCCAGCCCAACATCAGGCTGGTGCCGGTTTCCAGATTGTTCGTGCCCCGGTCTTCCCACAGCGGTAGGCCAAACTCGATGCCGATGCGGTGTGTGCCCACGACATAGAGATTTGTGCCAACATAGGCGCGCAAGCGTTCGCGCGCACTGCCTGACATAGGGTTGGCACCTTTCGCGGCGCCCATATCCTCATAGGAAAGGCGTGTGGAAAGGCTCCAGTTCTCTGTCAGCGTTTTGGATATCCAGGCCGTAGCCTGCCATATATTACCCGGCTTTTCCCCCGTGGAAGCATCATCCAGCCAGATGGTTGCCGAGGCCTGCAGACCGGTGGACCAATCGTTCCCGAACAAGCTGTATGTGGCCGATGGGGTCAGGGCCCAGCTGTTGTTCCCAGGCTGCATTGCAAGCGGTACCAAATTGCCCATGGCATCGGTTTCAGATGTTGCACCCGTTGGCAGGATCACACCGGCCTTGAACAGCAAGCGGCTGCTGTCAGTGGTGGACAGGGGGAAGATGGCGTTGAGCTTCAGGTCGGTCACACCGGAAGCTGAGCGCTCCATGGGCATGCCACCCATGATCATATCCATGGACCTGTCGGAAAAGCCCATGCCTGCAGCAAGGGTAACCCAATCTGTCGGGGCGTACATCACCCCCACCATTGCCATGGACATATCCATATCCTGCGGGCCCATCATGATGTTGGCGGGATCATTCATGCCCATGGTCATCCAGCGGGCAGAGGCCATCCATTCACCGGCCTTGTGATAATGATCGGCCATTACGCCGATGGGTGCATGGTCATCAATGCGGGGTTTGTAGTCTTCCCCTTCGTGGGCAAGTGCTGCAGGCGCGAAAAGGGTCGTGGCTACAGCCACGGCCAGTATTTGTGTGTTCATCATTTTGTTCCGAAATCATCAAATAGGGTGCCGCGGGTGCATTCAGTCCCGCGGCGAAAGCAGTGTATTTGTGAAATCAGACTGTGGGCGGTCCGGTCCGGAAATGACTATGGGCTTCTGGTCGGAACAAGGCGGGCGGCGTATAGCGGGTTAGGCTACTGCCCGCAGGAAAACAGGTGAGGGCAGGGATTGTTGGCTCGGATGCCAATACCCCCAGCGGTGCATGTGTACAGGCATGGCAGTGGGCAGAAGTGCCGTCATCTGTGTTGTTACAGATATCTGCCAGCGTCAGGGTGCTGCCGTCGGGCGCCTGAAGGCCGGGTACCACCATTGTGGCCGCCGCACCTGATGCGATCAGGCCTTGCAGGAAAAGGGCGAGCGACAGGGCAACCATCGGCAAAAGCCGGTCCAGCCTATCCAGAAAATTTTCTGCCCGTTTGATCATGCGCCGGCTCTAGCACGGCCTGCCTGCCGTGCCTAGGGGGCGCGACATTATGGCAGATAATGATTTCTAGCCCGGCCAGTTACTCTGTATTGTCAGGAAATCCATAAAGTCGATGCCTGCTTCCGCAAGCCAGTTTTCCGAAGGCCCTTGCCAGCGGTGGACGAGCCAATCGACTGCGCCATTTGTCTTGAAGCTGATACCTTCGTCCAGAAGCCGGTCCCTCTGGCGGGTGGCGCCGTCGCGTTCGCTGATCTTGCCGGCGCTATTGATCACCCGGTGCCAGGGGATGCCCTCACCCGCGGGTGTGGCAGACATGGCAAACCCCACGATGCGCGGTGTCACGCCAGCCAGCAGGCTTGCAACCATGCCGTAGCTTGCCACCTGCCCCTTGGGAATTTCCCGAACTAGGTCCCATATTGCGGGAAAGCTGGCGTAATTTTTGGACATTGGCGGCTCACTATATAAATCCGTGAAAAGCCCACTTAAGGCCAGCTCCGATCAGCCCGCAATAGTTTAGAGATCAAATGTTGCAGAGTTCAAATCGGTCAGGGAAAGGGAAACAAGTAATATGCTGTCGCCACCTCCAAGATCGATCAGCACCCCGTCGGCCGTCTCGGTAGCGGCGGCAACAACGTCGTTGACGCTGTTAAAGCCCGCCGCTGAACCCGCCAGATCCAAAGTATCTTCTTCGACATTGAAGCCATACACAACATCGTCGCCGCTTCCGGCAGCGAATATCAGGATGTCAGCTGTCTCACCGGGCCTGATTGTGTCATCACCAGCGCCGCCAACTATAGTATCAACTCCTTGTCCACCGTAGATGGTGTCGTCGCCGTTGCCGCCGTTAATATAGTCGTTGCCGCTGCCACCGTAGATTTCGTCGTCACCGCCGCCACCATTTACAACATCGTGGCCATAGCTTGCGAAGATCACATCTTTGCCATCGCCGCCGTCCAGCGTGTCATAACCGTCGAGGCCCGCGTAGATAACATCATTGCCCGCACCACCATTGATACGGTCATCACCATCGCCGCCGCCCAAGGCTTCATTGCCACCAGCGCCATGGATAACATCGTTACCTGTGCCGCCCCATATATTGTTTGCAGTGGTGTCTGTTTGGTCAGCTGCTTCACCATCCCAATCGCCACCAACCAGGGTGTCATCGCCATCGCCGCCGAACAGGATGTCGCGGCCTGCGCCGCCAACCGCCAGGTCACCACCTTTGCCGCCGGCCAACGTGTCGGCACCTGCGCCACCCCAAATCCTGTCGTGGCCATCGTCGTCGGGCCCGGCCCATATGCCATCATTTCCGTCACCGCCGATCATTGTGTCATCGCCAGATCCGCCTGTTAGCGTATCGTTTCCGTCGCCGCCAATGATGCTGTCGTTGCCAACACCACCCTGAACTTTGTCATTGCCTGCCATCACATCGATAACATCTGATGTATCGTGTGCCGCGATATCATCGGCATCATCGGTACCGACAATATTGTTTGGCACAATGGCAAAATCGAATAGCTGGCTGCTGATTGCTTCCAACGAGCCATCGAGATTGGTGTCTGATGACTCCCACACTGCAGCGAAGAAGCTATTCATCACAGCAATGTCGACGCCGCTCTGATTGCCGTTATGAAAACTGTTCAGAGCAAATTCAGAACCAATAGCGTTGCCATCGGCATCGAAACGCTGGCCCGCAATGGCTGTGCCGCTACCGTCGACGCTCAGATCGCCACTGGTCCACGCTACAATGAACCCGCCGTCAGGAAGGGCCGCGATTGTAGAACTGGATTGATTGTTATTGATGTTGGTGTTGACTGAAAATTCGTCGCTTGCAAAGCCACCATTTGATGTAATGATCCGGCCCTTTAGCTCTGTGTTGCTATAGCTGAGATCACTTTGATCTGTTGTCCATGTGATGGCAAAGCTGCCGTCCATTAGCTCGGCGACCGCTGGCTTAGTCTGATGGCTGGTCCTGACGCTATTGATATAGATGCGTGAGGATGTTGCATTGCCTTCGGCGTTGAAGAAGCGCCCGATAATGTCATACCCGGCACCAGTCCGTGCGTTTGATGAAAAAACTGCCAGGAAACCGCCATTGTCCAATCCAACTGTCTGGACTTCCCATGTGGTGCCGTATGAGCTGTAGGTGTTCAACAGAAAGGCATCTGTTGTTTCTTTGGCATCGGCATCATAAATCCGCGCATAACCATTCCAGGTAACGACGAAGCCGCCACCCGCCAGTGCGCTGGCAGACGGATGCGCGTTTGTGCCGGAAACGGTGATTTTACCGCCGTCTTTATCTCCAAGCGCGTCATATTTTTGTGCGAAAACGCCGCCGTCTTGCCAAACGACAACAAATCCACCGTCCTCAACGCTGATAACGTCATCAGAGCCGGCAACCTGAAATTCAGAGCCTACTTTCTCACCGTCAGCGCTATACAGTTGTGCCCAAGAAGTGCTTTCGCCTTCCGATGTAACGGTATGGTTGCTCTCCCAAACCACGATATATCCGCCGCCGGCCAACTCGGTGATGGCAGGATCATTCTGCGAAAGGTGTGTGGTGGTATTTACGACAGTTTCGCCGCCCGAAAGACTAGGCCCCAGGTCTGACCCATTCACAGGCGCTTCAGCCTGATCTTCTGCTTCGGTTGCGCGCGATATTAGCTGCGTATCAGAGACGCTCATTTTAGATCCCCCATCGAAAAACTCTTGGGTCCTCATGGCATGAACGGACCGTTCAGTCAATTTAGAGATGTAAAAAAAACACTAATAGAGAATTAGTCATGTAAGTGAATTGAGATCAGGTTCATGTCTTGTGGGTAGATGGGGAAGATATCAGCTTTGTCTTGTGAAGCAGAGCACGCCATCCGTAATCAGTTCATAATCCAGGAAATACCCTGCGGCCTGAATATTGCCAATCATCTGGTTGGTCGGCTGGCGACCGGCAGATTTATAGTGGATTTCCAATATGATCTTCTCAATGCCTGCCAGGTCAAGTGTTTCGAACAGGCTTACTTCTGCCCCCTCAATATCAATAATCAATGTGTTGGCGCCGAAGGTTGCAATCTTGTCTTCCAGGCAGACCACGGGCACCTGAATAGTTTCTTGGATACCGTCACGTTTCACAAGGGACGATGACCAGAAATCCTTATGTACATGGAAGTCTATGTATCCCTCAGGCATGGATGCTCGGGGCAACAATGCTTCCTGCATAACGGTGAGCGCCAGGTCATTTCGAGCAAAATTATCTTGTGCCCAGGCCACCAGATAGGGGTTCAATTCATGAGTGCAGACGTTCTTGGCACCCACAATACGGGCCGCTGTCATCGAAGTGATTCCGATACCTGTGCCAAGCTCGATCACTTTATCGCCCGGTTTCAGAACCTTTTCGATCAATCCAACTTCCGCACCCTCATACCAGCCCTTCAGCAAAGCCCTAAGGATCGGCAGCGAAACCGCGTCTTTATCCAGGCCAACCTTGAAGCCGTGCAGGCGGATGATATCTTTGGCGATGAAGGACATGGTTGCTTCCTTGTTTTTTGATCCTGGCTAGAAAATGAAAGTCATTTGATCAATATCTGCCAGACCAACGCCTACCATAAGCACCGTGTTCCCGTCACCCAGGTCAAGCAGCAATCCAGTTTCGTTTTCAGTGGCCTGTGCTGCAACGTCATTGCGATCCGTAAATTCAGTGGCTGTTTCGGAAATGTCCAGTGTGTCTTCCGAAATATCAAAGCCTTCAACCACATCATTCCCGCTTTCTGCCGAAAAGATCAGGATATCCGGGCCATCGCCGGGTCGCAAAGTATCATCGCCACCTCCGCCATTCAACGTGTCGCCACCGCTGCCGCCGTATAGGGTGTCGTTGTCATTGCCACCGGAAACAAAATCATTTCCTGAACCGCCATAGAGTTCATCATTGCCGTCTTCACCCATGACAACATCATTGCCGTTGCTGCCATATATCAGATCGTCTCGATCACCACCCATCAATGTGTCGTCGCCGGATTTGCCTGCAAAAAGAATGTCGTCTCCTCCTGCGCCTTTAAGCAAGTCATCGCCGTCACCGCCGCCAAGCATGTCATCGCCCAGATCGCCATAAACAACGTCATTGCCGGCGCCAGCCCATACTCGATCGTTGGCGTTCTCGTAAATGTCGCTATTTGGATCGGCGACCGCCCCGGCGTAAAGCGTATCGTCGCCTTCGCCCCCAAATACCAAATCTTGTCCAGCGCCGCCGACAACAAGATCATCACCTAGCCCACCGGCCAGCGTATCCGATCCAACACCACCGTAATAATGGTCGGCGCTATCATCACCGGCTCCGGCCCAGATAGCGTCATCACCGCTACCGCCATAGACTGTGTCGCTACCCGCATTTCCGCGAATAAAATCGTTGCCGCCGCCGCCCCGGATAAAATCGGCGCCGTCTCCGCCAGAAACTGAATCGTCACCGCCATTACCGTGAATGGTATCGCCGCCTGCTGTGCCGTCTAGCCTGTTGTTATCGATATTCCCGGAAATAGTGGGCGTTGAATAGACTTCGAATTCGAAAATCTGAGCTGAAATACCATCGTCAATTGAAGTTGCTATGAAGCCGCCATCAAATAGCGCCAGATGTGTGCTGAAAACCTGGAACTCCTCGCCAAGTGGGTTGCCGTCGATATCATAGCGCTGCCCCGCAATGCCACCATTTGCCCCCCAATTGGTATCGCCCGTTTGCCAAGCAACAACAAATGTACCATCGCTCAATATGTGAATTTTTGAATTGTATTGATCGTTTGCGGTAAATGTATTGACCTGAAATTCTTCACCGATCACATAGCCATCTGGATCAAGAATTGCGGCACGAATTTCGGTGTTGGAATAAGAATTAGGGCTTTGATCCGTTGTCCAGGTAACCAGAATATTTCCGTTTTCAAGAATTGCGATGTCCGGGTCTCGCTGATGGCCGATGCGAATGTTGTTTTCGTTGCGTTCAGTGAAGAAAACCCGGTCCCCGGTTCGATCACCTGCTATGATGGCGGTTCCGCTGGAATCGAAGAACCTCAGAACGACGTCCATTTCATTAGCGCCAGGTGCAGTCGTCATATATGCGGCGACAAAACCACCGTCATCAAATTCTGCAATAACAGGCGTAGAATGCGTTCCTCTGTCAGAATAGAGGCTGAGTGTTAGTTCGTCTGAGGTAGGCGCGCCATTTGCGGCAAAAAAACGAGCCATCGAACCAAGTTCATTTCCACCATTTTTGAAAATGTTGCTGGTCCAGGACAGTAGAAATCCACCGTCATTGGTGGCTTGCACTGATGCGCCACCAAGGCCGTCATCATTGGATGCTACTGACCTTCCCAGGCGGTGACCATCATCGTCATATATGGATGCCCAAATACCGTCACGGGTCCAGGCTACGACAAAGCCTCCACCTGAGAGAGCGGCGATACCTGCTGTGCCATCTACCTCAAACTCTTCGCCGATTCTTTCGCCTGTAGCAGAAAAAATCTGTCCAAATGAGTTGCCGTCCACTTTCCAGATTGTCACGAAATTGCCGTTGGCAAGCTCCGTCGACTTGGCGTTTTTGAAGACGTCACCTTCTGTTGTATTGAGGGTGAAGGTCGAACCAGACGTCGCAGGAGTGTAATCTATTGTTTCGTCTTGATTTTGTGACGTTTCCGGCCGGCTGTTTGCGTGCCGAACAGTTAGGCTCGAAATATTATTCACCTTTAAATCCCCCAATCTCGAAAAAGCAGTATTTTATTAGGTGGTTAAAGGCCGCAATGTCAATTTCTTGTTGATCGGACATTAACTAAAGGCAGAAATATTCAGGCTGTTTCAATCTCGGCGAGGTTTAGTTCTGCCATCATGGCTTCGCGCATTTTGAATTTCTGAATCTTGCCGGTCACTGTCATCGGATAGTCATCCACAAACCGGATGTGGCGCGGGACTTTATAGTGAGCGATCTGGTCCTTGCAGAAGGTCTTAATATCGTCTTCCTTGAGGTCGCTTTCGCCTTTCAGTTTCACCCAGGCACACAGTTCTTCGCCGTATTTCTCATCAGGGATACCAAACACCTGCACATCCTGAATGTCGGCGTGGGTGTATAGAAATTCCTCAACTTCGCGCGGGTAGATATTTTCGCCGCCCCGGATCACCATATCCTTTACCCGACCGGTGATTTTACAGTAGCCCTCGGTGTCAATCACACCCAGGTCACCCGTATGCATCCATCCGTCAGTATCGATGGCTTCATTGGTGCGCTCAGCGTCATCCCAATAGCCACGCATCACCAGATAACCTTTGGTGCATAATTCCCCCTGTGTGCCGCGCGGCACCACTTGGCCGTCTTCGTCGATCACTTTCACTTCCGTGTGTGGATGGACGCGCCCCACTGTGGCTGTCATGCGCTCGAGGCTATCGTCGCGGGCTGTCTGGAAGGAAACAGGGCTGGTCTCTGTCATGCCGTAGGCAATGGTGCATTCATTCATATGCATATCGCCGATCACCCGTTTCATCACCTCCACAGGGCAGGGTGAGCCTGCCATGATGCCGGTACGCAGGCTTGAAAGATCGTAGGCCGCGAAGTCCGGCTCGTTCAGTTCAGCGATAAACATGGTGGGCACGCCCTGAAGTGCGGTACAGCGTTCGGCCTCGACGGCTTCAAGCACGTTTTTGGGCTCGAAAGCTTCGGCGGGAAACACCAGTGTGGCGCCCACGGCCGCGCATGCCAGTACAGACATCACCATGCCAAAACAATGATAAAGCGGCACAGGTACACACATGCGGTCCTGATCAGCAAGGCCCAGCGCACGCCCGACAAAATAGGCATTATTCAGGATATTATAGTGGCTTAGCGTGGCGCCCTTGGGGTTGCCTGTGGTGCCCGAAGTGAACTGGATATTGATATCGTCTTCGGGCTTCAGCGTGCGCTCGATTTCATAGAGGCGTTCGTAATGCTCTTCTTCTGCCAGTTCCACAATGTCCGCGAATTGGAAGAAGCCCGCAGGCGCCTCTTCCCCCATGGTGATGGCAGCACGCAGATGCGGCAGGCGATCAGACATCAGCTTGCCGTGTGGGCTGGTGGCCAGTTCGGGCGCCAGTTCCTGTAGCATCGTTTCATAGTCAGATGTTTTGAAACGGTCAGCCAGCACCAGTGCCTTACAGCCCACCTTGTTGAGTGCATATTCAAGTTCGTGCAGCCTATATGCCGGGTTGATATTCACCTGAATAAGGCCTGCCTTTGCGGTCGCGAACTGGGTCAGAACCCATTCGATGCGGTTGGGCGCCCACACGCCCACCCTGTCCCCTGGCTCAAGCCCAATGGCCAGAAAACCGGCAGCAAAGGCTTCCACATCATGGAGGAATTCTTCGTATGTCAGGCGGATGCCATCCTCAGCGAAAACCACAAATTCATTGTCGGGGTAGCGCGCTGCTGTTTCATTCAGCATATCGCCGATGGTTTTATTAAGAAGCGGTTCGTCTGTGCTGCCGATAACGTGACTGTCCATGAAACCTGCTCCCTCCCGATCCGTGATGAGGGAGAGTTTAGTTCATTCGACATTCTTGTCTATATGACTTGTCTATATGACGCTTTAACAATCCACTACGTTGGCTGCAATGGGCACGGTGACGGCAAGGCCACCTTCAGCGGTTTCCTTGTATTTGGACTGCATGTCGCGCCCTGTGATGCGCATGGTGCGGATCACCTTGTCCAGTGTCACGAAATGGGTGCCGTCCCCGCGCATGGCAAGACGGGTGGCATTGATCGCCTTGATGGCCGCCATGGCGTTTCGCTCGATGCAGGGCACCTGCACCAGCCCGCCGATTGGGTCACAGGTAAGGCCGAGATTATGTTCCATGCCGATTTCGGCGGCGTTTTCCACCTGCTGGGGGGTGCCGCCCAAAGCTTCGGTGAGGCCCGCTGCAGCCATCGAACAGGCGCTGCCCACCTCACCCTGACAGCCGACCTCAGCACCGGAAATTGAGGCATTCATCTTGAACAACAGCCCCACGGCACCTGCTGTCAGCAGGAACTTGATAACGCCTTCTTCGTTCGCGTGCGGAATGAAGCGCATATAATAATGCAGCACTGCGGGCACGATGCCCGCTGCCCCGTTTGTGGGTGCCGTAACCACCCGGCCGCCAACGGCGTTTTCCTCGTTCACAGCCAGGGCATAAAGGTTTACCCAGTCAAGGATCGTGAGCGGGTCCGTGAGCGCGCTTTCAGGGCGGGATTTCAGTTGTTCAAACAGCTTCTGCGCTCGGCGTTTGATTTTCAGGCCCGGCATGTCGCCGCCTCTCGAACAGCCGCGCTCCACGCATTCCTGCATCACCGACCATATTTCAAGAAGCTCCGCCCTGATCTGCTGGCTTGAACGCAAAACTTTCTCATTCGCCATCATGATGGCGCTGATCGGCTTACCTGTTTTCTCGCAGATTTCCAGCAGCTCTTCGGCCGACTTGAACGGGTAGGGCTGCTTGATCTTGTCCTCTACGAACTTGTCTTTTTCAGCCTCTTTTTCGTGCACGATGAAGCCGCCGCCGATCGAGTAATAGATCGAGCGGTTCAGCTCGGTGCCATCGGCGTCATAGGCCCAGAATTCCATGCCGTTGGGGTGGAAGTCCAGTTGCTGGCGCGGCAGAAGCTGAAGGTCGTCATCCTCATGGAAATTGATGGTGTGGTGGCCAGCCAGCTTGATCTTTTCATATTTCCGGACGGCTTCGATTATGGCGGGGATGGCTTCCACATCCACTTCGCGCGGGCATTCGCCCATCAGGCCCAAAATCACCGCAGTGTCTGACCCGTGGCCCCGACCAGTCGCCCCCAGAGAGCCATACAGCTTGACCGCAAGGCGCGTAACATCCCCAAGTTTGCCCGCCTGCTCCAGTTCCTGCACGAACTCGGTCGCCGCCTTCATTGGGCCAACTGTGTGGCTGGAAGACGGGCCAATGCCGATATTGAAAAGATCAAGGACGCTGATGCTCATAACGCGGGGCTTTCTCAGGGTAGGCTTTGGTCGCACTTCGGGCAGGTTTTTGCCCAAAGTTTCCACAAGGGAATTTCGTGGGAGATGGTGTCGAATGCCAAACGGCATCCACAGTTTGGGCAGCGGATAAGAAAGACGGCCGCTAAAAGCCCAATGACAAAAATCCCGACAGATACAACATACGGCAAGACGCCTTCCAGAAGGTACAGGCACACCAATGCGACTGCCCAACTGCAGTTCAGAAGGATCAATTTCAAAGTCGTTTTGTTCATGCGCTGATGCTCATAACGCGGGGCTCTTGTTTGACCGGGGCACAATTGTATAAAATCGGGCCACACGCTACGCACAGTGCGCGCCGCTTGCAATATGGAATTTGAAAAAGCGCGACATAAAATTACGCATACCAGAAAAGCCCAGCTTTTCAGCCCTTAAAGCAGTGTAATTTTATTTCTCGACATTGAAACAATCCTTCAAAGGGGCAGATTTCCTGCCCCTTCTGGGTCTATATTTTACCACAAGAAGGTTTGTGGGTTGGTGATAGGTTGTTCGTCATTTGCGGCGGTGAAGCCTTTGATGCAGCGAACGAGGGTCCAGATCAGAACCCAGATCAGGATAATCCAGCCGATCAGAACGATCATCAACAGGGTGCCGACAATGCCCATGGCGATGCCGAACCAGAAAGTGCGTATCTGATATGTAAGGTGGCTTTCATATACAGGATCAAGTGTGCCGCTTTTGCTGTGAGCCACAACGGCTGCCGCGATTGACGCCAGCCCGCCTGTGAACAGGCCGATCAGCAAAAGGATATAAACCAGAACAACGGTGCGGCGGTCCTTGTTGGGCTCTGGCTGGTGTGGTGTTTGTGTGTCTGTCATTGCTGCTCCCCCGAGTGAAATGATGGGGCAGCATAACGCACCCGGCCGTTAGCGCCAATTAGAAGAAAGTCAGGTTCTTCTATAGCCCGTAGCTGTTAGGTTTTGGGTGGTCCATATTTCTCAGTGCGAACACCAATCCTTTTAGGAATCTTGACGCAAGCCAAATGATACAGGCCCACATGCCCCAGATATAGACGAGGCTTTCCAAGAGCCCTGGCTTGAGGTCTGTTCGTTCTGGCTCTGGCCAGATTAAGCCGTGGTGGTTCAAGGTGGCATATATCGCCCAGAATACGATCATTGCGACTGAAAGCTTGCAGCTAATCCGCTGGCGACTGAAGTGAGTATCCCAATATGCACTTGCCCTATAGCAAGTAAAAAATGCGATTGCATTTATGGCCGCCATCGCTATTGCGCTGATGCCTACTGGTATGATGAATGCGGACGTAAGTGCTAATATTGAAAGAAGATAGAGTGTCGTGGCAATTAGTGCAGCGCGTCGCTCGAAGGACGGACTTTGTTTGGGCGCTAAGAAAGGACTATTGCTTCTCGGAGAATTCATACAAATACATTTAAGCGCAGCAATGACGTTGTCTAGCTAGAAAAAAATCAGGTTATTCCTGGCTGAATCTGTAGGCCGAAATCCCGCGCGAGCGTTCGTCTAGGACAAGCGCTTTCGTAAGTGGCGGGTTGGCGCGTTGCGGGCAGGCCGGGCGTTCGCACAGGCGGCAGTTAGGGCCCACGGGTGTGGCGTCGATATTCTCCAAATCCCGACCCTTGGCATAGACAAGCTCGCGCGCGTAAGCGATGTCGCAGCCAAGGCCGATGGCCAGCTGCTGGTCTACCTGCCCATACAGCGCGCCTACGCGCCTGACCGTGCGGGCCACCGAGAAATAAGTGGTTTCGTCCGGCATCTGGATGATCTGGGTGGCGATGCGGCCGGGGTAGGCGAAGGTATCATGCACGTTCCACAAGGGGCAGGTGCCGCCAAAGCGTGAGAAATGGAACCGCCCCGCAGAGAAGCGTTTGGAGACGTTGCCTGCCTTGTCCACCCGGATAAAGAAAAAGGGTACCCCGCGTTCGCCGGGGCGCTGAAGTGTAGTCAGCCGGTGGCAGACCTGTTCGAAGCTGGTGTTGTAGCGGCGACCCAGATGTTCAATGTCATACTTCAGTGTTTTGGCGTCCCCCAGGAAGCGCGCATAGGGCATCAAAAGCGCGCCCGCGAAATAGTTGGCGAGCGAAATGCGCACCAGCCGCCGCGCTTCTTCCGTTTGCCAGGTATGGGTATCGCCAATGCGTTGGATCATGGGTTTGAATTCCAGCATCGCCAGTTGGAAGGCCAGCTGGAACACGCGCGCGCTCTGGTCCAGCATTTCCGAAATCAGCAGCTGTCGGCGGTGAAAATCAAAATGCCTGAGGGTTTCGGGCATCACTTCATGCGGCATGATACGCACGCGAATGCCGTGTTCCTCGTCAAGGCGGCCTGACAGCACCATGAAGGCGTCATCACGCTGCAGGCCAAGTTCCTCATGTGTTGCTTCGGCGGCCTCGTCCAGTTCCGGGAAATAGTTTTTCCGGTCGTGGATAAAGTCCCGCACCTCATCAACCGGGAATATCGACTCAGGGCTTGCACCTTCCCGCTCCACCACCTGTGAGGAGAGCTCGGTCGCGTTCTGCCGGGCCTGCTGGAAGGACTTGTAAATGAGTGTAAAGGCCTCAACCGCCTTGGGGGCAGCGTCTGCCATGTCCTGCATTTCCCCGCGCGAGAGCCCCACACCCTTGAACATGGGGTCGGCCAGAATTTCGGAAAGGTCAGCAAAAGCACGCGCTTCATCTGTGCCCGCAAATGCTGTCAGTTCAACGTCATATACTTCTGCAAGCCGCAGCAAAAACTGTGCAGAAACAGGACGTTGATTGCGTTCCACCAGATTGAGATAACTGGTTGAGAAGCCCAGTTCAGCCGCCATCTGGCTTTGGCTTAGGCCACGTTCGCGCCTTAGGCGGCGGATGCGGGGCCCTGCAAAAATCTTCTTGGTGGCGTTCTCAACCATGGCGATATCCATATTTTACAATTTTTACATATCAACATTTTGACATTTACATAAGCATACAATGGAACACTTTTTGTATCAATTGTTGTTTGAAAGGGCGAAATAATGTGAAATATGAAGGCTGCTGAACGCAACAATGTTGCTTCGAAATGTGATGAGAGGAAGACAAATGTCAGCAGCAGCCCAAACCCAGCCAGAGCCCACAACGCTCGATATCATTGCCCCAATGCAGGACCTGTATGCCCGTGTCCTCACCGGTGATGCGTTGGCGTTTGTCGCAGAGCTGGAAGACCGGTTTGGTGGGCGCCGCAGGGAACTGATGCAGGCTCGTGCCGATCGGCAGGAAAAGCTGGACGCTGGCGAACTGCCTGACTTTCTTCCTGAAACAAAAGATATTCGCGAAGGCGACTGGAAAATCCTCGGTACACCCGAAGATCTGAAGGACCGCCGGGTGGAAATCACCGGCCCTGTTGACCGCAAGATGATGATCAACGCTTTCAACTCAGGCGCCAACGTTTTTATGACAGACTTTGAGGATGCTTCCTCGCCGGTTTGGGAAAACATGATCGACGGGCAACTCAATCTGATGGATTACGCCCGCGGTACGCTCGAATATAGCGACCCAAAGTCCGGCAAGGACTATAGGCTGGGTGAAACGCCTGCGGTTCTCAAGGTGCGCCCACGCGGTTGGCATATGGAAGAAGCGCATGCTGAACTTCATGGTGCGCCTATCTCAGCTTCGCTCTTTGATTTTGGCCTATATATTTTCCATAACGCCAAAGAGCTTCTGGCGCGCGGCACCGGCCCTTACTTCTACCTGCCAAAGATGGAAAGCCACCGAGAGGCCAAGCTGTGGGACGATGTGTTCACTTTCACGGAAGAAACGCTTGGGTTGGAGCATGGCACCATCAAGACGACGGTGCTTATCGAAACGCTGCCTGCGGCGTTCGAAATGGACGAAATTCTTTACGCGCTGAAAGATCATATCGTCGGCCTCAACTGCGGCCGCTGGGATTATATCTTCAGCTATATCAAACGTATCGGCAAAAGCGCCGACTATCTGTTGCCGGACCGGTCTCAGGTGACCATGGGCGAAGCCTTCCTGAAAGCCTACTCGCTTTTGCTCATCAAAACCTGTCACCGGCGAGGCGCCCATGCGATGGGCGGTATGGCGGCACAGATTCCAGTGAAAAACGATGAGGAAGCCAACGCAGCGGCGTTCGAAAAAGTGCGCGCCGACAAAGACCGCGAAGCCAGCTTCGGCCATGATGGCACCTGGGTTGCTCACCCGGCGCTCGTGCCGGTGGCGCGGGATGTGTTTGACCGGCTGATGCCGCAGGCGAACCAGATTCACCGCACCCGCCTTGATCTGGAGATCGGGCAGAAAGAACTGCTGGCGCCACACAAGGGCAGCATCACCGAACATGGTGTGCGCGAAAATATCCGCGTGGGTATCCAGTATCTGGGCGCATGGCTCACAGGCCGCGGTGCAGTGCCCCTTTATAACCTTATGGAAGATGCCGCCACGGCGGAGATCAGCCGCACCCAGATCTGGCAGCAGCTGAAGCTGGAAGCCACGCTGGATGATGGCCGCACCGTGACCGAAGAGCTGGTGCGCAGCCTCTATGACGACGAGATGGCGAAACTGAAAGAATCCTTAGGCGAAAGCCACTTCGAGGACGGCCGGCTGGCGGAAGCTGGTCGGCTGTTCCTCGGCCTTGTTTTCACCGACGAGCTGGCCGAGTTCCTGACCACGCCAGCCTATGACCTGATCAAATAACCGACACCAAGACACAGAGACACCAAAGAATACCCTCCCCGAGGGACGATATGAGAAGGAGAGTACCCATGAGTAAGACATTTGAAGACCTGATCGGCAATATCCCACAGGACCGCTACAAATATATCGAGCGCAACTATTCTGTTGAGGATGTTGAGCGTCTGCGCGGCAGCCTCAAGATCGAACACACGCTGGCGGATCGTGGTTCCCGTAAATTGTGGGACCTTCTGAACACCGAGGATTATGTTCACTCACTGGGCGCCATGACGGGCAACCAGGCCATGCAGATGGTGCGCGCGGGCCTGAAGGCGATTTACCTCTCCGGCTGGCAGGTTGCGGCGGACAGCAACACGGCGTCTGCCATGTATCCTGACCAAAGCCTCTATCCTGCAAACGCAGCGCCTGAGCTTGCGCGCCGCATCAACCGCACCCTTCAGCGCGCTGACCAGATCGAGCATGCCGAAGGTGGTGCCCAGCGTGACTGGTTCGCGCCCATCGTGGCTGACGCTGAAGCCGGTTTTGGCGGCAAGCTGAACAGCTTCGAGATCATGAAAGCCTTCATTGAGGCAGGCGTGGCCGGTGTTCACTTTGAAGACCAGTTGGCGGCAGAGAAAAAATGCGGCCACTTGGGCGGCAAGGTATTGATCCCGACGCAGCAGCACGAACAGAACCTGCAGGCCGCACGCCTTGCAGCAGATGTTTGCGGTGTGCCATCGATCATCATCGCGCGGACTGATGCCGAAAGCGCGAAGCTGATCACGTCTGACATTGACGAGCGCGACCATGCTTTCATCCTGAAGGACAAGGGCCGCACACCAGAAGGCTTCTTCC
>JABXIS010000084.1 GCA_013372975.1 Alphaproteobacteria bacterium
CACTATGAAATCGTCTCTCCTGAGCGCCTTCTGAAGGACGCGGAGGCAGCGATGATTGTGGTTCCTGGCACTGATGGTGATTTTGCCGCGCTGCCAAGCCACGCGCCCATGATGTCCACTATCCGCCCTGGTGTTGTTGAGATCTTTGAAACCGAAGGCAGTGAGCCTGAGCGTCTTTTCGTAAAAGGCGGCCTCGCGCAAATCAGCCCTGCGGGCCTGACGATCCTCGCTGAAGAGACCCTGTCTCTTGACGATGTGAACGTTGAAGACCTCAACCAGAAAATCGCGGACACCCGCGAAGATATCGAAGACGCCAAGGATGATGTGGAACGCGCAGGCCTTGAAAAAGAGCTGGACTGGATGACTGCCCTTGCGGACATCGTCGCTCACTAAGCTGCGCACAGTTGGCTAAAGAATTTGAAAGGGCTGCCCGTTTGGGTAGCCCTTTTGTTTTGGCGGCGAGATTTACCGGTATCGCTCGGTGGGGTCATCCAGATCCCTCATCCAGGCCTTCATGTCAGGGAATTTGGGTTTGGCGATCTCGCCTTCCATCTCGGGCATGCCGGTCAGACCCATCCAGGCAAGCAGGGGCACACCCGGCCAGTGGCCCTGCCGATAAATGGCTGCGGCGTGGCTGCCGCCCCCTTTATAGCCGTGATCATGGAACACCACCTCGGGTTCGATATCACACGCCAGTGCGGCTGCGTAAGACCATGCTTGTGCGGCGATCTCCTCCCCCATGTCGGCACCAGCATCGGCAAAGCAGCATGATCGCTGGCTGGGCGCCATAACGGCGATATGGCCGGCCTCATGCAATATGTCACCCACATATTTGAGCTTGTCGGGGTCAACCGCCAGCGCACCATTTTCAAGCCGAATGCCGGGTAGGAAAGTACCTTCAGGCAGCGTTTTTTCCGCCACTTGAATGCCAATTGAATGTAGGAAAGACGTGATGATGGGCAGGAGATGCGGGTGGTCCATATATCATCCTTATAGTTGATAATTTATCAACTATAAGGAGTATTTGGCACGTCTGTCCAGCGGAGATACAGTCAGTTTTTGCCGAAATGCAGGCTCATCATCAGCATGTCAATCTGCTTGCCGTCTTTGGCAAGGGGCAGGGCCAACACAGAATAACTGGGGTGTTTTTCATTGGGCCACGGCGTGGGCAGGTCAAGCGCCAGATAGGGGCGGGCTTGCATCACAAGGGCGGCGAAACGGGCTGCCAGTTTGTCGCCGCCGCGGAGGTCGGTCACGGCCATGCCCGTTGGATCACGCCCCATCATGGCAACGATGGCGGTGCCCGCAAGACGAACAGTGAAACCGGCAGGCAGGCTTTCCACATCCACCAGCATGATTGTTGGCAGGGCTTTGGCGCTCAGCTCCGGCGGGGTGAAATCCCGGCGGCCGGGTAGGCGGTCTTTTCCAAGCTTGGAGTGCCACAGATTGTAGGTGCGCTGACCTTCCGTCCACGGAATATCCGCTTCTGAAAACGACCAGGTCATATTGTTGAATGTAGTCGACAATGCAAATTCTCCGGCCCCTCCCGATCAGGGTAGCAGGGCGGAGATGACTGTTTGGTAAACGTCACGCTTGAAAGGGACGATATTTTCGATCAGGTCGAGACGGTTTGACCAGCGCCATGCGCCAAATTCGGGATGTTGCGTTTCAAGGTTGATTGCCTCATCACCTTCGTCAAGGCGCATCAGGTACCATTTCTGCTTCTGGCCTCGATATTTCCCTCCCCACACTTTGCCAAGGAGGTGGGCTGGAAGGTCGTAGGTAACCCAATCGTTCGAGGCCTTTAAAACGGTAACCTGATCGGGCCGCACGCCGATCTCTTCTTCGAGCTCCCTGAGGGCAGCGGTCTGTGCGTCTTCGCCATCATCGATACCGCCTTGCGGCATCTGCCAGGCTCCGGGGGTATCGATACGCTCGCCGGTGAATATCAGGCCGTCAGAGTTGATCAGCATCACGCCAACACAGGGACGGTAGGGCAGGTCAGTCATTCTGGTCCCTCTAGCGTGGCAGCGGTTGCTGGTTGGCTGTCGCAGAAATGGGCACAAGCACGAAGCCCCGCTCGTTCAGGCCTGCCGCCCAAACCTTCACCGCATCAAAGGTAACCGGATAGGGGCGTCCAACACCGACCGCATAGTCGAAAATGCGGGCCCGGCCTTCAAGGTCTGCCAGTTGTTTGGCGATCTCGTCGGCGTTCGGGTCATCATCAATGAATTTATTGTTGTAGGAAGACGGCATATTCAGGCTCCGAGCCATACCAAGCGCGAGCGAATATTGTGTGGCGCGTGCATCTACAAACATCAGGCCCCGGCGGTTCAGCTCCTCAAGCACAGGCTTGAGACTTTCGCTGGCTGCGGTGAAACGGGAACCCATATGGTTGATCACCCCGACATAGCCGGTTAACCGTCCGAGGGATGACCGGAGCAAGCTGATATTTTCACGTGGTGACCGGCTGGTGAGCAGTGAAAATGGCCCCGGATCATGTTGTGGATAGTTGATTGGCTCCATTGGAACCATCAGCAATACCTCATGGCCTGTACGGCGTGACTGTTCGCCATATTCCATAAGGTTTGAGGCGTAAGGCGAAAAAGCAAAGGAGACAGCGGGGGGCAGATCAGAGATGGCGCGCCGCGTCATGCGAGATCGTTGGCCCAGGTCTGTGATGACTATGGCAATCTTTGGCCTGGTGTCGCCCACAGGCCGCGGAGCTGCATATTCCTGAAACGGTGTTTTGCCATCTTCACTTCTGCGTGGAAGCGGACCTTGGTTAGACTGTTCAATCAGGGCCGGATTGGCCTCCACTTTCACGCCAGTACGCAATGCGGTTGTGGCGCGTGGTTCTGGAGTTGGCCTTGTGGGCTCGGCTTCCACCAGGCCGGTTTCAGGGTCCTGTCGCTGAGGGCGTGCGTCGTCTTCAACGGGTGGCTGCGTGGCAGCATCTTCCGCTTCGCCTGGCATTTTCTGCTCGGAAGTGGCTGGTTGTGCCCCCGCTACCTGACCATCGTCGGGCGCATTCATCGTGGTAGGCTCGGCATTTGCCATTTGCTGTGGCTGGTCTTCTGCCCGGTTCTCTGCCTGTTGTTCGCCTTCTATAGCCTCGCTTGCCGCCGGGTCATACGTCAGTTCAAAGAACAGCGTTGTTCCCACGATCAGGATAAGGCTAACAGCCCAGGCGGCGATCAAAGCATTAAGACTGGACGGCACGACTGCATCTTCCTTTAGCAAATTCCATCATGCCGCCAAACAAATCCCTCAGGGAACGCCTACTGGCGTACTTCTGCAACCTGGGATTTGGGCAGGCCTGACATATCTTTCAATAGCTTAATGGCATACCTGAGCTGTACGTCAACCTGTTCTGTTGGTGTTTCTGTGTCGACGACAGTTTCACCTGCGGTCTCCTCGAGCTGTGCAGAGGTCTCTTCCATGTCATCATATTCGCCGGCACGGTCCAGATTATCCTGGGTATTTTCGATATGGCCTTGCAGGTCAGCCTCGCGGCGTGGATTGCCGCGCTGGCCCAAAGGCCGTGGGAACAAGACTTCAATATCTGGCTCAACACCGCGCTCCTGAATGGAGCGGCCACTAGGCGTGTAATAACGCGCTGTTGTCAGGCGGATGGCACGGTCACCCGTGCGGCCGAGGCGGATCTCACTTTGCACAGTGCCTTTGCCGAAAGTTTTGTCGCCCAGAACAATCGCGCGGCGATGGTCCTGAAGCGCACCGGCCACAATTTCCGATGCTGACGCTGAATAGGCATTTGTCAGAACCACAATGGGAATACCATCTAGCATGTCACCAGATGTGGCATACCAGCGATTATTGTTTTGGCGGCGGCGGCCACGGGTAGATACAATCTCACCGCGATCAAGGAAGGCATCAGATACACGAATTGCCTCATCCAGAAGGCCACCCGGATTGTTCCTAAGGTCAATGATCACGCCATCCAGTTGATCCCCCAGTTTTGCGCGTAATTCACGTACTGCTTTTTCAACACCTTCACCCGTTTGCATATTGAAGGTGGTTACGCGGATGTAGCCGATGGTTTCATCCTCAACCCGATGCCGAACGGATTGCACCATGATTTTCTCGCGGATGATTTCGATGTCGAACGGCATGGCTTCGCCCTCCCGCACCACCGTTACAACAATCGGCGCGCCCACAGGGCCACGCATTTTTTTAACAGCTTCGGTGAGGGTTTTGCCGTTGATGGCTTCACCATCGATATGGGTGATATAATCACCGCCCAGAATGCCAGCTTTGTCGGCCGGGGTATCATCAATCGGGGACACGACTTTTACAAAGCCCTTGTCCATCTGTACTTCGATGCCGAGGCCACCATATTCGCCTTCCATCTGAACACGCACCTGCTGGTATATATCCGGGTTCAGGTAGGTGGAATGGGGATCTAGGGATTTCAACATGCCCTGAATGGCTGCCTCAATCACTTCTTTGTCGTCAACTTCGTCAACATATTCAGACCGGACACGTTCAAAAATACGCATCAACAGATCAAGCTGTTCGTAGAACTCGTCCTGATTTTTGCGTGTGTCCGCCTGCGCGGCTGCAGGGAATGTCAGGGCCATCATCAGGGCCATTGTTGTCCCGGTTATCAGTTTCCGCATGTTGACACCTTTCTCTTTTTATTGCGCCGCTAGGCCAGTTTATCGGGCCGAAGCTGTCTGGCGGCTTAACCACGGAGCAGGGTCAATTGATTCCCCGTTCTGCCGTAGTTCAACGTACAATTCTGACCGGTCTGTGTCGTCGCTCATGGCGCCCACAGGTTCCCCGGCAAGGACCCACTGGCCAACCACAGCCTGAAGGTCATTCAGTCCAGCAAGCAAACTATGGTAGCCGTCACCGTGCGATATGATCAATAGCTGCCCATAGTTTCGGAAGGGGCCTGCAAAAACAATTTGGCCATCATACGGGGACACAATTTGCGCGCTTTCCCGTGTTCTGATTCGTAACCCTCTCACATGTCCGGCGCCTTCCCGTTCACCGAATTGTTTGACGATTGACCCCATCGCAGGAAAGGTCAACAGGCCTTTCATCTTTGTGATCGACTGTCTCAGGCTGGGTATAGCCCTTGGCAGGGGATCCCGTGTTCCTGGACTAACAGGTACAGGCGCGATGGACCTCAGTTTTGCGGCCTGTTGTTCCAGTTTGTCGACCAGTTCCTTAAGGCTCGCCGCTTTGCTGGCAATATCGGTAATCTCTTCCGTAATTGCCTTTGCTTGCGCTGACGCCCTGGAAGCCTCTTGCTTTCGTCTTACTAAGAGTGAACCAAGTTTTAGTTGACGTTGGGTTAACTCCGACAAGGTATTTTTCAGGTCAAACCGTTCGCGTGACAAGGCATCTTGCAGCGACGCCAATATTCCCAGTTCTTGCCGCAGGGTCACGGATTGTTTGTTGATTTCAGGAATGAGCCGCCCCATCAGCGACGCAGTACGGGCTGTCGTGATGGACTCGGTTGGCTGGAGAAGGGCAAACGCTACAGGCCGCTTTGAAAGGCGTTCAAGCGCAGATAGAAGCTTCAATAGTTCGCCGCGCCGAGCATCCAGCTGGTCCTTTTTGGTTTCAGTTTCTGCTTCCAGGTCTTTGATGCGATCTTCAAGCCTTAGCGCTTCTTCTTCGCTCATACGAATGTCGCTTGCAGCTTCAACAAGCTGACGTGAAAGCGCTGTTGCCGCATCCGCGGCTTCCTGGGCCTGTTCTTCCAGTTCGGCCTTCTGCTGCTCTTTCTCGGTCAGCTCTTTTTCAAGCCGTTCAAGATTGCTTTCGGCTGCGTCTTTTCTATCCTGCGCAGAAAGGCTCTCCGGCCCCGCCAGGACGAGGCCAAGGACAGCAAGCGCCGCCGTTATGCGAGGGCTAGGCGCTGGCACGATCTTCTGCGATTTCCGCGGTATCTGTTACCAGGCTTGTGCCTGTCATTTCTGCAGGTTGTTTGATACCCAGCAGGTTCAGCATTGTGGGTGCAACGTCGGCGAGGCGGCCGTCTTTTATGCCACGATCCGAGCCGATCATCAGAACAGGCACATCAAAGCTGGTGTGGGCAGTGTGTGGTTGGCCAGTGCTTTCATCCATCATCATTTCCACGTTGCCGTGATCCGCAGTCACCAACATGGCGCCTCCGGCTTTCAGCACCGCTTCTTCCAAGCGTTTAATACAGGTATCTATGGTTTCAACGGCCTTGATGGCAGCTGAAAGTACGCCGGTGTGGCCCACCATGTCCGGATTGGCGAAATTCACGATAATCGCACCATATTTTTCCGATCCAATGGCCTCTACCAGTTTGTCTGTCACCTCATGGGCCGACATTTCCGGTTTCAGATCATAGGTAGCAACGTCGGGGGATGGCACCAGTATACGGTCTTCACCTTTGAAAACATCTTCTGAGCCACCGTTGAAAAAGAAGGTTACATGGGCGTATTTTTCGGTTTCCGCGATACGCAGTTGGTTGACGCCATTGTCAGCCAGAACTTGTCCCAGCGAATTCCTGATGTCTTCCGCAGGGAACAAAACGGGCAGGAATTCGTTGAGGGCTGCGGAAAACTCCACCATGCCAGCCACAGCCGCAAAGTTTGGCAGGGTTGCACGTGTAAAGCCATCAAAGGCCGGATCAACAAGCGCTGTCAGGATCTCGCGGGCCCGGTCGGCCCGGAAATTGGCCATGATAAAGCCGTCGCCGTCTTTCATGCCGGCAAAGTCGCCGATCGTTGTCGCACCTACAAATTCATCATTTTCATTGCGGGCGTATGCTGCCTCTACGGCTGCAGTGGCTGATACTGCAGTGTGCAGGCCTTCGCCGCTTGTCGTTGCCTTATAGGCTTTTTCCACACGGTCCCAGCGCTTGTCACGGTCCATGGCCCAATATCGGCCTGTGACTGTGGCGATTTTGGTGTCGGATGCGTCCGCTATATCGGCTTCGAATTTATCGAGGAACTCCAGAGCGGAACGGGGTGGCGTGTCGCGGCCGTCCATGAACGCATGAATGCGTACTGGTACGCCTGCGCCAGCAATGATGCCAGCAAGTGCCGCAATATGGTCCTGGTGGCTGTGCACGCCGCCCGGGGACATCAGTCCCATCAGGTGGGCGGTACCGCCAGAGGCCTTCATCTTTTCAATGAAGGTTACCAATTCAGAATTTTGGGCCAGCGCACCTGTTTCCACGGCTTCGTCAATGCGCGGCAGGTCCTGCAGCACGACGCGGCCGCCACCCAGGTTCATGTGGCCAACCTCGCTGTTACCCATCTGGCCGTCTGGCAGGCCAACAGCAAGTCCGCTGGTTTGCAACCACGCACGTGGAACGCTTGTCCAAAGCCTGTCGTATGTAGGCGTGTTTGCCAATTTGATGGCATTGTCAGCTGTCTGGTCGCGGTAGCCCCAACCATCCAGGATACACAGGACAACGGGTTTGGGTGACTTGCTCATGGACACTAATCTTTCAGTATTTCTGGTGCGTTGAATTCAAGGATTGCCAACGTTTGTGGCTATTTTAGTCGCGATGATACGGATGCCCAGCATTAATTGACCAAGCCCTGTAAATTTGTTCTGCGAGCATGGCGCGCACCATCATATGCGGCCAGGTGAGGGTGCCGAAGGCCAGTTTCAGGTCTGCTCGTGCCAGCACGCTTTGGTCCAGCCCGTCAGCACCACCAATCACGAAGGCCACCTGGCTGATGCCGGTCGCCGCCCAATCATCAAGCTTGGCGGCAAACGCACGTGACTTCAGTGCCTTTCCGTTTTCGTCAAGGGTCACAAGGGCCGCACCATCAGGCACTGCCGCCAGAATGCGCTCTGCTTCACGCGCTTTGCGCTCTGCGGCATTGGCGGCCTGTTTCTTGATGTCGATTTCGGTGATGGTGGCTTTCCAGGGCAGGCGTTTCAGATACTGGTCCATCAGGTCCATTTCCGGCCCGCGCTGCATCTTGCCAACAGCGATGATTGAAATATGCAAAATAACCTCTTCAAGGCTCGTCCGGCCTTGTGGTCTGCCGATTGCGTCGCCCTGGTGGAGCCCAAGGCGAAGATCATTTGCCTGCGGACAAAGACCGGTTGGTTAGTTAACCGTTTCGTCTTCGTCGATCTCGGTGCCCCACATTTTGTCCAGGTTGTAGAAGCTGCGGACTTCCGGGCGGAAGATGTGCACGATCACATCGCCTGCGTCGATAAGAACCCAGTCAGCTTGCTCAAGACCCTGAACCACAATGTCCTTGTGTCCGAGCTGTTTCATTCCCTTGATCACATAGTCAGCAAGTGCTGAAACTTGCCGCTGCGAACGGCCGCTCGCAATAACCATATGGTCTGCGATGCTGGTTTTGCCTGCCAAATTGATGGAAACAATGTCTTCCGCCTTGTTGTCATCAAGGCTGGATACGACCGATTTGAGAAGATCCTCGGTCTTAACGACCGGGATAGGATCAGTGACGCCAAGCGTCTCCGATGAAGCTTGCAAGTAAGTTTCCTTTCTACTGTGTGCTTGCCAGCCAACTGGTGCCCAGTTTTTGGCGAAGCCGGGTTGCCGAAGCCGGATGACGCGGTATGGTCAAAAAGGCCCAGGCAGGTACATCGGACTTGAGCAGTTTTTCCGGCCTTACCCGAAAGCGCTTGTAGGCCTGTGAAAACTTACCATTCAGTCCGCCTATAGAATACCCCGGACGGTCAAAAATCGCAATGGGCAGCGAACCAGCAATTTTTCGCCACTCGTACCATGTATGAAAGCCTGCCAGATTGTCTGCGCCCATGACCCAAATGAAGCGAGTTTTTGACATAGCGGTCTGGAGGGCGCGCACCGTATGGGCACTATAGCGTGTGCCCAAACGGACCTCCAAATCTGTTACACTCAAGCGGGGGTGGTTGCCTGCGAGGGTCTCGATGCTGGCGAATCGCTTGTCAAAATCAGCCATGTCGCCATTTGCCTTTTGCGGATTGCCTGGGCTCACAAGGAACCAGACCGCATCCACGCCAAGCCGTTTTAGGCACTCTTGGGCCACATGGGTGTGCCCGGAATGCCCCGGATTGAAACTGCCGCCATAAAGCGCGACAGAACGGCCTCGCCACTGCGCGGCCTCGGGTAAAATGATATTTCGTTCCCGTAACAAGCCTTCTAAGGCCTTGTTTGTCCGGTGCCGCGCACCTGATATTTGAAGCTGGTCAGCTGTTCCAATCCCACTGGTCCGCGGGCATGAATGCGGCCTGTGGCGATGCCAATTTCGGCCCCCATGCCAAATTCACCGCCATCCGCAAACTGGGTGGAGGCATTGTGCATGACAATTGCGCTATCTACTTTGCGAAGGAAAGTTTCTGCAGTTTCAGTGTCTTCGGTGATGATGCTTTCTGTGTGGCCGGAGGAATTTTCCGCGACATGGCTAATTGCCCCCTCAACGCCACTAACAAAGCGAGCGGAAATCACCGCATCCAGATATTCGGTTTTCCAGTCATCGTCGGAGGCTGGTTTTACACGGTCATCGAGCGCCATCATGGCATCGTCACCGCGTACCTCACAGCCCGCATCGAGAAGTGCGCCAATCACAAAGATGGCAATCGCTTCTGCGGATTCGTCCACCAGCAGGGTTTCGGCGGCGCCACAGATGCCCGTGCGGCGCATCTTGGCGTTGACTGCAATATCCAGCGCTTTCTGCGGATCAGCGGCACCGTCGATATAGACATGGCAGATGCCTTCAAGGTGCGCAAACACAGGCACACGGCTTTCGCTCTGCACACGTTCCACAAGCGATCGGCCGCCACGGGGTACGATAATATCGATCATCCCTGTCATGGTCAGCATCTCACCGACCGCAGCGCGGTCCCGCGTTGCAACAAGCTGGATCGCATCTTCGGGCAGGCCAGCTGTGCGAAGGCCTTCGAGAAGGCAGGCATGGATGGCACTTGATGAATGAAGGCTATCGCTGCCACCTCGCAAAATAACGGCATTCCCCGCCTTCAGGCACAGGGCGCCCGCATCGGCGGTGACGTTGGGGCGGCTTTCATAGATGACGCCAATCACACCCAGGGGAACACGCACACGTGCGATGTTCAGCCCGTTTGGGCGGTCCCATTCGGCGATGGTGTCACCCACCGGGTCGGGCAGTTCGGCGATGGCTTCAAGGCCTTTGGCGATGGCGATGATGCGGCTACGGTCCAGCGCCAGTCGGTCCATCATGGCATCAGACAGGCCCTTTTCGCGGCCATAATCCAGATCTTTTTCATTGGCTTCAAGAATGGTGCGGACATTTTTTTTAAGCGCGCCAGCGGCTTCGAGCAATGCCTTGTTTTTGGCATCTGTGGAAGCGAGCGCAAGCTCCGCCGCCGCGACTTTGGCGCGCTTTCCCATGTCCTGCATCATCTGGGCAATTGATTGTTCTTCAGCCATATATAACTCTCGAATTTGAAACTGGTCAGTCCTACCACGCCGGTAGAGACTGACCAAATCAGAATATTCACTGCGAGCATTCAAGTCCGCCTTTCTTTTAGACTAACGACATAGCCAAGTTGAGAAAAGCGATGCTTCCTTGCCTGAAGCTTAAGGCGAATTGCTGTGTTACTAAAGGAGCACCAGGTCGTCGCGGTGAACAAGCGCAGACCGGCCAACATAGCCGAGGATGTCATACACATCCTGCATTTTGTGGCCCTGAATTTTGTAGGTGTCTTTGTTGTCATAAGACACCAGCCCTTGGCCCACGAGCTTGCCGTCAGGCCCCATCAGGGCAACAAGGTCCCCACGATCAAAGCCGCCTTCCACATCGGTAACACCGGCAGGCAGCAGGCTCGCGCCGCGCTTCAAAGCGTCAGCGGCTCCTGCATCCAGATGCAGATATCCCTGCGGCGCCATCAGGCTTCTGATCCACTGTTTCCGAACTGTCAGCGCGTCCGTGGTGGCCGGGAAGAGGGTGGCACGTTCGCCGTCCAACAAGCGGCCGATAGGATGATCAGCCTTGCCGTTCATGATGATCATGGAACATCCACCAGCAAGCGCGATCTTGGCGGCCATCAGTTTCGTGACCATGCCGCCTGTGCCCGGTGTTGTTTTGGAGGGCGGCCCAGCCATGGCTTCTACTTCGGATGTGATGACGTCTACGCGATCAAAGAATTTGGCGTCCGGATTTTCTGTCGGGTCGCTATCATAAAGCCCGTCAATATCAGACAACAGCAAGAGCGTATCCGCGCCCGCCATTTGGGCAACGCGCGCGGCCAGCCTGTCGTTATCCCCAAACCGAATTTCTGATGTCGCCACGGTGTCATTTTCGTTGATCACGGGTACAACACCACGTTCCAGCAGCGCGTCAATGGTGTTTCGGGCATTCAGATAGGCCGGGCGCTGTTCCAGATCATGCAATGTCAGCAAAATCTGGCCGATCACCATATCATGTTCGTCAAACAGCGATTGGTAGGCTTGTGCGAGGCGAATTTGCCCCACACTCGCCGCAGCTTGCGCTTCTTCAAGCCGACTTGGCCGATGCTGGAACCCCAAAGGCCCCATGCCCATGGCAATAGCGCCAGAAGACACAAGGATCACCTGTTTGCCTTCGCGTTTTAGCGCCGCGATGTCGCTTGCCATAGCAGCAAGCCAGCTTTGCCTCAGGGAGCGGTCAGCGCCGTTCACAAGCAGGGCAGAGCCGATCTTGATAACAAGACGGCGCGCATCCTTTATGGCAGTGAGGGCGCTTTCCATAGGCTATTCCGTTAGATTAAATGGGCGACCATTCGCCCCCGGTTGAGCTGCTGTCATCGTCTGCGGAGCCATCTTCTTCCATATGGCGCTGGGCTTTGTCTTCCTTGATCACATCCCACAGCGCGCTCAGAACTTCACGCACACCTTCGTTTGTAACACCGGAAAGAACCATAACCGGACGTGCCGCAGCGTCTTGCAGGGCCACACGTTTCTCTTCCAATTCTTCTTCGGGGACGGAATCGCATTTATTGAGGCCTACGATCATAGGCTTATCTCGCAATCCACCACCATATTGGGTCAGTTCTTCCATGATGGTTTCATAGGCATCCACAACATCTTCCTGCGTGCCGTCAACCAAGTGCAAAAGGACGCCGCAACGTTCGACATGGCCAAGGAAGCGGGTTCCAAGCCCGACTCCATCGCTTGCGCCTTCGATCAGGCCGGGGATATCTGCAAGCACAAATTCATTCTCGTTCACGCCAACCACACCAAGCTGTGGTGTGATGGTAGTGAATGGGTAATCAGCAATCTTGGGCTTTGCCCGCGATACAGCAGAAAGAAAGGTGGATTTGCCCGCGTTAGGCAAACCAACGAGGCCAGCATCTGCGATCAGCTTCAACCTCAGTACCACATACATTTCCTCCGCCTCACCACCCGGCGTGATCCGGCGGGGTGCCTGGTTCGTGGAGGATTTGAAGTGGGTGTTGCCAAGGCCACCATGGCCGCCCTTTGCAAGGATAACCCGATCACCGGCCTTTGTAAGGTCAGCGATCTGGAATTCCATGTCTTCGTCAAAAATCTGGGTGCCGACGGGTACCTGCAGGATCATGTCGTCGCCGGAGGCGCCTGTCATATTCTTGCCCATGCCGTGCTGGCCCTTTTGGGCCTTGTAGTGGCGCTTGTATCGGTAATCAACAAGCGTGTTGAGGCCAGCGACAGCTTCTACAACGACATCTCCGCCCTTGCCGCCATCGCCACCGTTGGGGCCACCGAACTCGATGTATTTTTCACGACGGAAGGATACGCAACCGTTACCGCCTGCGCCGCTTTGAACATAGATTCTGGTTTGATCAACGAATTTCATGGGCTGCTTTTATCAGATTGGGAGCTTTCGCGGAAGCCGTGGCATTGTGTGCGGAAGCAAATATTTCTTTTTGTTCACCTGGGTTTTACTGCCAGGACGAATAACATGAGAAAAGGCGGACCGTTTAGTGGCCCGCCTTCTCAAAATCATTTCGCGTAGCGCTGAGGCTTAGCTCTCTACGGATACAAAAGCGCGACCGCCCTTGCCCTTGGAGAATTTAACGTGGCCTTCAGTGAGGGCGAACAGAGTGTGATCTTTGCCCATGCCTACGTTTTCGCCTGGGTACCAACGGGTACCGCGTTGACGCACGATGATGTTGCCAGCCAATACTGCTTCACCACCGAATTTTTTTACGCCCAAACGGCGACCTTCAGAGTCACGACCGTTACGGGAACTACCACCAGCTTTTTTATGAGCCATTAGAGTACTCCTTTTTCTTTAACGCGCCGCTTACTCAGCCGCTGCTTCTTCAGTCTTCTTTGCAGGGGCTTTCTTGGCCGCTGCGCCAGCAATCTTCGTCACACGCAGTACAGTGATCTCCTGACGGTGACCAACTTTACGACGGTAGTTGTGACGGCGCTTCTTTTTGAAGACGGTGATTTTCTTGTCTTTCTTTTGCTCAAGAACCTCGGCGGTTACTTTGGCGCCTTTTACGAGTGGCTCACCAACTTTGATGCCTTTGGCGTCGCCAACCATCAAAACTTCGTCGAGGGTAACTTTCTTGCCAGCTTCTGCGTCAAGTTTTTCAACTTTGATCACATCGCCTTCAGCAACGCGGTATTGCTTACCGCCTGTCTTTACGACTGCGAACATGTTTGTTCCTTCTCTATCTTCGCGCCGCAGCAAACCGGATGGGCCTAACC
>JABXIS010000039.1 GCA_013372975.1 Alphaproteobacteria bacterium
CAACAACGAGTTCAACAACATGTTCGTCTCTGTCTGACCTGAAGCCGCAAGATCGGCACCACCCAGAACATCAACCGGTACATTGCTGTCCGCTGCTGTACGGTCCTTACGACGACTACCTACAACTACTATCTCATCGAAGGAAAAATCGTCAGATGCTGCTTCTTCCTGTGCCAACAACGGTTGGCCGGAAAGCCCCCCGCAAATCCCGACCGCCAAAGCAACAATCGATGTACTTCTCCGTGAACGGATTTTTTCATTATTCATGAACTGCTTTCTTCCCTGCATTTCCATCTCCCAATGTTAGACATTCGTCCTTGGCGTCAAATCACGCCAATAGGGTATGTACGCAGCCAGAAGAATACACCTCACAAAAAACCTCGAATAAAAAGAATTAGGTTACAAAAATTAAAAGGAATTGAGGCATATATCACCTCAATTCCTCCATTTAACAGCCGAAAAATTTCAAGAAAGTTGCACGAAACTAGTTCGCTGCTAAAATTACTATCTCGCCCGCACGTTCCTCGACCCGAACGGGCAGCAAGCCTTCCAGGCCAGTCCAAATGTTTTCCAGTTCGTCGGACCTAAACACCCCGCTCACAAGCATTTGTCTCACGTCCTCGCCTTCCACTAATACAGGCTTTTGGGAATAACGTGAGAGTTCGCGAGCAACTTCCTCCAGACTACTTCCAGAAAAACTAAGAAGGTTTTCGCGCCAAATCTGGTGTTGATAGGGATTGCCAATGGCTACAGCGCCATCAAAATTCTCACCTGTACTAAAATTCCCAACCGCTCCCTGAGCCAGCATATAGTGCTTTAGGCCACCCACAGCCTCAGACGATCCTTCAAAAATTGGCGTGATACGCTTGACAAAATCCTGGCGATCCAACTTCTCGTGAACAGCTACCTTGCCTTCACTAACAGCTACAGAAATTTCGCCTTTTGATCTTCTAACGTTGAACTTTGTGCCCAATACTGTAATTGCCTGATTGCCAACCGACACCACAAAAGGTCTGCCTGAATTCTTAGCGACGTCAAAATAAGCTTCACCCTGGTCTAAAATAAGCCACCTGGTCTGGTCGTCAAAATCTACGTACACACGAGAAGCCGTGTTTAAAGCTACAGTACTTCCGTCACCAAGTGTCACCGTCTTTTGCTCTCCGACACCGGTGGAATATACAAGCTGTGCCTTATCTGCATCTAAGGGCACACTCGGTGCTTCAGGCCCATCACGCAAAGTGATGCCCAGGAAAGAAAGCATGAACACCGCCGCAACCGCTGCTACTGCCCAAATAGACTTCCTGATCCCCCCATGGCGTGGCTGGGCTACGTCCTGGGGAGAAATGCCGAAATCGCGGAAATCATCCATTACCGCCAGTGCTTCAAGAAACTCTGTTTCATGAAGCTCTGACTGTTCACGCCATTTCTTGAGGTTGATTTCATCTTGCTCTGAAAAGGATCCAGAATAAACTCTGGCGACCCATTCTGCTGCCTGCAATCTCAGAGGCTGCATATTATTTTTGCAATCCCCATTCATCTCCTTAGCTCCTCCCGAAGCGCACACAATACTAGACTAATATATTTTTCAACAGAACTGATAGAAACATCGAGCTCGCCGGCAATTTCGCGGTAGCTCAAACCCTGAAACCGATTCAGCATGAAAGCTTTCACATGTATTTTCTTTTGCCCTTTTAGGACACGCTCTGCCTGTCGAAGCCTCTGTCGCCAATCCAATATATTGTCCGGCGTTACTTCTGACGCAGCTACCATTTGTTCGTCAATTTCTACATGCTTGTCGTGATGCCGCGATATTGCTTTGCGCTTCATATCTTTATGGAGATTCACAATAATGGTAAAAAGATAACTCAACACCGTATCAGGGCTTTTGCTAAGCCTATCAGCGAGATCCTCAATACCAGCCAACCTCAGATATAAACTTTGAAGGATATCCTCTAGCTCTTCCTCTGATTTGCAGCGAACTCTTATAAACCGTCGCAAATCAGGATCAAAACGGCTGTGGATTTCTTCCAACAATCTATTTGAGTGCCTTTTGTCGCTAGCAGCCAAATATATTATTTTTGACATCGTCGCCATGAACTCGCGGCCCTCTAAAGAATCGATTCATCACATTCTCAAAGCATACATCTAAGATATTTACGAATGTCTTTAGAATGTCCTCATCCAATTTTAGAGATAATCCTGGCTCATCTTCGAAGCTGGCAATAGAATTCTGCGCAAATTTTTGAGGTGCTCACGTGGAGATGCGTACATGGGCTACAAGGTGGCTTCTTCGGCTAGCCTAATTGATCGCAAGGCCATCAACCCAAAAAGCAGTCTATTGCTTCCCCCCTTGGACCTGCGATCACCGATACCTTGTGTGGCCCGTGAAACTCTCCCTCGGTGGGCAGGAGTTTCGCGGGCTTTTTGTTGAGGGGCTCAAGCCTGTCTTCGTAAATGAACATGCAAGGCTTTTGATGCTGCAATTGTCTAGAAGCCCCCTCCTTGGCGGCAGCATCGTTTCCTCTCTTGCACATACTCAGTGTGGCCGCGTGAATCCCTTAACCTCGTTTTCCAACAAATCGCGGCCACACATCCTTTTCATCCAAACTTGAGAATCGCCTTCTTTTATATGAAATTGTATTTCAATTTATTGCAGATGAAACTAATTTTCATACTATTTGTAAAACATTATTTGGCACAAAATTTACACAAAACCCCAATAAATAGGAAAATAAAAAAATACATTCTTCACACACACCCCTATTCTTTCATCAGTCTTTCTCGGATAGGTGATTTAATATGAAAAACCCTTTCACAGCCCACCCTCGTACTGTAGGCGAAGGTTATTTTAGCCACATGGCGAGTGCATTCTCCTTTGCATACTCAATGTTCCTAGGCAGCGTTGCCTGCCTAATTCACGCGATGTTCCCCTTTCTATTCGTAAAAACGGGAAGCGCCGTAATATCGACACTACATGTCAAAATGGTGACCCACAGAGATAGGAGCTCGGTGGCGCCTATGGCAAAAAGACCCTAGCTCGGCATGACAAGAATTCCGATGAAATCTCAACCCACACTCCAGCGAACCATATGGCCACCCTTCTATTTCTTCAGGAAATATGGCGAGGAGTGTACCAGGGTACCACTTGGCTTACTTTTAACCTGTACTATTGCGGCAGTAGCAAAGCTAGGGGCAGATCTCATTGGCGGATCGTCGATGTTATATGCACTCCTCTTCGGGTGTCTTCTGAATCCCTTTTTCTCAAATCGCTACTTTCAACCCGGCATCAACATTTCGGCCAAACAAATTCTTAGGATTGGTGTTTGCTTGCTGGGGGCCAGAATTACGCTGGACCAAATCGCAAGCCTGGGTGGTCAGGCTGTACTATTGGCTATTTTAGGTATCTTGTTCACTATCACAGCAGGATTATTTATTGCTAAAGCTTTGGGCTTTCAACGCAGTTTTGCCGTTGTAATGGCATCATCAGTGGCAATATGTGGTGCATCAGCGGCTCTCGCAGTAGCCGCTGTTCTTCCAAAATCTGAGCAGTTAGAACGTGAAACAGGTGTGACCGTTGTTGGCGTGACGGTTCTGAGTACCATAGCAATGGTTTTGTATCCGCTAGCTACCAAGCTTGTCGGATATGACGATCTCGCTTCCGGAATATTCATTGGGGCGACGATTCATGATGTGGCACAAGTTGTAGCGGCAGGATATGTCATCTCTGACCAGGCTGGTGAAACTGCAACGATTGTCAAGCTTATGCGCGTGGCGTTCCTAGTACCTGTAGTCGCCTGCATTTCCTTCCACTTCAGCAAAGACGAAACTAGCTGCACAGGGCTTTCGGGAAGGCGCATTCCGTTCCCTGCCTTTCTGTTAGGCTTCCTCCTTCTTGCGGCGATCAATAGCAGTCACGTTGTAGGCACACATATTATGGAACAAGTTGCAGCTGGGTCAAAATACTGTCTGCTTATCGCTGTCGCCGCAATTGGGTTAAAAACGTCGTTTTTGAGCCTGTTTAAAACCGGAGGCCGGCCCATGCTATCCATGACATTGACGACAATTGCGCTAGCGCTTTTTTCTATCCTCTTTCTAAGTCTCTTTTTGACTTAACCTGAATGAATATTTCTCAACAACATGAAAACAACTCGTGAGGCTATCATGTTTGAACTTCTTGAAACTCCGCCTATTGACGCACTACATAGCGTTGCCCAGCGATATAAGGCGGATACGAGGCCCCAAAAAATGGATTTGGGTGTCGGGGTATACAGAGATGAAAATGGTCTTTCCAAAGTACTTGCGTCCATTCGGACAGCAGAGAAGGCTCACATTGAGCAACAAATATCAAAATCATATGTAGGACTACGCGGTGAGCTTGATTTCATTGATGCCATCGAGGGTTTAATATGGAACGGAAACTCTTCTAGCAATGTCGCCTCTGTTCAAGCGATAGGGGGCACGGGCGCAATTACACAAGCTCTTCAGCTCGTAAAAAAGACTAATCCCCACGCTACAGTCATAGTTGGCCTGCCAACCTGGCCAAACCATATTTCTATAGCAAACCAACTGGGATTGAGAACCAAGACATACGGATATTTCTGTCGCGAGGAGCAAATTCTTAAACTTAACACCCTGCGCGAAACAATAAAGGGGGCGCAAGCGGGGGACATACTGATCCTTCACGGACCTTGTCACAATCCTTCTGGCGAGGATATGCCTTCAAAAGATTTTCTGGATATCCTTAACCTAACGCAGCAGCATGGTGTAATCCCCCTTATAGATACAGCCTATTATGGTTTGGGAAACTGCTTGGATGAAGACATGGCCTTACTTCGCCAAGCATTTGATGCATGCGATCAGCTGATGGTTGCAATGTCATGCTCCAAAGCTTTCAGCATGTATAGGGAGCGCGTTGGTATTCTCTTTGTGAAAACATCAACTGCAAAATCGGCCGCACTCGCACAAGCAAACTTGGAGTTTTTAGGAAGGACGTCCTATTCAATGCCTCCTTCGCATGGCGCTGTAGCCGTATCACGTGTGCTCGGTAACGAAACACTACGTGAGCTATGGCAAAGTGAACTGAAAACCATGAGAGAGCGAATTGTAACCGTACGATCCCGCCTTTCCAAATCCGCTGACAAATTCCCGTGCCTAGGCGCTATCAGCAAACAAAAGGGGATCTTCTCGCTCCTGCCTTTCAGTCCAAGCTGCATAGAGAAATTGGCCTCTGACCACGGAATCTATTTGCCAACGAGCGGGAGAATTAACATCGCGGGTTTCAAGACGGGCGACATAGAATATTTTCTCAACTCCTTGGAAAAGACTTCAAATCGTTAAACCTCAGATGAACGAGGGGGCTGCTTCTGGCGAGGAAGAGACACCGCGGCTCTTGCACTCAACATCCGCTTTGCTACTTGCAAGCAGACTATCCTACCTTGACGTTGAAGGGTCATTTTGCGCTTCCAGCGCGCTATTTTTTCAAGAATAGGGGAAAAGCGTCAAGCGACTTATTGAAAATGTCTATATTTTTCAGTAAGATAATGGCGCACCCGAGAGGATTCGAACCTCTGGCCTCTGCCTTCGGAGGGCAGCGCTCTATCCAGCTGAGCTATGGGTGCGCGGGCTGAC
>JABXIS010000044.1 GCA_013372975.1 Alphaproteobacteria bacterium
GAGTATGCGGGCGAAAACAAGAAATCTGTTTTCTCCATCCTCAACTATTTGCTGCCTGAAAAGGGCATCATGCCGATGCACTGCTCTGCCAACATTGGCCCAGAGGGCGATGTGGCGATCTTCTTCGGCCTTTCAGGTACCGGCAAGACCACCCTGTCTGCTGACAGCAGCCGCACGCTCATCGGTGACGACGAGCATGGCTGGTCAGACGACAGCGTGTTCAACTTCGAAGGCGGTTGTTACGCCAAGATGATCCGCCTGTCCGCTGAAGCGGAGCCTGAGATCCACGCCACCACCAAACGGTTCGGCACGATCCTCGAAAACGTTGTGATGGACGAGCAGACCCGCGAACTGGATCTGGATGACAACACGCTGGCGGAAAACACCCGCGGCGCATACCCGATCAACTTCATCCCGAACACGTCTGATGAAAACCGCGGCGGCAAGCCAAAGAACATCATCATGCTGACAGCGGATGCGTTTGGTGTATTGCCTCCAATCGCGCGCCTGACACCAGAGCAGGCCATGTACCACTTCCTTTCCGGTTATACCGCGAAAGTGGCTGGCACTGAGATTGGCGTCAAGGAACCACAAGCAACCTTCTCCACATGTTTTGGTGCGCCTTTCATGCCGCGTCACCCAAGCGTGTATGGCGATTTGCTGCGCAAGAAAATCGCTGAAGGCGGCGTGAACTGCTGGCTTGTGAACACAGGCTGGACAGGCGGCGTATATGGTGTTGGCCACCGTATGCCGATCAAGGAAACCCGTGCGCTTCTGCACGCGGCGCTTGATGGCAGCCTGAATAACGCCCCGATGCGCATTGATGAAAACTTCGGCTTTGAAGTGCCTGTAGAGGTGCCGGGCGTGGACACTGCGATCCTGACCCCGCGTGACACATGGGCTGACAAGGATGCCTATGACGCCAAGGCGCAGCATCTTGTAAGCCTGTTCATCAAGAACTTCGAAACTTTCGCATCCCACGTGGATGACAGCGTTCTGGCCGCCGCGCCAAACATGGCTGCAAAAGCCGCTGAATAAGCGTTTCGAAATCTAGAAATCAGAAAAGCGCGGTGCTTCGGCCCCGCGCTTTTTTATTGCCATTTAGTCAATCTTCATCCAAGCAGTGTCTATGGAACCAAATAGTTTTGGATGTGGTATCGTTGTGATCGGGGCGTTTTCCCTTCCGGGATTATGTGCTGTTGTGACTTTGATTTTGGCATCAATAAACTGTTCAAATAAAAGTCGGGCTTTGAGCATCTTGCTGGTGGGCCTTATGATAAGCATAAGCACCACCCCTATCATCAATACAACGGCAAGTAGTTGTTACAAAGACAGCGACTGGCAGTATTTCTTACACGCCAGCTTCGCCATCTCACTTGCAATGACGCTCCTTGTGGCTTTGGGGTCGGGTTTGAAGACAGTCCTGAGGGACATTCTTGTGGACTAACCCGCCTCAACCTCGTGTTTGATGCGCACACGGTCGGCGGGGGAAACACCCAACAGGCCAGAGACTTTCGCCAGAACATTCTCTTCAAAGTTATCGATATGCCGGTCGGCGAAGGCCACGCGCCACAGAAGGCGCACAATTTCCTGCCGTTCTTCGTTATCCAGTTCCTTGGCGATAGTGCGGGTGAAGGCATAAAGGCAGGTTGCGTCTGACTGGTCGCGTTCGGCGCAGGCGAGCAAATCTTCGGCCTCTGCCTGCCCCAGGTCAAAATGGTCCTTCACACAAGCCACAAGCTGCGCGCGTTCGTCATCGGTGAAATCACCGTCTGCCTTCGACACCTGCACCAACAGGGCCGCTGTTGCAAGCTCCAGCCCCGATGCGCCTGTTTCATCTTCGCCCTTGAGGCCCAGAAGTCTGCTGATTTTCTCAAACATACCGTTCTCCTTGACCTCTATGTAAGGGGGTCGGCCCAAAAACCCAAGCCCCGGAGCGACAGGCTGTGGCACACCCGCGATCATTTGCATGCCACGGGCGTAAAAATTTGTTATACTGGCCCCATAAGTATGGGGCTGAACAGAACGATTTCACCACCGACATGTTTGGCAGAACACTTTTTACATTCCTCATGGGGCTGACGATGACCCTAGGCACTCCTGCAGGCGCGCAGGAAGGCACCCCCCAGTGCACCCACATCAAAGCCAGTGGCCACCCGGACTATCCACCCTTTAGCTGGCGCGAGGGGGATCAGATTGTTGGCACATCGGCCACACTTGTGCGGGAAGCGGCGAAAGATCTTGGGGTTGATATTTCCATCACTTACGGCGGCCACTGGAAGCGGGTTATGAACCGCCTGACAAAAGGCGAGATTGATCTGGTGGTGGCACTCTATAAAGACGACGCACGCGAGAGAAATCTCCTGTTCGGCAGCCCTATCGTTCACGACCCCGTTGCGCTTTTCACGCCGACAGGCAAGCCAATAGCATTTGGCGACTGGCAAGACCTCGAAAACAAACGCGGCGCCGTGGTGCTTGGTGAGGTGTTTGGCCCCAAGCTGGATGCCAAAATCAAAACACTCACCCGTCTGCGGTATGCCGAGAACATCAATTCGCTTTTGCGATTACTGGACCTGGGGCGGGTTGACTATGTGATCCACGGAGAATATCCGGTCCTTGCCGCGATCCACAAACACCGGGACGCCCCTACGATCGAGCGAACAGCAATTCTTGGGGCAGAAAAATCCTATTTCGCCATGGCTCCCGGTTCGGCTTGCCGCCACCTGATCGGCCCACTTTCTGAAAAAATCGCTGAATTGAAAGGCGCAACATTTGCTGAAAAAGTCCGCGCGGATTTCGACCGCTGGACACGCACACCCTCAAGCGCGCAGGCCGCTCCCTGAGGCTGGTGCCGTTCGCCCTATGCGCTTGTCACATGTTCGGGGTAAGCCAACCGTTCTTTCGGGAAAAACAGCGTGATGGTGGTGCCCTCACCCAGCTTGCTGTCCACCATCAGCTTACCATCATGCTGGCGCATCAAAACTTCGCTTAACGGCAAGCCAATCCCTACACCGGCATTTTTCTGCCGCCTTTCGCTATCGGCCTGACCAAAGCGCTTCAACACGACGGGCAGATCAGCTTCCGCAATCCCAAGCCCGGTGTCCGACACATCCACATAGAGGCCATCATCCTCAAGCCGCATGACGATACGCACCTTGCCCTTTTCCACGTTGAACTTGATGGCGTTCGTAACAAGATTCATCAATATCTGGCGGATCTTGCGCCTGTCCCCCAGCACGCGCGGCAGGCCGCGCTGGCGCTCAAGCTTCAGGCTTACCTGAAGTTGTTCCGCCTGCAGGCGCAACAGCTTCAAGGCCTCATCTGCCACCTCGCTGATGTCCACCCGTTCAACATGAAGCTCATCCACCCCCGCCTCGATGCGCGAGAGATCAAGAATATCGTCCACCAGCGCCAGCAGATGTTGGCCCGAGGCATGGATGTCGCGCATATAGTCGATATAAAGAGGGCTGCCCAGCTTGCCAAAAAGCTCGCGCTCCATCAGTTCGGAAAAGCCGAGGATGGCATTCAGTGGTGTTCTGAGCTCATGGCTGAAGGTGGCAAGGAAATGACTTTTGGCGTTTGATGCCTGCTCGGCTTCCTGTAGCGCCAGATCAAGCGCAAGCGCCCGGTTTTGCAGGTCGCGGTTTGTATCTTCCAGACTTGCGAGCAATTCGTCCCGCTCGCGCTCTGTGCGCCGGGCCTGCACCACAAATGCCTGCGCATGCATCATCATCACCAGGAAAATCAGGAACTGCGACCATTCCATCGATGATGCAATAGTACCGGTGGCGGAAAGAACCTCATACACCCCATAGCCGAACCCCGCGAAGCTGACAATCATGGCCTCACGGCGGTTTTCCGGGTGGGTGATGGTGGCCCTGAACACCGCATAAATCACCATGGCCGTAATGGGTATCCACAACACCTGAAAGGGTTCACGCGCCAGTGTAATGGTGCCGGGTGCAAAGAAGGGTGCAAAAAACAGCGCGAAAATCGCGAGCGCCCCGGAACTGGCATACACAAAATAATCCACCATCATGCGTTTGCCGGGCCTGAGCAAATGGCTGATAAAGGCGTAATAGGCCATGGCAATGATAAACAGCGACAGATATTCAAAATCATATTTGCGCGCCAGATCAAACGAAGGGAAATAATCCCATACCAGATCGCTTACAAAGGCTGCGCGCACAGCTGCCGCGATTGCAAGAAACGCAAAATAGCGGTGCATCAGTGTCGTGCGTTTGCTTTCCCCCATGATGAGGGCAAAACTTCCCATAAACAAAAGCATGATCACCAGCGCGCTTGGCATGGCGGTTGCCCGGTTCTCCGCTGCGGCCAGTCGCCATCGATAATCCAGCGTGGGCACTTCAATCATGCCGCCCTGTTTGTGGATATAGTTGGAAAGCTGGATCACCAGCGTGAATTTGACAGTGGCATGCGGCAAGGGGATCATCGGCACAGCCGGATTGGCCACCACCTGTTCGCCGCCGGGCTCCAGTTCGCCGTTTTTGAACAAAAGCCATGTCTGTGCTGTCCCGTCCGGATTTTCAGCCACAGCGTGGATAAGGGAAACTGATCTCAGCGTCCCCATATAGAAAGCAAAGGCTTCTTCACCCTCGGGCAGGATAATCTCGCGGCAATAGGTTGCCTTGCCATGGCCAGTAGCAACAGTGGCTGTAAAACCGGGTCCCCACACGTCAGGCACGCTGATGGCCTCGGCCCCTGCACCTGTTTGGCACCGCGTGTCCAAAAGGTCAGCCGGATTGACGATCTGATCACGATAAACCGTCCAGCCATCTTTCAGATGGTACGGCCCCTCGGCGAAATTCCATTCTTCGGAAGTGTGGTCATCTGCCCTGGCCTGTGCGGATACGGCCAACCCCATAAGGGCTAGCAACACCGCAAAAAACCAGTTTTTGGCGCAGGGCGTCATGGCAACAGGCCGCTCCCTTCAAGCCGTGGGCGGCGATTTCTCGTCACCACCCTGAGGCACAAAACACCAAACAAGTGTGCACCAGCTTGCGCCCTGCGTGCAAGTGCCGTGTTTCGGATGTACAAATACAATCTATTGGGGTTCAATTCAGACAAATCGACCAGCGACCGTGAAATCACAAGGGGTATATACTGATGCAGGTCTTCGATCTTCCAGATTCAATCGCTCGGCTAGTAATTGCGAGAAACCAACTGCGTAATCACTATATAAATATTCTTCGGGAGCGAGAAAGCTCGGTCAATCTTCGCTTCACCCTTGATGGAAATTTGATTGGGGACCTCGGCGAGGCGTTGGCAGTAGAGTTATTTGGCATACAGCTCGTCAACGCCAAATCGGTTGAGGGATATGACGGCTACATCCCAGGCACTCAAAAAACGGTCCAAGTAAAAGCTACGGGAACAGGAAGAGGCCCTGCATTCCGGAATACGAAAACCCACGCAGACTATCTACTTTTCTTCGATCTTGACATGGAAAACGCAAAAGGCAGCGTGGTCTACAACGGGCCGGAGAGATATGCGCGTGCAAAACTACGGCAGCCTTTTGAAGGCCAGAGAAGCTTGACTGCAAAACAAATCCGAGACGCCGCATCCCAAATAAAACCGGGGGAGATGATCTCGCCTATTGCTGATTTTGTCTAATCCCGGCTGAGCAGCGAGCTTAATCAGTGCTCATGGCCAGGGTGCGGGAGATGTGCGCAAACGAGCGTCCGCTTTCCGCTGCCCAGCCGTTAAATGCGCCCTGAACAGCCTTCAGGGCAGATTTGGATGTCGGTGCCTTGTCGATCACACCTTCACGGACAAGCGCTTTCACCACATCACGCCCCAGCGCCCAACCGTCGCGCCCCAGAAACCTGAGGAAATATTGGCCGGTCATGGCACCCAAGCGACTGCCGCGGGTTTTCAGCATATCAAGAAGGCCGATGAAATCTTCCGCTGGCCACTCTGCAATGCATTTCGCGGCTGAGCCATATTCGTCTTCCAGGTCACACACCAGAATGGCGTTGTCGCGCACCGTCTGAATTTTCATACCGTTCCGCACGATCCGCGTGTCCTTCAAAAGATCATCCAGATCGTCGTCAGACATGAATTTCCACCTGACCGGCACAAAGCCTTCAAAGGCCTCTTCAAACCCGGGCCATTTGGCCTCGATCACTTTCCAGTTGAAACCCGCCTGGAACACCGCCTTGGTCATGCCTGCAAGCACCCTGTTATCCGGGATTGCTCGAATTTCTTCGGCTGTCTTGATTTCCGGCAGCATGCTCTCAAGCGCATCCGCGCCGCCTTTTCGTTCTGCGGCGATGGCGAATATTTCTTCGAAGGTGCGCATGGGTTTTCCTCTCGTCGTTGTGTTGCCTTTGTTATTCAGCCGATCCTAGCTTTCGGCCTTCACGGTAGGAAGAAATTCTTCTCTGCTTTCACGAATATTTGAGAAACACCAACACTTTGATTGTGGGTCTATTTATGGAATGCATACACAGAAGTTTACACCCCCAAAGGCCGTTTTCGCTAAGCCCCCCACACGGACAACAAATGATCGATCGGGTTCATATCCGAAAGTATCTCTGAGTTAATAGGCCAAGGACGAAGGCCGCTATAAAATAGGGCAAATAGCCTATGACATTGAAGGAAACAGCATAGCTGGATGGCGCAACCAGGGTATTTTCGAGGGACGCCCATTTATGGACTTTTGCTGCATGAAATTCTTCACTGCTGAGCATATTGATCAGGTCTCGCCGGCTGCGGTAGCGAACCATCGCAAACGATTCGAATTCCCCCGCACGCTCTCCTACAGAGTTTATGATGGTGTTGTGGCGGGTCGCGCGCGCGACTGGATAGCTTCCTCTTGTCAAAAGCTGCGGCAAAACTGATTGGGCATAAAGCCCCGCCGCTTCTTCTCCCGTCAAATCAGCACCTGACAGATGCCCGTCGGCATACACGGCAGTTTCGCGAAACTCCATCAGGTTTATCATGACGAATGAACGCCCGTCATCGTTCCGGAGAAAATCCTCAAACGCCTTTTCGTTTGTCCAGGCATCGCCGCCGCCCTCAGATTGGCTCGCCATAAAGTCGGCGATCTCGGCATCCGTCAAAGGACCTCCCATCGGCGTATGCCAGGCAAAGAAACCCAAAAGGACCGCCAGCAAAGGAATACAATAGTATAGGGTTCTCTTTATCTGCGTTTCGGACATAGTGTTGCTTTCCTGGGTTTTATGTACCTGAGACTCTGTATACGCAGCGGCAACTGCGTAGCATTTCCTATAGGGATGAATGACGTAAAAAAGGCGAGGCGGCACCGCGTGTAGATCACACTTCAGCGATAAATAATTAAATAAATACCTTTACAAAACCGCCACGCCTATTATTTAAAGAAAATACTTTAATTAATAGGCCGCCGATGACCCCGATCACACATCAACGCTTTTTCGCCCATGCCAGCATCCTTGCCGGAACGGCCCGCATGGTTCTGGCATTTGTCCCATGGCAAAATGACAGCCTGTTCTTGCAGACAGTTGCGGCTTTGATCGACATCGGTTTCCTGGCGGGGCTTCTGGGGCTCTACCTCAGCCTTGCCGGTCGTGTTGACGGGCCTCTCAGGCTTGTTCAAACGACCGGCTTTTTTCTGGGGTTTGTGGGCATCGCCAGCATTGTCGGGCCAGACGCAGTGATGTTCGGTGTGGATTTCTATGCGCTTGGCGGCGGTGTGGCCCTTCTGGGGCTGACGCTGTTGTCGACATCGTGGCTGGTTGCAGGCATCGGCCCACGCGCTGCTACCATCTGCTGGCTTGGCACCTTTCTTCTGGCCCTTGCCACGCCCTTCCATCCACAGGCCTTCGCGGCCATGGGATTTCTTTTTGGCGCGGGCTTTCTGTGTGCGGGCCTGTGGCTGCACGCTCAACATAAGGAACAAGAATAATGGATATGAACCAGGTAACGGTTGGTGCCACCAACCTTGAAGACAGCATCGCATTCTATCAAACGCTTGGCCTCAGGATGATCGTGCATTCAAATGATCATTATGCGCGTTTTGAACTACCATCCGGCAACGCCACCTTTTCCCTCCATAAGGTAGAGGGCGATACCACCAACAGCGGCACCGCCCTTGTCTATTTTGAAGTGCCTGATGTGGATGCCGAGGTTGCCAGGCTGGAAGACGCGGGCCTTGTCTTCGATGCGGGCCCGAAGGACCAGCGCTGGGCATGGCGCGAAGCTTATTTGCGAGATCCCGCAGGCAATCGCCTTTGCCTCTATACCGCAGGCGTCAACCGCCGCTACCCGCCCTGGCGACTGAAGGACTAATCCTTCAGTGCATCCAACACCAGATAGCTAATCTCGTGCGGCAGTGCGTCGGCGCGTGCGCCGCTCATGTTCGAGAGGGCCACGATGGTGAGGCCCTCAGCGGGCAGATTCACCAGCCAGCTTGACCCACCACCTTCGTGCCCAACAACAAAACGGCCATCCTTGCGGCGCGTGTAACTGAACCAGCCAAGGCCATAGAAACGGTCATCCTCTTTGGCAAACGGATAGCTGGCCCACATCTCATCCCTGAGCGATGCCTCCAGGAAGCCGCCATACTGCAACGCTGTCAGGTAGCGGCCCAGATCAGCCACGGATATATTCAGGCCGCCTGCCGTGTAGGTTGCGGGGGGAAAATCATTATGATGATAAGCAAGCCCGCCATCCTTCCATTCGTACGTTAGCGGAAAGCGCCCCGGCACAATCACACTGCTGCCGCCATAATGGGCGGATGCAAGCCCCAAGGGTTTAAACACACGCTCAGCCACTACCTCTGCAAACGCCTTGCCTTCCACTGCCTCGATGATCCGGGTCAACATGGCATAACCCACAAGGCTGTAGGAGAAGGTCTCCCCCGGTGCGGTTTTCAGTGGCTGGTTCAGGGACCACATCAATTTCACACGATCATCGGTTTTCATGGCCGCGCGCTCCTCCTCCGGCAGCGCCTCGAATTTTTTGCTGTGGTAATAATCTTCGATGCCATGACTGTGGCTCAACAAGTGGCGCGGCGTGATCACGGCCTTGTCGTCGGGTGCGTCAAGGAACCAGTTTTGGATGCTGGCATCCAGATCCATCCTGCCCTCTGCGTGAAGTTGCATGGCTACAGTGCCCGCAAATACCTTGGATACGCTTGCTATCGGCAGCACGCTTGATGTGGTGATGGGTACATTGCGTTCCACACTTTCAAGCCCATAGCCTTTATCGAAAATCACCCTGCCTTCATGGATCACCTGAATGGCAAGGCCCGGGATATGTTTCTCGGCCATGGTCTTGGCCGCGAGGGCATCGATCTGGCTTTCAAGGGTTTCGTCCGCGATCGCGGGCACAGCAAACATCGCAGCCACCACAAGCCACACCCTTATCCTGTTGGTCATATATATCTCCTGCTGTCCAAAAGCCGGGTCTTGGGTTGATGCCCGGTTCGGCATTAGGCTGAGCTACTGGGGACCACGAGAGCAAGCCCAAGGCGACGGAAAACCCACCCGCGCGACAAACGGGACAGATTTACGATGAACGGGAGACGAATGTCCGGATCATGACAGCAAAGCTGCTTCCACCCCAGCTTGATAGCTGCGTCCCGTTTCCACCAGCTTATCATCCCGCATCCTGAGCTGGTATGCGCCTTTGCTTTTGCCTTCTGTCGCAACAACTGCAGCCACAGCAACGATGCATGACCGATGCACCCTGAGAAAAGCGCCTTCAGGCAGGGCCTGTATCATCGACGCCATCGTGGCACGCTTGAGAAACGTCTCTCCGCCCGCATGAATTTCCACATAATCGCCAGCTGCACTGATCCAGTCGATGGTTGCGATATCGAGGCTTCGATTGGTCTTGCCTTTCTGTACAGCAAGGGTTTGCAGCGGCGCAGAAGGAGCATCATCCACTGATGCATCCCGCATCATCAGCATCTCGTGCAGCAGGCACCACAGCGCCAGCACCATGGCATAGTTCAGCGCACCCGCCGTCAGCACCCGCGCCGTGATGTCGTCCAGCGGCATGCCAAGCTGGGTGAAGGTCACCGGGTTGATCACCAGCACCGTGAGCAGGCTTGCCACATAACAGGCTGCACCAACGGCAAGCAGCCGCACCAGAAGGTCACGACCCCGACAAGCCGCAAGCACCATCATCAATGGCCAGGCCAGAAGGAGCCCCACACCTGCCAGATACAGGTTTCGCACAAGTGAAACAAACACACCGCCCTGCATCCAGCCGGACAGGAACAACAGGAAACCCGCCACAGCCCAGAAAGCACCATGGAAAATCCAGAATTTTCGCCAGAGTTTCGGTATGTCCTGCATCATCAAGCTCGTCTGCCTCATTCACCCTTCAGTGCATTAGCATCTTCATAATGCAAATCGCTGGCGCATGAGCAAGAAAGCTTTGCAATAGCGGCTTGCTTATATAAAGTGCGGCCCCTGCGAACCCGCGACTTGAACAAGACAAGACGGCTGAATTGACTTAAAATAATCTCATGGCAAGCGACTATATCAAAAGTTTTGGTTTCCCCCGCTGGGGTGAATACGGCCGCGATAAAGAGGCCGAACCCGTGCGCATGTGCGATTATGTTGGCTGCTCGGAAAAGGGGGCGCATCCCGCCCCCAAATCACCGGGGTCGAGCGAGCGCTGGTATTTCTGCCGTCCGCACGCCGCAGAATATAACCGCAACTGGGATTTCTTCCAGGGCATGAGCGACGAGGAAGCCTTGCGCCACATGAATGACGAGAGCCAATCGTCGGACGCTTTCGCCCACGCCCGCACCTTCGAATGGGGTGGCGCTGTGGATGAGGATGGTTTCACGTCAACCGAACAAGCGGCCTTCGATGCGCTAGAGCTGGACAGCGGCTCGGGGCAGGACGAGATCAAGAAACAATATCGCAAGCTTGCCAAAATCTACCACCCGGACGCCAACCCTGGCGATCCGGCAGCAGCCGAACGCTTCCACCAGATCCAGTCAGCCTACGATCTCTTGCGCGATAAAAACGCTTAGGCCGCCTCAAGCGGGATCTTGAAACCTTCCTTGAAAGTATCGATGCAAACAATGGTTTCGAAGCGGCCGATGGACGGGTTCGAAAACAGATATTCGCGCGTGATGCGGTCAAAATCCTTCATGTCTTTCACTGTCATGATCAGCACAAAGTCTGTCTGCCCGGTCACATAATAACATTGCTGCACCTCTGGCACACTGGCCATCTGCTGCTTGAAGGTTTCGATGGTTGCCGCGCCGCCGCATGAGAAACACACCTGCACAATCAACGTGGTGCGGCCGCCAAGCGCGCGCGGGCACAGGATCGCCACTTCCTTCTTGATGGTGCCATCCTCGCGCAGCTTCTTGATCCGCCGCTGGGTAGCTGCGGGCGACAGCCCCACTTTGGCTGCGATCGATTCTGATGTCTGGCGGCTGTTATCCTGCATCTCATTCAGGATTTTGATGTCAAAGCTATCATATTCAGTCATTCGCGCATTTTTCCCGCACATTTTAACAAATTCACGCGGAACTTTATCACGAAATAGCGATCTTTGCGAAGAAAAAACCGGAAAACGCCCCCATATTAAGATGTAACAACGATACGACAGCAGGATAAAGACAATGGCGATTTCCTCCCCCCAATCGTCGCGCGTGCTTTCGCCGACGACCCTTGGCATCCTTTGCGGGCTGAGCGCAGCTTTCATCTGGGGCACCTGGCCCGTGGTAACCTCGATCGGCGTAAACGCCGATGCACTCACGCCGTTCCAGCTTGTGCTCCTGAGGTTTGCTGTGGCAGGCCCCTTGCTGTTTCCGTTCGCTTTCCGCGGCAATCCCGGCCTCAAGGATTGGGGCAAGGCTTTCCTGATGATGCTGGGCGCGGGCTTCACATACAGCCTTCTGGTATCTTCCGCTTTCGCGTATGCGCCAGCGGGCCATGGCGGCGTGATCATCCCCGGCACCATGCTGGTTGTCAGCGTCACGGCGGCGCATTTCTTCTTTCATGAGCGGCTCACCCGTACCCGTATTCTTGGGGCCGGCGCCATCCTTGTGGGCCTGTTCCTCCTGGCGGGCGGCACAGGGGGCGCGAGCCTCAAGGGTGACCTGATGTTCATGGCTGGCGGCGTGATGTGGGCAGCCTATACCTTCCTTGTGCGCTTGTGGCCGATGGATGGCCTGGTGGTGGCGGCGCGCGTGTCTGTGCTTTCCCTCGGGCTTGTGGGCCTTGGTGCGCTTTTTGGGTACGCTGACGGCATCACCGCAATTTCTGCCGAAACCCTGATCACCCAGGGCATCTGGCAGGGTGTTGTGTCGGCGATCCTCGCGCTTGTTCTTTTCAACAAGGCGGTTGGCTATCTGGGCACCGGGCGCACCGCCACGCTGAATGCGCTGATCCCGGTTGTGGCTGTAACGCTGGCGTTTTTTGTGCTGGGCGAAGTGCCCACCACGCTTGAACTAATGGGTCTTGCGTCCATCATCGGCGGCATCGGCATTGCCATGGGCGTGAAGCTGAACAGACAAACGCTGCAAAACCTGAGCAACCGCTTTCTTGCACGAGCGCGCCTTTCGGCAGCCGTGCAGCGGGATTGCCCACCCTTGTGACTTTTACCCCTCCTGTTGTTTGGCGGAACCTCCCAATTCTTGCCCCACATCAGGACTGCCCGAGCGACCGGCCACACTCTCCCCGGCCCCGCTCGGGCTTTTTATTGCCTTCTGAAATCTGGCGCGCCACACTGCGGCGTTAATATAGGAATTCGGGGGAACAATCATGCACCAAGGATCATGCCTGTGCGGCGCGGTGAAATTGGAGGTGGATGTGACGCACCTGCCCAAGGCGGATGCCTGCCACTGCACCAAATGCCGGAAATGGACGGGCCATGTGGGCGTGGGGGTGGAAGTGCCGCGCGACCGGGTGGCCATTGAGGGCGAAGACGCCATCCGCTGGTTTGCATCATCAGATAAAGCGCGGCGTGGTTTTTGCGGCACCTGCGGCACGAGCCTGTTTTTCGACCCGCTCGATAAGGTGAAACATAGCTGGACGGGGGTTTATATGGGCCTGTTTGATGGCCCCACCCAAACCGAGATTGGCCTGCATATGTTTGTCGCCGAAAAAGGCGACTATTATGAGATCAATGACGACGCCCAGCAGAATGAATATTGAGTGTTAACGGGGGTAATACCAATGGCACGGACAAAAAAAGGGAGCCTTCGACTGGATGCCGACTTCACAGAAGATGCAGTCGCATTGGCTATCGAAGCCTTACTTACATTGATTAGCTTTCCATCTCTCAGGTACACTCTAGAACCTTTCTCTCGCTCTCAAGAACGATGGTTAGGTGCGGACGCGAAGTTGGGAGACAGAATAAGAGGTTTTCGCCCTTTCTATATGCAATTCAAGCGGCCTTCCGGGTTCCCTGACTATAGCTCCTCGTCCATTATAAGTGATCGCAAGAGTTTGGGCTTGGAGACATTCCCACGTGCATTATTTTTCCCCCTAAGGCAGAAGAGACAACACCACTATGAGTATCAACATAATATCCTGCACAAGCTAAGACGCCGCCTCAAAAGGATGGAGTTGGGAGATGCTGCCTATGTCTGCCCATTATTTTTGGACAGATCAGCCTACCGCACTCATATCCACTTGGCTGGTTTTTCCCGGTGGACACGATTTTGGAGACATCATCCATGGGAATTGGAAGATGCCATAATAAACCATGGAAGCCGACAGATTCGATTCGAAAGAATCCCAATGCTAACAGAGCACGTGACAATCCCACCTCATGCAAAATTAGCCAATCCGTCGCAACACAAATACAGCTTCACCGAGAGGGGAACTGACCTATGCTTCCACTCTCCAAGCCACCTACCCGATGGGTCGATGCCTCTGGCAACATTTTTGAAAAAGATTACTGGAGGTCTGGGAAACAAAATCACCTTAGAAAATGCCGACGAAATCCTCTTTAAATTACAGCAACAGGATGGAGAAGGGCCTGAAATAATTCAAGACGTGCAAGAACCTAGAGGAGAAAATCCGATAGAGAGCTGGTTGGATTGGGGAAGCTTCCTCAAAAGAAAATACGACATAGACCAATATGCTATCATCTTTTGGGATGATACACGCCCTTAAAGACTTTAGAGCGCCTGCCGATAGGCTTCGAGTGTGGCTTTTTGCTGACCTGCTGCGTCAAAATTTGTCGGCGCCAGCCATGCCCTGAAGGCCGCCTTCAGCGTCGGCCATTCGCTGTCCAGCATGGAATACCAGGCGCTGTCGCGGTTGCGGCCCTTCACCACCATATCCTGCCGGAACGTGCCCTCATAGGTGAAGCCAAAGCGTTTTGCCGCCCGCATGGACGCAGCATTGCCGTCATCGCATTTCCATTCAAACCGGCGGTAACCCAGCCCTGCAAACACATGATCCGCCATCAGGCAAATGGCCTCGGTGGCGATGCGGGTGCGCTTCAGTTTTTCGCCAAAGGCCACACAGCCCACTTCGGCGCTGCCGAACATTTCCCTGAGGCGCATATAGCTGGCCATACCGAGGATATCACCCGTGCCCGCATCCCGGATCACCATGGTGCGCCAATTGCCGAAATTACGGATGGCCTCGAACGTGTCCCGAAACGCTTCTGCCCCGTCCTCGAACGGGCCAACGGGCATATAATCCCACAGATGCCTGTTCTGGGGGCCTGCCACCGCCGCATAAAGGCCATCCCCGTGGGTGGCCCAATCCAGCGGTTCCAGCCGGGCATACTGTCCTTCAATCACTTGATCACCCGGTGTTTTGCAGCCCACCCAATGGCCAAGATCTTTTGGTGTCTGGTCATCCATCGGTCAGGCCCTTCAGCGTTTTTCTGGCGGAATGTTCTTGAGGGTGGCGATGAAAGACCCATGGGCGTGCCCGTCCACCGGCTTATGCACCCGCTTTTCCCCCACCTTCTGTTTTTCGCGCGATACACCCGGCCGCCATTCCCGCGCCGGACGAACGGGCCGCGGCACAAAACCGCCGCCACAGTTGGGGCAGGTATTTTCGATCACGCTGTCCACACAATCCGCGCAAAAGGTGCATTCGTAGCTGCAGATCATGGCGTCGGTGGCGTCTGCTGGCAGGTCCTTGTCGCAATGTTCACAGGATGGTCTGATCTCAAGCATGGTGGTTTCCCTATTTATTGTTCCAGTCATAGGCTGGCATCAGGCGGTGGTTCAGGGCCGCCTTGATGCCTTCAGCCGCACCCACAGGCCCTCGCTGCTGCATGGTGATCGGCACATGGCCCGCCCACACGGGCCAATCCAGGTCTTCCTCGTCTTCATTGGGGCCGCCGGTGCGCACCTTTGCAACAGCATCGGTAATTTCCATCACCACAAGGGCTGTGGCCTTGCGTTCTTGCGCCGCCATGGGGCGAAGCTGGTCCCAGCGGCCGGGGGCAAGCTGGTCAAAAAACAGTTTCATCTGACGCTCGAACTCGGCGTCATCTGTCACCAGTTCGGGGCGACCATAACAGATCACCGAGCGATAGTTGGCGCTGGTGTGAAAGGCTGATCGTGCCAGCACAAGCCCATCGAGGTGGGTCACTGTCACGCAGGCTTCCTTGCCCGATGTTACCTCGCGGATCATCCGGCTTTTTGATGCGCCGTGCCAATACAGCCGGTTGCCTTCGCGCCAATAACTTGTGGGAATGATCTGGGGCTGGCCATCCACCTCATAGGCGATATGGCACAGGAAATGGCTGTCGAGGATGCCGTATACGGTGTCCTCGTCATAGCGGGCCCGGTTATGCCCGCGCCGCACACGGTTGCGGTCGTTCTTTGCAAACTCGGTCATGGGTTCTTCTCGAAACTTGTTATCCTCGCTGCCGCGCCCCTGCGGGGTATTGGGGTATTCAGGGGCTAGACACTTTGTCACCCTGCCCTTAAATTGATCCCCCATTAAGGTCCAATTTGTTTTTTCTGAAGGGTCCAATTGTGCAAACAGGCAAACAGCGCAGCGACAGGATGATCGAAACCCTGCTCACGCCGGGGCTGAATACTGAAAGCACCAGCCCGCTCAACGAACAACTGATGGCCCTGTTGCAGGAAGCCATCCTCAAGGGCCACATCCGCGCGGGTGATCGGCTTCCCGCCAGCCGCGCCATGGCGGCCCGGCTTGCCATCTCCCGCAATACGGTGCTCGCGGCCTATGACCAACTTACAGCAGAGGGCTATCTGGAAAGCCGGACAGGCTCTGGCACTTTTGTCAGCAGTGATCTGCCGGACGCCTATATGCAGGCAGGTACGCCTGAAGTTGCCCCCACTCGTGCACCGAAACACACAGCCGAGCCCGGACGGCCGCTGGCGGGCATGCCTGCCTTAGACCAATTTCCTTTCAACCTGTGGGGGCGTTTGTCCGGCAGTGTCTGGCGCCGGGCCAGTACGCGGGAGCTTCAGCATAATGACCCCGCCGGATACCGCTCGCTGAGGGAAGCCATCGCCACCTATCTGCAGGCCGCGCGCGGCGTATCTGCCACCCCCGACCAGATCATGATCACCACCGGGCTGCAGCAGGGCCTCAGGTTTGTGGCTGACAGCATCATCCCGCAGGACCGCGCGATCATCCTAGAGGACCCGGGCTATGGCGGCCTCCGGAAAACCGCGATGCACCTGCCGCATCCCGTTACCTACACCGGGTTGGATGATCACGGCGCCATGGTGCCACAGGGCGACACAGAAAAGGGCACAGACCCAAATTTGGGCAAAGATGGTAGTGCCCTCACGGAAAGCGCAGAAACCGGCGACCAAATGGGCACAACCAAGTGTGCCCCTGTGTGCCCAAATTCGCCCGCACCGGGGCTCTTGTTGATCACCCCGTCCCGGCAATATCCGCTTGGCCACACAATGCCGCTCAGCCGCCGGCTGGAGCTGCTGGAATGGGCAAAAGCGACAGGCGCCTATATTGTTGAAGATGATTATGACAGCGAATTTCGCTATGCCGGGCGGCCTGTGCAATCGCTTCAGGGGCTGGACCAGCATGGGTCCGTGATCTATGGCGGCAGCTTCTCAAAGTCGCTGTTTTTATCGCTCAGGATTGGGTATCTGATCCTGCCACAGGCTGTTGCAGAAACCGTGATCCGCCACCGTGAACGCACCGAAAGCTTCCCCCCGCTCGGCGACCAGATGGTGCTTACCCGCTTCATTGAGGAAGGCCATTTCGCCAGGCATCTCAGGAAGTTACGGGCTCTCCACAAGGTGCGACTGGATGCTTTTATGGCCGCAGCGGAAAGCCATCTCGCTTCCTTTTTCCACTTTGTGGCAACCGATGCAGGCCTTCATGTGGTGGCTTTTGCCGATCCGCGCCTCGCGAAAGTATCGGACGCTGATCTGGCGCGCGCCGCGCACCGGGCCGGAGTTGGAGCCGTGCCGCTGTCTGGTACCTATGTGCAGGCGGTGAAACGCATGGGTCTGCTGTTCGGTTTTGCCAATATCCCGGAAGCGGAAATCGACAAGAGGCTCGAGGCCCTCAGGCGTAACATTCTTGAAATAACAGGCTTTTAATAGCGCGCGCGCCATAGTAGTTTGTGGAAATCAGGTTCCTGCGGCAAACCCGTTAGCCGCATCAGGCAGTAAGTATATCCGGGAGGAATGTATGATCCGAACACGTGCTATGTCGGCATTATTGGGGGCGGCTATGGCCACCTCTGGCGCCTATGCGCTGCAAGACGGCTGGAGCTATTCCGGCAGCACCGGCCCCTCTTCCTGGTCTTCGGTATCGCCAACCTGTTCGGGCAGGATGCAGTCACCCATTGTCATCGAAGGCACAGAAGCCGTGATCATGCACCGGCTTGACCCGCAGTATCGGGTGAACCCGATCGCCACCCATAATGATGGCCGCATGGTGGGGCAATCCTATGAAAGTGGCAGCATTCTGAGGGTTGGCGCCAAAATCTATATGCTGCAGGAATTCCATTTTCATACGCCAGCAGAACACCAGGTTCTCGATCGCACCTATCCCATGTCGATCCAGTTCACCCACCGCTCGCTGACCGGCGAGTTGGCTGTGGTGTCTGTGCTGGTGCGCGAAGGCAAGGCTAATGTGGCAGCGGCAGAGCTACTGCCGAACCTGCCGGTAGAGCCGGGGCAAACCATGAACCTGCCCAATGTGCTCATCAACGCGCGGGATTTCATGCCCGCCGACCATAGCTATTATCGCTATATGGGGTCGCTCAGCCATCCGCCCTGCACCGAAGGGGTGAACTGGTATGTGATGAAGACACCGATAGAGTTTTCCGCCGAACAGATTGCTGCCATCAAGGGCATCACCGGCGAAAACGCGCGCCCCACCCAACCTCGTAACAACCGGATTATCCTCGATGCGCAGCCACAATAACATGCTCAAACCCGCACTCACCAAGGCCGCCGGAGGTATTCTCACGCTGATGCTGGTAGGTGCTTGTTCCTCTTCGTCGGGCCCTACCGTCAAACAAGAGGCTGGCACCCGCCGCGCAAGCAATGCCGTAGAGGCAGCTCTGTGTGAAGGACGTGCTTCAGATGCGCAGGAAATCCTGCTTGCAGAACCGCTCGCCAGCCCGACTGACCGCTTCTATACGGCGCTTGCGCTCGAGAAAAGCGGCCTCGCGATTTCGGCTCGCAAGATTTATGCAGGCCTGATGCAATCCGGCGCTCAGGATGGTGTGTTCCTGCGGTGCGGCAGTGAAATCCTGGCCAATGGTACCGTAACGGCAGAATCGGGGCGCCGGCTTGCGGCGCTTGCCCAGCAGTTGCAGGCGATGGATGTTGCGCCTGAGAAACCTAAGAAACTGCACACAGGCTTACCGGTACGCGTGTCCACCCAGCCAACGGGGGCCACGGCCACATCGAGCAACTTCAATTCGGCCCCCATGGCCATTTACCGCCCCAACTCCACCTCTCCGCTGGGTCGTTGGTTCGCGCATCTTGAATCCTATAAGACCTACAAAAACGCCTTGGAAAACAAGCCTGTACTGGAAGGAAAGTTCCCGCCATTGAAGGGCTATATCGACCAATGGCAGGTTGATGCAGCAGGCGGCGTCGTACGCCTTGGTGTCCGCCTCGACAGCCGAGATGATGCACGGCGTTTGTGCCAACAAGTAAAAAGTAACGGCAGTTATTGTGCCGTGCTGGACACCTCCGGCTAGGCACTACCTATAACATTCGTATCGGTTCCTTCTCTCTGACGCAGATTCCCACTAGCGATTTCGGCATCATCTTTCTATGATGGCGCCCAATTGCGCACGGGTCGTGATCCTGCGCAAAAAACACAGTAATCTGGGGAGAGGGATTATGGCTGGAGCATCGCACGCGCATTGGTCGTCGCGTTGGGCCTTTATCATGGCAGCCGTCGGCAGCGCCGTTGGCTTGGGCAATATCTGGAAATTTCCATACGAAGCAAACGCCGGCGGCGGCGGTGCCTTCGTTATGGTGTATCTTGCATTCGTATTTTTGATCGGCACACCGCTTCTGGTGGCTGAACTTTCACTTGGCCGTCGCGGCCAGCTTTCACCAATACGGTCGATGGAAAAGGTGGCGAAAGAAGAAGGTCGCGCCAACTGGTGGTCATTGGTTGGCTGGTCCGGCGTTATCGGCTCATTCATTGTCATCAGCTTCTATAGCGTGGTTGGCGGCTGGACGCTGTCCTACGTGCTGGAAGCGCTAACAGGTGGCATGTCTGGCATCACAAAGGAAGCGGCAGAAGCACATTTTAATGGCATGGTGACAGACCCTATAACACCGCTGTTCTGGCATGCCGGCTTTATGGCGATCACCGTCGGCATTGTTCTGCGCGGTGTAGAGGGCGGCCTTGAAAAAGCGGTGACTGTATTGATGCCTGCGTTGTTTGTATTGCTGGTTGGCCTTGTGATCTACTCGGGCGTAACAGGTGATTTCATGGCAGCTGTAAACTTCCTGTTCGCACCTGACTGGAGCAAGATGAATGCGGATGTCGCCTTGAATGCTCTTGGCCAGAGCTTCTTCTCACTGTCGCTCGCACTTGGGTCCATCATGGTATATGGCTCGTACCTCACCAAAGATGTGAAGATTGGCAAGGCCGCCGTGACAATTGCTGCGGCTGACAGCGCCGTCGCCATTCTTGCTGGCCTCGCAATTTTCCCGATTGTGTTTGCGTTTGGCTTGACCGTTAGCAAAGAAGAAGGCCTTGTCTTCATGACCTTGCCAATCGCTTTCGGCCAGATGACAGGTGGCGCTCTGATCGGCACCCTGTTCTTCGGCCTGTTGACCGTTGCGGCTATCACCAGCAGCATCAGCCTGCTTGAGCCGTCCGTGAGCTATCTCGAGGAAACTGGCAAGATGAGCCGCAAGAAGGCGACTTTCACCATCGGTGTAGCCGCCTTCATTCTGGGTTCCTTCTCGAGCCTCGGCTTTGGCGAGCTGAGCGACTTCACGATCTTCGGCAAAAGCATCATCGGCTTCAAGAGCTACATCACAAACAACCTGATGATGCCACTCGCTGGCATGTTCATGGCGATTTTTGTGGGCTGGTTCATCAGCCGCAAGGGCATGATGGAAGAACTGGCGATGGAGGAAAAGTGGTTCCGCATCTGGTTCTTCATGATCAAGTTCATCTGTCCGGTTGCGATCCTGATCGTCTTCTACAATATCGTGTTTGGCTTCTAATCAACCGAGACAAATAGAAACAAAAAAGAGGCCTTTTGGCCTCTTTTTTCACGCCAAATCTCAACTTCGGCTTAGCTCTGTTCTGCAATATTCCTGATACGCTCGACCATTGAAAACAAGCCGTTAGCGCGCATTGGCGACAAGTGGGACGCCAGGCCGAGCTTGTCCAGCATGCCCTTGGCGTCCGTATCCAGGATTTCCTTTGCGGTTTTACCGGAATAGATCAGCAACATCAGCGCCACTAGGCCCTTTACGATATGGGCGTCACTATCGCCGCGCAAATGAATACGGCCTTCGCTATCCGTCTCAGGCACCAGCCAAACCTGGCTTTGGCAGCCGCGGACTTTATAGTCGTCTGTCATCTCTTCGGCCGCCAAGGGAGGCAGCTTTTTTCCGAGGTCGATCACATAGCGATACCGCTCTTCCCAATCATCGAGAAACTCAAAGGTATCCAAAATTTCAACGATCGTTGTATTTTCTAGTGACATAGTCTATATCCAAATACCGAAAGCCTTGACAGGCAGGCGGGTTGCCCAACCTAATGCCTTACATACAGACAGTGTGTCTATCGGATTGGCCAGGGAAGTTAAAGGCCTAAAGCCGAAAAGAACAGAAGACACAAAGCGAGGGGAGCGCATATGTCACCACAGAAAGACGGCTATCCAAGCCCGGCTCGTGCCTGGTATATGGTTGCCCTGCTACTTGTCATTTACACGATTTCCTTCATTGACCGGCAATTGCCCGGCCTTCTCGGTAAGGAGATCATGTCGGAATTCCAGATATCCTATACCAAGTTTGGTATCCTGACAGGCTTCGCCTTCGCTATCTTTTACGCCACATTCGGCCTTCTGTGCGCCCGCATCGCTGATAGTAAAAGCAGGCGCGGCCTGATTGCTGCCGGACTCTTTATCTGGAGCCTGATGACCGCCGCCACAGCACTTACCCGCAGCTATATGATGCTGTTTCTGTTCCGGATGGGCGTGGGCGTGGGTGAAGCGACCCTCGCGCCTGCAGCCAACAGCCTGCTGGCTGACAGTTTCAAAAAAGAGAAACTTTCAACGGCCATGTCGGTTTATTCGATGGGTATCCCGGTTGGTACCGCACTTGCTTTTATCGCGGGTGGCAGCGTTATTGGCTTGGCGGACGGCATACCGGATATCGACCTGGGTGCCCTGGGTATTATCTCCGGCTGGAAGAAGGTATTCCTGATGGTGGGTATTCCAGGCATCGTTCTGACCCTCCTTCTGTGGACAATTGAGGAACCAACACGAAAGGGCATCACCGGCCCATCAGGCGCAATTCCGCTTGGCGCTGTCATCGCCCATGTGAAGGGCAAACTTCGGGCTTATACGAGCGTCTGTATCGGCGTTTCCCTGAATGCGATGCTCGGCTTTGGCAGTGTTATTTTCGTGACATTGTTTTTCGACAAATATCACGGCATGAGCAGTGCCGAAGTCGGCATTACCTTTGGATCAATTTCCCTTATTACTGGCCCTGCAGGCTTGCTGCTGGGCGGCTATCTGGCTGACCGCTGGTACAAGCAAGGCCGCAAGGACGGCAATGTCCTTGGCCTGATGGTTGCGCCGCTGGGCTACGCTATTCCTGCCGTCGCCTTTCCTTTCATGACGGACACCACATGGGCGTGGATCATGCTGGGGATTAGCAATCTCTTTATCAACCTGCCTTCAGGTGTTGCGTACGCCAGCCTGCAGATGATCACACCGAACCAGATGCGCGGCCAGATCATCGCCGCCTATGTGCTGTGCACCACAATCATTGGATATGGCATGGGCCCCTTCCTGATTGGCCTGTTTACCGACCAGTTGTTTGGCGGCGAGCTGAAATATGGCATGATCCTGATCGGCGTAATCACCACGCCGCTTTGCCTGTTCATGTATCAATGGGGTAGAAGAGCCTATGCGCAGGCATTGGAAGAAGAAGAAGCCCGTCTGTCTGCCGTGGAGGCCTAACACAAAAAAGGGGCGGGCCCGATCAGCACCCGCCCTTGCTTTCTCTTCTCTTGGGAGGAAGGGAAAGATAGGTCTCTTGATTTTCTAGTCCTCGAGGGCCCTCAACTCACGCTCCAGACGGAACCGCTTACTTGTCATGTAGGCTTCCATCTCTGAGGTCCGGCGTTCAATATCACGAAACCGGCGGCGCAGCTCTGCCGCAGTATAATCAGGGCTTTTGCGCGTCTGTTTCCAGAATTCCTCTTCCTTGTCGTCCTGGTAGAGGCCTTCGGGTTTCGGGTCCAATGCCATACCGAGAATGAAATAGCCGATCAGGAGCCATGGGAAGGTAAATAGAATACCGAAGAAAGCCAGAAACCGAACCACACCTACCTTGATATCGAAATAATCTGCGATACCGGCACATACCCCCATCACGCGGCCACGTGCCGGATGTTTATAGAGCTTGGTTGGACGTTCCTTAAAATTTGTCATGATGGCGGCTCCTCCAATCTGGCACTTCATCATCCATGATCCGCTCCATGGTGCGAAGGCGATCCTCAAGGCGGTCTGCGGCATTTCTGAGATCACCTAGCGATGCCTCATCTTCCGGCGTGATGCCCTTCATCTGTTTCCATTTCGTGATGTAGTGAAAAATCAACCAAAGTGGAAACACCACAACGATGAGCAGGATCGGAATTGTCTCGTCCATTTTTATTCCCCTCGTTTCTTATTGTTGGGCGCCGAATTATTTCGACGCCGATTTTTTTGCAGGAGCTTTTTTCTGGCTACCGCCTGCGGCTTTTGCCTTCAGCGCTGCGAGCTCTTGATCAATCTCGTCATTGCTTTCCAGTTCCTTGAATGCATCTTCAAGGGTTTCACCACGGCCTAGTGCCATCGCCTCAGCTTCACCCTCCAGCCGGTCAAGGCGAGCATCCACTTTATCAAAACGATCAAATGCATCCTGGATGCGGTTGTCATAGAGGTTTTTGCGCACACGCACCTGGTTGGTGGCTGATTTATGGCGCGCCTGCATGCTTGCTTTTTTGGCCCGCGCTTCACGAAGCTTGGCTTCAAGCTTGATCACATCTTCTTCGTTGCGGGTAAGCGCCTCAGCCAGATGCTTGAGCTCTTCCTCAAGATGCGCAGCCATCTCTGCAACCTTGGATTTTTCAATCAAGGCGCCCTTCGCAAGATCATCACGACCCTTGGAGATCGCCAGCTCAGCCTTCTTTTCCCAATCGCCTTGCGCCTGTTTCACCTTTTTGATGCGACGCTCCAGGTCTTTCTGGTCAGCGATGGTTTTCGCGGCGGAAGACCGAACTTCCACAAGCGTGTCTTCCATTTCCTGAATCACCATGCGGATGATTTTCTCAGGATCTTCCGCCTTATCCAGAATGGCATTGATGTTGGAATTGATGATGTCAGTCAGGCGTGAAAAAATACCCATTTTATACTTCCTTTCGTATGTCCTCGCTACGTGTCCCGGGCTTTTCGCCATTTTTGGGGGACTTGCTTCCCGATCCTCGCTTTTTGTTTTATCGGGCTGCTTTGTAAGTCACGGCCCCGGCCTCCCTCTTTTCGGGGATCAGCCGGAGCCAGAATGAACTAGTTAAGACGACGTTGACGTTTCGTGCGGCGCTGGCGGCGGCTTGGCTCAGGAAGGCGGCCATCTGTGTGACGCACCAAATTAAAGCCTGCAAGCACACCAGCTGTCTCCATCCCCTCGCGTCGTGTCCCGGGCAAAACCGGCATCATCTGGAGCATGTTGGTCATCTTTATCGTCCTCTAGTTCTTGTTCGCTGTCATAGTTGTTTTTGATGTCAGTCTTTTTGATCTCTCGCTGACACACCTATATTTGCAGGCCGCGTGCCAGTTTTTAAAAAAATCATAAGATGTTGTTTTTATTGAATAAAAAATTTTACCCCTTGAATTTCGGTTATCACCGTTGTAAATAATTGCTAATATTTAGCATTTTTCACCATTAAATGGCTACCATGGCAAAACAAGACCAAATCATTGGCAATTCGGCCTCCTTCCTGGACCTGATGGACCAAATCAGCCGGGCTGCACCGTTGGACCGCCCCATGCTGGTGATAGGTGAACGCGGCACAGGCAAAGAATTGATCGCGGCACGACTTCACTATCTTTCAGGCCGTTGGAATCGCAATTTTCAGAAAATGAACTGTGCTGCGTTAGCGGAATCGCTTTTGGAAAGTGAACTCTTTGGATATGAACCTGGCGCTTTTACCGGCGCCCGCAACCGCCGCGCAGGCCGCTTCGAAGCGGCTGACGAAGGTAGCCTTTTTCTTGATGAGATTGGCACCATGAGCATGGCAGCGCAGGAGAAACTCCTGCGTGTGATCGAATATGGCGAGTTTGAACGTGTTGGCGGCACAGACACAATCAATGTCGACGTACGCGTGATCGGCGCGACCAACATTGATTTGCCGGCCGCGGCGGATGCAGGTGAATTCAGGCACGATTTACTAGATCGCCTGGCATTTGATGTAATCACCGTTCCGCCGCTCAGAGAGCGACCCGAGGACATTATGCTGCTGGCCGAACACTTTGGCATGGCAATGGCGCGCGAACTGGAATGGCTTGTTTTCCCTGGCTTCTCCCGCACAGCGACGGAAGCTATGATGGACTATGCTTGGCCCGGCAACATTCGGGAGCTTAAAAATGTTGTCGAACGTGCAATCTATCGTGCATGGGATGGAGAGGCCCCAATTTGCGACATTGTTTTTGATCCCTTTGAAAGTCCGTTCAGGCCACCCGCAAAAACCAACAGACCGCAAAATACCACACCAGAAGACAATGCTGACCAGCAAGAAGATGTCGCAAAGGCCGGGCCTTGCTTGCCGGAAGGCCCTTTCGACTTGCGTTCGCAGGTATGTGAGTTTGAGAAAACGCTCTATGGTCATGCATTGAAGGTCAATCGGCACAACCAGCGCAAGGCTGCTGAGCATGTCGGATTGAGCTATGATCAGTTCCGCCATGGGCTAAAAAAACACGGCTTGCTTTGAAACAGTCTTCGCGCCAAGGATCTATAGCCGCTTGACCGGCCTGTCCCTGTTGCCCATAGTGCCGCCATGTCTGAGAACCCACTAATAAAAAAACGCCAACGTGAACGCAAACGCGACGGCATCAACCTGACAACCAAACATCTGTTTGGCCTGATCCTATTGGGATTGGTAACTTATGGTGCCTTCAGGGTATGGGTTGGCAACCCCTGGGAAAGCGTGTGCGGCGACAATTGCGAAAGCATGTACAGCCTGCTCGCATGGGTACTGGCCTTTGCCATGGTGTTTGGTGCCATCATCGCTGCTGGCGCTGTTTTCGGCGTGATCATCTCCCTGATCAAACGCCGTTCCGCAGACAAGCAAAGTCCGTTCTCGGAAACTTCAACTGAAGAAGAATAGCCTGTCACCTGCTGGTGGCAGACCCAGTACGCGCAGCAGGACGCGGCGGTGACCATTTTGGGCCCGCTGGTGACCATTTTTTGCTACCTTCGGAGGTCGCATCCTCAACGTCATCGTTCTTTTTGGTGTACGCGGTCACACCTTTTGCGACGAGTTGGTCACCAATCTGCTTACATAGAACGATGATAATCAATAGATCGTAGAAATAGTCAAATGTGGCGATATTCACTGTCAGGCCACCCGCTGCATAACCAACAAGCGAAAGTTGGCACGCGGTACACAAGTCAGCTAGCCACCGTGTTTCATTGTAGGGCCTGAATTGTTTGGCAGCCGTACCCCCCGAATACCAGCCAGTGAATAACATCGTAAGAAACAAAACCAGCCCAACATATCCGTGCTCGCCTAACACCTCGAAATAAATGGAGTGCGGCGCACGTGCGCGCTCCCCTGGCGGCGTGAAGAGCTCACGGGCGCGCTGGACATAAAATACATCGTAGCCACCCCCTTCAATCGGGTGATCTGCAACCAGATTGCTGGAAAATTTCCACATAACCACGCGGCCACGGAAGCTGCTGTCCTCCGTCGTTTTTTCAGAGCTTTCAATTCTGGCCTTCCAACTGTCTGGCGCAAAATATATGCCGCCTGCCACCAGGGGTATCATCACCGCAATCAGAGTAAATTTACGTTTGGTCTTTAGTGCCAACATGAAAAACACGGCAGCCATCGCAGCAAAACCACCTCGAGACTGTGTACCGATCACAGAAAGGATCACGGTTAGCGCCAGAAAAGCGGCGGGCCATTTCAACAGCCTGTGTGGCGGGTTGGCATATAGATACAGGCTAAGCGGCAAAGTCATCGCCATTGCAACGGCAAGCTGATTGTTATCCGCCATCATGCCACCTGCGCCCTGCACCCGCCCAAGGCCGCCTGTAGCCAATGTGAAAAGGCCGCCCTTGATGGCAATATATCCCATCGAAACGATCAAAACCCAGATGTAGGCCTTAAGCCGGTTTGGTGACTGCATAACAATCATCACCACAAAGGCAAACAACATCACCTTGAAGGCGTGATTGAATTTGTTAAAGGAGTAGGCAGGATCGTATGCGAATATCGTGGTCACACAGGTCCACACAAAATAAAGCGCAATGGCAATCACAATGGGATGCGCTGGTAGCGATTTTTTCCCTCGATCTAGCAACATGCCCGCAAGGGTAGCTACCACCACGAAGTTCAGAAAACCGAAATAGCGGGCAAAACCGTATGCTTGTTTGTGAGGATTCATGTGGGAAAGCCAATCCCAAAGCAACACCCCGACATAAGGTTTGAACAAGGCGATGGGAAGCCAACCAAACATGATTAAGGCAACAACAACGTCACGCACAATCCGGGCCCCTTACTTTCGCTTTCCCTACATGAACAACCATTGTGCCCGCCAACAGGTGATGAAGCAAGCACCTCGCCTCGCCTTTATCTTGACAGGCGAATGATCCCCAATAGCATGGGCACGTCAGATCGGGAGAACCAATATGCTGTCGCTCAATAAATTCGTTGCCTGTGCCGCCTTATGGGGCGCCGTCTCAAACACTGTATTCAGCCAGGACGAAGGTACCCAGCCAACAGACCAACCCCTTTCACCTTCGCCTGTTGCAGACATGGTGATCTGGGGTGGGCCAGTTTATACCGCCGATGATAGCAATCCGAAAGCGGAAGCGATCGCCATCGAAGGGGGCATCATTGTCTTTGTCGGCTCCCGCCAAGATGCTGAACGATATGTTGGCGACGATACAACAATCCTCTCTCTTGATGGCGCTGCACTATTCCCCGGCTTTGTGGATGGCCATGCCCATCTGCATGGCATCGGCGAACGTGAGCTTACACTGAACCTGGAAGGAACGCCTTCTATCAGCGCCCTGAAAGAAACTGTTGCATTATGGCGCGCCAACGAACAACCAGCTGTTCTTGTTGGTCGTGGATGGATTGAGACACATTGGCCAGAAGGTCGCTTCCCAACCCGTTGGGATATCGATGCCGTTGTTGCTGACATCCCGGTGATCCTCGCCCGCGCGGATGGGCACGCCATCGTAATCAACTCCAAAGCCATGGAACTCGCAGGCATATCCGGTGACACAACAGCACCTTACGGCGGCGAGATTATCAAGAATGCACTGGGCGAGCCAACTGGCATGTTAGTGGATGCGGCAATGAGCCTTGCCACGCAGCTTATTCCTGCCGACACACAGGACGACATCGATCGCGCGCTCGTAACAGGTGCGAATGTCTACGCCCGCTATGGCTGGACGGGCCTTCACAATATGTCTGTGCCGCTCAGTCGGGTCGATGCACTCGAAAGACTTGCCGATGCGGGCGACGTGAAAATACGTGTCTATAACGCCATCGAACCAGAAGATGCCCCATCACTGTTCGAGAGCGGGATGAGGCAGAATGCGGACGGACGGATCGTGACCCGCGCCATCAAACTTTATATGGACGGCGCGCTAGGCTCTCGTGGTGCTGCGCTCCTGGAGCCCTATGCGGATGCTGCGTCATCTGGCCTGTTGCTGACAACCAGGGAACAGACCATGCCGCTCCTGCAACAGGCGCTGGGCTCTGGCATACAGATCGCCATGCATGCCATCGGCGATCGTGGCAATCGCCTGCTGCTGGACTGGTTTGAAGAAGCCATGAATGATATTCCAACGATCGAGCGCGCCATAGCCATTCCGCGCTGGCGCGATGAGCACACACAGATTGTGAACCCGGAAGACCTGCCACGCTATGCTGCACTGGGCGTCATCGCCTCAATGCAGCCAAGCCACGCAATTGGAGACTTGCATTTTGCACCGGCAAGGCTGGGCGATGAACGTCTTGTGGGCGCCTACGCATGGTCCAGCCTGATCGCCAGCGGCGCCACGGTAATCGGCGGATCAGATGCCCCAGTTGAGCGGGGCGATCCTATGATCGAATTCTATGCAGCTGTGCATCGCCATGACCTGGAAGGGTTTCAAGGAGAAAACTGGCATGCAGAGGAAGCCGTTCGCCGCGAAGAAGCCCTGAAGATGTTCACCTTGTGGCCAGCATACGCGTCCTTTGCAGAAGACCGGCTAGGAAGCATCACAGTCGGCAAGGAAGCAGACCTGACCGCGTTCGATCGAGATATTATGACCATAATGCCCACCGACATCCCGAAAACCAGGGCGATAATGACCATTGTCAAAGGACAGATTGCCTATAAGGCAGACTAGTAAATCAAAAAAAGGGCACCAACTGGTGCCCTTTTCTTTTCCTATTTCCGGCTATTCTTCAGCAGCTGGCTTATGGCGTTCAAACCAGGCCAGAATATTCCCGATTTTTTGTATCAGGTTTGAGGGTTTTGCCGCGATACCATGGCTTGCGCCAGGAATACGTACCATCACGCTGTCTACTTTTTGCAGCTTCAAGGCCTGATAATATTGTTCGGTTTCAGACATCGGCGTCCTGTAATCTACCTCACCTGTCAGCAACATGGTTGGCGTTGTAACATTACCAACAAGGCTCAGCGGCGAGCGCGCCCAATAATTGGCCTGATTTTCCCATGGAAAACCGTCAAACCAATATTTGGTAAAGAAGGGGCTGAAGTCCGCTGTCAGGACAAAGCTTGTCCAGTTGATCACGGGCTTCGCAACCACTGCGGCACGGAACCTGTTTGTTTTGCCAATGATCCATGCAGTCAGCACACCACCGCCAGAGCCGCCGGTGACATATAGCTGATTTTCATCCACGTAGCCCTGTCCAACCACATGATTTACAGTGTCCATCAGGTCGTCATAGTCGTTCGACGGATAATTATGGTGGATGGTGTTGGCAAAATCCTTTCCATACGACGTGCTACCCCGCGGGTTCCCATAAACAACGACATGGCCGGCAGCGGCATATGCCTGAATTTCGCTGGAGAAATGAGGCCCATAAGCTGTGTGCGGACCACCATGAATTTCCAGTACCAGCGGATATTTCTTTGAGGCATCAAACCCGGCAGGCTTCACAACCCAAGCTTGGATTTCCCTGCCATCAACGCTGGATGGGAACCGAATTTCTTCGACACTTGCCATCTGCTTGTGGCCCACAACATCGCTATTGAGATCCGTGAGTGTCGTCACCCGACCAATTCGATCAACTACGGCTAGGTCCGCAGGCCGATCAGGGCGGGACAGAGTAAACACAACCCGGCCATCTGGTGCTGCACGATAGCCACCACTTGTGTAGGGCCGACCAAGCGTGGTGCCACCCAGTGCATCAGTTATAACGCGGCCGCTGCCCGATAGGTTGAGATAGGCGACAAGGGTTTTGCCCTCATTGTCATAGGTATAGTACAGACCCTTGCCATCAGCGGCCCATTGTATAGCCGCAATGTTGCGGTCGATGTTGCCCGTAAGGCTTCTGCCTCCGGTTCCGTCCAAATTCATAACGAATAGTTCGGCATTCTGGCTGGACATGCCGTCGTCGTCATTGCCCAAATAGGCTATCATGCTGCCATCAGGCGACAGGCGCGGACTGAAGTCAGGGCCCCTGCGATCCGTCAGTGTTTCGATCGCACCACTCCCAACATTCACCCTGTGAATCTCAGATTCGCGAGGGTTCAAGTCCCAATCAACAATACGATTGGCTGAAAAAAGAATGCTTGCCGAATCGGAGGTCCAGGCAAGAGCTCCGTTGTGGTTATAGTCGCCGCTAGTAATCTGACGTGGCGTGCCACCGTCAGCGGGAACAACAAATACATGTGTGAAACCTCGCGGCAAATAGCCCGCACCGTCTGCCCGATAGGTCACGCGATCGACGACCTTTGCGTTACCTGCCCATTCCGCACCTTTAGGCTTTTTCGGCATGGAGAAAACGGGTTTGGCCTCAGAGGGCACAAACATAGTGAAGGCAATGGATTTTCCATCCGGTGACCAAGTTAGCGAACCGGGGCCAAATTGCAGGTCAGTCACGCGGGCGGTTTCACCTGTATCGAGCCAGCGCACATATATCTGGTTCTTACCTTCAACGCTGGACACATATGCCATGCGAGCACCATCAGGAGAAAAGCGTGGCATTCGGTAATTTGCTTTCCCAGACAGCACAGGCCGATGGCCAGAACCGTCGAGCGACACCTGCCAGATATTGGATCGTGCGCTATCAGTCATCACATCGAAGGATCTGCGTTCATATACAACTGCGTCGCCAGATGGCGTCAGCCTTGGCGCCGTCGCATATTCGAGATTGAAGATGTCGGTCAGCTCAAATGTTTTTCCGTCGTCTTCCGCAAATGACACCGACGCGGTTGCCGCCAGCGCCATCATTGAACCCGCTGCAAAAAGTTTTTTGGCCCGCATGGTATGTTTCCCCTTGGACAAATTATTGTTCTGAAATTCCAGTTTCGCTGAAATCTAGCAGAGCTTGTCCTTGCACCACAAGCAGGATAAGTTTTTGGCATCGTATACGATAAATTCTTTACCTTTATGCCCTAGCAATGAGGTAATAGTGAATTGTCCGGGACACCCTTCCCTGACATGACCAAATACCGACAGGGAATCTATGTCTGGCCCAATTGAAGAAATCAAAAAAGAGCGTGAACGCTTCGTTGCTTTTGCCTTTGCTGCGGCAGAAATCTTTTTTGAAGTGAATGACAAAGGCAAGATTGTCTTTGAAGGAGGCGCCGTTGAGCGCGTGGGCTCAGGTGAAGGCAGCCTGATTGGTGAACCTATTCTGGACCAAATCGACGAGGATGACCGTGACGTTTTTGCGGCGTTGCAGCTTCATCTGGACCATAAGGGCCGAATAGGCCCCATTCCCGTTCGCTTTATGTCATCTGGCGGCCGCAGCCTTGCCTTGAGGCTTTTCGCGTTGAAGATGCCCGGAGAGAGTAGCCATACATTTCTCGCCCTCCGAGCGGCCCCGCTTGGCAGCAGTGCTGGCGGCGAAATCAATGCTGATCCGGAAACCGGCCTTCTGACACGAGATTCATTTATGGATTTGGCCTCACGCACCATGAAGGACAATCCGGCAGGCAGCAATCTTTACATGACTGCCATTGAAGTCGACGGCATTGAAGACGCCAAAAAAAGGTTTGGTCCCAAATATATGCGCCGCTTGCTCAAGCAAGTTTCCGCGCATCTAAAAACCCTTTCGGTTGATGGTGAAATCGCCGGTCAGATCGACGACAAGCATTTCGCGTTCCTTCACAGGGCAAAATCTGACGGCACCCAACTTGATAAATCGCTTAAAGGCGTAGATGAAAATGTAAAGTTGAAAACTGCCTATTCGACATTGACATCGGACATGGCCAATGAATCAGAAGATCAGGTGTTGCGCACGCTCAGCTATGTCCTGAACCAATTCTGCAAGGACCCGGGATCGGTTAATTTCGACACACTTTCCACCGCCTACGAGGATATGGCAGGTGAAGCCCAAAGGCGCGTCGTGCAAATGCGCAATATGATCGAAACAGGCACTTTCAAAATGGTGTTTCAACCGGTTGTGTCACTGTCGACCAACGAAGTGCACCACAATGAAGTATTGAGCCGCTTTGACGATAGAATGGGTGATGACAGCCCGCTTGAAATCATACGTTTCGCCGAAGATGTTGGCATTATCGAAGAGTTTGATATCGCACTGTGTCACAAAGCCATCGACTATGTTCGCAAGATGAAGAAATTGGGCACACCGCTGACGCTTGCTGTGAACCTTTCAGGCCGCACGCTAGACAGCGGACGTTTTGTTCAAAGCCTGATGCAAGAGCTGTCTGCAGGCAAAGAAGTGGCCCGCCACCTTATGCTTGAACTGACAGAGACAGCCGCCATTGAAAACCTTGAAAAGGTCGAAGCTGTACTGAATGACCTCAAAGCAATGGGTTATCGCATTTGCCTTGATGACTTCGGTGCGGGCGCCGCCGGATACCAGTATCTTCGGGCTTTCAATGTCGATTATGTCAAGATCGATGGCACTTACGTCAAAGACATGAACACACCGGGATACCGACCAACTTTCCTGCTTTCGATCGTCAGGCTTTGTAATGATCTTGGGGTCAAAACCATCGGTGAACATGTCGAAAACCGCTTCCAGGCTGATTTCCTCAGGTCCCTTGGCGTGGATTATGCCCAAGGGTTTCATTTTGGCAAACCTGATTATTCACCGCGCACGGACTAAATGATCATGACGCTTACTATCGCAATTATCGGCCTTGTGGCCGGCCTGGCGCTGTGGGCGTATGGCTTTTGGCGAGAGAAAAAGAAACAGTTGGGCCACGTGCCTATACTTAGCCCGTTTGCCTACCAATTTCTGGGATTGATCGTAACGCTTGTGATGGCAGCCAACCTCGTTGCCCTGCTCACCGGCGTTGAGTGGAAATCACCCTTCATGCGGTGACGCAAAAGGGCCTACTCGGCCCCGTCCGACGGCATAGGCTCTCCAATCATCTGCGGGGCGCTTGTTTCGAACATACGCACACCAAATGACCTATACATTGCCGCCCAGGTACGAGAGCGGAAAAACCTTCGTTTGCCCCGTTTGCCCCGTGCGATATACATGCCGGAAGGATGCTTGTAGATGTTCGCTGCGACCCGCTCGCTTTCCTTCAACAGCTGATCCTTCACCGAGGTTGTTGCCTGCACTGTATGGCGAGCCATAGGCTTAACCTTCCGGCGATGTTTCTGTTTGCTCTTACGCTTCTGCCACATACGAAACCAGACAGCGGCAATCGCAATAACACCTGCCAGAATGACTGCAAACATCGCCAGCACATACATCAGGTTCCAGTCATCGCCGAGCTGCAGGCGTTCAACAGTTTCGTCAAAGGCCTCATCTGCGGTCAGCCTGGAATCGGATTCAAGTTGCCCTGTCGCACCAAAGCTATAAATCAAGGCATCCCTGCGATCGAGCGCGGAAACCATCCCATTCCCGCCGTAAACCGCAACATAGCCGTTTGACGCAACGGTAACGCCGTATAGTGGGTCACCGCTACATTTGGCCTTGATGTCCAAAAGGTTCGGCCGCTGCACAAACACCTGATAATCGGTTACCCGCGTACAGCGGAATCTATATACGCGAATCACTTCAGCGATCTTCAGTGCAACAGACGCCGGAGGGCTGCCTCTGTTCACACCGCTATAAATATCGTGCGCCATCTGGCGTGGATCGAGACTATCCAGAGAAAGCTGTGCATACACCCCCGAAGACAAAGGCCCGCCAGCCATTGCCAAAAAGAGGAACATCAAAGAATTCAATCGATTCAACCGCATATGCAGCCCCACTGTTGTCTTTGTCCTATTGAAATTGATCTTGGGTTGGCTTGCAAGAGGGGAGTGGCTATCGCCCATAAAAAAGCGGAACCGCAATCGGGGGAGGACATGCGGTTCCGCGCGACACAGTCAGATCAAGGGAGCTATTAGGCTGTATCAGCATCTTCGTTATAGAATGAAGCCTGTTAACAACGGGTAAACAAAGCCGGAAAAAATTCCCAAACCAGACAATTGCGAAAAATTTTTGCGACAGGACCATATCGGACCTATTTCAAAAATAAAAAGCGGTGGAATAAATATTCCACCGCCTTGCAATTTTCTGGCCGATAAACGCCTTAGCTATCACGCATCTTAAGTGCGGCAATAAAGGCTGTGTGGGGAATTTCCACCTTGCCGTACATGCGCATCTTGGCTTTACCCTTTTTCTGCTTCTCAAGAAGCTTCTTCTTCCGGGTAATATCGCCACCATAACATTTTGCTGTAACGTCCTTGCGCATCGCAGAGATGGTCTCGCGGGCAATAACCCGGCCGCCGATGGCAGCCTGAATTGGAATCTTGAACAACTGGCGTGGGATCAGATCTTTGAGCCGTTCACACAAGGCACGGCCACGGCTATCGGCCTGGCTGCGGTGAACCAGCATGGAAAGTGCGTCCACAGGTTCTGCATTTACCAGGATCGACATTTTCACTAGGTCAGATGTTTCATAACCGCTCATGTCATAGTCAAAGCTCGCGTAACCGCGACTCACAGACTTCAGGCGATCATAGAAATCATAAACGACTTCGTTAAGCGGCAGCTTGTATTTAAGCATGGCCCGAGAGCCTGCATAGGTCAGATCCTCCTGAATACCGCGCTTGTCTTCACAAAGCTTCAGAACCGCGCCCAGATGCTCGTCAGGCACAAGAATGGTGGCGTTGATCCATGGTTCGTCAATATGATCAATACGCACAACGTCAGGCATATCCGCCGGATTGTGCAGCTCCACCATTGTGCCATCAGTCTTGTAAACCTTGTAGATAACGCTTGGGCTTGTGGTGATCAGCTCAAGATCAAACTCGCGCAGCAGGCGCTCCTGGATGATCTCGAGGTGTAACATGCCCAGGAAGCCACAGCGGAAACCAAATCCGAGTGCGGCCGATGTTTCCATCTCGAACTCAAAGCTGGCATCGTTGAGGCGAAGCTTCTGGAGGGCATCGCGGAGGCGTTCAAATTCGGAGCTATCCGCCGGGAACAAACCACAGAAAACGACAGACCGACTTGGCTGGAAACCTTCAAGTGGCTCTGCGCAGGGGCGGGCAACGTCAGTGATCGTATCACCCACATGTGTATCAGCCACTTCTTTGATTGATGCGGTAATGAAGCCAACCTCACCAGGGCCCAGCTCCGGCACCATGACGCCCTTGGGCGTAAACACACCAACGCGTTCAATTTTGTGGAGCGCGTCGGCAGCCATCATCTTGATGGTTTGGCCCTTCTTGATCTTGCCGTCAATCACACGCACCAGAACCATCACACCGAGGTAGGCGTCATACCAGCTATCCACCAGCATCGCTTTCAGCGGCGCATCGGGATCACCTTCTGGTGCCGGCAGCCGTGCGACAATAGCCTCCAGAACATCTTCGATTCCAAGGCCGGACTTGGCGGAACATTCGACGGCATCTGTGGCATCAAGGCCAATCACATCTTCAATTTGCTGCCGCACCCGATCAGGTTCCGCGGCCGGCAGGTCAATCTTGTTCAGGACGGGCACAATATCATGGTCGTTATCAATGGCCTGATACACGTTGGCAAGTGTTTGAGCTTCCACGCCTTGACTGGCGTCAACAACCAGAAGCGACCCTTCGCACGCTGCCAGACACCGGCTTACTTCATAAGCAAAGTCAACGTGGCCCGGCGTATCCATAAGGTTCAGAGTATAGTTCTGACCGTCTTTGGCTTTATATTCCAACCGCACTGTCTGGGCCTTGATGGTAATGCCGCGTTCGCGTTCGATATCCATCGAGTCGAGGACCTGTGCCTGCATTTCACGGTCCGTCAGCGCGCCTGTGTTCTGGATCAGGCGATCTGCCAGTGTCGATTTGCCGTGGTCAATGTGCGCAATGATTGAAAAATTGCGGATGTTCTTTTGATCGGTCATGGCCGTTTTCTACTTCATACTTTCTGCGTGCCCCTGATGGGCGACGACCGCACATAGAAGCGTGCGGCCGATGTATAGCTATTCAATTATTTGATCAATAGGGTACAACTCGGTCTGGTGGCCGGTGCCCGTCGATGTAGGCACGAATGTTGATCAACACTTTCTCACCCATTGCCATGCGGGCTTCAACGGTTGCTGACCCCATGTGAGGCAACAGCACAACATTATCCAGCTCGAGAAGCTTCGGGTTGATCTCTGGCTCTTGCTCGAACACGTCAAGACCTGCTCCAGCAATACGGCCAACTTCGATCAGGTTTGCCAAAGCTTCTTCATCAATTATTTCGCCGCGGGCCGTGTTGATGATAACGGCATGTGGCTGCATCTTTTTCATCCGCTCACGGTTGAGAAGATGATGTGTTTCGCTGGTAAGCGGGCAATTGACAGACACGAAATCCATCCGGCCGAGCATCTCGTCCAGGTCATCCCAATAGGTGGCTTCCAGCTCTGCTTCAACGTCTTCAGGCAAGCGCGAACGCTTGTGATAATGCACGGACATATTGAAGGCCTTGGCGCGACGTGCAATTGCAGTACCGATTCGGCCCATGCCGATGATACCAAGGCGTTTACCCTGAATACGATGCCCCATCAGAAAAGTCGGAGCCCAGCCCGTCCAGTCGCCAGCTCGCAGAATTTTTTCCGCTTCAAAAAGACGTCGCGGCACAGACAGCAAAAGTGCCATCGCGAGGTCGGCAGTATCTTCTGTCAGAACACCGGGTGTATTGGTAACCACAATACCCTTTTCATGCGCAGCCTTGGCATCGATGTGGTTCACACCAGCACCAAAGTTGGCAATCATCTTCAGGTTTTCGCCCGCAGCAGCAATAACTTCGGCATCCACTGTATCGGTTACTGTAGGCACCAATACGTCAGCATCCTTTACGGCTTTCAGCAGACCCTCTTTACCAAGTGGCTTGTCTTGCAGGTTCAACTGCACATCGAACAGCTCTGCCATTCTAGTTTCGATATTGTCAGGCAATTTCCGCGTCACCACAACTTTGGGGCGCTGCCGTTTTTCTTTTTGAACCATGGGGCACAGTTACCTTTTCAGAACCTTGAGACAGGGCTTGCCTCAGACCATGCGCTTCTAGTACCAGAAGGAGGAGGCTAGTTCAAACGCCAAGCGACGGGGGAAGGCGTCCAATGCTGCGCATTTTATCGATTTTAGTGTTTTTGGGTGCCATTTCCATGGGGGAAGCACATGTTTCCGCCCAACCGGCAAGAGTTGGAGCAAGCGGGCAACCGATTCCCCGACTGATTTCCCTGGCCGCAAGCAAGGCTTATATGCGCACGGGACCAGGCCGCCAATATCCTATTGAATGGGTCTACCGTCGCTCACATCTTCCGCTGGAAGTGGTTGATGAACATGGTGCATGGCGCCAGGTCCGCGATCACGAAGGCATCACTGGCTGGATGCATGTTTCGCTTCTCTCTCCGCGCCGCACAGCCATTATCATCGGTGAAACACGTAAACTTTATGCTGAACCCGACCCCTCGTCTCGTCTGCGTATAACGGCAGAGCCAAGTGTCGTGGGTGAAATTTCTAGATGTGAGGGGATTTGGTGCAAACTCGAGATTGATGACACCGAGGGATGGATCGAGCGGCGTTATATCTGGGGAGTTTATCCGAACGAGACGATAAAATGATCTCACCCAAAAAGAGCTCTTAAAATTAGCTGAAAAATTTAGCGGAATTTTATTATAACCAATTGTATTTATTGATCTTTTATTCATTTCCATCCATCAAAATCCCTACTTCAGGCAATATAAATCATGCCGCCTAATCAGGCACGAATGTAGGAGGCAACAGTGACCTTTTTTGACACCCCAACGGGGCCGTCTGCCGCAGGCGTGGCAGTCCTATCCCCCCGTTCCCACGACAATGAATCCGACAATATCAATGACGAAGCCGCCAATGCCCTAGAACAGGAGCAAGAGCAAGAATGGCAAGACCTTCTGGATGCGCAGGAACTTGAATGGTCCGCACTCGAAGAGGAATACCAAGAAAAAATAGATGCTCTTGCCGCTGAACATGATCTGCAAACAGACATCCTGTACACAGAGAAACAGGGCAAAATAGATGCCCTTTGGGAAGCACAAGAAGCAGAAGTCAGTGCGCTGACTGCTGTGCATGAAGCGGCTTGTGAAGCCCTGAATGCTACTTTTGAATCGTCATACGACGCCTTGAATGCCGTCCTGTTCGCAGAGTGGGAGGCCCTTGAAGCAGAGCTTGAGGCCGCGTGGGCCGCCGCAGAAGACGAAGGTACGGCGACAGACGACCTCGCCGCAGAGCACGATGCCCTCCGCGAAGCTCAGGAATTGGACCACGCCGCCCAACTAGAAGAGTTTGAAGCAGATTGGGACGAAGCGCTCGATACCCTGAAAGACGCACAGGACGAAGAATGGCAAGCACTAGAAGAGCTGCATGACGAGGCCTGGGACGCGCTAGAGGATGAACTCCACGCACTAATCGATGCACTCGACGAAGTTCAGGATGCCGAATGGGAAGCTCTTTGGTCTGAAAAAGAGGCCGCATTTGACGCCCTTAAAGAGCAACATGAAGCCGCCCAAGAAGCCCTTGAAGAAGAGCATGAGGCTGAATGGGAAGAACTTGAAGGTGAGGAAGAGCACGAAGAGCAGGAAGACGGCGACTTCTTCAAAGGCAGCCAGGAAGATGACACCATTGAAGGTACCGAAGGTGATGACACACTGACCGGGTTTAATGGCAACGACATGCTGCGTGGTGGTGCAGGGGACGACGTTATCTGGGCCGGTTCAGACGCCAACGGCAACGACAATGTTGGCGGCGGCGCTGGAGACGACATCATTGGCGGTGGCGGCGGCGATGATTTCCTGCTCGGCGGCGAAGAAGGGGAAGGCATATCGGGTAGTGACATGATCTTCGGCGGTGCAGGCGACGATACGCTGATTGGTGGCTCCTGGCAGGACAATAACCAGAACGGCATTGTTGACGATGGCGATACGTTTGAGGAAAACGAATCGAATGCCAACGAAGACGGAAGCGCCAATGACGATGGTGGCGCCAACGATGATGGTAGTGCCAACGATGACGGAAACGATGTCGAAAATGACAACGACATGGATGACCCGTACGGCGATCAGCTCTGGGCAGGCATTGGCGACGATCTCGTAATCGGCGGTGGTGGCAGCGATGTTCTGGGCGGTGGCGTTGGCCACGACAAGCTGATGGGCCTTGACGGTAACGACCTTATCTTCGGTGGCCAGACCGGCGATGACACCATTGATGCCGGTGCCGGCGATGATACCGTATTCGGCAGCCATGGCGAGGATACCATTGCTGGCGGAGAAGATGACGACCTGTTGTTCGGTGGCCATGGCAACGACGCGATCACCGGCGGCGATGGAAACGATGTACTTTATGGCGGCAAGGATGATGACACGCTGACCGGCGGCGCGGGTGACGATACGCTGTACGGTGGCGCGGGCGATGACCGTTTTGTCTTCTCTGCAGAATCCGGCAACGACACGATCTATGGATTCGATGACAAAGATGATGTCCTCGACTTCACCAACGCAGGCATCGCGTTTGCCGACTTGCAAACCAGCCAAGTTGACGGCGGCACAATGATCAGTTGGGCGGGCGGCAACTTGTTCCTCGCGGGCGTCACCGTTCAAATCAGTGAAGACTGGTTTGATTTTTAATCCCTTAAAAACGCCCAAAACTTCAAAGGCCGGCTTTATTGCCGGCCTTTTTCTTTTGCTGCCCTCTTGAATTTTTACATAAGAAATTATATAAGTACTTAACATAATAAACCCCGAGGCACGACATGAGCAACCCTGACGAAATTTTTCTTGAGCTTGGCATCGGCACCCGAATGCGCCGATTACAGGAAATGATGACAGCTGACGCAGAACGCTTTTATGAAGAAATGGGCGTTAATTTCCGTGTCAGCTATTTCTATGTTGTTTATGCATTATCCGTGCGCGGCAGTATGCCCATCGCCGAAATCGCAAAACTGGCAGGATTCTCCCATTCTGCCGTCAGCCAAACAGTTAAACGCCTTGCAGGTGAAGGGCTGATCAGGACAACCGCAATGGAAGATGGCCGTCAGAAGTGTGTCGAACTCACCGAAGATGGCCTTCATGTGGTGTCACGCTTGCGCCCAATCTGGGATGACATTGATGCTGTTATCAAAGAAGCCATGCTTGAAGGAGGTGCCAACCTGCTGGCCGGCATTGAGGCACTGGAATCCTCTTTCGTCCGGAAAAGCATGTATGACCGCGTGAAAGAAAAACAGAAAACACGGGCATTTGCGCCGCCTGCTTTCGAAATTGTCCCTTACGACATCAAATACAACAAGGCTTTCTACGAGCTCAACCGCCGTTGGCTGGAAGCCTATTTCGAGGTTGAGCCAATCGACGAAACCGTGCTTTCCGATCCTGAGACACATATCCTGTCAAAAGGCGGCGAGATATTCTTCACGCTCATCGACGGCAGGCCCGTGGGCACTGTTGCCATGAAAATCCAGGGCCCCGGATCATTCGAACTGACAAAGCTGGCTGTTGATCCCGATGTTCAGCAGGGCGGCATGGGGCGTGCCCTTTGTGAGAAGGTCATCGAACGTTTTCAGGCACGTGGCGGCAAAACACTTTATCTGGAGACAAACACCAAGCTGGTACCTGCAATTCGCCTGTACGAAAAACTGAACTTCGTTGCGATGGACCCGCCTGAGCCAAGCCCCTATGAGCGTGCAAACTATTATATGGAATGGATGGGAGCCAACAATGACCGTGCAGCAGCAGAATAATGCGCGTGAGAGGGTTTCAATCGTTCCCTATACCCCGGAATACAAGCAAGCCTTTCATGATCTGAACATGGCATGGCTGGAAAAATATTTTACCGTCGAGCCAGTGCACCGGCACGCACTGGAAAACCCGGAAAGCGAGATATTGAAGGGCGGTGGCGAGATATTTTTCGCCATCCGCGACGGTAAGGCGCTTGGAACCGTGGCCATGCGAGCAGCCGGCAACGGCGTTTTTGAACTGACCAAATTGGGGGTCGATCCATCCGCACAGGGCTTCGGGCTTGGATATCTGCTTTGTGAAGCCGTAATTGACGTATTCAAGGCTAAAAAGGGCACACGCCTGTATCTTGAAACGCATACCAAACTCAAGCCAGCCATGCGGCTATATGAAAAACTGAATTTCAAACTGATGCCAAAGCCAGAAGATGCCCACTATCAGGGCACAGACTGCTATATGATTTGGAGCCCTGACCAATGACAGAACGCCAACTCACAATCACCGCAGCAGAATCCCCGAGCGACCTAGCTGCAGTGAAGGCAATCTTTCGTGCCTTTGTCGAATTCCTGCCAATCGATCTCTCCTTTCAAGATATCGAGGGAGAAATGGCACGCTTCCCTGGCGATTTCGTTCACTTGCTGATCGCCAAGTATGGTGATGCACCCGTGGGGGCCGTTGCCCTCAAGGACCATGGCGAAGGAATATGCGAGATGAAGCGATTGTATGTTCTACCAGAGGGAAGAGGGACAGGCGCCGGGCAAAAAATGTGCGAACGATTGCTGTCGGATGCAAAAGGCTTAGGATTTCACACGATGCTACTGGATAGCCTGACGCGGCTGGAGGCTGCGGTAAACCTCTATAGAAAGCTGGGCTTTGAAGAAATCCAGCCTTACAATTTCAATCCGGAAGATGATGTGGTTTATATGCAGCGTTTGCTGTAACGGCCTACACACCTTTTCTTAAACATCGAACTCTAAACTGGCCTTTCACTGCGAAGAGGAATGGTCAATGCAAGCACGCTTGGCGAAGCTTGTTCTACTGATAGCAGGGGCTTGGGCAATGATGTGCTTCTTGCCCTTATCTCAGGCAACGGCAGAAACGATATTGCGCCGTGCCGTAAGCAGCATGCCCGAAGAGTTGGACCCCCAAAAACAAAGCCAGTCAGTGCAGCGCCAGATACTGAACGACATTTTCGTGGGCCTCACCGAAATTGATCAGACAGGCCAGATTGTGCCGGGCGCAGCCGAAAGCTGGCAAATAGCCGATGGCGGAAAAACTTACATTTTCAAACTGCGAAAGAACGGACGCTGGCAGGATGGGATGCCTGTTCATGCGCAGGATTTTGTGCTCGCATTTGAACGCCTGTTCAATCTTGGCAACGCTGCCCGACAGGTGGGGCTGTTTAGCGCTATTTCAGTTACTTCCACACAAGCGAATATTATTCGTCCGGCGGTTGACGCCCTAGATGCCCTGACCTTGCAAATCAATCTCCATCAACCGTTTCCGCACTTTCTTTTCGTCCTGGCCAAACCGCCTGCGTTCCCTGTGCCCAGCCACCTATATGAATCATTGGGTGAAGACTGGGTGTTACCAGAGAACCTGATCGGCAATGGCGCTTACCAACTGGCAAGCATTGAAAAAAAAGGGCATATCATACACTTGAACAGGAGCCCCTATTTTCACAAGTTTCGACCAGATGCGGCGGAAAAGGTTCAGTATCTAAGTCCATCAGGAACCATGACGATAGGACGCCTTATGGCCGCTGGCCTTGCGGAAATATCTTCACAGATTCCGCCCTTTCAGCGCCAGGCAGTTCAGAATTTGCCGGGGTTCGCCTTACAGTCTCAGCCAACACCATCCCTGATCTCCATCCTCATCAATACCAACTTGCAAGCACTGAAGCCTCTTTCAGTCCGGAAGGCGCTCTACTTCGCAGTTGACCGCAATGCGATCAATCACACACTGAACGCTGATTTCATTCCTGTGCGTGGCCTTGTGCCGCCACTGGAGGGATATGACAGTCTCTTGCCTGATCCTGTCGCCCGGGAAACAGCAATTGCAATGGCGCAAGAGCTGATGCAGGCGCAGGGGTATACGTCGTCAAATCCCCTCAACCTTGTACTCACAATACCCGACATATTGTCCGAGAAAACATTGGCCGCCCAGATCAAACGTGATCTGTCCCGCATCTATGTGCAGCTCGACATCATATCCTTGCCTTTTGGCGAACTTGTCCAGAATATGGGAAAAGGAGACTTCGAGCTCGTTCGGCGCAACTGGGTGGCAGACTATCCGGACCCTTATAATTTCCTTCATATTTATCGCCGTCAGTTCAACCCGGTCTTGTTCCCGGGTGACGACCCAAATCTGGATACCCTTTTTACCGCAGCAGAAAATTCACCGGAAAACCGGCTGCCGTTACTTCGGAAAGCAGAAGCTCACCTTCTGGAACAATATCTTGTTATCCCGCTTTTCATGCGCACCACTCAATATCTTGTATCTGATCGAATTTCAGGCTGGTCCAATACACCTTGGGCCGCCAATGCCAGTCACTGGCTGACAATCAAGCAAGCCCCTTAAGCACAAACGGTCGCAAATCAGGTCTTTGGTTTAGCTATCCTAGCCAGCAAGACTTTGTTAAACACCGCAATCTAGACTGCCCTGATTGGCAGTATGAGGATCCGGTATGAAGCGTGTTTTTGGGCTATTATTTTTTCTTGGATTTGTGTCTTCATTTTTCCTTCAACCCAGCCCTTTGAATGCGGAGCAAAATCAGCCCACCCTCAGGCGCGCTACCCCCACTATCCCGAAAATTCTTGACCCTCAAAAGCAGAGCCACACCACGGAACGCAGGCTCCTTACCGAGACCTTCACCGGGTTGGTTTCGCTTGACCCAGCAGGTAAAATTATTCCGGGCGTGGCGGAAAGTTGGACAGTATCGGCGGATGGCAGGCAATATACCTTCCGGCTGCGCGAAGATGCCAAATGGCATGATGGCGCACCTGTCGTCGCGGCAGATTTTGTGCTCGCTTTCAGACGTCTGTTTGCGCTTGGGAAAAAGGCGCCGATGGCAAATATGTATGCAGATATCGTCGGGAGCGACGCCGCTATTCAAGATTTGCAAGCCTTGGCCGACCCGGCTCTAGCAGTACTTGCTGTAGGTAGCCATACTCTGGAGATTAGCCTTCGGCGTCAATTCCAGCACTTCTTGCATACGTTGACGAGGCCACCCGCTTTCCCTGTGCCAAGCCATCTATACAAAACACTCGGGGAAGAATGGTCGAAATACGAAAATATTGTTGGCAATGGGCCATACCGTTTCGATCGCGTTATTCCCAATGAAAGTATCCGCCTGACAAAGGCATCGACATTCTATGCCGCTGAAACGGTATCCATTGAGACGGTCGAGCATGTGAATATTGGCCAAGGCATAACCATTGGCCGGTTTATGGCCGCAGGAAAGGCTGATATTTCTGCGCCCATTGGCCCCTACCAGATAGATGCCGTTCGAAACCTGCCGGGATATCATGTAGAATTGCAGCACAACCCCTCACTTACTTTACTGCAGATCAATAGCATGGTTGAAAAGCTGGCGGATGCTCGGGTCCGGAAAGCGCTCTATCTTGCAGCCGACAGGCAAGCGGCTATTCAGATGATCAAAGCCGATTACACACCGCAATATGGCCTTGTGGCCCCCCTTGAGGAATACGAAAGCCTGGTTGGCGCGCTGCCCGATCAAGACGCCAATCTTGAGACAGCACGCGCACTGATGGAAGCCGCAGGATACGACAAAGGCAAGATGCTAGAAGTGACACTGTTGGTCTCCGACACAATTTCGTCCCAGACATTGGCGGCCCAGATCAAACGTGACTGGGCAAAAATTTATGTGGATATGAAATTGGAGCAGGTTCGCTTCACTGAAGTGAACAAACGCACCACAACAGGCGAGTTTGAAATCGTCCGCCGCAACTGGGTCGCCGATTATCCAGATCCCTATAATTTCCTGCAGCTCTATACACCGCAGTTCAACGCTACGCTGTTCCCGTCACTTGAGCCTGCCCTTGCACAGTTGCTTGAGAGAGCTGATGCAGCCAGAGGTGGGCGCAATGCACTGCTGGCAAAAGCGGAAAAGATGATGCTGGACACGTATCCCGCTGTGCCCCTTTTCCTGCGTGCCGACCCCTATCTGGTGTCTGATAAGGTCGAAGGCTGGTCAACCGCCCCATTTGCTACAAACAACAGTCGTTGGCTGAAGTGGCGTGACCATTAAAAAAGGCGGGACAATGCCCGCCTTTTCAAAACACCTATCATCGACATTTAGTCGCCAGAAACGATCCGGTCCATCAGCTGCTTCACGCTTGGGATAAAGCCGTTGGAATAAAACGGATCGGATGCGAAACGAAACGCATTGTGCCCAGCAAAAACAAGGTTGTTGTCCACACAGCCATCGTGCGCCACATCTTCCAAAGTCTTCTGGATACAGAAGCTGCGTGGGTCAGCAAGGCGGCCTGTTGAGTTCTTCTCGTTGGTTGCCCAAGAAGAAAAACGACACTGGCTCAAGCAGCCAACACAGTCAGCCTGGTCCTTGCGGATTTCAGCGCATTTGTCGGGCGTCACGAAGATCAGGCTACCGTCCGGCGTTTTCATCGCCCGCTCGAACCCTTCCTTGATCCAGCCAAGGGCTTTGCCTTCGTCAGCGCGGCGCACGATATATTTCTTGCGCTCAACCGTCAGCTCTGTATCGAACTCTTCGTCCTTCTCGGCGCGGAATTCAATCTGGCGGTCATTGCGCTGCACCAGCTCGCCAATGAAGCTGTTTTTAAGCGCGGACGAGAAAAAGCCGGTCGGGCTGAAGTTCTGCAACAGAACATCACCTGGCTTAAGGCCGAGGAGCTTCTTCTTCCATTTATCGGAAATCGGGCTTTCTTTGGTCACCAGCGGGCGCGTCCCGAACTGGAACATGATTGGACCGAGTTCTTTATTATCGATCCAGTCTTTCCATTCCTTCAGGTTCCAAACGCCACCGGCCATAATGATCGGAACATGATCGAGGCCAAGCTTGCGCATGATCTGCCTGAGCTCAAGCACGCGTGGGTATGGATCACCCGGCTTGGTGGGATCTTCGGCATTCGAAAGGCCATTGTGGCCGCCAGCTAGCCATGGATCTTCATACACAACGCCGCCAAGCCGTTCTGCGAAATTCTTGTAAGCACGCTTCCAGAGAAGGCCAAAAGCACGACCAGAGGAAACGATCGGATAATAGTGTGCACCATATCTGGCTGTCAGCTCACCCAATTTGAAGGGCATGCCTGCGCCAGATGTCACACCATGGATCATGCCTTTGGTTTTCTCGAGCACTTCGTGCAGGATACGCTGCGCGCTGCCGACTTCCCAAAGCATGTTGATATTGATGAGGCCTTCACCGCGGGAAAGCTCCCAAGCCTTGCGGACCTGATCGATCGTACCCTTGATGGAATATTGCACCATCTCTTCGTGGCGGTCCGTGCGTGTGCGGCCCAGATATTCATGTGGCTCGACATTGCCGTGCGCATCATACTGATCAGCGATCACAGCCGAAATCGTACCGATACCACCCGCCGCGGCCCAAGGCCCGGAACTAGCCCCTGTGGAAATGGCTACGCCTTTACCACCTTCAATAAGAGGCAGAACCTCTTTGCCGCCAACACGAATGCTATTCAAACTGAAACTCATTTAACTCTCCCGAAACCCCAACCTGTTACCAACCCTTGAAACAGATCCTCCTGAGGGGATGAAACCGGCGTGATGGTACCATACGCCGGTTTCAATTCAATTAAGCAGTTCTACGTCCTGCAATTAGTCGCGACGACCGCCGCCCTTTTTAGGGGACTCTTTAGGCGGACGTGCATCAGGGTTTTCTTCACCAGTTTCCTGATCAACAACCCGCATAGACAAGCGAACCTTGCCGCGACCATCAATCTCGAGGCATTTCACATACACTTCGTCACCTTCGTTCACAACGTCGGTCACTTTTTCCACGCGCTCTTCAACAAGCTCGGAGATGTGTACGAGGCCGTCACGGCTGCCCATGAAGTTCACGAATGCACCGAAGTCCATGATGCGAACAACTTTACCCTTGTAGATCACGCCTACTTCAGGCTCAGCAACAATACCGTTGATCCAGGCTTTGGCAGCTTCAATCTCGCTTGCAACAGAAGATGCAATCTTGATTGTGCCGTCGTCCTCGATGTTCACTTTAGCACCGGTTACTTCAACGATCTCGCGGATCACTTTACCACCCGTACCAATCACTTCACGGATCTTGTCCGTTGGGATCTTCATGGTTTCGATGCGTGGTGCGTGCTCGGAAAGCTCCGTACGTGCACCAGTAAGTGCCTTGTTCATCTCGTCAAGGATGTGGGCACGGCCGCCAGCAGCCTGCTCAAGTGCCTTTTCCATGATCTCTTTGGTAATGCCAGTGATCTTGATGTCCATCTGCAGTGCAGTAACACCTTTTTCAGTACCGGCTACCTTGAAGTCCATGTCGCCAAGGTGGTCTTCGTCGCCCAGGATGTCAGAAAGAACAGCGAAATCGTCGCCTTCTTTGATCAGACCCATGGCGATACCAGAAACCGGACGGCTGATCGGAACACCCGCATCCATCATGGAGAGAGCTGCGCCACAAACAGTTGCCATGGAGGACGAACCGTTGGATTCAGTGATCTCGGAAACCAGACGAATGGTGTAAGGGAATTCTTCAGCAGTTGGCAGAACCGCACGAACAGCGCGGAAAGCCAGCTTGCCGTGACCAACTTCACGACGGCCAGTAAAACCAACACGGCCACACTCGCCCACAGAGAATGGTGGGAAGTTATAGTGCAGCATGAAGTTTGAGCGCCAGCTACCTTCGAGGGCATCGATGATCTGCTCATCTTCGCCGGTGCCGAGGGTTGCAACAACCAGTGCCTGTGTTTCACCGCGGGTGAAAAGCGAGGAACCGTGGCTGCGTGGCAATACGCCAACTTCAGACATGATCGAACGAACGTCCGCGAGGCCGCGGCCATCGATACGTTTGCCAGTCTCAAGGATGTTGCCGCGAACGATCTTGCTCTCAAGCTTCTTGGTCAGGTCACCAACCATTTGCTCTGTCAGCTGGTCATTTGCTTCCAGAACAGGTGCAACCGCTTCCTTGATCTTCGCTTTCGCTTCGTTGATCTTGGTTACACGATCTTGCTTGGTAGTGATTTCGTAAGCAGCACGCAGGTCAGCTTCACCTGCGTCAGCAATTGCTTTCACCAGATCATCCTTGTTCGGGCCTTCTTCAAGCTCCCAAGGGTCTTTCGCAGCAACTTCAGCAAGTTCGATGATCGCATCGATCACTTTTTGCTGTGCTTCGTGGCCGAAGTTAACAGCGCCAAGCATAACGTCTTCAGACAGCTCTTTTGCTTCGGATTCAACCATCAGAACCGCGTCTTTTGTGCCTGCAACAACAAGTTCAAGCTCAGACTCTTTCACTTCTTCAAGTGATGGGTTCAGAATGTATTCACCGTCTTTGTAGCCAACTTTCGCACCACCGATCGGGCCAAAGAATGGCAGGCCGGAAAGCGTAAGGGCAGCAGACGCACCGATCATGGCAACGATATCGCTATCGTTCTCCAGATCGTGGCTGAGAACTGTACAGATAACCTGTACTTCGTTTTTGAAGCCCGATGGAAACAGCGGGCGGATCGGACGGTCGATCAGACGGGAAACCAGTGTTTCCTTCTCGGATGGACGGCCTTCACGCTTGAAAAAGCCGCCAGGGATTTTACCGGCAGCGTAGAATTTCTCGATATAGTTTACGGTCAGTGGGAAAAAGTCCTGACCCGGCTTAACCGATTTGGCACCAACAACGGTACACAGCACTTCGGTGTCGCCATATTTGGCCATTACGGCCCCATCCGCTTGTCTTGCAACGTGGCCAGTTTCCAGAGAGAGGGTACGGCCGCCCCATTCGATTTCTTTGCGATGAATATTGAACATTTTCTAACCTTTCAGCGATTGTCCGGGTATCGCACCACATCTGCCAGACAACCTCGGCACCTTCCCTATGAAGATGCCCCGCTTAAATAAAAATCCCAGGCCTCCCGGATTAGAAGCCAAGGTGTGTTTGCTAGGCTTTGGGGAAAATAGAAAACGGACCCCCAAAAGCGAAGAAGGCCGGTTCCCTTGAACCGGCCTTCCCGAACTGTATTACTTCCGAAGACCCAGACGACCGATCAGCGTCGTGTAACGCCCGTGGTCTTTGCCCTTCAGATAGTCCAGCAGCTTACGACGCTGGTTTACCATCTTGATCAGACCGCGACGGGAATGGTGATCCCCTTTGTGGTCTTTGAAGTGCTCGGTCAGAGTAGCGATACGCGAAGAAAGAATTGCAACCTGCACCTCAGGGGAGCCAGTGTCGCCTTCTTGAGTGGCGTATTCTTTGATCAGTTCTTGTTTCCGTTCAGCAGTGATCGACATCGATCTTCTCCTAAAAAAATTACATATTGAAGACCCGCAAGGACCGGACAATTCCGGTGTCGCTCTCGGCTACCGCCAGTGGCGTTTCGCCAACCATGAGAACATACGTTCCTTGCTTGAGCTCAGGTCTTGCGAGGGTCATACCGCATCGGATGCGTTTCGCCTCATCTTCCGTTACGGCGAGCGCCGAGATGTCGTCCAGCGCCGTCGTGATCGGACACACATAGTCCTGAGCGGGCGCACTATGGCCCAACTCCTCCAGCTTTTCCAGCGAAATCGCGTCCTTCAGGCCAAACGGCCCAACGCGAAGGCGCCGTAGCGTCACCACATGGCCGCAACTCCCCACAGCGCGGGCAATGTCACGCGCCAGCGAACGCACATACGTGCCCTTGCCACAGCTTACATGTAAGGCTGCCTCGCCTTTTTCTTCATCAAAGTTTTCTAGCGTAAGTGATTGAATTTCAACAGGTCTTGCCTTCAACTCCACCTGTTCACCATCCCGCGCCAATTTGTAGGCACGCTGCCCATCCACCTTGATGGCACTATAGGCCGGTGGAATTTGATCGATGGTGCCGATGAAATGGTGCAAAACCTCAAGAATTTCAGATTCTTGCGGGATACGGCCGCCCTCTTCAATAATTTCGCCTTCAAGGTCGTCCGAATCGGTTGCTGTGCCGAATTTAACGGTGAAGGCATATTCCTTTGTGGCGTCCACGATGAAGGGCATTGTTTTGGTGGCTTCACCTAGACCAATCGGCAAGATGCCACTGGCGAGAGGGTCCAGCGTGCCACCGTGTCCTACTTTTTGTGCCTTGGTCAGAAACTTGACCTTGCCGACAACCTTGGAGCTGGTGATGCCAAGCGGCTTGTCGATAACCAACCAGCCATCAACTTTTTCACCCTTACGCCGACGCGCCATGCCTATTCTTCCTCGTCGTGGCCTTGAGTGTCGCGGGTCACACGTGGGTCGCGCAGGAGCGCATCAATATGGCTGGCTTCATCGAAGCTTTCATCCAACTTGAACTTCAGGCGCGGCATATATTTCATATGCACGACCTTGCTCATTTCGCCGCGAATGAACGCGCTGTTTTTATTAAGCGCCTTCGTGATTTTTTCCTCCGGGTCGCCACCAAGCGGCATCACAAACACAGTGGCATTCCTGAGGTCTGGGCTAACCCTCACCTCGGATACTGTCACCGACGCGCGCACGAGATCAGGGTCCTGCACGTCGCCACGTGTAAGGATGGCTGAAATCGCATGGCGCACATTCTCGCCTACACGTAACAAGCGGAGGCTGGGTTCACCGGAATGATGAGATTTGGACATAGTACTGTTCCTAAACGATCAAGGGCGGCCCACGAAGGACCGCCCCGAAACTTGGGATCGGTCTTACCCGAAACTAGAGCGTGCGCTCGATTTCTTCCAGTTCATATACTTCGAGGACATCACCGGCCTTGAAGTCATGATAATTTTCAAATGTCAGACCACATTCCTGACCGGCACGCACTTCCTTCACATCGTCCTTGAAGCGGCGAAGGTTGTCGATCTGGCCTTCGTAGATGATCACATCATCACGCAGGATACGGGCCTTGAGGTCGTTGCGGATGGAACCCTCCACCACAAAACAACCGGCTGCCTTGCCGGCCTTGCCAGCCTGGAAGGCTTCGCGGATTTCCGCCTGGCCGATAACATTCTCTTTGTATTCCGGGCCAAGCTGACCAGCCATCGCTGCTTTTACTTCGTCAATCAGGTCATAGATCACCGAGTAATATTTGATGGTGATGCCTTCAGCTTCAGCGGCCTCACGTGCCTGTTTGTTCGGGCGTACGTTGAAGCCCATAACAAGCGCGCGGCTTGCCTGCGCGAGCGTGATATCAGATTCGGTGATACCGCCCACAGCACCGTGGATCACACGACATTGAATTTCATCATTGCCTGCTTTTTCAAGCGCCTGCGTAATAGCTTCCACAGAGCCCTGCACATCTGCCTTGATCACAACTTCAAACGTTTGAAGGCCTTCGTTCTCCTTCATCTGGGTGAAGATGCTCTCAAGCGTTTTCGGTGCGGCTGCAGCAGCTTGGCGCTTCTTGCGAACCTGATCCTGGCGATATGCCGTTACTTCACGTGCCCGGCCTTCGTTTTCCACCACAGCGAACTCATCACCCGCATCCGGTGTACCATTGAGGCCCAACACTTCTACAGGCACACTTGGGCCAGCCTCAGTAACTTGGTCACCCTTGTCGTTGATCAGGGCCCGTACACGGCCCCATTCGGCGCCAGCGACGAAGATGTCGCCCACACGGATTGTACCACGCTGAACAAGCACGGTAGCAACTGGGCCGCGACCTTTGTCGAGCTTGGCTTCCACAACAACGCCCTCGGCTGTGCGCTCCGGGTTGGCTTTCAACTCAAGAATCTCAGCTTGAAGGATGATTGCTTCCTTCAGTTTGTCGAGCCCCGCACCCGTTTTGGCGGAAACTTCCACTTCCTGAACGTCACCGGAGAAAGTTTCGGTTACCACTTCGTGCTGCAGCAGTTCGTTGCGCACACGGTCCGGGTTCGCGCCTTCACGGTCCATCTTGTTGATCGCCACGATGATCGGCACGCCCGCTGCTTTCGCATGGTTGATCGCCTCGATTGTTTGCGGCATCACGCCGTCGTCTGCGGCAACCACCAGGATCACGATATCAGTTGCGCTCGCGCCCCGTGCCCGCATCTGGGTAAAGGCGGCGTGGCCCGGTGTATCAAGGAATGTGATCTTGTTGTCGTTCACGCTAACCTGATAGGCACCGATATGCTGGGTAATACCGCCAGCTTCGCCGGACACCACATTTGCTTTACGAAGCGCATCAAGGAGCGAGGTTTTACCGTGGTCTACGTGGCCCATTACGGTCACGATTGGCGCACGGGCCTGCAGATCCTCTTCGCGGTCCTCTTCACCTACGAGGCCGATTTCAACATCAGCATCGCTTACGCGCTTGGCTGTGTGGCCCATCTCTGTAACCACCAACTCGGCAGTATCCTGATCCAGGACCTGGTTGATGGTCGCCATCACACCCATGCCCATCAGAACCTTGATCACCGCAACAGCTTTTTCAGCCATACGGTTAGCCAGTTCCTGCACTGTGATCGCCTCAGGGATCGTCACCTCGCGAGCCTGGCGTTGCTGTTGCTGACCACCACCCATTTCGGCCTGGCGTTTTTTGGCTTGTGCACGCTTGTATGCGGCCAATGAACGCTGGCGTTCGCTACCATCACCCATAGCGCTTGAGATCGTCAGACGACCACCTTTACGACGGTCATCGCCCCGGCCACCACGACCACGCTGGTTGCGATCATCGCCACCAGGGCCGCTCTTGCGCTCTTTCCCACGTTTTGGCTTGCCTTTACGCTCGTTGCTATCATCAGTGCTTGCTGCGGCACGGGCTTCGCTTGCCTTCTTCAACTGCACTGCGCGGGCTTCAAGTTCAGCTTTCTTACGTGCTTCAGCTTCTGCCTTTTCTTTAATTTTCAGGCTCTCTTCAGCTTTCTTCGCAGCCTCAACCTCAGCCTTCTTCGCAGCATCGGCAGCCTTTTTCTTCTTGGCGTCGTCTTCCGCCTTGGCGCGGGCCTCAGCTTCATCGTCATGGGCCGCTTCCGCCGCCGCGGCCTCGGCTGCCTCACGCTTCTTGCGCTCTGCCGCTTCAGCTGCTTCACGCGCTTCACGTTCTGCCTGTTCCTTGGCTTCTTCCTCAGCACGCTTCTTCGCTTCTTCAAGCGCCTTCAGGCGTGTCTCATGTTCGGCGTTTGAGAGCTTGCCTGCACTCTCACCGGCAGGCTTTTTCGGCACAAAAGTTTTCTGGGGCTTTGGTGCCACCACTTCTGCTTCTGGGCCCGCCGTATCCGTCGCACCTTTCTTCAGGATGCGCTTTTTCTTGCGCTCAACAACAACTGCCTTGCTGCGCCCATGGCTGAAGCTTTGACGAACTTGGCCGGTCTCTACCCCTTTGCTTACGCCAAGAGTGCCGCGGCCAGATAAAGTCAGTTTTTTCTCGTCAGTCATACTAATCTTCGTTCCTCTGCCCCTCAGCTTGAGAAGGCGCTTCACAAGTCAGCGGGTCTATCCCGCGCATTCCAAACAACCGATTCAGATCGGTCTTCAACTTTTCTGTGCCCCCGCTTTCAAACAAAAGCACATGGACCACATTTTCCCGGCCCAACGCCTTTGAAAGCGCTTCCCGGTCAAACAATACTGCTTCCGGCACATCAGCACCAACCGCAGCTTTTATCTTGCGGCGCCCATCTTCGGCACCATCCGTCGCGCTCACCAGAAGCGACGGCAATCCAGAGCCCTTCTTGCTCAGCGCGGCCTTGATCTTGTCAAAGCCTGTCACCAGATGCCCAGCTCGTTGCTCCAGCCCCATACGGTCCAGGCAACGCCGCACCAGCAATCGATCAATCTGCGCATCCAAATCTTCTGGCACCGCATTCTTTGGCACCGAAGCTTTAAGCGACCGACTTGCCGCCTTGGCAAGCTGCCCGCTTTCAATAGCAGATCTGACCAACTTCCCGTCTGCGCTAATCCACAAGCCGCGACCGGGAAGTCTGGCAGCCACATCCGGCACCAAGGTGCCATCCGGGCTCATCGCAAGCCGGACCAGAGTATCCTCCGGCCCCGACTCCATCTTTAGTATACACCGCCGTTCGCGCATTTCTTGCCTCAAACTTGCGGCCCCCGAAGCTGGCTTACGCTTCGCCTTCGGTTTCAGCGTCAGCTGCGTCAGCTGCAGCAGCCTCTTCTTCTGCCTCGGCGTCTTCAGCAGCTTCATTGCCGCCGAAAGCTTCCTCTGCAGAAATCCAACCCAGAACAACACGCGCAGACATGATCATGTCACTTGCTTCGTCTTCTGTCAGGCTGAAACCGCGGAGGATACCGTCTTCCTTGCTTGTCAGCTCGTCAGCAGCACAGCCAGCGAAATCTTCCAAAGTTTTCACTTCGTCTTCACCAAGCTTGACCAACATCTGAGGCGTCAGCCCTTCCACGTCTGCCAGATCATCGGAAACGCCCATTTCACGGCGCTTTTCGTCAGCGGCACGCGCTTCAGCTTCCAGGAAATCGCCGGCACGGCGCTGCAATTCAGCAACCAGATCATCATCAAAACCTTCAACAGCCAGAAGCTCTTCCGGTTCAACGTAGGCGATCTCTTCCACTTCAGTGAAGCCTTCAGCCACAAGGAGATGCGCCAGTGTGTCATCCACATCCAGTGCTTCAACGAAGCGCTTGGATTGGGTCATAAACTCTTCCTGGCGACGCTCGCTTTCCTCAGCTTCCGTCATGATGTCGATGGTCCAGCCAGTCAGCTGGGATGCCAGACGCACGTTCTGGCCACGGCGACCGATTGCCAGCGAAAGCTGATCATCAGGCACAACCACCTCAACGCGGGAACGCTCTTCATCCAGAACTACTTTGGACACTTCAGCAGGCTGAAGCGCATTCACGATGAAGGATGCAACATCACCAGACCATGGAATGATATCAATTTTCTCGCCCTGAAGCTCGTTCACAACGGCTTGCACGCGGGAACCTCGCATACCAACACATGCGCCTACCGGATCAATGCTGCCATCGTTGGAGATTACAGCGATTTTTGCGCGGCTACCCGGATCACGGGCAACAGAGCGAATCTCGATAATGCCGTCATAAATTTCTGGCACTTCCTGTGCAAACAGGGCAGCCATGAAATCAGGCTTGGTGCGAGACATGAAAATCTGTGGGCCACGGTTCTCACGGCGCACTTCGTAAATGTAACCGCGAATACGTTCGTTCTGGCGGATATGCTCACGCGGGATCACCTGGTCGCGGCGCATAATGGCTTCTGCACGACCCAGATCAACAATCACGTTGCCATATTCAACACGCTTCACAACGCCGGTGATAGTTTCACCCACACGGTCCTTGAATTCGTCGTACTGGCGCTGACGTTCTGCATCGCGCACCTTCTGAACGATAACCTGCTTTGCTGTTTGAGCTGCGATACGGCCAAAGTCCATCGGCGGCAGGCTTGATGCGAGATAATCGCCGATTTCTGCGTCAGGCTTGTCTTCCTTGGCATCTTCAAGGCTGATTTCTACCGCAGGATTTTCAACTTCCTCAACAACCTCGAGAACACGAAACAGGCGGATATCGCCAGTGTTCTTGTCGATCTGCGCCCGAATTTCGTTCTCGGCACCATAACGGGACCGTGCGGCCTTCTGGATTGCCTCTTCCATGGCCTCAAGAACGATATCCTTATCAATCGCCTTTTCACGCGCCACTAGATCTGCAATTTGCAGCAGTTCCAACCTGTTTGCACTGACAGCTGCAGCCATCATCTTCACTCCGTCGCTTTCAGAGCACGACGCCATAATGGCGCCCTGCCAGCATAAAACCCTTAGGCCCCGTCGCCATCCTCCGGGGCAGCCTTCGCCTGCTTTTGCACAGCCTCAAGCAATTCATCAGTTAGGATCAGCTTGGCCTTGGCAACATCGCCAAATTCCAAAGACACCTCACCTTCATCGTCAGTATCCACCACAATCATATTGCCATCGAATGACACCATGCGGCCACGGAAACGACGACGCCCGTCCATCTGCATACCCAACTCAACCTTGACCTCAAAACCAACCCAGCGCTCAAAATCCTTTGCGCGCGTGAGTGGCCGATCAATCCCTGGTGAACTTACCTCAAGGAGATATTCACCGGGCAATGGGTCTTCCACATCAAGAATGAGCGAAACCTCACGAGACAATGTTGCACAATCATCCACACTCATCGTGCCATCTGGCCGCTCGGCCATCACCTGGAGGGTAGGCTTGCGGCCGCCGCCATAGGTTACACGAACGAGTTCAAAACCGAGCGCCTCGACGGTCGGTTCAATGAGTTCAGCAATATTGTTCGCAGCGTCGCTCACGAGTTCTGTCCTTTCCATGCTTCAACGCGGGCCAAACCAGAAGCCCAACTGCGCTCTAGGTATGGGGTATCGCGGGCAGTGGGTTTGAACCCACTCCTGGAATAAACATCCAATACTCTAGGAGAAGCGCGCTCTGTATACAGCGAACAGGGGTTCAGGGCAACCCTGAATCTTCGGGCGTTACCGGTTAGCTTGCGGCAACCTCCGCGCGCGGAACGCGGCGAAAGCGGAAATAGGTCGCACGCCCTTCGAGGGCCTTGGCTTCGTAGCGAGTTTCGGGCCAATCATCAGGACGATTTAGCCAGTCATCCGGCCCTTCTGCCAACCACTCAAAGTCATTGCGCTGAGCCATTTGAAGCATAGTCCATTCCCGGTAGATCGGGTGATCTGTTCCAACCCGGAATTCTGCGCCGTCCTTCATGATTCGGGCCAAATCATCCAGATTGTGCTGGTTTACAAACCGGCGGCGGGCATGCCGCGCCTTTGGCCAGGGATCAGGATGCAAAAGAAACAATCGGTCAATGCTTGCGTCTGGCAACTTCCAGATCACATGCCGCGCATCATCTCCATAGACCCGGATATTCTGGATATCGCTTTCCTCAATGTGGGTCAGCAGGCCGACAACGCCATTGAGGTACGGCTCACATCCGATGAGCGACACGTCAGGGTGTGCCTGAGCCTGCCAGGCAAGATGCTCGCCCTTTCCGAAACCGATCTCGAGCCAAAGCGCCTTGACCGGTTTACCAAACACCATGTCCGCATCAAGGACCGCATCACCTTCGGGAATCTTCACTGAGATTGACGGCAGGAAATCGTCCAACAGGCCTTGCTGGCGCTGGGAAAAGCTCTGCCCCTTGCGGCGCCCGAAAAAGCGCTGCTCCGGCAACTTGAAGTCTTTGGTTGTTTTTGGTGTATCGCTCATGGCCGCCCCTATAGCGCATGAAAGCCTTACGGCAAAGCCACTTTTTTTGCGTCTTCCGAACCGCTATTGCCTCGCCAACAATAGAATGCCCGTGCAAGCAGAACCAAGCTATTGAAGATCATAAGCAAAATGATCTTCGCGCCGGTTGCAATAGCGGGCGCTTCAACTGCCACGGGCAAAGGACTGTCCAGAACGCCTTGACGCCCAACCGGCAACTGGCTGATCGTGCGGCCATATCCGTCAATTACGGCGCTTACGCCGGTGCTGGCTGCACGCACAAGCGGCAGGCCTTCCTCAATTGCCCTCAAACGTGCGAGCGCCAGATGTTGATATGGCCCCTCGCTGGTACCGAACCACCCATCATTCGTGATATTCAAAAGCCACGCAGGCGTCTCACGATCCCTAAGTACCCTGCCCGGAAATATAGCTTCGTAACAAACAAGCGGTGAAAATCCGGGTATACCTGGCAAATGAATTGTCTGGCGGGTACGGCCCGGTGTCCAGGCTCCCCCGGCAAGGTTGGACAAACCAATGGACTTCAGCCAACTCTCAAAAGGCAGAAACTCGCCAAAGGGCACTAAATGGTTTTTGTCATATCGGGCGTAGATATCCGCATCCGAATTGATTGCAAACAGACTATTGTAATAATCATAGTCACCATCTGCTCGCTGTCGGTATCGTGGCGAACCCGTTATGGCGAAAGCGCCATAGTCCAGAAGCTTGGACATGCGCCAACGGTGAAGCGACCCTTCCCTGTCAAAATTCTCGCGCTGAACGGCAGTTTCCGGCCAGATCAATAACCGAATACCTTTGGCTTTGCCTTCCTCGTTGCCTGCGCGCGACAGGCTCATATGCTTGTCGAAATGGTCTTCAATCAGATAGGAAAGCCATTTTTCGCGTTGCTGCACATTGGCCTGCACAAGGCGCATCGTAACGCCCAGATGATACCGCGTTTGCGCGGTATCGACGCGTACAGCACCCAGCACAGCCAGCACGCCTATTATCAATGCGCCCAATGCCGAGGGTAAAATCATACGCTGCCAGGAACCCTGATCCGCCAAGCAAGCCAAACTTCCGGCAACGAGCACTGTCAGGAAGGAGAGGCCATATACGCTAAGATAATGGGTAGCCTGCGCCATATAGAGCCAATCTGCCCATATGGCCCCCGCCAGATGCCAGGGAAATCCTGTAAACCACATACCACGCGCCACTTCAAACACTGTCCAGACACAAGCAAACAGTAGAATGCGAAGAATGGAGCGCGACCAAAGCTTGAATGCTACCCAGAAAGTTACACCGGTATAAAGCGCCATCACGGCACAAAGCATGATCACTGCCGGCGCAGCAAACACTTCCGGCACATTGGCTTGCGCCTTGAATGATTCTGCAATCCACGACAACCCAACTGCAAAAAGCCCAAAACCGATCCACCATCCAATACGGAAAGCTTCGCGGCCACTTTGTGCCCGATCCAGAAAAATCACCATCAACGGCATGCTGATGAACACTGCAGGAAAGAAATTGACGGGCGCAAAAGCACGAGACAGCAGAACGCCAACCGAAAAATAGAAGGCCGGCATGGCAAAACGGTGTTGCGCCGCCAGCCAATCAAAAAGGCGCGACAGATGCGCGCCCAATACGGACAGATCTCGATCTTGCCTGTTCATTGCCCTTGCCTGTCGCCCTGAAAGCTTTGTTATTTGGCAGCTTCTGATTCCGTGGTAGCAGGTGCCTCATGAATTCGCACCTTATGTATTCGGCGCGGATCAGCATCCACCACTTCGAAGCGGAAACCGCTTTCGTGAACCATAACCTCACCAATCTCTGGCACGCAACCCGCGAGTGAAAAGACAAGGCCGCCAACTGTATCCACGTCTTCGTCCAGCTCTTGCGGCAGCAGATCTACACCGATAACCTCTTCCAGCTCTTCCACTTCCAGGCGGGCGTCCACGTCGTAGCCACCATTTTCCAGAGGAGTCAGGTAAGGGTCTTCGACCTCGTCATGCTCATCTTCAATTTCACCAAAGATCTCCTCCACCATATCCTCGACAGTCAGGAGGCCGTCAGTGCCGCCGTATTCATCCACGACAATTACCATATGGGTACGGGAAAGCCGCATTTTGGCCAACAGATCGATGACTTTCATCGACGGCGGCACAAACAATACTGGCCGTTGGATGGCTGAGACCTTGAAGTTTTCTTCGTCAATGTTTTCCGAAACACATTTAAGTGCGTCTTTCACATGCACCATACCAAGAACATTATCGAGCGTGTCCCGGTACACCGGCATGCGGGAATGATTAACCTCCGCAAAGCGCTTGATCAGGTCAGAAAAGGCAATATCACTGGGCACACCTACGATATCGGCACGCGGCACCATGATATCGTCGGCCCGCAACCCGCCATAATTCAGCACATTGAAAAGCATCTCCCGCTCCTCGTCCCCAAGGGCAGGCATGCGGGTCTCTTCCTCGTGTTCTTCAATCGCTTCCTTGAGGCTGTCACTCAGGGATACTTCGCTGCTGCGCCCACTGAAAAGTTCTCTCAGTGTGCGCCAGAGGCCACCCTGCTCCTTTTCCTGGGCAGAGCCGTCCGTATCGGCAGGTGGTCTCGGTGTCTGGTCGTTCACTCTATTATTCCACTGTCTAATCAGGAATTACATAGGGATCATTGATCCCGAGGCTCGCGAGTATTTCGCGCTCCAATGCTTCCATTTCTTCTGCGTCTTCTTCTTCGATATGGTCGAAACCCATCAAATGTAAAACCCCATGCACACATAAATGTGCCAAATGGTGATGTACTTGTTTGTTTTGGTCCTGCGCTTCCGCAACCACTACCGGGCCAGCAATGATCAGATCACCAAGCATGACGGGTGGCCCACCGGCCTCAGAAAAATCAAAGCTGTCAAACAAGTCATCCGGCTCAACGCCGGGGAAAGAAAGAACATTTGTCGGTTTGTCCTTGCCGCGATAATCGTGGTTGAGTTTCCGGCTTTCGGCGTTGTCCACCACACGCACACTCAACTCCATCGGCACATGAACACGCGCCACTGTTACAGTAAGTGCACCAGCAACGGCCGCCTCGATCACTGGCCTGACGAAAACAGCCTCGCCGAGGCTGTTGTCCATCAGATCAAAATCAAAGGTAAGACCGGACAGGGCCGAAATATCCGCCCGGCCGGAGATACTGGATGAAGGGTCGTCGTTCATGTGTCTACCTTGCGGGCCTATCGTCCGTCATCATCGCCATAAGCGTCGACGATCCGGCCTACGAGTGGATGGCGCACAACATCCCGGATTCCAAAGCGGGTTACAGCGATGCCGTCAATACCGCGCAAGATGTCAAGCGCATTCCTGAGGCCCGAGCGGGCGCCACTTGGCAGATCCACCTGCGTTACGTCACCACATATGGCCATCCGGCTGTTTTCGCCAAATCGCGTGAGAAACATCTTCATCTGCATGGGCGTTGTGTTTTGTGCCTCGTCCAGAATTACAAAAGCGTTTGAAAGCGTACGCCCCCGCATATAAGCCAAAGGAGCGATCTCGATCTGCCCGGAAGCGATGCGTTTTTCTACCTGCTCTGCAGGCATCATGTCATAAAGTGCGTCATAAAGCGGGCGCAGGTATGGATCGACTTTGTCCTTGAGATCCCCCGGCAGGAAGCCCAGATTTTCACCAGCTTCAACGGCAGGCCTTGAAAGAATAATACGGTCAATTTCACCGGCAAGCATGCGCGCAACGGCCATGGCAACAGCGAGGTAGGTTTTACCTGTACCCGCAGGGCCAACACCAAAGACCATCTCATGCTTCATCAGATTGCGAATATAATCCGCCTGCCCTGGTGAACGCGGCATAATCACCCGGTTGCGGGTGGTGATCTTAAGCTCATTGTCATTTTTTTGTTTGGCTGCCGGATTGGCTGGCAACCCTGCCTCGCGGGCGGGCTGCACCTGCACACCCTCTGCCATCCTGATGGCACCATCGACCTCGCCAATATCGACCGGCTGGCCGCGACTGGCCATGCCATAAAGGTCCGCCAGCACAGATTTGGCAATGCCAATCCTGTCCTCGGTTCCCTCGATCGCGATGCGATTGCCCCGATTGATCAGCACGACCCCCAGACGCTGTTCGATACGCGTCAGGTTGCGATCATGCTGGCCGAATACGATAGCAGCCAATCGATTGTCTTCGAATTCAACCACTTTTTTGTGGTTGGATGATGATATGCCCGAACGGGCAGACGCTGAGCTAGCCTTGGCGTACATATTGTGCTGTTTGCGGCTCCTTGAGGCCAACGCCCGCAATGCGGTTACTGCAGGGCGCTAACAAGTTCCCCTTTAAGGCTGTTTGGGCCGGCTTCAACGATTTTCACCCGAACCAACTGCCCCATGAAGTCAGTGTATGGTTTATCGGCGTCTACGTCCAGCGCATTGTCACCCCCGGTTACATCAACATGCACTGCCTGCAGGTACGGACTGCGCCCCAGAAGCTGACCGGGCTGTTTTCCAACACGCTCCAGAAGTACTTCCATTTCCTTGCCGATAGAGGCTTCATTAAATTCCAGTTGATGCTCGTTCAACAAGGCCTGCAAGCGGGCAAGGCGTTCAGACTTAACATCTTCCGGCACCTGGTCTTCATTCACGCTGGCTGGTGTTCCAGGGCGAGGGCTGTATTTAAAGCTGTAGGCTTGCGCGTATTTGACCCGGCGCACCAGATCAAGTGTGGCCTCAAAATCTTCATCAGTTTCACCTGGGAAACCAACAATAAAGTCTGACGAAAGCGCGAGGTCAGGGCGGGCCGCACGGAGCCTGTCAATGATTGCGAAATATTCTTCGCGGGAATGCTTGCGATTCATGGCATCGAGAATAGCATCCGATCCGCTTTGCACCGGCAGGTGCAGGTATGGCATGCAGCTATCGATATCGCGGTGCGCATCGATCAGCTCCTGATCCATATCGCGTGGGTGCGAGGTGGTATAACGAATGCGCTTGAGGCCATCAATTGCGTCCAGCTCGCGGATCAACGCGCCAAGGGTGGCCGTTCCACCGTTGCCATCATCACCATGGAACGCGTTCACATTCTGGCCAAGAAGGGTAATCTCCACGACGCCTTTGCCAACAAGTTGTTTAGCCTCTGCAACAATGTCCGCAACAGGGCGGCTATATTCAGCACCGCGGGTGTAGGGGACAACACAGAAGGCGCAGAATTTGTCACAGCCTTCCTGCACCGTCAGGAACGCCGCAGGGCCATCAAAATCGCTGTCCGTTGGCAGATGGTCAAACTTGGTGTCCACCGGGAATTCTGTATCAAGCACACGCGCAGACCGGCGACCGCCTGTCCGCTGCTCTTCCGCTGACTTCAACATGTCTGGCAAGCGGTGATAGGTTTGCGGGCCGAGCACCATATCAATCGCAGGTGCGCGCTTCATCATTTCCGGGCCTTCCGCCTGCGCCACACAGCCGGCAACAGCGATATACATGTTTTTGCCTTCGGCCGCCTTTGCGTCCTTCTCGGCGCGCAAACGTCCGATTTCGGAATAAACCTTTTCTGCGGCTTTTTCACGGATATGGCAGGTATTCAGAATCACAAGATCGGCGCCATCAGCCTCTTCCGCCACTTCGTAACCGTGGGGCTTCAGCACGTCAGCCATACGCTTGCTGTCATACACATTCATCTGACAACCATAGGTCTTGATGAAAACTTTTTTGCTCAAGGTCTTAACTCCTGCCACCGGCATCAGGGACCAGCCCTCGGCCGCATCCCTTAAAAAAGGTGCCGGAACCTAGTCCAGCAACATGCCAAGAGTCAAGGATTGCAGGGGGCCAGAGCGCCAAAGCGCTCAAAATTGTCAGGCAGGCTCGACATGGTTGTCCAGAAGCGGAACATTGGCCCCTGCTTTTTCAGCCCCGGCGGGGCGCAATAACTGTGGCCCTAACCTCATTTCCGCCCGGTGTGCGCGCTCAAGCCCGACCCTGATCTCTTCTTCACAATAAGCTGCCAGCGCTTTGCGGGAACCGGCCTCAGCCAGAGAAATCGGCGCGTGAAATTCGATCATGGCTTCAATGCGGGCACGTCCCATTACCTGCCTGAGATGCTGGAACAACTCCACATCTCCAAGCCAAGCCACCCACGGCTTTTGGGACCGCACTAGAGGCATGCCATTGACCTCTGTATAGGCGAGCGTAACCGGCTGAATCAGCAAATGGTGATCACAGGCATCATCTGCGCGCTCTGCAACGGAAAAAAGCGCTGACTTGAAAGGCGCCAAACGCATGCCATCGGTTGATGTTCCTTCCGGGAACAGGATCAAGCTATGCCCCTGCTTCACTCTCTCAACCAACGCGTCACGCTGCTTGAGGCTTTCAGTGCGACGCATCCGGTTTACAAAAATGGTTTTATGCAAGCTGCACAGGGACCCGATGAACCCCCAACCCGCAACCTCGGATTTTGCAATGAAACTTGCATTTTCAAGATGCCCGCCCAACACAATGATGTCGAGCCAGGAGATATGATTTGCAGCATAGAGAATGGAACCCGTGTGATGCCGGTGGGCATCAAGGTTTCTTTTTTCCACCCGGATTCTGATGCCCAGTATACGGCACATAGTACGGTGCCAAAGGCCTGCCACAGGCCACCAGGCCTGTGGGAAAAACTTCACAAGAATAAATTGAAGCGGCAGCAATGCGATGGAAGTGCCAATAACGGCCAGAAGCCTTACAAATCCCAAGAATGTCCAGCCTTCGCCGTCCAGATTGGACCTCAAGCCGCCATATTCCTCCGCCATGCCATTACTCCGGGCACCCGAAGGTGCACTTTAATCTTCCTTGATTGGCACGCCATAAAGCTCCATCCGGTGATCCACCAGCCGAAAGCCCATCTTGCGTGCAATCTGTTCTTGCAATTTTTCTATTTCATCATTGTGAAACTCAAGCACTTCACCTGTTTCCACATTGATCAAATGGTCATGATGTTCGTCAGAAACTTGCTCATACCGCGACCGACCATCACGAAAATCATGCCGCTCAAGAATACCAGCTTCTTCAAACAAGCGCACGGTGCGGTAGACTGTAGCAATACTAATGCCCTCATCAATCGCTGTAGAACGGCGATACACCTCTTCTACATCAGGATGGTCTTCAGCATCGGAAAGGACCTTGGCAATTACCCGCCGCTGGTCTGTCATCCGCATGCCTTTCTGTTGACACAGGTCCTCGATGTTGGGCTGTTCCATATTCATGAGCTCACGACACTCCTGATTGCTGTCATATGTTGGGAATATGTTCGGAAGATGGCACAGCATAGCGCCAAGGGCAAGCCACGCATCACAGAATAATGCATGGCCTGCCCAGACCTTTAAAAACGTCGAAACTTTCTAGCCGCTACTTCTTGCGGCTACGGCCCAAACCAATTTTTTTGGCCAGCTCACGCCGTTGCTCGGCATAGTTTGGCGCAACCATCGGATAGTCGCCCGGCAACCCCCAACGCTCCCGATACTCTTCCGGGCTCATATCATATTGGGTTTTAAGATGGCGTTTCAGCATTTTCAGCTTCTTTCCATCTTCAAGGCAAATCATGTAGTTGGGCGTAATTGATTTCTTGATTGGAACCGCAGGTTCCGGTCGGGTTTCAGCTGCTGCATTCTCGCCCCCCAGCGCATGCAACGTTTGAAAAACCTTTTCGATCAGTTGCGGCAACTCTGCAACATCAACCGAATTATTGGCCACATGCGACGATACGATTTCGGCCGTCAATGCCAACAATTCTTCTTTCATTACTTCTTTTTGTTCCATAACCCTCTTTCCGGCTACCAGGCTTATGGTTAAACCAAATCAGTGTTTTGCTTTTATTGCCGAAACTGTCTGTATACAGTGCCGAAAACCATGTTAAAGGGCCACCCCAATGCAGTACCGCGACATACCATGCTCTCTAGACCTTCGCGGCGCCACATGCCCCATGGCTTTTGTCAAAGCAAAAATCCACCTGGACAAACTCGTATCTGGCGAAAGAACAACCATCCTTTTTGAACAAATCCCCTCGAACGAACCTCTGGTTCGCTCGATCCGTTCACTAGGACACAAAGTTTTGTCAGAAACTTCCATCGCTGATGCGCCGCAAACAAAGATCGACACATGCAGCCAAGTCCTTCCCCCTGACACAGATGTACAATTAACCATACTGGAAGTTGAAGTAAAGATATAAACAATAACTATATTTATATTACTGTAATCTTTTCTACTGAGTTATAATCAAAGCGAAACAAAGTGCGTCTTTACGACTACCACTCAAAGTTTGATAATAACCGGCGCGCCGACCGATATTTTCAAATCCATTTGCTTCATACAGTTTGATCGCAGCCTTGTTATCTTCTCGGACTTCAAGGAAGAACTTCTCCGCTTTCAAGGCCTTAAGAAATGAGATGATTTTCTTGATAATCGCAGCGCCAGCACCACATTTCTGCCGTTGCGGCTCCACGGCTATTGTAATCAGTTCAGCCTCGTCACAAACCAACCGGATAACCCCGAAGCCGATGGGTTCTTCCCCCTGTTGCGCGACAAAAACATGCACTCCCTGCATTTCAACTATGTCGCGAAAATCACCCGCTTTCCACCCAGCATCGCCTTGCGGGAGAAACGCCGACAGATGCAGCTTTGAAAGCAGGCTCAAAAGCTGTTCTGATGTGCCCGTTATTTCTGAAACGTGGAGTTCGGTGGTCATTGTTCAGTAGGCAACAATGCCTTGCCCTTTTTCGCATCGGCATCTCGCAGATAAGCGGGTTCAGGTGGATACATGTCAGGCTCGATAGACGCACCCAACTGCCCCAACATCGAAGGATCGACAGAATCGATTGACGCTACGGCGCCAACCAGCGAAGCGCCGCTGCCTACGACAGCACCGGGCCGGCTGGCGATCATTTCGGCGATAACTTCTGCATCCAAACAGGCCGCCGGGCCAAGCTGGGCGGGCAAACCATTGGGGGCAAGACCTTCAAAAGCCTGATAAAATCCCTGGCCACCACGCCCCATGACGATGGCATGAATCACACCGCCGGTCTCACCGGCCTGTGCAGCCATCACCGGCAAGCTCATCAACCCCACACACGGTATTCCCTTTGCTACGGCAAGCCCACGCGCGACAGACAGCCCAATGCGAAGGCCTGTGAATGTACCGGGTCCGGTAGAGACCACCAGACGCGACAAATCCTCGAACGACCTGCTCGCCTCAGCCAAAAGATCTGAAACCATGGGCAGCAACCGCTCGGCATGGCCACGTCCAAGTCTTTCCGATCGACGAGCGAGCGTATGCCCGCCGCTCACCAGAGCGGCAGAGCATGTCACTTCGCAAGTATCAATAGCCAGGATGAGCGGGATAGCCACGTATGTTTTCCGGTTCAGAGAATTTGGGCGGCATCATCAAATGCCAAACGCGGACTACGTGGGAAGATGCGCTCCTCTGAACCATATCCAAGCGAACAAATAAAATTGGCCTTCAGGGTCGTCTCTGCGAAAAATTCTTTATCCACAGCATCTTTGTCGAAGCCTGACATAGGACCACAATCCAGCCCCAGCGTGCGCGCCGCCAGCATTAGATAAGCACCCTGCAATGTGCCGTTACGGAAAGCAGTCTCTTCAGAAACCGCTGGGTCGGAGAACCAGTTTTTTGCATCGGGTTCATGAGGGAACAGTTCGGGCAGTTTTTCTGCAAATGCTGTATCGGTGGCAATGATTACGGTTACAGGGGCTTGCATCACCTTTGCCTGGTTACCTTCCATCAGGTGGGGTTTCAGCCGCTCTTTGGCTTCTGCCGTTTTCACAAAAACAAACCGCGCCGGGCAGCAATTGGCACTGGTGGCACCCATCTTCAACAGGTCATATAAGGCCTGAAGCTGCTCGTCAGAAACTGCCTTATCAGTCCAGACATTCACTGTCCGCGCTTCGGTGAATAATTGCGCCTGTGCGTTTTTGTCGAGTGGTGCTTTAAACCCTACCTGCATTACCAATCCCTTTCCTGTACTTGCCACAAATCCAGCAATAAGTTTCAAGTGAAACATTTGCCCCCTCTTGCCACCGCGAGCCAAACAAGGCAAGACTGCAAGGTGAATATTGGATGCAGCAACGCTACACAAGGGGGTTATTGATGACAAGAGCAGCACGTGCCTTGGCGCTTATGCTTTTGACGCTATGCGGTCTCGTCCCCGCCCAGGCGGACCAATCAGCCGTGGTCCTTCTATACCACCGGTTTGGGGAAGATACGTTGCCTTCCACAAATATTCGGCTCGGTCAGTTTGACGAACACATCGCCCAACTGAAGGCTGGTGGGTACAATTTTATGCCTCTCGGGGAAATCGCTCGCAGACTGAAGGCGAAAGAATCGCTGCCAGAAAGAACGGTCGCAATCACTGTTGATGATGCTTACAAATCTGTCTTTCTGGAAGGCTGGCCGCGACTGAAGGCGGCAGGGATTCCCATGACCCTTTTTGTCTCCACAGACCCTGTGGATGCCGCCAGCAGCCAATCCAGCAGCAACTATATGACATGGGACGATGTCCGCACTTTGAAAGCTGAAGGCGTTGAGATAGCCCATCACACAGCCAGTCATTTGCACATGCCACACGCCGGCGCAGAAGCAGCGCTTGCAGATGTGCGGCGCGCCAGCGAAAGGTTTGAGGCAGAATTAGGGGCTGTTCCCGCGCTCTTCGCATACCCATACGGCGAATATGATTCAGACATCAAGGCAGCGATTGAAGCCGAGGGATTTGAAGCCGCCTTTGCTCAGTTTTCGGGGCCTGCCGCTACCTGGAGTGACTCTTTCGCCTTGCCACGCTTTCCTGTGAACGAACGATATGGCGACATGCCCCGTTTCAAGCTAATTTCTCAAGCTTTGGCCTTGCCGGTATCCGACATTGTGCCTGCAAGTGCATTGGTCGAAGAAGGCCGTAACCCGCCGATATTTGGATTCACCGTGGATGAAACAGTTCGTGGTCTTGGCGCACTCGCATGCTACCCCAGCCATCTCGGGAAACCGGCCGATCTCATCAGGATTGACCGCAGCAGGATCGAAGTCAGGTTTGATCAGCCATTTCCGAAAGGGCGAAACAGGATCAATTGCACAATGCCCGCTGGCGGCGGACGTTGGTACTGGCACGGCCAGTTCTTCCTCGTACCCGGCGGGAAACTCGACTAACGGAGATAAAGTAGGCTCGCCTATTCAACAGCGCGAACATCTACTACTTCAGGCACATAATATTTCAGCAGGTTTTCGATCCCGTGCTTGAGCGTAATGGTGGAGCTTGGGCACCCAGCACACGCACCTTGCATGGTCAAATACACCACACCTTCCTTGAAACCGCGGTAGATGATGTCTCCGCCATCGCCAGCCACGGCGGGCCGGATTTTTTCATCAAGCAAATTTTTGATTTGTTCGATGATGTCCGCATCAGCTTCGTCTTCTTCAACTGCTGCCGAAGTATCCACAGCACCTTCATGGGAAAGTACAGGCGCGCCACTTGCAAAAAACTGCATCAAACCTGCCAGGACTTGCGGCTTCAGATCAGCCCAATCCTGGTCATCGACCTTGGTGATCGTGATAAAGTCATGCCCCAAAAATACACCTGCAACGCCGTTGATACCAAACATGGCATCGGCAAGCGGGGACGCCTCGGCGCCGTCAGCACTGGCAAAGTTCGCTGTTCCGACTTCGAGAACAACCCGTCCTGGGATAAATTTCAAGGTTTCCGGGTTTGGCGTAACTTCAGTTTCAATAAACATGACTAAATCCTTCTTGATTTGGCCTTGATGTGGGCCTTCAACCGCAAAAGGTCAAGCCCTAAAACCGCGCTACACCTTTGCGCGGCAAAGCAACGCACCTTTGCATTAGGAAGCTGCACCCCATGTTTCGACGTCTTCTTCCAATCCGCGCAGGCAGGTTTCCAGCGGCAACCTCTGGCCAGATACCCGGCAAAGCACCAAGGCGCCTTGGATACGCCCCAATACATCATCAGCCCAATCGTTCGCATCTTGCCTGCTCGCGCCGGCCTCAACCAGGCATGATGAAAGCCCTTTGCGCCACATCTCAACTGCGGCACCGATTCGACTGGAAAACAAATCGAGGCCACTCCCAAGCAAAAGGCTATTCATCAAGCAAAAAGGGGGCGCACCATCATAATAATTGGCTGTGCCTTGGAAGGAGGCGAGAAGCTTTTGAACGCCGGATTTAGGCGCCTCCTGCGCAAGAGGAGAAAGAACCAGCGTTTGCAAGCGGGCCCCGGACTGGGCCAGCACATATGCCGCCATCTCATCTTTTCCCTTGGGGAAATGATGATACAAGCTGGCTTTCGACAAGCCCGTGGCTTCGGATAGCATTTTCATGCTGGCACCCTCATAACCGTTTTCCTTGAAAACAGTTTCCAGGCGTTTTGCCAATTGCGATTTGGTATATTTTGCGGGTCGCGTCATCAAGGCCTCACATCGTCAACCTATTATATACCAATCGTTCGGTTAAAAACAACTACCGAAACCAAGGTTATGAAACCACTCTCTGAAGCTTCCAAACTTTGCCGCATTCTCAAGGCATGATACAAAGCAGCCAAAGCAACAGGAAAAAAGCGTGACATCCGGAAAATCCAGAAGAAATAACGCGGTGCGACAGCAAGGCAGCCCAAAAACAGGCGGCCCAGGCAAACAACCTAGACGGCCTCTCTTCAAGAGGCTTGCCTATGGCGCGGCTGTCGTTGGCGTTTGGTGCGCAATTCTCGGCATCATCGGGCTGGGATATCTGGCCCACGACCTGCCAGACCTGGATAACCTCCCTGCCCCGGGCGCAAGAGATCAGGCAGTGATCATCAAGGCTGCCAACGGGGCTACCCTGGTACGCAATGGTCCGATTTATGGCGACTGGATTCGCTATAACGAAACACCCGAGGTTTTGATCCGTGCCTTCACCTCCGTCGAAGACAGGCATTTCTTCGACCACAGCGGCATTGATAGTCGCGGCCTTGCCCGGGCGGTTGTCACCAATGTAAAGCGCGGACGCGTTAGCGCGGGCGGTAGCACCATTACCCAACAGTTGGCGAAAAATCTTTTCCTGTCGTCTGACCGAACCATCACCCGCAAGGCTCGTGAACTGCTTCTTGCTTTCTGGCTGGAGCAGAAGTTTTCCAAAGAACAGATCATGACCCTCTATCTTAACCGGGTCTATTTTGGCGGCGGCGCATACGGCATTGATGCTGCCTCGAGAAAATTTTTCGGGCACTCAGCACGCACGCTTTCCATCGCTGAATCAGCCATGCTCGCGGGGCTTGTCAAAGCCCCTTCCCGCCTGGCTCCACACATCAACCCGGATGGCGCCTGGGGCCGTGCCAAGATCGTTTTGGGCACTATGGCAGAGACCGGGGCACTTTCGAAAGCTGCAGCAGAAAAAATTCAGGGGCAGCCACCTACAATCAGGGGCGCAGCAGCCGGCGCGGATGTCCGTTATTTCACAGATTGGGTTTTAACCGAAATCCCGACTCTTGTACCAAAAGCCAGAGGCCGCTCCCTCGTTATCTACACCACGCTTGATCCAGGCATCCAGCGCGCAGCCGCTATGGCACTTGACCGCGGCCTCAGCGGTGAAGGCCAAAAAAGGGACGCTAGCCAGGGGGCCCTTGTAGCGCTTGAGCATGATGGTGCAGTGAGGGCACTTGTGGGCGGCGCGAGCTACGGGAAAAGTCAGTATAACCGGGCGGTGCAAGCTCTCAGGCAGCCTGGCTCCGCCTTCAAACTGTTCTCCTATCTGGCGGCGTTGGAAACAGGCATAAAACCCGAAGATACCTATAACGATACGGCCATCAGCATCGAGGGCTGGTCCCCCAAAAACTACAGCGGGACCTATTCGGGCACTATGACCGTCCGCGAGGCCTTCGCCCGTTCGATCAACACTGTTGCGGTTCAAGTAGCAGAAAAGGTAGGGCGTGACCGAGTGGCCTCGATGGCAAAACGGCTGGGCATCTCTACCAAAGTTGAAGCACTGCCAAGCCTACCTTTAGGCACGGAGGAGGTGAAATTGATCGACTTGGCTGGTGCCTACGCCGCTGTCGCAAATGGCGGCTTTGAAGCAAAGCCCTACGGCGTTCTAGAGATCACCACCCTGGAGGGAGAGGTAATCTACCGTGCCATTCCGAGCCGCCCCCGCCCTGTATTGACCTACCCAGTGGTAGAAGACATGGCGAGTATGCTTTCCTCCGTTGTGGAGTGGGGTTCAGGCCGCAACGCAAAAATTGACAGAAGTGCTGCTGGAAAATCAGGCACAAGCCAAGACAGTCGTGATGCCGTATTTGCAGGTTTCACCAGCGACATGACAGCGGCGGTTTGGGTCGGAAATGATGACGGCACGCCGATGAAAGGAGTGACTGGAGGCGGCCTTCCGGCGCGCATATGGTCTGACTTCATGCTAGAGGCCCATGCCGGCGCCCCAATCAGGCCGCTACTGGCAGATGCTGGCATGTATGCTGCATCGGCAGAAGAAGCCGAAGATCTGGGACAGGAAGCACCAAAACAGCCTGAAAAGAAAAAAGGTTTCTTCAAACGGCTGTTCGGCGGATAAGGCGCGACCGCATGCATGCGACTATTTGGCCCCTTGCGATGACCGAAGCCTTCCTCCACATAGGTTGGGAAAGAAAGGGACGCCGGGATGCCATTACCTCTTGAACCAAACATCAGCCGCACAATGGTCCACGCATTTGTCGTGGATTTTTATAGCCGCGTACGGAATCACGACATCCTTGGGCCCATCTTTGAAGAACGTCTGGAAGGCCATTGGGACGCGCATTTCGAGAAACTGACGGATTTCTGGATGACCGTGTTGGGCGGCATTCCAGCCTACAAAGGCAATCCATTTGGGGCACATCATCAGGTTGTCAATGAGGGCAAACACAGAATGGCCCCGGGACATTTCGATCACTGGCTCAATCTGTTTGACGCATCTACCAATGAAACCTTGCCCGAACCGCTGGCCGCGATCGCGCAAGTTAAGGCCCGGCGTATAGCTGATAGCCTTCGCCAAGGACTTTTCTATCGCCCCAAGGCCGCCGAATAATCAGATTTTCACAGCAAACAAAGCAGCGCCATGCTTTTTCAACCACCGCCTGTGCACTTCAAAGTCAGGAATGCAGCGCTCGACATGTGCCCAAAACCGGTCTGAGTGATTCATTTCCAGCAAATGCGCTACTTCGTGTGCTGCCACATAATGGAGGACATCTGGCGGCGCCATCAGAAGGCGCCAGTTAAATCGCAAGGTCCCGCGCGAGGAGCAACTGCCCCACCGGCTCCTCATATCTCCAATACTGACTCGCACATATCGCGCACCCAATATTTCGGCGTATGTCGCCGATGCGGCTATCATCCGGGTTTTGGCTTCCGCCCTGAGCCAGTTATTCAGACGTCGCGCAGCATGATCTTTCGGCCCGCCGACGACGATAGCATCGTCAACTAACCTTACCCCCCTTGGCGCAATGCCTGTGAACTGTACCCTGCGTGAATAACCTTCGACATCAAGCATCGAACCGTCACTCACCGGCACAATCGCGTGCGCCTTGCCGCGCTCGTCGCAAATCCAGTCCACATGTTGATCCAGAAATCTCCGAGCTGAGGTAGCCGATGCACGCTTTGGCATGGTCAGTCGCACTTCTCCGCTTGTTGGACACACACGCAAAATCATGCGCCTCGCCTGTGCATTGCGGCGCACCCGCACTTCAACGTCTTCGTCACCAAGTTCAAGAAAAATTGGCTGGGTCAAGAGCTGGAATCCCCTTGCCCTTGTTCACTCCACCAACGCCACAATCTTACGTGGCCTACTCCTTGGGTCGCGTGCTGATTGGCAAAGTGAACCCCAACAGCATAGCCCACGTAGGCAGCCAAAAACGCCAAACCAATGGTCATCGGGCCGTGCCCCAAATCCCAATATTGGAACCAGGTCAGTGCTGAAACCAGATTTTTGATGCTGTTGATCAGAAAGCCGACAAACAGATTAATCAGGTCAGGGATGAACCAATGTTCAAGAGCAATAATTTTGGCAAAAAAAGAAAAAACTTCGCCGACCTCAATGTAGGCATAGGTGTATAACGTGGCGGTTCCATAGAAGCCGCCGCCAAATCCCATCCACTTCTTGACGGCAAAATTCTCTTCCTTTTTCTTCTGCTTCTTTCGCTCAGCCTTGATTTCCTTGAGCCTGACTTCGAATTCTTTCCGGTTCGAGAAAGCATCAATTCGGCCGCTGTCACGCAGCCAACCTACAAGCAGGTAAGACACCAGCCCTACAGGCAGCGCCAATTTGAAAATTGCCAAAATAATGGTGCTAAACATGCGGCATCATTGTCGGATCATGGCATGCAAGTCAAAGAAAAGAAGCGTCAAGCAGGCCAATCCACCAGATGGTCCTCATAATCGCCAGCTTCGCGTTCATCCACATAACGTCCTTTAACGGAATGCCCCGCTTTATGGACGCTATTGGGGTCACCCGAAACCAGAGGATGCCATTCTGTCAGGTCTTTGCCTTCATATAGCAAGCGATAGGCGCATGTAGAGGGCATCCACGGAAGCTGCTCCAGAAGCGCAGGGCTCATCACCACGCAATTGCCCACATATCTTTGACGGGTCAGATACTTGCCACAGCGGATGGTGTCCGCGTCCAGAAAGCGGCACGCCACTTCGGTGAAGTGAATCTCACCGGTATCTTCATCCTCAAGCTTGTGAAGACAGCATTTGCCGCAGCCATCACACAGGGACTCCCATTCCTCCCGGGACATTTCCTGCAGGGATTTTTCTTTCCAGAACGCCATCAATTGCCCTTTTACAAAACTGGTTTCAGCGAAGCGGCCATATCCGCGGGCGTATCACGTGACGTGAAAATACGCTGATATTCCCCGTTTGGCCCCATCACAAAGATCACGCTCTGGTGGTCCATCAGGTAACCATCCATGCCTTCCTGCAACCGTTTTTTATAATATACGCGATATTGTTTGGCTGCGGCAGCAATCTCTTCTGGTGTGCCTGTAAGCGCGATCAGGCTCGGGTGAAAGTCCACCACATAATCTGCCAGCGCCTCCACCGTATCGCGCTCTGGGTCCACGGAAATAAACAGTGGCTGAAGTGTTGACGTATCCAGCCCTTCATTTTCCAACATCGTAAGCGCCGCCGACATCTTACCCAGCTCAATCGGGCAAACGTCCGGACAAAAACTGTAGCCGAAATAAATCAGCATATATTTACCAAGAAAGTCGCGATTGGACACTGTTTCGCCAGTATGTGCTGTCAAGACAAAGGGACCGCCTGGGCCTTTAATGGTTTCCTGCCCACCCATATACCGCGTTGCCAAAATATATCCACCAATGACAACAACGGCCAACCAGGTCGCGATACGTATCACTTTCATGCAACTTCTCCATAAATTGATCGTGCCCCGGTGCGTTTTTCATGGCATTGGGGTTGAGATCGCGCATGTCTTATAGAAATATGTGCGCACCATGTCACGGGTGAACGGCCCTTGTACGATTGACATGACATTTTTTTGATACGGAGTTTTCATGTTTGCGTTGAAACGTTTTTTGATTGTCGCTGGCTTCACCTGCCTTCTCCTTCCGGTTTTTGGCATGGGCGCCGTCGCGCAATCACCTCAATATGAACTCCTTAAGGCAGTGGATAGCCAAGACATCAAAAAGGCAACGGAACTGCTGGCTCAAGGCATTTCGCCAGACACTCGCAGACGTTCAGACAGGTTCCCTGCACTTTTGATTGCCGTAGAAAAAAACAATATGGCGATGATGAAGCTTCTTCTGGATAATGGCGCCAACGTCAATGTGGGCGACCCGGAACGTGGCGAAACAGCGCTCATGAAACGTGCATTGGCGGGCGACGTAAACGGAGTGCAGCTGCTACTGAGCTACGGCGCCGATGCTAACCGCGCCGATATTGGCCAGGAAACCGCACTTATGAAAGCCGTGCGAGCACGAAAATTCAAGATGGTACAAACATTACTCGAAGCAGGTGCAGACCCCAATGTTCAGGACTTCACTGGCAAAACTGCACTGGAATACGCCAAGTTGAGCCGCAATCGCCGTATGGTACGCCTTCTGGAAGACGCGGGGGCGACATATTAACCATCAATTGATCATAACAGGGGAAGCTTGGCCGTATTTTTTGATGATCTTCGGCCTTGCAATCTTGTTTGATCTTATCCTGGGCAGTAAACAGCTCGCAGGCTGGTTACCCAGCATCGACAAGATTTTCGTTGAATTCGCGTCCTTCTTCAAGCGAAAGCTGGACCGCACTAATCGTAGCAATGGCGAAAGGTTTGTACGTGGCGTGATCGTAGTACTGGCGATCCTGCCGGCATTATTCCTTTTGGGGAAATGGCTGCTGCCTTTAAGCCTACAAAATGGCGTCACTGAGGCCATTTCGATGTTGGCATTGATGCCGTTGATTGGCCAACGCAAACATTGGGATAACCTGCTAGGCAAAGAAGATACGCCCGAACAGGAAGCGGCCACTCAATCCCTTGTCATCGGTTTCGCTGACAATATCATTGTCAATGGCATATTGTTCGCCGCGGGCGGCTTTGCACTCTTGTTGCCTTACAGGTTCTTGAGGGCACAAATATCATACACCCCCGCCGTATATGCAGAACGCCCTCAAAGCCCTTACCTGGCGCTAAGCTGGCGACTCGCTGAATTATTGGCGCTGGCTGGCAGTTTGTTGGCATCGTTCCTTTTAGCCCTGGCGCATATATTCATTCCCGGCACGAGACTTTCCGCTCTCATTGGCCTGTTCGCCTACAGGAATGCCGCGATGCCTTCCCGCTTCTGGCCGCTTTCGGTAGCGGCAAGGGGATTGGGCCTTTCTTTCCGATTTTCGGCAACCAAGGGTAAACAGTGGATTGGTGCAAATGAAGGACGGGCGCGTCAGAACAATAGTGACAGACGGCGCGTAGCGCTTCTTCTGGTTGCCGCCATGTTGCTCGCAATATTGGTATCGACCATGTTATTGACAGCAACATTCACCCGGTAGCACAGGGAAGATTGACATGCCGAACACGCACCCATCTTTCACCAATGAGCCGGCCATATTGGCGCCCGAACTGGCAGATGCAGGCGGCGTTCGGCTGGGAACCCTGGTGCTGATCCGCTGGATGGCTGTGGCTGGGCAATTGCTTGCATTGGCAGTCGTACATTTTGGCATGAACTTCGATGTTCGACCGGGCCTTACTGTGCCCGTAGTCCTGGCATCCGCTGCACTCAATCTCTGGTTCACGCTGAAGGGCGATCCCAATGTGCGTCTCAATGAAAGACAATCTGCCGCGCATCTGGCATTTGATCTGTTCCACCTTGCGGCACTCCTTTTCACTACAGGTGGCCTTTCCAACCCATTTGCCATGCTGCTGCTAGCACCTGTTGGGGTGTCATCTTCGATTCTCAGTCAGCGCAGCACGAAGTTTCTGATCGGGCTTTCCCTTATTCTTGTTACGGCGCTGGCCGTCACACCTTTTGATTTGCCGTGGAACGGTAGCCCACCCGCTATTCCTGACACACTTGCTGCTGGCATTTGGATCAGCTTGTGTTTCACCCTCATATTCCTTGCACTCTTTATGGCGCGTGTAGGGCACGAAGGTCGTAGCCATGCGCGCGCCCTCGCGGCAACGCAGGTTGCCCTTGAAAGAGAGCAGCGATTGTCCGCCCTTGGTACTCTTGCCGCTGCCGCTGCACACGAGCTGGGAACGCCGCTGGGCACCATCATGCTGGCATCAAAAGAAATGCTCACGCACTGGGACGGAGACGATCTAGGCAAAGCTGATCTGGAATTGATTGTATCAGAAACGGCGCGATGCCGCGACATCCTGGCGGAACTGAGGAAACACCGGCAAGCGGGGGATAGTAATCATTTTGTTCTAGTAGAATTTGAGGCCTTGCTCCGCGAGGCTGCAGCGCCCCATGAAAATCGAGGAGTGACGGTCAACTATCTTGCAGCGGGCGACGGCATATTGAAGGTCAGGCGAGGCCCTGATCTTGTGCATGCCATCCGCAACATGGTTGAGAATGCAACAGGATATGCGCGGTCGACCGTCCAGGTCAGCGCTGGGTGGGACGACGAGGCAATATCTGTTTCCATCTCCGATGACGGGCCCGGCTTTGACCCGCAGATCGTCAAGCGGCTGGGAGAGCCATATGTATCCACCCGCCAACCTACTCCTGGCAAGGATGGCGGGCTGGGCCTTGGACTTTTTATTGCGAAAACGTTGCTTGAGCGATCCGGGGCCACTATTACGTTTGAGAATAATTCTGCAGGCGGCGCCCAAATTTTGATTGAATGGCCCCGCAACGCTCTTGAAGCAGCAACACAAGCTCCGGTAAAAAAAGAGCAGACCAATAGAGATTAAGGACTCTGATATGGCGGATGGTAACGATCAAACAAAAAAACGCCTGCTGGTCGTCGAGGACGATAAAGCATTCCGTGGCAGACTGGCGCTGTCGATGGAACGCCGGGGTTTCGAAGTATTTGCGGCAGAAGGCATTGAAGAAGGCGCCAGGCTGGCGGCGGCTGAAAAGCCGGAATATGCTGTAATCGATATGCGGCTGGAAGATGGCAATGGTTTGGACCTTGTGCCAGAACTTCGCCAAATAAATGCTGATATGCGAATTGTGATCCTCACAGGCTACGGGAATATTGCGAGCGCGGTAGCTGCAGTAAAGGCCGGCGCCGTTGACTATCTGGCAAAACCTGCGGATCCGGATCTTATTGCCAATACGTTGCTTTCAACGGAAGGTACTCTGCCTCCACCACCGGAAAACCCCATGTCTGCAGATCGGGTGAAATGGGAGCATATTCAGCGTGTGTATGAAATGTGTGACCGCAATGTTTCCGAAACTGCGCGGCGGCTGAATATGCACAGGCGTACGCTGCAGCGCATATTGGCAAAACGATCACCGCAATAGTTACAATTCCGCCTCTGGTGCGACAGCACGACCCTGAAACAGGGTTATGCCCATCAAATGGCCAAGGTCAATATCGCCTGGCTCGTGACATCCATCAAGAATGACACGCGCCTGGCCTACTCGATCAACTTTGCGGTGAATAGCGTCTTCTGTGTCATCTCGCAACCAATCAGCCACCGCGCCCTCAGGCTTCACCAGCTTTACAAAAGATCCCCGAAACTTTTCATATTCGATTGCCAGAAACGAGAGCGGATGAAGATCTGCGATTGAGATTCTGTATCCCAAATCCATGACTTTGCTGCTAGCCATATCGTAGGCCACAGGGTTCGCAATGATATCAACCGCACCAAATTCCAGTACGATCTTTGATCGCGGGGCAACGCCAACAGACTCATCAAATTGGGTGAATGAATCGGACAAAACAGCAGCGGCAGTCACCCGGATGCTGGATGCCAACGAATTTTCATTCGACATGGTGGGAGTGGAAGCCAAAACACGCTTGGCAATATAATCTTCCAGATACCCATCCAGCCAGCGATTCGCACCGAGAACACGGCCCTTCAGCAATACTTCATACAGCAGGCGGCGCGGTATCCACTTATGGATAAGGACCGGCATCATCTCGCCCTCGCCAATGATTGCCATGATCGACTGTTTCCTGAGCTGGCCCGCGATATCGGCGCCATGCAACGCCTTGGTAATTGCCAACAATAGGTCGGGGTCAAGTTCCCGGTCCTCAAAGGTATGGGCGGGAGCATCAATAGGCATCATCCGCACATGACGTCGCGGTGCCTTAACAGGCGCAGACGGAATGTTTTCCGGTTTATTCAGAATACCAGTCTTGGACTTCGGAGCCTTGACCTCGAAGGCATCTTCCTTGTCATCCCGAAACTCGGCCCCTGCTTCAAGGGCCACGGAAAGCCGCTCGACATAGGTCATGAAACCTTGGAAATCTTTTTCCAGGTCAAACCAGGAAACGAAATCGTCATTAACACCTTGAATAGGGTCCAAGCTTGCAATCAAGGACGATTGACGCATTTTGCGGCGAATATTATTCAGCGGCGGGTCGATATCATCAACCGAAGCATCCTTCACGATCATCACAATATCGGTGTTAGGAAGCGAGAAAATAGTCGCACCAAACTTCGTGACCAAGCCACGCAAGGCCGATGCCGAAAAGATACGGTAGTGCTCCTGTTGAAACTCCCGCTCAAGTGCAGACAGCTTCACATGGACGGCGCGGCGACCTTCGCCATGACGGCGAAGCCCTCGCACATAGTCAACCATGCGCTCAACCGAACTGTTTTTTGTGCTCACGTTCAATCAGATCCCATACAAATTGGCGCTAATTAAAGAATAAATACATTAATTTACCGTGAAAAACGCTTCACCTGATGCAACCACCAACCGCCTTCATTTATCGAATAAACAGGCCTGTAATGCAAAATCTGTGTGTGAGGCAATACGGAATCAATCTGATTATCAAGAATATAGGTTTCGCCGTCCAATTCGACCGAAAGAACGGCATGTGCAACCCGCAAATTCTCGTCCTGCAATATCACCAACCTCATATTGTCAGCAGGCAGGCCGAGGCGCTTCAGCGTGATATATTTGCTGATTGCATAATCTTCACAGTCGCCATCTTTCAGGAAGAATTCATCAGGTGTCGCCCAATAGTCGGGGATACCCCAGTTTACAGGGTCAACGATATAGGGGGATTTATTCATATAATCATTGACCGCTGACAGGAGATCCACACCTTCACTGTCTGAATGACTTTCTATAAAAGCGTTCCAAGCATCGCGGCCACATTGGATACGGGCAAGACCTCGACAGGGCGGCCCCTTGACAGGCACGGCATCCGGGTCTTCCTCTTTTCGGGGCAAATTATGACGCCGCCACATCTCGGTCCACTTATCAAACGATTTCATATTCTTTGAAGGTATTTCTCGGCTGCCAAACAGCCCTTCCGAAACAAGTTTTGCTGACACGGGCGCGGCGGCAAATACAGAGGCCCCAAACGCAAGCATCACCACAAAAACTTTGTCTCTCCAACCTTTCATGTCATCCTTCATCATCGTTTTCAGCTGGTACAATCCCAATGCCCAAACCCCAAAGACGGGGAAAAACATTTGAGCTTCCCTACATTCTGTTCCAACATAGTGTCCTGTCTGGAACACGCCAAGCCTAATGGCAATGTGTCACCAGAATTTTAATGTTGCCACCATTGAAACAGGCGGATGGTGTGCGTGAAAAGACCTTAGGGGCAGGGGCACAAAAGATATGGCAGACGCCAGGCAATCCGGTAAATCCGTTCTCGCTGCAGCAGGTGCAATCTTTGCGGTTGCGGCGATTGGCTTTTTTCTGATCTTTCGCTTTGCTCAATCCGAGGCCGAACAGAACCTTTTACGCTGGCAGGACAGACTCAATCTTGTTGCGGACAGCCGCAATCTTGATGTTTCCTCCTGGCTGAACAAACACATTGGCAGCGTTGAGGAATTGGCTGGCGACGCAACCATTCAACTCTATGCAAGCCAAGCAGCCAACACCGACAGTGAATTTGCCGAAGGACAAAGAGGGTATGTCTTTTCCCTCCTCACTGCAGCGGCGGAACGTGAAGGATTTCATGAACAGCGGGCGATTGATGAGGTTGCCGCGAATATAAAACGCCCACAAAGGGCTGGGTTGGCGCTATTGCGGGGGGACGGTCGTCCACTGGTTGCAACAGCTGGCATGCCCATACTGCGCCCGGGCGAATGGCCTGCTGATGCGCGTGGTTCCTTCGTTGCCTTGGGCCCTCGCCTCGAAGACAAGACACCTCTTGTTCTGTTTGGAGCACGCGTAACAGGCGACGCCATGAACGCCCCAACAGAAGAAGACATCTGGGTGGTTGGCGCCCGTCCACTGAATGAAGATTTTCTGACCACCTTGGAACAGCCGGGCGCGGCCAGTAAAACCGCTGAAACATATCTCGTGGTACCACAGGAAGGCGATGTCATCATTCCCCTGACCCCTTTGAAAAAAGGAGGGCGCATCGGTGACCCCCGTGTCGACGAAGCTGCAGCGTTTGCAGCACGTGAACCAGGCGGGTTTGGTCGTCATCAAAATTATGCCGACGTAGAAGTTCTGGTTACTGGTAGAGAGCTGACAGCACCTGTCCCATGGATACTTGTCCGCACAATCAATGCAGATGAAGCCATGGCTGAAATAAATGAACGCCGGAACAGCTTGATCATTACGCTCTCGCTTGCAGCACTATTTGTTATAGCGGCACTTGTCATGGTTTGGCGGCATGGTGTGTCGCAGCGATTGGCTGCATCCTATGCAGAACAAGCGTCTTTATCCCAGAAGAATGAAGCCCTCAGCCGGTTCCTGCAATCTGTCAGTGATAGCCAGCCTACAGCCATTGCCGCACTCGATGCGGATATGAAGGTTCATTTCGCCAACAAACGGCTGGGTGATGTAGCGGGCCTTCCGGTAGAAGACTTACGCGCTCGCCGCCTGGATACAGCGTTCCCTAGCGAAGTCGCAGATACTCTTCGGGTTGCAGCTCAGGAAGCAAGTAGCGGTAAGGAGAGCAGCAGCCACCTCAAACTCACGCAGGGTGGTGAAGAGCGCACTTTCCAGACCCAGATGCTACCTCTCCAGGCAGAAGGGGACAGCACGGCTTCCACTCTTCTGGTGATGCAAGACATTTCCAGCCTTGTGGCTGCGAAGGAGCAGTCTGAAACCCTGTTCAAACAGTTGGTCAGCACGCTCACACAGATCATCGATGCCCGCGATCCATGGAGCAAAGAACATTCCAGCCGTGTGGCCGATGTGGCCTATACAATCGCTGAAGAAATGGGCTGGGATAAAGACGGGATTGAAAGCGTCCGGATCGCCGGTCAACTTGTGAATTTGGGCAAAATTTTTGTCCCATCAAGCATTTTGACTAAACAAACACCTCTTACAGACGAAGAATTGGCCCTTGTCAGGGACAGCATGCAAAAAGGCGCCACCCTCGTTGCAGGGCTGGACTTCAAAGGGCCAGTAGCGGCAATCCTGGGCCAGATGAGGGAACACTGGGATGGCAGTGGTGAACCGGCTGGTCTTACAGACGAAAAAATCGAGCCCGGCGCGCGCATTCTAAGCGTGGCGAATGCCTTTGTGGGCATGGTCTCGGCGCGAGCTCACCGTTCTGGCCTCGGCTTTGACAAAGCAATGGACATTTTGAACGGCGATGCTGGCAAACGTTATGAGCGCCGTACTGTTGCAGCCCTTCAGAACATTCTGGAAAATAAAGGCGGACGGGATCGCTGGCAGCCCTATACAACCTTGCCCGAGCAGGATGAGAATACCTGATCCACTAGGGAATGAGCCGAATTTGCACAGAAGCAAGGCGTAGTGCTGCCGCTCTGGCTGCCATCAGCGTTAGCGTTTTTCGCCTTGTCGGATTCACTTTTCGCATTGCCGCGGGCCTCAGGATATCCGCTCCATACGCGTCACCAACTATCACCCCCGCAATATCCGGCAAGCTTTCTGGTGCGTCCAGCAGCTCACGCGGGAAAGATGCATCCACCGCAAAATAGAATTCGTCGCAATATTCCAGATAGTCCTGCCATTTATTGTCAGCCCTGAAATCTGCCGGGCCAGACTTTACCTCGACAACGACAGCCTTGCCACGTCTATCCAGACCCAAAATATCTACACGCCTGCCATTGGTAAGGCTCACCTCGGGAATGGGGGCATATCCCAATTCCATAAGCAACCGCATAGCCCCGCGCGTGATATCCGGCGTCGTTGTGTTAACTGTATTAATACTTTCTTGTCGCATCGATTGGCCCTCTGGCTTGAGGCAAAAGCATGCAGAGGGTGGATTTTGAAATCAAGGAAATAGAACAAAAAGCGAACAAATGTCCAGAAAACGGAAAGAAATTAGCCTTCTTCCCTCACGATTTCAGCAAGGCGACCGACAAGTGCCTTACCTTTTTCACCGCCATCACCGGTGATTCGGTTTTGAAGGACCACCTCAAAGGCACGAACATGCGACTCCGCAACCCGTTTGCCGAGAGTTTCGTTCAGACCTTTCAGGTAGACGCAGAATGACAAGCCAATTTCTGTCATCAACTGGAAATTGAAGCTGCTTCCCATGCCCTTGATATTGTGCGCCAGGTCATGCAAGCGATCAGCTTTACCACTATCCGCTGGTTCTTGATCCGGTAATGCATCCACTATTTCACGCATTTCGCGCACGGCGTCCGAAGTCCAGTCAATAAACTGACCAACTAGTTCTTCATCGTCTGCGTATGATGCATCATTGGACACAGAAATTCGCCCTTCACTTGTTTAAAACCTGTCATAGGCTATCTAAATTAGAAGCATTGACAAGATATATTGCAGTTGGCGACCAAATCACGGTGATATTCACGGTTTTCCTTGCATTAAGGTGGCCGCCTTCGATAAACCAAGGCAAACACATTCCGACCAAGGAGTAAACGGGTGACACCCAACGAGATCGCAAGACTGCAGGCCTACCTTCAAGGTAAGTTCAATAATAACATGATCAAACTGATGCGCCGCCCAAAGGCGCCGGATTCTGTTGAGATGATGCTGGGCGATGAATTTCTCGGTGTTGTATACAGAGATGAGGACGAGGGCGAAGTGTCCTATTCCATGAACATCTGCGTTCTGGAAGAAGACCTTCCAAAAGTTTAAGGGCTTCATCACAGATCGATAAAGCCGGCCTCCAGAGTCGGCTTTTCTGTTTTCGGCTCTTGCAGCTTTTCATCGTTTGCTATTACCTATGGCTGTGTCCAATCAAGGGAACCGTTATGCTTTATCTCATCGCACTGATTATCCCGCCATTAGCCTTGCTTCTATGTGGCAAACCGTTTCAGGCAATCCTAAGTGCTATCGTCTGGATATTGGCCTGGATTTTCGCGATTTTCGGTGCGGGCTTTATAATGTGGGTTGTGTTAGCCGTATGGGCCATCATGGTGGTACGCGATCGAAACACGCGAAAACTGATGGAAGAGATGCGGAAAGGCTGATTGACCAAGGTTGCCTTTTTGGAAAATGCATCCAGATCAAGTGAAACAGTTTCACTTCAGAGAACATGCATGCAAGCGGGTATTCGGTCCTTATTACCAGGTGAAGCCAGCCTGATTGGCAATGTTGTCGCCAAGGCATTTGCCGATGATCCTGTCAATCTTTGGGCTTTCAATGGTACCAAAGCGATGCCGGCGGCCTTCACCGCAATGGCGCGTCATTATTACCTTCGCCGCGGTTTTGGACACGTTACGGGCGATGGGAAGTCAGGCACCCTGTGGGTACCCCCGGGCATCTCCAAAAACTATGGAGTCACTGGAAATGTTTCTCTAGCTACAGCTATCCTTATGAAAGGCGGCCTAAAGGCCCTCAGGCGCGGCATTGCAATTGACAATGCGCTCATGAAAAAGCACCCAGTTCAGCCACACTATTATCTATTTGCCATTGCAGTAGATCCCAACGCCCAAGGAATGGGATATGGCAGCCAATTAATGGCTCAGGCCCTGAGAAAAATCGACGCGGATCACAAGCCTGCGTTTCTTGAAAACTCCAAGGCAGCGAACATCCCTTTTTATGAACGCCACGGCTTCCGGATTCTTGAAAAAATTGCTCCTGTTCCCGGCTGTCCGCCGATGTGGCTCATGTGGCGTGACGCCCAATAGCCGTTGAACGCTGTTTTCGCACGATGGTTGCATCTTACACAAATAACACGTATAGGTTTAAGTCAATGCTACCCAAAAAGACGAGGTTTGGCTGTGTTGCAGGAGCACTTTCAATCTATCACGGTATATTTTGATCTCCAGTCTGACCGAAGATCCGCAATAAGAGAAGCATATCAGAAATACGGCCTGCGGGTTCGCGTCTTGCCTCAATATCTTGCCTTCAGTGTCGGCATTCTCGCTGAACCCTTCTTTACCCTTGTTGGCGCAAACCATGCGCCTGCAGAGGCATCCACTATTGTGTCTCGGTTGTTGTTCGCGATGGTTATTGGCCTGTTGCTACTGCCAAACGTCTATAAGGCCATCTTCAACCCGGCTAAGGCCGTGGGCCTTCAGATGCTGATACTGTGCCTGTTGGGACTGGGATGGCAGTCGCTATTCAAAGTGGTTGGCACTGCCGCTATTGGTTCTTAAAGCCCAGGCTAACCTGCTTGGCCAATACATATAAAAAGCAGACATAAAAAAACCCGCTCGAGGAGCGGGTTTTTTTGAGTGGCGCACCGGGGAGGATTCGAACCCCCGGCCCCCAGATTCGTAGTCTTGGTTTCAGGCTACACATGCACACCCACCGCACTCCAAAAGCCCTTAATTCCTGTATAGATACGCTCATCAATATTTTTCACCGCCCATTGAAACCCAGTGAAGTGGTAGCTAAATGGTAGCTAGAGAGATTTCTAGCAACCACATCAAAGGGCGCAGCCATGGCCGCAAAGAAAGCAAAAATATCCAAGCGCGTGGTAGACACCTTGAAGCCCGGCGAAACAGTCTGGGATACCGAAATTGCAGGCTTTGGCATTCGCTGCCAAACACGCGACAAAGTTTACATCCTCAAAAAGCGAATAAATGGCCGTCAGCGGTGGCTAACGATTGGCAAACATGGAGAGCCATTTACAGCCGACTTGGCCCGTGACGAGGCCCTAATCCTGCTTGGAGACATCAAAAAGGGCAACGACCCCGCCTTGGAGCGCGAAAAACGCAAGAACCAGCCAACCGTTGCCAACCTAATGCAGCGATATTTGGAAGAACACGCATTCGAACATAAAAAGGCTTCCTCCGCTAAAGAGGATGAGGCGAACATCAGAAACCATATCGTGCCCCATTTGGGGAACAGGCAAGTGATTGACCTCACAGTCTCTGACATTGACGCCCTGAAACGCGCCATCAAGGCCGGGGGCGGCATAAGTCAAATAGCAAAAGACGAACCCGCCCCGCGCCTTAAGGGAGGTCCCGGCGCGGCGAATAGATGCCTCGCCCTGTTATCCAAGGCCATGAACCTAGCCATCAAATGGGGGTGGCGGGCAGACAATCCGGTAAGCCATGTTTCGAAATACAAAGAAAACAAAATCGAGCGGTTTTTGTCTGAAACAGAAATCGCTGCAATCGCCGGGGCACTACGCAAGGCAGAACTTGATGGCGCGAGCCCCTATGCAATTGCCGCTATCCGGCTCCTTATGTTCACAGGCGCAAGAAGGGGCGAAATTCTTACCCTCAAGTGGTCTGAAGTGCATTTCGATAAAGACCTGATTTTGCTTGGTGACTCCAAAACAGGGGCAAAGCCAATTTACCTGAACGCCCCAGCAAAAGATGTTTTGGCCGGATTACCAAAGCAAAAAGATAATCCTTATGTGATTTGTGGAACAAACCAGGGTAAGCACCTCACCAACCTTAAGCGCCTTTGGCAGAATGTGCGAAACCAAGCAACACTGGATATTTGGGCAAATACCGTTCCGGCACTGAATGAGTTTTTACAGTCCCAAAAGGAAACCCCACCGGCGCAGGCTATATCTGCCACCGCAAGATATGCCAAGAAGGAAGGCTTGGAATTACCCTCAGGCGTGCTGGACGTACGTATCCACGATTTGCGGCATACATTTGCCAGCGTTGGAGCAATGGGCGGCTTGTCTCTCCATATGATTGGAAAGCTACTTGGGCACAAACAGGCCGGAACCACTCAGAGATATGCGCATTTGGCTGACAACCCAATACTGGATGCAAGCAATAAAATTAGTGCGAAACTAGCGGATTGCATGAATCTAGATACATTAACTGCCAAAACCGAAATACAGAGGGGTTAACTCATGCGAGAGCTTTTTCAGAGCAAGCCAATAAACCCCCGATATATAAATCTATTCATTCCCACTGGATGGAGGTATCTATTTGAGGTTCCGACTGAATGGGCTCAGGAAGTCTGCGATTTCTCTGAAGATGACCAAAAGAATATACGCCTCCTCGAACAAAAGAAGCGTTGCGAGCATACTCTCCAAAAAGTACCCGCTACCATAATTAGCGGCAATGATTGGCAGATAAGAGCCGCGAGGAACCGAGAAGCCAGAGAAAGCTTAGAAAATTCATTGCACAGAGCGACCGCAGAAATCGCCGAAAGAAAAATCGAAATTGAGCAATCCCAAAAGCGGCTAGGGGCATTCCAGAAACAAGTACTGTTTTTTCAGAATTCCATTCGACAGCAATATGCAGAAGGCATGTATAAAGCCCAGCTCACTACACCCAGCGGGCTTATTCTAGACATAGACACCACGTTTTTTCGTAGAAACGACATTCACGAGATGTGGCGCAAAGGCGTTGGGTTCGCGATGGCTCGCGACATTACTGGTTACGGCCAAAGCAAGGCAGATGGGCTTGTTCTCGCCAACATAGATGACCTTGAAAAGCTAAAAGCCATCTTGCTTGAAACGCCAAGGGGCGGAGGACACAGCCAAAAAGCTCATCTTCGTAGAGAATTAGCGAACTGGATGAAGATAGAGCTTCCCAAGCTTCCAAAAAGCCTCTCCTTCGACGCCATTTTTGAACTGGCGAAGGAATGCTTCAAAGACCACCCAGGCAACATCAGCAAATCCTTGTTTCGGGAAGTCTGGAAAAAAGAAGCACCTCCCGAGCGAAAAGAGCCTGGTGCGAAACCCAAGAAATCCCCCGAAAAATAATCATCTGGTTTTTTAGAAAAGCATCAACATTCCTCGTCTTTTTTTCCAACGCCTCATACGGGCACAATTCCTTTCACACAGGCTTCTTCGCCTCCATCAAATTGAAAGGAACCCTACATGAGCAAGCTGCTCTCAGAACTACAGGCCTCAGAGTATTTAGGAAGCATTCCACCCAAAACACTGGCCCGATGGCGACTGGAAGGCGGCCACATTCCATATGTGAAGTGTGGGAAAGCGGTACGCTATCGCCAGTGCGACCTGGACGCCTACATCGAAGCGAACGTGCGCACCTCCACTTCCGAAAAGGGGGCCGCGCAATGAAAAGGTTTCAGAAATTAAAAACCCCAAGTGTCGTTGCAGCGACACAAGGGGCAAATCAGAAAACCTCAGCAGATTTTCAAAGACATGATAAGCGGGTTTTCTCGCACCGCCAAGCCCACAATTTCTCCCTGCGGTGGATTACGCGAAAATGCGGCATTCCTTCGCACCTTGCACCCACCATCGCCTTTCTAGCAGGCATCAAGGGAGGGCAGGCCAATGACTAAGTATAAAATCACCGTCATAATCGTTCGAGAAAACAGCGCCGCTACCAAGATTTTCTGTGGCCGCGTTGCTTGGGCCCTTAACGAGCTCATTCGCGTAGGTGAAAGGGGGGTTACACCCATCACCCACCCTGCGCCAAGGTGGTCAGCCTATATCCACATTCTTCGCGGCGAAGGGCTGATAATTGAAACGATTCATGAAAAGCATGGCGGTCGCTTTCCCGGCACACATGGCCGCTACATATTGCGAAGCATTGTTCATCTCGTTCACGCCAACGACAATGATTGAGCATTTCCATGGCATTCGGAAAAGCAAACAACACAGGCCGTTCCAGCAATAAGCATAACGGCAACAGGGGGGACGCGCTGCGCCCCCCGAAAGGCCAGCAATGGATTTGGCATACACAAGAAATGCTAGAATCCCCAGCATGGCAGGCACTATCGATTTATGCGAGGCAGTTTCTTGGCGCTCTTGAAATTGAGCACATGAATCATGCTGGCCAAGCAAACGGGCGGCTAATGGCAACCTATGACCAGTTGGTAGCTTCCGGCATTACAAGAAACAAAATCAGGCAAGCGATAGAGGAAACAGAATATCTTGGCTTTATCGAAGTCACCCGTCCCGGTGGGCGATGGGCCAACTCAAATCAGCCCAGCATGTATAGGCTCACCTATTTTGGTACCATTGAGGGCCAGCATGGCTTTCCTCCAACCAACGAATGGAAAAAAACCACAGTTAAGAAAATTGCTGCTTGGAAAGAAATACTGAAGCATAAAAGACGGCGTTCCAGAGGCTCAAAAAACATGTTTGGCAGTTCCACAATTGAAACTACGATAGTACCAATGGAGGCACTACCATAATGCACTTTCTGGCACTCCGCATTTAAGTGGGGCCCCAGGAAACGGCGGGTTTGTTGCTTAAGGCCATAGTACCAGCGGGGGCACCGCTTATATATTTTGGTTCTATTCGCGTTTAGACTAGGCTGCCCGAAATATTATGTTGCCCGCCACCGCAATAGAGTTTTTTCACACCTTTACGCGCACGCGCGCGCGAGGCATGTTGAAAGGCTGCCGATGCTAAGAAATCTAATATTGTTGTTTGCTTTTGCGTCGCTTGTTGCTTGTGGTGAAGCTCATCCCAATGAGGTTGAGGTCGAATATGTTTACGATGGCGACACAATTACAGTTGTACGCCTCGGAGACCAGGAACATGTCCGAATCAGACTGATGGGCTACGACACAGCGGAAATAAAGTCGTCCAAATGCGCTCGTGAAAAGGCACTAGCCCTCGAACAAAAAGATGCGCTGGCTTCTCTTATCGGAGACTCCATCATCCTCCAAGTTGAGGGAAAGGATAGATATGGCCGGACATTGGCCTGGGGTTTCACAGCCGTGGGTCAGTCTGTCAGCGAGTATATGATTTCAGAGCACAACGCCCGTCCTTACGATGGCGGTAAACGTCGCTCTTGGTGCTAGCACCCATTCCGCCAAACATCTTCTTAGCCCACGGATTCGTGTTATGGTCCTAGAGACTGGTAAGGATTCTCGCATGAGACACAACAAGCTCGCCACAACAGGGATTAGCTTTCTTCTTCTTGCGCTGCCTCTAAACGCAGATGACGAGCCCCCGATAGACAAAGATGACGTTTACACTTTGGCGCAACAGTTTGCTAGCTGTGCTGGCTTATATGACGCCTTGGCACAATCCGTTCAAGACCAAATAGGTAATTCGGCTATGGTGGAACAATTCAAGGGCATGGCGAATGGTGCGCAGATTACTGCCCAATATGTCGCTCAACAGGCCATTGACACTGAGAAGGCAAAAGAATTTGCCTCGAATGGCCGAAAAACGTTTTCTGCATCTTGGGGTTTACGCGTTGACCCAGAACCTGACAAGGCCGCACAACAAGAAATGAATATTTGCTTAGAGCTGAATCCTTTCCAAGCCGATGTAGTCGAAAGGGCGAGAAAAAAGGCTTACGGATTTAATTGATGGTTGCTAATTGGTAGCTAGAAACAAAAAAGGGCTTCAGCAAAATTTGCTAAGCCCTTGTTTTGAGTGGCGCACCGGGGAGGATTCGAACCCCCGGCCCCCAGATTCGTAGTCTGGTGCTCTATCCAGCTGAGCTACCGGTGCATTGCCATCAAATTTTCACCAAAAGCGTTATCGCCTCGTGGTGTGCGGCGGAACCTAATCAGATTGCATTTATATTGCAAGAGAGAAATCGCATTTTCTTGTTTTGACCATATTTCGCCGATAAGTTACGTTCCTCAAGTGGCGGAAAAATAAGGCTTTTATGGTGAAAAAACAGGGAAAAATTGCATCAATTTTTATCGCTTCCGCGATTCTGACAGCTTGTTCCACAGGCAAGGCAGATTGGCCGAATCTTTCGGACCCCGTCCCTGATGCATTAGAACGGCAACGCGCCATTGAAACATCGGGCACGGCCAACATCATTCCGGGGCAAAAGCCAAGCGCTCCTGAACGGCCAAGTCTGATCGGCGATTCTGACGCTGTACCAACGGCTGACCCTACGCCGGAGAGCGTCGAGGAGGCTACAACGCTATTTCAAAATATTAAAAAGGCGCTTCGAGAAGAAACCTTGTCCTATCGCGAAACCAAGGCAAAATTAGCAGATTCCGACAACCCTGAAAGCAAACAGGATGCCTGGTTTGCGGCACAACTGGCGCTAACACGCCTGAGCCGTACGGCAAGCCGCCTGGAAACAATAGTCGCTCTAAAGATGCCGGACCTGGCTGCTGCAGCGATCTCCGAATCAGATATCATTGATCGGTTTGTTGTCGGAGAACGTCAGTTTCTGATGGACGCGGAACCCGAGGCGGGCAGGCATCAGTAACCAGTAGGCTAACCCAATGCTTTCTCAACTGCCCGTGCGAGGCAGTCTGCGGCAAGTGTCCCCACAACGGCCATAATCGCCGCCATCTCGCCATCGACTGGTTTCGCGCCGGTTGCCAGTGCGAACACGGTATCACCATCATAAGGCGTGTGGATAGGCCGGATCGAACGGGCCAACCCGTCCTGCGCCATCATTGCAAGCCGTTTGCATGCTGCCTTGTCAAAATCAAGATTGGTTGCAACCGCTGCAATGGTCGTATTCGCACCAACCAACCCGAGCTTCGGCAAATCTACGACACCATGTTCGGTTTCTTTCTTGCTTATGACGGATCCGAAACTATTCACGGCTACTATCGCGCCAATCCGAATACCGTCATCTGTTTCCAAACTAGCTGAACCGACCCCGCCGGGCACGGCGCCGGCACGGGCGCCAAAACCGGCACCCACGCGTCCCTGTGGTACATCCAGGGATATTTCGGCCACTGCCCTGCGCCCCAGATCAGCATATGGCGAAATCTCGCCCCAGTTTTTGTCGCCACCATTCATGAGATCAAAAAGGATGGCCGAGGGCACAACCGGCACCGCGCGCGGGCCCAACGGCAAACCAATACCTTTTTCGCTTAGCGCGGCGGTAACGCCATCGGCTGCTGCCAAGCCAAAAACAGAACCACCTGAAAGAACCAAGCCATGAACCCGCTCGACAAGACAAGTGGGGTCCAGTGCTTCGGTATCGCGCGTGCCAGGACCACCGCCCCGCACATCTACTCCCATCGCTACAGGTGCATCCGGAATAATCACTGTTGTTCCGGTTCGAACGACCTCATCTACAGCGTGCCCGACCTTAAGCCCCCCAACGTCTGCAATTGTATCAGCCTTACCTGCGTTTGCTTTCACTTGCATTTCATCGCCCCTGATTTAACCGCTGTTTTCCTCGCCGGGCATACAGATCATAAAGGTTGTGCCGTCCGTGCTGGTTTCGGCAAGTCCTATCTGGCCGCCATGCGCTAGAACAATGTCACGCGCTGTTGCCAATCCGAGGCCGGTGCCGCCGGCGCGGCTGGATTGAAATGCTTTGAAAAGAGTTGGCCTTATTGCTTCGGGAATTCCTGGACCCTTGTCGGATACTTTGATGTGAACAGTGCCATCTGGATCCCTGGAAGCGCTCACACAGATTTCACCTGCCTCACCTTGCACTTCACGGGCGTTGCGACACAAATTCAATAGCACCCGGTGGAACTGTTCTTCATCCACATAAACCGCCAAGTCTGCATCCATTTTACAATTGAATGTAAACTGATCGTCCTCATCCAGCCCAAGCGATACAGCGACTTCTGTCACCAAATCACCCAGCACAACCCATTTTTTTTCAGGAATTGGGTCGTCCGCTTTACCGTGCCGGATCGTGCTTTCACACAAGGCAACAGCCCTGCTGACGGAATTCACCAGCCGCCGCGTCACCTTCTGTACACCCGGATGATCAACGCGCTGAAGCGAATCAGAGGCCAGTTGCGCAGTTGCCAAAATATTCCGCAGGTCGTGGTTGATCTTGGCCACCGCCTCGCCAAGGGCCGCAAGATTGGATTTCTGCTTCAGGTTTTGCCTGAGCTCATCCTGCATACGCACCAACTCGCGCTCCACCAAACCGATCTCATCAGGTCGCCGATTCTGGCGCCCCGGCGATTGAACAGCTTCCGGTTTTTGCCTGAAAGTTACGATCCGGTCCTTTAACCGGCGCATTGGGCGTACCAGCATCCAATGGAGCGCAAGATACACAAGAATGCCAGTAAAGAGCGAAGTGATCAGGGAAAGAACCAGCACATTATTGGAATAGTTCCTGAGTGCCTGATAGAGACCCGATTCGTGCAGCGTAATCTCGAGCATACGCGTGCCTGGCACCATAGGGTCACCAAGCACACGAATCGCCCTGTTTCCACCTTCTTCCAGCGTGCCGAATGCGTCCATGATCAACATTCCCAACGATGGATTGCGCAAATCGAAGGTTGCGGACACTTCCTCGGGCATAACGTTGAAGCCCAGAAGCAGGCTTTTGTCATCGCGCCGCATGATAATGGCAATCACGCCAGACTGTGCCAGAAGTCGCTCTTCGAGCTCGGGACTCACCATGTTGCCGGGCGCCGCCTCCAGCGCAAGAGCTGCGATCTGGGCGTTCTCCAGCCGGGTTTCCAGATAATCCTGCCTAAATGCCGCAATAGACGTAGGATAAATAAGCGCCGAGATCACCATCACAAACAGGAAGGTGAGGACCAATAGTCGAGATCGGAGACTCGAAGTCAGTGGTTTATAATGCTCGGGCATAAACGCTGTTGAATCTTATCCTGCAGAGAAAAGCAAGTAAACTAATAGGCTTGTTGCTACAGTTTTGCCGAAAGAGCCACCAAACAGCACCACTGTCATCTCTATATATAGGGCCACACTGGCTTTCCCAACAGGAGGATCACGCCAAAATATGGCCAAACACGGTCCAAATATGCTAGAAAGCCCAGACAAGCGCGAAATACTGGCATATGTGCTGTTGACTTCACCAAACTTGGCGGTTATACAGCGCGCTCGAATTTGAACGCCGGGCCGCGGAAAACCGCAGAGCAAGGCGAATAACTGGAGTAAGTCAAGTGAAACGGACCTTTCAACCAAGTGTGCTGGTGCGTAAACGTCGTCACGGTTTCCGTGCACGTAAAGCTACTGTAGGTGGTCGCGCCGTACTGCGGGCACGCCGTGCTAAAGGCCGGAAGCGCCTGTCGGCGTAAAGGTCTTGGGCGCCCTATGGGCACCTTTATCACACATGATGAAAGCTGACCGAGAGATATCCGGTCGGCTTTCGTTGTTTTTGGACTTGAGTAATTCACGCAAATGATAGCGACGCAAACATCAACCTCGGCCCCAAAGCTGGCCCGGATCACCAAGCGACCGGACTATCTGGCCGTGGCTGCCACGCGACGCAAATGGGTAACACCCAGCTTCATTTTGCAGGCCATGCCTGGCGAGGGTGATTCGGCACCACGCGCCGGCTTTACTGTTTCCAAGAAGGTTGGGAAGGCTGTAATCCGATCAAAAGCACGCCGGCGCCTCAAGGAAGCAACACGTGCCATTTTGCCGCAACATGGCTTGCAGGGATGGTCTTATGTGCTGATCGGACGCACCGCCGCCACCGACTATAATTTCGAGAAAATGCAGGCCGACCTGAAGTGGGCCCTTGCAAAACTGGCGTCGGGTGCCGATCTAAAGGGCGGAAAACCAAGGCATTCAAAAGCCAAATAGGATACAGGCGATGCATCAGAAAAAGGAGAAGGCTTCCCGAAGCATGAGCCCCCTTGCCCTGATTCTTCATGGCCTTGTCCGGTTCTATCAGATTGCTATCTCTCCTTTTCTGGCACCACGGTGCCGGTTCCAGCCCACCTGCAGCAGCTATGCGCTCGAAGCAGTGCGTCTTCATGGTGGACTTAAGGGCGGATGGCTGGCAATAAAGCGCATCGCCAAATGCCACCCTTGGGGTGGATTCGGTTACGATCCTGTGCCACAAAGCGGACATCCCAGCGATGAACCTGCCGTGTCAGCGCCGCGTGATCGTGATTATGGGTGTAAAACAAATGAAAAGGCTGGCACCGACCGGCCAGATGACCAGGGTAAGACGTCTCATGGGTGACAATAAAAATTTTCTGCTGTTCGTTGCAATTTCGATGGCAATTTTGTTTGGCTACAATTTCTTTTATTTGCAGCCGAAACAGGAAGCCTATCAGGCTTATCTGGACGAACAGGCAGCGCTTGCCCCTCAGGAAGAAACAGTTGCGCCACGTGAAGCTGCGCCGATTGATGTAGAACGCGCTGAAACAGCAGCTCAGCAATCGCCAGCCCTTGAAGACGCCGGCAGCGTGGCGATCAGCAACCCTGAGCTGGAAGGTAGCCTGTCGCTTCGCGGAGCCCGCTTTGACGATATCTTGCTGGTTAATCACAAGGTAAGCATGGAAGAAGGCGCTGACAAAGTGCGCCTTTTGTCACCAATGGCCAACCCCGACGCCTATTATGTACGGTTTGGCTGGACGGCAAGTGGCCAGAACGCCGGCTTCGTGCCAACAGCTTCAAGCGCCTGGACTGCAGACAACGATGCATTGGCACCCGGCCAACCAACAACGCTGGCGTGGGACAATGGAGATGGTGTGCGCTACCTGATGAAAGTGGAACTGGACGACAAGTTCATGTTCACTGTCACCCAAACGGTGATCAACTCTACTGACGAACCGCTTCAGATGGCGCCATATGGTATGATCAGCCGCAAGGGTGAGCCAAAGACAGACGGCCTTTATATCCTGCATGAAGGTCCGCTTGGTGTATTCGAAGGCACACTCAAAGAGGCGACCTATAAAGATCTGGCCGATGACGGCAATTTTGAAGTCAGTTCCACTGGCGGCTGGATGGGCATAACAGACAAATTCTGGATGACCACCCTGATCCCGGATCAGCAGGCCGAACTGTCCAACGCCCGCATGATGAAAACCAATACCGGCTACCGGGTGGATTATGTTCAGAACTGGCAGTCAGTGCCGGCTGGCGGCACGCTTGAAACCACCAACCGCTTCTACGCAGGCGCGAAGATTGTTAACACGATCGAAGACTATCAGGCGCAATATGACATCACCCTGTTTGATCGCGCAATCGATTGGGGCTGGCTGTGGTTCTTCACCAAACCAATCTTTGCAGGCCTGCACTGGCTATTTGGTCTGACCGGGAACTACGGCATCGCCATTCTTGCTATGACAGTCATTCTGAAACTGCTCCTGTTCCCACTCGCGAACAAATCCTATGTATCCATGAGCCACATGAAAGACGCCCAGCCCAAGATCAAGAAGCTGCAGGAACGCTATAAAGACGACAAGCAGAAACTGCAGCAGGAAATGATGGCGCTTTACCAGAAAGAGAAGATCAACCCGATGGCAGGGTGCCTGCCGATGATCCCGCAGATCTTCATCTTCTTTGCGCTCTATAAAACGCTGTATGTAACAATCGAGATGCGACATCAGCCATTCTTCGGCTGGATCACAGACCTTTCAGCACCTGATCCGCTAACACCGGTGAATCTGTTCGGCCTCATTCCGTGGGACCCACCGCAGATGATTGCGATCGGTGTGCTACCAATCCTGATGGGCGTTACCATGTGGCTGCAGCAGAAGCTGAACCCGCAAACCACGATGGACCCTACCCAGCAGAAGGTAATGAGCTTCCTGCCAATTATCTTTACATTTGTGATGGCCGGGTTCAGCGCGGGCCTCGTGCTATACTGGACATGGAACAACCTACTGTCGATTGCGCAGCAGTCTTTCATCATGAAGCGCGAGCACGCTCGCCGAGAAGCCAAAGGCAAGGCATAAGGTGGAAGAAGAACGCTACACACAAGCAGATCTTGAACGTGGCAGGCTTTTGTTTGCCGGCCACGTTGACTTTGTCATGGGGGCTGTATCCCTCAAGACATTGCCAAACGCTGACCGCCCAGAGGTAGCGTTTGCTGGCCGGTCCAATGTGGGAAAATCAAGTCTCGTGAATGCGCTAACGGGCCGGAAAACCCTGGCACGCACATCGAACACTCCTGGCCGTACACAAGAACTGAATTTCTTCGAAATGGGCCAGGAGATGAATACACCCGCCTATTTGGTAGATCTGCCCGGTTATGGCTATGCCAAGATCGAACGCAAGAAGGTGAATGCCTGGACACGGCTGGTGAAAGACTATCTGCGCGGCAGGCCGAACCTTCGGCGTGTGCTTCTCTTGATCGACAGCCGTCATGGCCTCAAGGAAAATGACCGCGAGATCATGAAGATGCTTGATGAAGCTGCCGTGAATTATCAGATCGTGTTAACGAAGCTTGATAAGCTCAAGGTTGCTGACCGCGAGAAGATCCTGAAGAAGACACAGGCGGATGCGAAAACGTTCATCGCGTGCCACCCAATTGTAATGGCGACCTCGTCCGAAAAAGGCTGGGGCCTTACAGAACTGCGAGCAGAAGTTGGGCAACTAACAGCCTTCTAAGCGCCACCCTCTCAGGGGGTAGCAAAAGCCGCCAGCGTCTCTTCCGAAATTTCATTAAACTGATTGAGAAGCCCGTCCAGGTCAGGCAGGGCTTCAGCCTTCGCAGCAAATTCCAGCGCCTGACAGGCATCACCTAGCCGCATGGCACCAAAGCTTCGCACTGCGCTTTTCAGTGCATGTGCTTGCACCTCAAGCATTTCAAGGTCACCTGTATTGGCGTGAACTGCCAACTTTGACCCTGTGCTCTTTATTTCTGCCTTAAGCGAATCCAATAAAAACGCTGCAGACTCTTTGCCGACTTCTGCGGCCAGCCTGTCTAATACAGGCTTGTCCACCAGTGGTGTATGACCCCCCATAAGATCACTCCTCTCTTGCGCACCAATTGTGCCAGCCTTTTAACGCGTTGCCAAGAAGTCTCTATGACTTCGCCGCGTCAGGATTAGTCAACCGAAAGACTCCCTTCAGTCCCTCCGGCGAAACCACCTTCTTTTTGCGCAGAAAAACGAGCTTGTTTTCATGCCAAAGTTTGATCGACTCGGAACGAATTCGAGGCAAATACTTACGCCAATCTTCGTCACCTTCGACTAATGCTTGTGCAATATCCCGCGGGGCGACACTTTTTGTGCCTGCAATTTGCTCAAGAATCATCTGCCGCACGTCATCATCAGAACGAGCCATATCATTTCCCCTTCTCGGTAAACCTGTCCGCCGCTTTTTCCTTTCCCCTATCGCCTTTGCGGGCTAGTGTCCCCTGAATTCCAAGCGAGGGAGCCCAGAATGAAAAAAACGTTCAAGGCCGCAGCTGTTATTGCTGCGCTTAGCGTAGCAGCCTGTAGTGGCGAAAGCGACGAGAAGAAAGAAGCAGATGGCGGCAGCAATACCGCCGCGCAGTCTGAAACACAATCTGAAACACAAACACCTGAACAGAAAGCAAGTGACACAATGAGTGAAAGAGAGGCGTTCCGCGCTGAAAACCTGGAATATCTTGAGGCTAACAAGGCGAAGGAAGGCGTTATCGTAACCGAAAGCGGTTTGCAGTATCGTGTGATTGAAAGTGGCGAAGGCAAAAGCCCGTCCGCGGCAGACTATGTTACCGTTCATTATGCTGGCCGCCTGATTGACGGCTCCGAATTCGACAGCAGCTACAAGCGTGGCGAGCCCGCTACATTCCCGGCTGGCCGTCTGATTCCGGGCTGGACTGAGGCGCTGCAACTGATGAAAGAAGGCGATAAATGGGAACTCGCTATTCCTGCTGACATTGGTTACGGCGATTCTGGCGCAGGCGGCGTAATCCCAGGCAATGCGACGCTGGTGTTCGACGTTGAGCTGATCGAAGTTCTGACCATGGAACAGGTTCAGCAAAAGGCCGAAGAAATGGCCATGAAGCATAAAACCGAGCAGCTTGCTTTCCTTGAAGAGAACGCAAAAAAAGACGGCATCACCGTTCTCGAAAGCGGGCTCCAGTACCGTGTGATCGAAGAAGGTACTGGCGCAAGCCCTGAAGAAACGTCAATGGTTACTGTGCACTATGCCGGCACCATGATTGACGGCACTGAGTTTGACAGCAGCTACAAGCGTGGCGAACCTGCGCAGTTCCCGCTCGATGGTGTTATCAAAGGTTGGACCGAAGGGGTTCAACTGATGAAAGAAGGGGCGAAATATGAATTCTTCATCCCTTATGACCTGGCGTATGGCGAACGCGGTTCCCGCTCCATCCCACCATTCTCGACCCTGATTTTCACTGTCGAACTGGTATCGGTAGATAGCTAGGACAACAAACAGAGGACGCCATAACAGCGCTCAAGCACATGCTGGAAAAACAGATAAAGCAGCAAATCCAGCAGGGCCAAGCCGCCGAAGAGGGGCAAAGCGATATATTTGAGCGCTGCCAATATGGCGCCAATCGTTATCCGGGGTGGTGCAATGCGCCACCCCATTATTTTTTTTACTGGCTTTTGTCTCGTGAAGAACATGAAGTGACCTTATCAAGGGGACTGACCCTTGCCTAGAGCGACACTGACCACAAACCAGTTTCTCGATCATCGCCTGTGGGACACTCTGCCTGCAGACAGGCCGATCGCATTGCAGCAACATTGGGCCTACGGCGAAACCCTGAAGGCAATTGGCGCAGATGTTTCGCAAACTATATTTGAGATAGAGGGGAAAGCCGTCGCTTTTGCGTTATTGGGACACCGCTCCTTCTACCGTGCGCTTGATGTAACATCGCTGATGCGTGGCCCACTATGGGTAACTCCCCCCACCGAAGCGCAACAACAAACGGTGTTTCGTTCCTTAAAAAAGGCCTTCAACCCTTGGAAATGGAAATTCCTGGCTTTTCAACCCGACTTGCCCGACACCCCCACCGCACAAAAAACTTTGAAAGCCGAAAGCTTCCGACAGATCATGACAGGCCACAGCACTGTCTGGATTGACCTGTCTGCCGACGAGGAAGCTTTGCGCGCAAATTTACAGGGTAAGTGGCGCAACCAACTGGTAAAGGCCGAAAAGGCAAACCTAACCATTAGTTTTGGAGGCAGGAAAGCCCACCAATATTCTTGGCTTCTGGAACAGGAAAAAGCCCAACAGGAAACTCGTGGCTACAGTGCCATTCCTACAGGCTTTGTAAGCCTATACGCCGATATTGCACAACGATTCGCACCAGCGAACCAAACCTTGGGTGTTCTTTCTGTCAGTTGCTTACAGGAGCGCGCCAAGGTTGCCGGCGCTATTTTCTTGTTACATGGCAACAGCGCAACCTACCACTTGGGCTGGTCAGGCGATGCTGGCCGTGCAGTCAACGCCCAGAACAAGGTGTTATGGAGCGGCATGTTGGCCCTAAAAGAGCGCGGTATCCGTTTTCTGGACCTGGGCGGGATAAATACAGTCGACGGTGCGGGCATTGCCCGTTTCAAATTGGGCTTGGGGGCCAGCCCAACAACATACGCCGGCACTTGGGTTTAGGTCAGAACGCCCTACTCTTTCTTTTCAATGAACTCCTGCTCACCCTGATCAAGAATGATCTCCGTCTCACGCACTGTTTCACCTGACTTGCCCAGAACAATCCATACCAGCAGACCAGACAACACCAATATTGCCAGTGCTAAAATCATCAAGATCGACTGGTTTCTTGAAGGCTCGTAAGTGACAACTTGGTCACGATTTTCCAGCTCACCGACCTGGTTGAAGGTAGGTCCATTCTCTGGCACATCCACGTCCAGTTCACCCACCGGGGCAATGAGAGCATATCCTCGCTTAGGAATTGTTTTGATAAATTGCGGCGACTTTGCTGTATCCCCCAACGCATGACGCAGCTTGGATATTGCCTGCGTCAACGCTTCATCACCTGTATAGGGAAGATTTGAGACTTCTGCCAGCAACAGTTCTCGCGCCACTGGTTCGCCATGGGCTGCGGCAAGGCGCGTTAGCAATCTGATCAGGCGTGGTTCCAGCCGAATTTCACTGTCATCCGGCCTGATAAGTGCATGGTGTAAACTATCTACCGCCACACTACCGATCTGGAATCTCTTTCCATAAAGCCTTGAAAATTCAGCTGTTTCGTTTCTCGTCAACGTTTCTCAACCTTTTCGTCAGGACAATTCAGCCCAATATTTGGCAAGCAACCTTCAATTACGGTGATCCGTAACCCAATGTCAAACAAGCATCAATAATGACCAACACGAAGGCGAGACATAATGCGACCTGGATTAACTATCATACCGATCATACTGGGCTTCCTGATATCTTCTACAACACTTAGGGCAACTGAAATCCCCCAATCCATAGACCAAGCCGCTGTCGAGAGCATTCTCAAAGAAGCCGCGGAAAAAGGATTCGAGGGTATCGTCGGGATTTCTGACGAAGATGGAATTTTCTATCTACGTGCCTATGGCGATGCCGTTAAAGGAGTAACGCCATACGATGAAGGCACGCTTGCCGATATTGCTTCAATCACCAAACAGTTTACCGGGGCGGCGATTTTGAAACTGAGAGAGCAAGGCAAATTGAAGCTTGATGATCGATTGGATCGCTTCTTTATGGATATCCCCGCTGACAAGGCCGCTATAACAATACATCAATTGCTGACACACACAGCTGGCATGCCAGCACCCGGCTCAATAGGCAGGGATGAAGAAGCTATTGGTCGCGATGATTATTTGCGTCGCCTGTTTGCTGCGCCACTTCAACATCGACCTGGTACTGTTCATGAGTATTCCAATGAAGGATATTCACTATTGGCTGCAATCATCGAGTTGGCTTCCGGGCTTTCCTACGAGAGCTACCTGTTCGAGAATATCTGGAAACCAGCGGGCATGTATCACACAGGCTATTCCCGGCCTGACTGGAGCGGTCATTCAATTCCAGAGATCGAGAAACCGGTTGCCGGGCTTGTATCCCAGAAACAGCTTTTGGACAGCACGCAGGGTCAATTCTGGCATCTTATGGGGAATGGCGGACTTCTCAGCACTGTCGGAGATATGCTCATATGGCATCGGGCGCTTCTTGGCGCTGACATTCTAAACGAAGAATCGAAGAAACTATTGTTCGCGCCGCATGTGTCCGAGGGTGAAGAAGGCTTTTATTATGGATATGGCTGGGCAATTGAACCGGGCCATCCGGCCGGATCGCTGGTATGGCACAATGGCGGCAGCTATTTCAGCCGCGCAGAATTCTGGCGCTTGCCCAAAAGTGGCTACGGTATCTTCATAGCCACCCATACTGATGCCGTAGAACCCTATTTCACCGCTGACGCCCTGGCGAGGCTTATGGGGGGTTCCAAGAAAGAGCGGTAGAAAACCGACTGGCATCAGAAACTGGTTTCTCTCCAGCACCCGCAGGCGGCAAATTCGCTCCCTGCGGGCATTTTTCTGAGAATATAGGCCACTATATGAAGATTTGGGTTGGAATCCGAAATTGTGATATTATAACTATGCAAGATTGCTTGTTATGAGGTTATGATTTGGAACTGGCCCTGATCTTATCTGTTCTGGTGCTATTGGCTGCGCCCCTTTTGGCGCGACTGGTATCGAGGACACCTGCGCTCAAGAGCGCGCTTGATGGCTTTGTCCTGATCACCGTACTAGGCCTGATCGCCTTGACCCTTTTGCCCGAAGCGCTGGCACATGGTGGCGCCATTGGCATTTTGATCGCCATCTTTGGTTTCTCGATGCCGTGGATAGCAGAATTCTTGTTCCACCGAGCGGAAGAAATGACACACCGGGTTGTGCTGCTGGTTGCTGCTCTGGCTCTCGTTGTACATGCCGCGTCGGATGGTGCGATTTTGGCCTTTGCTGATGGCCACGAACATGGGCAATTTGTTGCAACTGGCATTCTCTTGCACCGTGTTGGCGTGGCAATCGCTGTCTGGTGGCTGCTACGGCCAGTGCTGACCACCTGGGCTGGTGTTGCTGTGCTGGCAGCTCTTGGCGTTATGACCATTGTTGGTTACCTGATGGTGATGTTTGCATCATGGAACGACATACCTCTAGTGGGCTATTGGCAGGCGTTCGCGGCAGGTTCGCTATTACATGTGGTCCTGCATCCGCTTGAAGATCACAACACCACACCAAGCAAACAAACCCGGCTTGCACACCGGCTGGGCACTGGGGCCGGATTATTGTTCCTGACGCTTTTGATTGGAGCGCATTATCTACATCATGCCCCTTCAGAGGTTGTCATGATGTCGGCACACGATACGCACCATGTGATTGACCTCATGGCTGTTGTAGGCCGCCTGATGGCACCCTTGCTTATCCTTGTCCTGCTGTGCACAGCAACCTTGAAAAAGATCTATGGTGCCTCCCTCAAGGAGATTTACGCAGCACTTCAAAACGTTGCACCATGGACATTGGCGCTTTGGTTTGCGGCCACAGTTGTCGCTGAATTGCTACCTATGGATATTCCTGCGCCAAAGGGCGGGCAGGTTCTTTTCGGAATTTGGCTGGCGTCTACCAGCCTTGTCCTTGTGCACACCGGCGCCCGGGCATTTTTCTCCACCCTTTTACCGCGTTTTGCTCTCCACAAACACAGCCACGATCACAGCCACTAAGCTGTTTGATTGTAGTGTTTCCTTGCCTGCCGTCCGATTTGGCGCTAGAGCAGCCCTGTAACAAGGAACTGATATGCGTTTTGACGGCAAAAGAATAATCGTTACAGGCGGTACGTCCGGTTTTGGTGAGTCTATCGTGAAGGCATTTGCCCATGAAGGCGCTACCGTACATTTTTGCGGGTTGATCGACGAAGAAGGGGAACGGGTTGTCGCGGATGTCCTGGCGGCTGGTGGTTCCGCGTCATATCACCATGCCGACGTGCGACATGAAGAGGCCGTAAAATCGTTCATTCTGGCGGCGACAGATAATGGCACAACGCTCGATATCGCAGTAAACAATGCCGGCATCAGCCATTCATCTGCCCGATTCGCAGATCAGGAAATGGCCATGGTCGAAGATGTATTTCAGACCAACGTGATGGGGGTTTGGTACGCCATGCGCCATGAAATCCCGATAATGCTGAAGGCTGACAAGGGCGCGATCATCAATACTGGCAGCATTCTTTCCCGCTCTGGTGCGGAATGGATGGCCGCGTACGGTACCAGCAAACATGCTGTTGTTGGTCTGACTAAAAGCGCAGCTCTCGATTACGCTGACCACGGCATTCGCATCAATGCTGTCTCGCCAGGGCCAATGCTGACCCCAATGTTTGAGCGAGCGCTAGCCGATATTGGTGGCGACATGAGCAAGTTTGCGGGCGGCTTGCCTAAAGGGGGCCCCGCCGATCCGAATGATGTGGCAAAAACCGTATTGTATCTTGCTAGCGAAGAAGCAGGCTATATGAACGGTGCCAATGTAATCGTGGATGGTGGTACTTCCAGCGGTTATCATGCATAAATCTGCCACAGTTCAGATTGAAACTGGCACTGTAGATTGCCAGATACAGTAAACACCCAGAAAGCTGCCACCTTATGAACATGCTTAGCGAATGGTATCGCCGGACCTTCTCCGACCCGCAAATGGTTTTGCTGGTGTTGGTTGCCATTGCCAGCGTGATCGCCATCTCGCTTTTCGGGCATATGCTTGCGCCTGCCATTGCAGCGGTTGTCATCGCCTTTCTTCTGGACGGCCCGATTGATTGGCTAACAAAAAAAGGCTCTCGTCGGTGGGTGTCATTTCTATCAGTTTATCTTGGCTTTCTGATGGTTTCGCTTCTTGCGATGCTAACTGTAGTACCGCTTCTGTTCAGGCAGATTGCTCAATTTCTTAATGATAGCCCAGCCATGGTGGCCAGCATCCAAGACGCTATGTTGACCTTACAGCAACGCTTTCCCGACATTATTTCCGAGGCACAGGTCCAGGGCTGGATGACGGGCCTTGGCAACGAGATTGCCAATCTGGGCCCGCAACTGTTGCAATATTCACTATCAGGCGTAACCGGTGCTGTGGCCTTTGTGGTCTATGCTGTGCTTGTGCCTGTGATGGTGTTTTTCTTCCTGAAGGACAAGGAACAGATATTAGGGTGGATCGGTGGCTTTCTCCCAAATGACAAGCCTGTTCTGGAAAAAGTATGGCGCGAAATTCTTGAACGTGCCGGCGATTACGCCCGCGGCAAGGTTTATGAAATCCTGATTGTTGGCATCGCCGCATTTGTTACCTACCGCATCATTGGTTTGCCCTACGCCACGCTACTGGCCGTAGCCACGGGCCTTAGTGTAATTATCCCTTATTTTGGTGCCGCCGCCGTTACCTTCCCGGTAGCCCTTGTAGCCTATTTCCATTGGGGCTGGGGCAGCGAAGCAGCAACGGCCGTAATCGCCTACCTTGTTTTACAAGCACTGGACGGCAACCTTCTGGTGCCCCTACTCTTCTCCGAAGCCGTAAAACTGCACCCCAATGCCATCATCATCGGCATTTTGGTGTTTGGCGGGATATGGGGCTTTTGGGGTGTATTTTTTGCCATTCCTCTGGCAACAGTCGCGAACGCGATCATCAGAGCATGGCGAGAACGAGCACGAGACAATCACGCTTCGGCTAACACCTGATTTTAAAAAACCTTTTCATCCGACCAGAATTCTGCCTAAATTGGTGCAGGCCCACATTTCATGAGAATGCATGATCTATGATTTTGGAATCGCGCAGCATTATCTTTTCAGATGAAGAGCTTGTATTGGCGCTTCGCCCGGTCCTTGAAAGCCAGGGGAAAACATCGAATTTACCATTGAAAGACGTGATCTCCCGCCTCGATGAGGAAGGTGAGGTTTCTGTTACACTCGTACTTTCAGATGGCACTGACCCGATCAAATTCGGGCACCGCGAAGTAGGTGCAGCCGTACTGAACCATTGCATAGATCAAGGCGTTCCACTCCCTCGTGGATCATACAAGGAATTGGCCATTCGCGGCGACCATGTAGCGTTGATCGTGCGCCTTGAAAGCGGTCAGTTCAGCTCTGGCGTTGACGAAGACGAAGAATAACCAGCCTGCGATGCAGATAGGTAAAGGGCCGCCATCAGGCAGCCCTTTTTTCTTCAATCATGAACGAGGTCAGGCTTCCGGTAAGAAATCAGGCACCGACAGATACCGTTCACCGGTGTCATAACAGAAACCCAAAATGCGCGTGCCTGCCGGCAAGTTTTGATCCTGGATGGCCTTCTTAATGGCAGCAAGAGTAGCCCCTGAGGAAATCCCCACAAGCATGCCCTCTTCACGCGCAGCGCGACGCGCCATTTCCTTGGCATCCTCAGGTTCAACTTGTACCACGCCGTCTAACAGATCAGTTTCCATCACCTCCGGCACGAATCCTGCGCCTATACCCTGAATAGGGTGTGGCCCCGGCTCGCCACCAGACAGAACTGGCGACAAGGTTGGCTCGACCGCAAGCACCTTGAGGCCGCTCCATGCCTTTTTCAAAACATCCGCACAGCCGGTAATGTGCCCGCCTGTCCCAACGCCAGTGATCAGGTAATCCAATCCATCAGTAAAATCCGCCATGATTTCCGGTGCGGTGGTTTCACGGTGCACCTTCACATTTGCCGGGTTCTGGAACTGTTGTGGCATCCAGCTATTAGGTGTGTTTTCAAGAAGTTCCGTCGCCTTTGCAATGGCACCCTTCATACCCAACTCCTTTGGCGTCAGCTCAAATTCAGCACCATAGGCCAGCATCAACCGCCGTCGTTCGATAGACATGGATTCAGGCATCACCAGGATCAGCCTATAGCCTTTCACTGCGGCAACCATGGCCAGTCCAATGCCCGTATTGCCAGATGTGGGTTCAATAATCACACCATCCGGCTTCAGGGAACCATCCTTCTCTGCTTCCTCGACCATGGAAAGTGCAATACGATCCTTGATGGAGCCGCCTGGGTTAGAGCGTTCCTGCTTGATCCATACATCGTGATCAGGAAAAAGGCGCCCCATGCGCACATGAGGTGTTCCACCGATAGCATCTAAAATGGATGCAGCTTTCATAAATTCCCCTCCGGATCTCTGTTTTGATTTGGTTATCTAGTTTTCAACGGCCCGGCGCGCACGCATCGGTACGATCTCGTCCGTGTCACATGGCCGGAACATTACGCGAGACCAGGCGGGCACAGACCTAGTGATCCAGACATTGCCGCCAATCACAGAGTTATTGCCAACAATCGTTTCGCCGCCAAGGATCGTCGCGCCAGCATATATCACCACGTTGTCCTCAATCGTTGGATGGCGTTTTTTGCACCGCTGGTCAGGATCCACTCTCAGTCCGCCAAGGGTCACGCCTTGATATATCTTCACGTTGTTGCCGATGATGGCTGTCTCGCCAACCACCACACCGGTCGCGTGATCAATTGCCAACGAATGCCCAATTTGGGCGCCGGGATGAATGTCTGCACCCGTTTTCTGGTGGGCATACTCTGTGATCATTCGAGGCAGCAGTGGCACACTGCGTTTATGCAGGGCATGGGCAATACGATAGGCAACAACCGCGTAAAATCCCGGATAGCAAAGGATCACTTCTTCGATTGATTGCGCCGCAGGATCTCCTGCCACAAGGGCTTTGGCGTCCATATAACAAAGATCTGCAATATCTGGCAGATCAGAAAGAAACCCATGCACCAGAAGGCGCGCGCAGCCAACATCTTTGCCGCGACAAAGGGGCTCAACCAACCCATAGAAGGCATCTTCGAGAAGCTGGAGCCTTTGTTCCAACGACAGATCGTCATTTTCCGCCACGGCAAAATGGGGAAACATCACCGCTGTGGTTTTCTTCAGGAGATTGCCGATCTTTGGCAACGACATACCTGAAAGATCGCCATATTTCTCATGGTGGCTTTTCAGCCTTGCCGCAATATCGTCAAAACCATTGTCGGCCGTTGGCTGATTTTCTGGCTTCACCGTCATATGGATGCCCTCGCATTTTCTTCTTTATATCAGTTTAGGAGGGCTGGGGCCATCTACAAGCCCTGAAGAGGCTAGAATTTCTTCACAAAGCCGCGAGCAAAGCTAAATTTAGGAAAAAATGCTATTTATCTCGAAGGCCTGTCGAGCAACTTGCCGTATCCCGCTTCGGCGATCAGCTCATTCGAGCGCCTGACAACCTTTTCTTCAAGTAGAGCCATGAACTCCGCTTTGTCGCGTCCTGGCGCAAAGGGACCATCAATCTCGAAAACGGCAGTTCCACCACGGTGCCAGAAACCTTTAGTCCAGAAAACACCGGTGTTGGTGCTTACTGTATAAACCGGCAGATTTGTAGCCTCTTGAAGATAATATGCACCGCTTTTCAGGCGGCGGGATTGTCCGGGAGGTACGCGGGTCGCTTGGGGATACACTATAAGCGGACGTCCCATATCCACTACTTCCCTGCCAACCACATCCATGCCTTTATGGGCCTTTTTGGATTCTCTGTCGATGCGAACAATATTGATTTTTCTTAACGCTGTGCCAATGAAAGGAATGCGGAACAGTTGTTTCTTAGCTAATGCCGTAACATCGTTCCTGAGCGGGAAAGTCAGGATAGGATCCATATTGCTTTGGTGTGCCGCTGCCAAAATCAAAGCACCTTCCTTGGGCAACTTGTCCAGGCCCCGATATTCATATTTTATTCCAACCGTAATCCGGGCGACCAGAAGACAGCCCTTACAGAAGATATGAATGCCTTTCCTCACCGGCCCATCTGTTTTGGCCAAACACAGAGGCATCAGAAACAAGCCGCAGTAAATAAGCGTGAAAGGATAGAATATCAGATTGAACAGGACAGACCTGATCATGTTCACTGGACCGTACACGCTGGGCTCCCTTTGGCTATAGCAGTTGCGTCGGCAGCGCATCTTTGTCGCCGCCAAATTCCAATAGCAGCTTAACCCGCTTTCTTCGAAGAAAAAAATCCGTTAGCTTTACGGGCAAGACATTCTTGATCCACGAAGGACAAATTATGACCGGTGATGACAAACGCCGCGATGATCGCCTGCCGGTTTTATGGCACGGCACGCTCGTTGACGAAAATGACAATAGCTACCCTTGCGAAATAAGAGATATCTCGCATGCAGGGACTTTGGTCAGCTGTGAAACTGAGTTGCCTCTTGGTACAGAATTAATTCTGACCATTGAAGAGCTCGGTGAATTCGCGGGCATAGTGAAATGGCAGGGATCACAACAACTTGGGCTTATGATCCTGGCCGGGCCTGATCTTGTACTCAAGAAATTTGCGGAAGGCGCAGGCGCGGGCATTTCCAAAAAGCCTGTTGAACCAGGAGATGATCCACTCGGTCAAAACTAGTGGTGCAGGGACTAGTTACCACAAAAAAGAGAGCGATCCGCGGCTTGGAAGCGGATCGCTCTTTTTGTCCTCGCTGAGTGTCATTTTTCGGAGAAGTTTGATTCTCTCTTATTTGTATCGGCGGGTCCTGCGACGGCAAAAGCCTGTTTGGGATGCCGCTGCAGGTTTCTTTTTCTCTGTCGTGTCGGGCCTGATTACTTCATTCAGGAATGCCATTTCTTTTCTCCTCGCTGTCGCCCCTGCTGCCTTTTGGTCATGTCAGAAGCTATGGTTGCTGTCGTATATCTTTTGGCTCTTTGGCCGTTTGCCATATACATAGCAACGGGCATGCCAAAAAATAAAATAAAGTAATTACAATAAGTTAATTAAATTTGGCGAGTTGCCATGGGAGAAATTTGTTCATTTTCGAACACTTTATATGTCCGAAAATGAACAGCGCTTGATCTCAAAGGTCCTGGGCACACGCCCAACCACTAGACCATGCCCATTGGAAGTTGTAGCCTCCGAGCCAACCAGTGACATCGACACATTCGCCAATAAAATAAAGGCCCGGTTGCGCCTTTACTTCCATTGTTTTGGAACTGAGCGCATGGGTGCTCACCCCACCCCTCGTCACTTCTGCCTTTTTGAACCCCTCGGTTCCAGACGGGGTAATATGCCACCGGGCAAGCCGTTCGCTGACGGCCTGTAGTTCCTTGTTGGAAAAGGCGCCCATAGTTCCCGGCCATGTTGCTGCGATTGCGTCAGCCAATCTGGCTGGCAGTTTTTCAGCAAGAACTGTTTTCAGTTGCGCTTTTGGACGGTCCGCCCTGTTTTCCCTGAGCCACCCAAAAACATCCACCTCATCCGGCACCAGGTTGATGGTTATGGCCTCGTTCCCCTGCCAATAGCTGGATATTTGCAGAATCGAAGGGCCAGACAACCCGCGATGAGTGAACAGAAGCGCTTCTCTGAAACTGGTGCTGCCACAAGATACGACAGCGTCCGCCGCAACGCCCGCTAGCGGCTTCATGAATTCAAGGTCCTTGTCGGCGAAGGTAAACGGCACCAAGGCCGGCGCACACTCTGCCAAGGGCACGCCGTATTGGCGCGCAACGTCATACGCTAAACCGGTTGCGCCCATTTTGGGAATAGAGAGGCCGCCGGACGCCATTACCAAAGAGGAAGCAGAAAATCGACCAGCTGACGTCTCCACAGTATAGCCCCGTTGATTGGAGCCAACTGTCGTCACCTTTGTTCCGGTTTTCACTAGCACACCCGCTTTTGCGCATTCTTCAAGTAACACCTTTAAAACCCGCTTTGCCCCCTGGTCGCAAAAAAGCTGGCCAAGCGTTTTTTCGTGCCAAGTAACGCCATGAGTAGCCAAAAGGTCCATAAAATCCCACTGGGTGTATCGGCTTAACGCCGACTTGGCGAAATGTGGATTGTCGCTGAGGTAACAGGTTGGCAACACATCAAGGTTGGTGAAATTGCAGCGCCCCCCGCCGGAAATCAGGATCTTGGCGCCAGCAGACTTGTTATGTTCCAGCAACAAGACCTTCCGTCCACGCCCTCCCGCCGTCAGCGCGCACATAAGTCCGGCTGCACCTGCTCCAACAACGATGGCATCAAAATGGGTCATGATTCTCTTATTGCCACCTTTTAACCTGCTGAAATACAGCAAAAAGCCTGTTCTTTTATCCAACGCGGCTATTGATCACAAGAATATAGGCGTTACTATCGCGTTCAAGGGGGAGGATGAAATCATTTTTCATCCGAAACAAGCAAAGCCTTTAAGGTTCATTAACCGTGATGTGCAATGAATCGAACAGGTTAGCTTTAGTCTGATTGCAAAGTTCTCTGATTTTACGAGGGGCAGTTCAACATGGCCGCGTTAGATAGTTTTATGCAAAGCAAGTTGTTTAGCATTCGAAATCTTCTTTTATTCGTTACCGCTGTTTTGATGATTATGATCATCTCGTTAACGGTGGGCAGGTTGTCTACAGCGATAGATAATAGCGATCGTGCCACAAATGCGATGGCTGTGAACGAAGTGATTGACTCTATCGCACAATTGAAGATGGCAATGGCCGATGAGCGAACCTATACCAACACGGCCTATGGTTTTGCCACGGAAGTTGATAGCTTTTTTAGTACGAAAATATCTATATTCCGCGGCACCATAGAGAATGCCTATGGTGATATCCAAGCAAGGCTTGACGAACTTCCCGAATTTGATGACCAAGCGGGAAATGAAGAAATTCTTGCCAGTGTGAACGCACATTTCGAGAAATCCAAAAAGGAATTTTTCGACGCTTACAAGGCTTACAGAGACATGACCGACCAGATCGATACTGATCTGGGTTCACTTGCCGATAACCGCGAGTTGCGTGGTCGGGATACAGCCAAGGCCATGACAGATGTGATCGAAACGGCGGCGACCCTGCGCATGATCCTTGAGAACAACTATGAATTTGGTGACGACCGGATCACCAAGGTGATCCAGCTCAAGCATCAGCTTTGGGCCATGATTGAATATGCCACGCGTGAATCTGCGTCCCTTGGTGGCAGTATTGTATCGGGCTCCCAAATCCGTAGTGCCATGCAAACCCTGAACGCCCAATATGCTGGCCAGGGCAAGGAAGCCTGGACGCAAGTTCAGGGGATCGTGAGCTCGCTGGCGATTTCAGAAGAAGAGATCACCCAAAGCAAGATTGATGGCATGCTTAAGAAGATTCGGGAAGAATTTTTCCAGAACTTCGAAAATACCCGTTTTGATGTATATGACGCATCAGACGCTGCTGAGATGGACCTGGAGGGCAACATGGTTGCCGACTATGGCATGACCCCGCGCGAGTGGGTGGAGCTAGCACAAAGCGCGACTGACCCTGTTGCCGCCATGAGCAGCTATGCCGGTGATCTCTCTCGCAGCCTGAACGAAGGTGCAGTATCCACTGCAAAAGGCAATATGACATTCTCCATCATCATGTTGATTGTGGTCGTCGGTGTTGGTGCGCTTGCCGGTTGGGTTGTAATGTTCCGCGTTGTACGCCCCGTGAATGCCCTGTCTGATACAATGATGGTTCTGGCACAGGGCAAACTTGAAGTGGAAGTGCCAAGCGCCGAAGCGCAAGACGAAGTGGGCGACATGGCTCGGTCGGTTCAAATCTTTAAAGAAAATGCGATCGAACGCCAACGCCTTGAGGCAGAGCAACGCGAACGCGAAGAGCAGGAACGAGCTCGCGCCGAAGAGCAGGAACGACAGAAGCGCGAAGAAGAAGAAGCGCAGCGTATCCGCGAGCAAGAGCGTGAAGATCAGGCTCGTGCAGAGCGCCGCCAAGCCATGCTTGATCTGGCCGATCAGTTCGAAGCTTCGGTTATGGCCGTTGTACAAGGCGTGTCTAACTCTGCTTCCGAAATGGAAGGCGCAGCCCGCGGGATGGCGGAGACGGCCGACGATACGTCCAAGAAATCTGAAGTGGTGGCAAATGCCGCGCAGCAAGCCAGCTCGAACGCTCAGATGGTGGCAAGCGCAGCCGAGGAACTTTCCGCTTCCGTTCGGGAAATCACAGGACAAACCAATCAGTCTTCTGCTGCTGCGCGAGACGCCGTGAACCGCACGGAAAACGCCGGTAAAGATGTGGCCCAGCTTGTAGACGCAGCGCAGAAAATTGGCGACGTGGTGAAACTGATCAACGACATTGCCGAGCAAACCAACCTGCTCGCCCTCAACGCCACAATCGAAGCCGCTCGTGCAGGCGACGCTGGCAAGGGCTTCGCAGTTGTAGCTTCCGAGGTGAAATCTCTTGCAAACCAGACAGCGAAAGCCACACAGGAGATCAGCGAGCAGGTGGAAGGCATGCAGCAGGCCACTAACCTGGCTGTACGCGCGATGGACGAGATCAAAGGCATTATCGGTGACATCGAATCCACATCTGTGTCTATTGCTTCTGCAGTGGAAGAACAAGATGCATCAACGCAAGAAATCGCCCGCAATGTTGGCGAAGTGTCCACAGGCACAGAAGAAGTAACTTCCAATATTCACGCTGTGAACCAGGGTGCTACATCGACTGGTTCCGCGGCTACAGAAGTGCTTTCTGCGGCGCAACTCCTGACACAACAATCGGACGAGCTACGTGGCCAAGTGGAAAGCTTCCTGGCGACTATCCGGGCCGAATAACCCGATTACAAATACTGATCTTTTGAGGGCCCTTCGGGGCCCTTTTCTTTTTTCCTATCCATATTCCCGCACTTGCGCATTTGCGCTGCGCATTTCAGGAACGCTGTTGGATGACCCACATATTACCTTACGCCACGCAGGATATTGCATCGGACAGCAAGACGCTCGGCTACAACGAGCATACGATGGAGGCAAGCGATCGTAGCGGCTTCAGACCCTGACACCTTTTCACGGCGATGACGCCTTCATTGCTGCGCAGACAACAAAAAAGGGCCCAAGAAGGCCCTTTGTATTCACTCATATGGAAGTGCTATTGAAGACGCCAAGCAATCGGGATGGTGAAAGTCAGGTTGGCATCAGGCAGGCTGTCTGGCGGGGCTGGCAAAGGATCCATCTTTTCCATCATCTTAGGGATGACATTGTCAAGTTGGCTTTCTCCGGTCGGCTCAATTACCTCAAAGCCGGTGATCTTGCCAGTACGGTCAATAGTCACACTTACCTTGGCGCGGCCCTCAATCTCCCTCGAGATGGCCGAACGAGGATAAATGTGGGATTTAACGATCTTTTTGACGATATTTTTCTGCCAGCTCTTGATATCGTCTGCATGGGCAGGAACGGCAACCAACATTGATCCAGCGAACAAGGCCATAACAAGCCATCTCATCCGCGTCGCCACACCTCCTGCAAGCACCCCAAATACCATCCCAATTCCTCCTTTGGCTTTTCTCGCTTTTCCCATCATAAGCAGCATGAAGTAAAAACAAAGATAAGATTTATGGTTAATAGCGCGTTAAGGTATGAAGCGCAATCTCTGGTGTTGTATTTGGCTGATTGCAGTGTTCTTTGTGCCGCTGTTGCTCCCCTTGGCAGCACTCTTCCTGACAGAAAATTACAGTATCTTTTCTTCTTGCCTTTGCTTCCTAGATGGCTATAGTGCGCGGCAACCGCTGCACTCGGCATACTGCAGCGGTTCTTTGTGTCAAACTCAATTTGACCAAAACGGAGTCGTGGCCGAGCGGTTTAAGGCGCACGCCTGGAAAGCGTGTTGGGTGGCAACGCCCTCGAGGGTTCGAATCCCTCCGACTCCGCCATTTTCTTTCCTCAAAATTTTCGATGCAACTTCTCTTCATGGCCTTCATGGAAAGTCCCGGCATATCTGGGCAAAGGGCCCATGAAAAAGGGGAAGACAAAGCCTTCCCCTGGTCAAATTTATTAGCCAATGTGGCTTACTCTAATTTGTATAATAGTTGCTCTTGCCACCATAATAATAACCCTGGTCGCCATATCCGTACCCACGATGACGCTTGAGGTTTACCTGAGTCAGCACAGCACCAGCAATGGGCACGCCTGTCTGTGAAAGCTGCTTCACAGCACTACGTACAATGCCCTTAGGCGTAGCCTCCCACTGAACAACATACATCACGCTTTCAGCATACTTCGAAATCAGCATTGCATCAGAAACAGCCATGATTGGCGGTGTATCAAGCAACACGAGGTCATATTGTTTACGAGCCTCAGACAAAAAGTGTCTGAATTCCGGCGACGTGAAGCGCTCCTGCGGATCTTCTGTAAGCTCGGCCCACAGCATATGAATGCCTGTCTTCTCATCTTTGTAGACTGTTTTGCCGGAGCCCTGCGCTTGACCGGAAAGCACCATATTCAAACTAATATGTTTTTCTTTTGAGATCCCCATACGCTGTCGGAAAACCGGGCGACGCAAATCGGCTTCTACAACAAGCACCTTGAGCCCTGTACGCCCCAATATTTGTGCCAGGCACAGTGTGGCCGTCGATTTTCCTTCACCAGGAATAGACGACGTTACCGCCAGCACCTTCGGGGTACTTCCATCCGAACCGCTGAACATCAGCGATGCATGAACATTCCGATGAGCTTCCGCAAATGAGGAATTCGGCTTTGAAGCAATATAATCTTCAGGTTTTCCGTCCTGCAGAACTGATTTCTTAACCAGTGGTATCATCCCCAAGGCGCGCAAATGCAAATCCTGCCGAAGTTGGTCAAAGCTACGATATCCATTATCAAGAGCCTCAAGCAGAAAGGCCAAGCCTACGCCCAAGATCAAGCCAACAAATACGACAAGCATAAGAATCAGAGATTTTTTGGGGAAGGAAGCAGAAGTGGGAACATCTGCTTCGGAAATAATGCGGGCATCAGCCTGCTGCATACCGTCCTGGCTAGAAGTTTCCTTGAAGCGCGTCAGGAAAGTCTGCAAAAGAAGACGGTTGGCCTCTGCTTCACGATCCAACTCGCGCATCTGCACCTGCGCCCGGCTGACGGTAAAGCTTTCACGTTTCAATCCCTCAAGGTTGCTTTCAAGCGCCCTAACTCGGATGGCTGCGACTTCAGCTTCACCGCGGATACCGGCAACAATCTTATCCACTTCGAGCGAAATCTTGGTCTTAATATCCGCGAGCTCTGCTTCGATTTTTTGCATCGTTGGGTGCTTCGGACCATATCGAGTGGACAGTTCAGCCCGGCGACGTTGAATCTCCGATTCTTGTTCTTTCAGTCGCTGAATCAATGGCGACTGAAGGACCTCAATCAAACCTGATTGTTCGATACTGCCATTTTGAACATTCTGCTCGATCTGCCCTTGCCTTGCCTCGATCCGCGCCAACTCTGTTCTTGCCGTAACCAGCTGCGTATTGATCTGCGCCAGTTGCTGTTCATTCACCAATCCAGCTGATTGCGTTTGAACCAGTTGGTTTTCTTCCCGAAACCTTTGTGCTGCCTGTTCAGACAAACGCACTTTCTCTCTCAATTGGGAAACACGCTCATTCAGCCACTCATTCGCCCGCTGAGTTGCTTCAAACTTAACCTCCAGCTGATCCGTAAGGTATATAGAGGCTAGTTCATTTGCGAGCCGAGCCGACTTTTTTGGTGACGTGGATTCGAATGACACATGGAGCGTATATGACCTTGGAGGATTGGAAACCTTCAATGCGGCCGAAACACTATCAATTACCTTCGCGCGAACAGCCATCGCACGCTCTTCGTCGCTTTGGGTACTTGCCGTGCTCCCGAGAATTGCAGTTTTCCAGGCCTCCGACATGTACGAGAGGGGATTCAGATAGGAAATCAGGCTGCGCTTGGTATCAAGGCTTCGGTTAAATTCCGGATCTTCAACCAGCGCCAGACTATCGACAAGCTTCCCTACCAATCTCCGGGACTGTAAAACATCAATCTCGGTCTTGATCGCAGCCTGATCTGTGCCAACGCCAGACATGACAGCTTCAAGGTCCACATAGGAGTTCTGCCTCGTTTCAATTGCCAACATAGCTTGAGCTGTATAACGAGGCGTCAGCTGGAATACTACCAATGCAGAAAGCACCAAAAGAAAGACAGTTGTATTCACAATGATCCATTTGCGGCGCCACAGAACAAGGACCAGAGCCCGAATATCAAGCTCTGCATCTTCTTGATTTTGCGCCTGTCCCGTAACCGGTCCACGGCTGTCGTTATTCACATACTGATTGTCATACATATTCAAGGGCCTGTGCGACGCATTTAGAAGAAGCGTTCAGGGACACGAATAATATCCCCTGGCTGAACAAATGTGGTGTCATCCACTTCGATCTTGGTCTTGACGCCATTTATCTCTCTGGTGATCGTAACCTTCTTTTCCTGCGCTCTATAAGTAAAGCCGGAAGCCAAGGCCACAGCGTTCAAGATGGTCATACCATTTACAAATGGATAGCTACCCGGCTTCTTGACCTCGCCAAGAATATAAAAAGGACGATAATTCATCACTTCCACGCTAACTCTTGGGTTAACGAGATAGCCGTCAGCCAGTTTTTCGATGATAAGCGTTTCAGCCCGATCAATGTCCACTCCACCTACATTGACAGCCCCAATCAAGGGGAGAGACACCAAACCAGAACCATCGATTTCGAATTCTCCTGAGAGATCTTCCTCGCCGTAAACTGTAACGCGGATTTGGTCGCCAGAGCCCAGTTGATACCTGGACACGGCATTCGATGACCCAGGCGCAGTGTCACTTTGGGCTGAAGCTGAAACAGCGAGCCCGATTAGGCTCGCTGCAAAAAGCATATTTAAGACAAGCTTACGCATGTTGATTTACCTGATCTGCAAACAAAACTCGGTTTATCTTAGCAAACCAGCTTCGCGAAAGCTACCACTGAGCCTTCAGATTAACCATGAAGGAGTGTGCGGAATAATCTGAGTTGACCACATTTGTGTCGCGATATTTGTAATCGTACCGCGTTTCAATTTGCATGTTGCGATTAAGCAAATACTTCGCGCCCGCTCCAAAGGCCAGCATATCATCTTCACGGGTGATCAGCTGATAGTTCATTTTTGTCAGGCTACCACTGATATTCAGAAGGATATTCCGACGCAATTCATGTTCAACTCGTGCGGAGACAAGTGTATCCACGGAACCAGAAGAGTAGGTTGGCTCTGGCGGATTGCCATTATATCGAGCCGTCGTTTCTGCATCCGCGTCGCCAGCGAGTGTGGTTTCACTGATATTCCGGCTTACCGAACCAATAAAGGTAGTAAGGTCGCTTGGGTTCCAAGTCAGCGTGGCGCCAAATTTGATACCATCCGTTGAACCTAATGTATCAGAATCATATTCGCGCTTCATATAGCCAACGAAAAATTCGCCCTTGGCAGTACCAGTAAGATCGAACGCCGCACCGCCAACAACTTCGAAGCCGTCAGAGTTCCGCTGTGGGCCGCCATTCGCCTTGGAGTTGTCATACTCTACACGGTCCATGGACGACCGAATAAAGGCTTCATAACCATCAGCCATCTCATATCCGAGGCGCAGCTCGGCTTTACGGCGATCACGATCCCGGAAGTCATTGTCCTTGATGCCACCACCATTAAGGTCAACATCGTCAAAATCTTTTTTCTCGAAAGAAACATTTGCTGCAAAAGACAATACTGAGAGATCGCGTTTGAAACCCAACTTGGCATTTGCAGTTGAATTTTCGGCCGGCGAAACCTGATTACCATTGGCGTCTGGAGAACCCCGGTCTTCATGACCCTCCACATAAGAAGCATCAACAGAGAAGCTTGTGCCACGGGATATGTCTTTGCGGCCACTCAGCGCAACATCGAAATCCTCATAGTCTTCATCGCCATTATCAAAAAATCGCCCGACTTCAGCACCTGCCTTAAGGGAGAAATAATCGCTGCTCCAATCTGAAACCAAACTGAACGAAGGCTTTATAACAGCAATAAAATCGTCCGTTACACCGCTTTCCTGCAGGTAAATGTTGGAATTTGACTTCAGGCCGGCTTCAACAGTCGGATAAAAAAGAAAACTGCCCGTGCGGATTCCTGGTGCATCGTAATCTGGACGATACCGCTCATAAACAGACATAACCTGTTCTTTTTCGGCACTGGCATCCTGTGCAAGCGCCGCTGGCGCAAGAGCCGTAGTACCAAGCAGCCCGGAGACCAGAATAAATGGAAGATTCTTTTTCATCTAACTTACCCCATTTGGTAGAAATTTTTTACGGCCAGCACTTAGCCCGAGCCATATCACTGAAAACTTTGCTTAATATACACATCTAACTGTTTGGATTAGCGACGGAAAGTCTTATTTTCCCAAACTAAAATATTTATAGCTGCCAATGTGGCCAAATAGCAACAATCCAAATAGCGCAAGATCGGTAGCCTTCGCTCCACAAAGGGACCTGTTGATGAGGATTTAATTTAGTGCTAAAATAAATCCTCATCCTTACAAGGGGCATCGAAGTTGAAAAAAAACACTGCACTGGTAACTGGGGGCGGATCAGGCATAGGATTTGCCGTGGCGTCAAGATTGTCTGAGGCAGGATACCGTGTGGTACTGGCAGGGCGTACGGAAGATCGACTGAAAGCGGCTACTGCTTCCCTTTCTGGTGCTAGCATCATCCAAATGGATGTCACCTCAGAAGCTTCTGTAGCAAATGCTTTTGAAAAACTGGCTGCGAGCAAGAAACTCCCAGATATCCTTGTGAACAATGCAGGCGCTGCGATAACAGCACCGCTCGAACACACGTCAACTGTGGCCTGGGAGCAAATGATGGGTGTCAACCTGACAGGGGCTTTCTTTTGCAGTCGTGCAGCGCTTCCCTACATGAAGGAAAAGGGATTTGGACGCATCATCACAGTTGCCAGCACCGCGGGCTTGAAAGGGTATGCCTATACCAGCGCCTATACGGCGGCGAAGCATGGGGTAGTCGGCTTAATGCGCGCGATGGCGCAAGAGCTTGCGGCGTCCGGAGTTACTGCAAACGCTGTATGTCCGGGTTTTACAGATACGGACATTGTAAAAGAGGCGGTCACCAATATCGTCTCAAAAACAAACAGAAGTTCGGATGATGCCCTGCGCGAGTTAATTCGCAACAATCCGGCAAAGAGACTTGTTTCTCCAGATGAGGTAGCCGCAACAGTTTTGTGGCTGTGTTCAGCCGAGGCAAGCGCCATCAACGGTCACGCCTTAGCCGTCGATTGTGGAGAAACTGCGTAATGAGCCACTCGATAGATATTCCTGATAATCAACAAACAAGTTTGCGCACCTGGCTTCGCCTTCTATCCGCCGGCAACAGTGTCAGAAAGGATCTACAATCGAGACTTTTGGCCAAGCATGGCATTTCTCTATCCCGGTTCGATATCCTGGCGAATCTTTATAGAGCGCCTGAGGGGGGCATTCGGCTTTCAGAACTGTCACGCCAGTTGATGGTGTCTAACGGAAATGTCACGCAGGTACTGACCCCGTTGGTAAAAGAGGGCCTCGTTGAAAGAAACCAATGTGAAGATGACGCCCGGGCGGCGGTGGCCAAACTAAGCAAAAAGGGCCAACACCTGTTCGAGAAAATGGCGAAGGACCACGCTTCATGGGTGAGCGGTATTTTCGGAAATATGACTCCCGAGGAACAAAAGAACCTAACAGCAATATTGGATAAAATAGTTCTGTCCGACAACATATAGTTAAGTGAGGAGATTTGAATGAACCCGGCGAAGTATAATCCCAAGCATTTTCTGTGGGACTACGATAGCGGCGTTGCTACGATTACACTCAATCGCCCTGAGCGCATGAATCCCCTGACGTTCGACAGCTATGCAGAACTCCGGGATTTATACCGTGATCTTGTCTATACACCTGAAGTTAAAGCAATAATTCTAATGGGCGCTGGTGGCAATTTTTCATCGGGGGGGGACGTGCATGAGATCATAGGGCCCCTTGTTGGGATGGATATGCCCGGCCTTCTGAAGTTCACCCGCATGACTGGCGATCTGGTGAAAGCCATGCGAGGATGCCCCCAACCCATCATCGCGGCCGTTGAGGGTGTGTGTGTGGGGGCGGGCGCCATTATGGCCATGGCATCGGACCTGCGATACGCTGCCCCGGATGCAAAAACCGCCTTTCTTTTCAACAGGGTAGGCCTCGCGGGCTGCGACATGGGCGCCTGCGCGATCCTGCCTCGGATCATTGGCCAGGGCCGGGCATCTGAACTGTTGTTCACGGGCCGAACCATGACCGCAGAAGAAGGCGAGCGCTGGGGCTTCTTCAATAAAATTGTGGAAAAGGGCACAGTTCTCGATGAGGCAAAGGGCACAGCAGGGCGCATTGCATCGGGCCCAACTTTTGCGAACGGCATGACCAAAAACCAACTGAACATGGAATGGGACATGAGCCTTGAAGCTGCCATCGAAGCAGAGGCGCAGGCGCAGGCCATCTGCATGCAAACCAAGGACTTCGAACGGGCCTACCATGCCTTTGTTGCGAAGAAGAAACCCGTGTTTGAGGGCGACTGATGACGCACAAGATGACAACAGACCAGAGCTTTCTGGCGTGGCCTTTTTTTGAAGACCATCACCGCACGCTGGCGGCCGAGCTGGAGGCCTGGGCCACAGCCACCCTGCCCGCGATTGTGGAGGCCCCCGGCGCACATGAAGATGTGGACAGCACCTGCCGCGCACTTGTGAAGGCATTGGGCGCCGGCGGCTGGCTGAAGTACGCCGTGCCAAAGGCCTATGGCGGCATGTTTGAAACGCTTGATGTGCGCTCCCTGTGCTTGATCAGGGAAACGCTCGCACGACATTCCGGCCTTGCGGATTTTGCTTTCGCGATGCAGGGGCTGGGGTCAGGCGCCATCACGCTGGGCGGCAGCGACGCCATCAAATCCGCCTACCTGCCAGCCGTGGCAGCAGGCGAAAAAATCGCGGCCTTTGCGCTCACAGAACCCGAGGCTGGATCAGATGTGGCGGCTCTCGCGTCCACCCTCAAAGACGCGGGTGGCGAGTTCAGCCTATCGGGCGAAAAAACCTATATCTCCAATGGCGGCATAGCTGACTTTTACTGCGTATTTGCCCGCACAGGCGAAGCTGAAGGCGCGCGCGGGCTATCGGCCGTGGTGGTGGACGCCGACACACCCGGCCTTGAAATTGCCGAACGCATCGAGGTAATCGCCCCGCACCCGCTCGCGAAACTGTTCTTCCAGGGCTGCCATGTGCCGCAGGAAAACCTGTTGGGATCACGCGGTGCCGGCTTCAAGCTCGCGATGAGCACACTGGACATCTTCCGGTCCACCGTTGGGGCGGCCGCCCTGGGATTTGCCCGCAGGGCATTATCCGAAGCGCTCGAACGCACGCGTGGCCGCACCCTGTTTGGCGGGCCTCTGGCTGATCTGCCAATCACACAAGAGAGGCTTGCCGAAATGGCGCTGGATATCGATGCCAGTGCACTCCTTATATATAGGGCGGCCTGGACCAAGGACAGCGGCGCACCGCGTGTTACCCGTGAAGCCGCCATGGCCAAACTGTATGCCACAGACCAGGCCCAGCTTGTGATCGACAAAGCCTTGCAGATGTTTGGCGGCATGGGTGTCACGAAAGGCGTGAAGGTGGAAGAGCTTTACAGGGAAATCAGGGCGCTCAGGATCTATGAAGGCGCGTCCGAGGTACAGAAGCTGGTAATTGCCCGGCAACTTCTGGCGGAGCAATAACACAAACACCCTGAGGACTGGGGAGGCCTCAATCAATGTTTGAAAGTGCACACACAGATACGTTCACGCGGGACAATCTGCCCAAAGAGGCAGACTGGCCAGAGATGACCTTTGACCTGCCTGAACTGCAGTACCCCGAACGCCTGAATGCCGCTGAGGCACTGCTTGCAGGCGCAAACCCCGACCGCCCCGCCATCCTGTGGGCGGACGGCCAGTGGACCTATGCCGACCTGACCGCGCAAGCGAACAGGATCGCAAATGCCCTAACTGGCGACCTTGGCCTCAAACCGGGTAACCGGGTGTTACTGCGCGGGCGCAACACGCAGATGATGATCGCCGCCTGGTATGGTGTGTTGCTGGCAGGTGGTGTGGCCGTATCGACCATGCCGCTGTTGCGCGCGCCAGAGCTAGTAACAATCTGCAACAAAGCCGAAATCAAGCTGGCGCTGTGCGAAAACGCCCTGATGGACGAGATGAAGGCTGCGCAGAAAAGCACTTCGACACCGCTGCGTACCGTTGGGTTCGGTGAAATAGGTGCAGAGCTGGAAGCATTGATGACACAAGCGCCGGCAACATTTGAGGCGGTACAAACCGCACAAGATGATGTGGCGCTCTTGGCCTTCACATCAGGCACCACGGGCAACCCCAAGGCCTGCATGCATTTTCACCGCGATATATTGGCAATGGCCGATGCCTATGCCCGCCATATTCTGGCGCCGACATCAGAGGATGTTTTCACCGGCTCCCCCCCTATTGCTTTCACCTTTGGGCTTGGTGGGTTGGTGGTGTTCCCGGCGCGTTTTGGCGCCACAACCGCCCTGCCCGCGGGCCCAACGCCTGATGCGATGCTGGACTGCATCGAGAAGCACAAGGTGACCACGCTGTTCACGGCCCCCACAGCCTACCGTGCGCTTTTGGGTGCTTTGGAAGGCCGGGATATCAGCAGCTTGCGCAACTGTATTTCTGCGGGCGAAAGCCTGCCCGAAGCCACATGGCATGCGTGGCATGAGGCAACAGGCCTCAAACTGATGGACGGCATTGGCGCCACCGAGATGATCCATATTTTCATTTCCGCCAAACAGGCAGATATCCGCCCCGGATCAACGGGCAAAGTGGTGCCGGGTTATCAGGCATGCCTGCTGGATGAAGCAGGCAACATCCTGCCCCCGCCTGCCGAAGGGCGACTGGCAGTGAAGGGCCCAACCGGCTGCCGTTATATGGCCGATGACAGGCAGAAAAACTATGTAGTGAAGGGCTGGAATGTCACTGGCGACACCTATGCGCAGGACGAGGATGGCTATTTCACCTTCATTGCCCGGTCTGACGATATGATTATCTCATCCGGCTATAATATTGGCGGGCCTGAAGTGGAAGGGGCGCTATTGCTGCATGAAGCGGTAGCGGAATGCGCGGTGATCGGCGTGCCCAGCGAAGAACGGGGGCAGATTGTGAAGGCCTTTGTGGTATTGGCACCTGGCCATAGTGCATCTGATGACCTGATCACAGCGTTACAGGCCCATGTGAAACACACCATTGCCCCTTATAAATACCCGCGAGCGATCACGTTTCTTGACGAGCTTCCCAAAACCCAGACAGGCAAACTTCAGCGTTTTAAATTGCGGGAGAGGTAGTTGGTCGTTGTCCCGGCGGAGGCCGGGACCTCCCTAACAAGCGAGACTCTATGGTAGATGCCGGTTTTCACCGGCACAGGGATATCGGCCTGCGCCGGTATGACGAATTAGGCGAGAAAAAACAAAAAAGGCCGAGGAAACCCTCGGCCTTCTGGAATTCTGATGTCGCTCAACCGCCTAGGTTGGGCTGCCTGACTGGTCAGGGTTGGGCTCAACAATCACAGGCACCGTCGGCGTGTCAGGCGTAGTTGGCCGTGGCGGCACCACAACCACCGTGTTGGTTGACCCGGTTTGCTGCTGGGTCGTCTGGGTCGTCTGGACCGTCTGGGTCGTACCCGTCTGCTGGTTGTTCATGCCGGACATGTAGCTCGACTGAACGGTTGAGTTGCTGGAGACCGACACTTGCTGCTGGATAGAGGCGGAGGCGGTAACTGCACTTGGATTGCCGCTCGCGTTCAATGTCGCCACTGCTTGCCCCGCCGAAGCACCAACACTGTCCGCCGCGGTGGTGTCAGATGCAGAAACGGCAGGATTGCCAACAATTGTCACCGCAGCGTTCACCAGCGCTGCAGCGCTATCTGGATCAGTGCTCGCAAGTTGCGCGCCCATCGAGGCCATCGCTTTCGCAACCTTGGCCACCATCGCCCCCTTGCCTTGGGCAAGCTTGGCGCGGACCAGCGCATTGACACCGTCCGTATCGCCCGCCTGTGCCAGCGCAATCAACTGCGCCTGCAGGGTTTGCTCTTCCATGGTCATGGACACCGCTTGCGCTTCGGCCTTGTTCATCACGCTTGTCGGCGCAACAACCGGCGCCCCCATCACCAGCCCAAGGGCTGCTACCATAATTGCAAAACGCATAAGTTTGCTCCGTTCATTCAATACCGCCGCCCTATCACGGCTTCTGCTTCAGGCAAGGCC
>JABXIS010000025.1 GCA_013372975.1 Alphaproteobacteria bacterium
AGTTTCTTGAGCTTGTCGATCCGCTCATCCGTCCATGCCATTGGTCGTTTCCTTATTATCTCTTGGTGCCCGAAGGCGCGGTTGTGACTCGGACGAGTCACCCGATTCCCTTCTGCTTATATCTTCCAAGCACCCCTCTTGCCAAGGGGCCAAACGTCACCATATGGTGAAGCCCGCAATTTTTTACGGAGCACACGCCATGGAATCCACCCCATCCACCCTTGCCGATACCGGTTCATCAAAGGACTATCCCGAGCTTGGGTCCCGTTCCATCGGCGCGGTAAACTGGGTTGGCCTCTGGACACTCTACACCCGTGAAACACGGCGGTTCATGAAAGTTTGGGCGCAAACACTGGCTGCGCCCGCTGTCACAACAATTCTTTTCATGATCATTTTCACGCTGGCACTTGGGGATCGGGGCCGCATGGTGGCGGACATGCCTTATGCCCAGTTCCTGGCGCCGGGCCTGATTGTGATGGCGGTTTTGCAGAATGCCTTTGCCAACACCTCGTCCTCGATTTTGATTTCAAAAGTGCAGGGCAATATCGTTGATACGCTTATGCCGCCGCTTTCGGCGCTGGAGCTAACGATCGGGTTTGTTGCGGGCGGCGTAACCCGCGGCCTTGCGGTTGGCGTGTCTGTGGGCACGGCCTTTGCGCTGATGCCGGGCGTATCCATGCATATCGAACACTATTGGGCGGTTATCTACTATGCGCTTACGGCGAGCGTAATGCTGTCGCTTATTGGTGTGCTCACCGGCGTGTGGGCAGAGAAGTTTGATCATGCGGCCACGATCACCAATTTTGTGATCGCACCCCTCAGCCTTCTTTCAGGCACCTTTTATTCCATCGAGCGGCTTTCAACCGGCTGGCAGGTCTTCAGCCAGATGAACCCGTTTTTCTATATGATCGATGGCGTGCGTTATGGCTTCATTGGCCGCGCAGACAGTGATCTCACGACAGGCATTATTTATACGCTAGTGCTGAATATTGTGCTCACCCTGTGGGTTTACCGCGTGTTCAAAACCGGCTACCGCCTGAAGGCGTAGGGCAAGAAAAAGTCTTTAGATACTTTAGTTTAGCTTCTTTTGGGGCGCCCGCCGCCCCCAACCTGTGACATGTTTTCAACGATCGCTGAGCTAGTGGCCAGGGTCCTTAAATTATTTTCAAAAATCTATTCCTAAAAAGCTCTCCCTTTTCGTTATAGGGGTTGCGGCGCCGGATGGGTATGCGCCGCTTCACCAAGAAACCACCGGCCGAAGGTGGCCGGACAGGGAGGAATTATGAACACCAAAAAGACTATCTTGCTGGGCACATCCGCAGTGGCGCTTGCCGTTGCCGGAATGGGCGCAGCATCTGCACAAGACAGCGACACAAACGATTTTGCATTTGAAGAAATTACAGTAACTGCCACCAAGCGCGCTTCCTCCATTCAGGATGTGCCTTTCTCCATCAACGCCCAAACGGCGGCTGACATGGAGCGCACAGGTTCCAAGAACTTGGAAGATGTTGCCCGCAATATCGCAGGCCTCCAGATTCAAAACTTGGGCCCAGGCCAAAGCCAGGTGGCAATCCGCGGCGTATCTGCTGGTCAGATCGTCCGTGACCAGCCAGGCGTGAAAGAACAGGTTGGTGTGTATCTGGACGAATCCGTGATCTCGCTTTCGCTCTTTACGCCTGATCTCGATCTCTATGACCTGAACCGCCTTGAAACACTGCGTGGCCCACAGGGCACCCTGTTTGGTTCCGGTTCGATTGGCGGCACCATCCGTTACATCACCAACCAGCCAAGCTTTGATGCCATTGAAGGCAGCTTTGAGGCTGATCTCAACACGATCAAAGGCGGTGGCACCGGTGGCAGCGTGAAGGGCATGATCAACGTGCCTTTGTCTGACAAAGTGGCAGTTCGCGCTGTGGCTTACCACACCGAATATGGCGGCTTTATCGATGCGCGCCGTGAAGACGGTTCCACTGACAGCAATGTCAACAGCGGTACTCGCACAGGTGGGCGTCTGGCGCTTACGTGGCAGCCAAACGACAATGTTTCCATCACACCGCGCGTGATCTATCAGGAAATCGAAGCTGATGGCTTCAACCGTCAGGAAGTGTTCAACCTGTATGCCAACCCGTTCACGGATGCATCTGCCACTGATGGCCGTGCGCCTGTAACCTTTGGTGAGCGCGAGCAGTTCCTGCTTCTCGACGAAGGTTTCAAGGATGAAACCATGATCGCCGATGCCACCATTACCATCGCAGGTGAAGGCTATGAGGTGACATCTGTAACAAGCTACACAGAGCGTGACATTCTCGTCAGCCGCGATGCCTCTGCCCTTACAGGCAGTGTATCTGTTGACCTGCAGTATCCGGTTGAAGCTGTGATGCTGCCGTCCAACCTGCGCGACACCACGAAGGTAGACAGCCTCACGCAGGAAATCCGCGTTGCGTCTGATAACGACACTGATCTCCAGTGGGTTCTGGGCGGGTTTATCTCCAAGACCGATCGTTTCTATCGTCAGTTCCTGCCAACGCCGGGCTATGACGCATTTACCGACGCGGTTTTGGGTGCGGGCACTGCTGAAGCGACAGCCGCAGGTGTAGCACCGGCGGATTCGCCTTTCTATTCCGAACTGCCATACACGCTGACGCAAATCTCCGGCTTTGGTGAGTTCAGCTATGACCTTACCGATCGCCTGCAGGTAACGGCCGGTGGCCGTTTCTATGGCTACCGGGAAGAGCGTTCCGTTACACAGGTTGGCCTCTTTGGTAACGGTGTGGTCAATCAGGTTGATACCACGTCATCCAGTGGTTTCACGCCGCGTATCCTTGCCAACTATGACATCTCCAACGACGTAACCGTGAACGCGCAAGTGTCCAAGGGTTTCCGTCTCGGTGGTGTGAACGACCCCTTGAACACCGCGCTTTGTAACGAAAGCGACCTCAAGGTCTTTGGTGGTTTCCAGGATTATAACGATGAAACGCTGTGGAACTATGAAGCAGGCGTGAAGGTGAACAAGCGTAAGTTCAGCCTGAATGCCGCGGCTTTCTACACCAGCATCAAAAACCTGCAGGTAACTTTGGACGCGGGCTCCTGTTCTTCCCGTATTTCCTTCAACGTGCCTGAGGCGCACACCATGGGTATCGAAGCAGAATTCAAGGCCCGTCCGGTGGACAACTTCGAATTCACATTCGCAGGCAGCCTCATTGAATCCGAGTTTGATTCAACGGTCGTGGACAGCAACGGCGACGTTCTGGGCGGCGTCCGCAAGGGCAATCGCCTTGCGTCTGTGCCTGAGTTCCAGTTCGGTTCTACAGCCACATACTTCTTCCCGGCCGAGTTTATCTCTGACGATGCGGAAGCCTATGTGTCTGCCACCTTCCAGTATCGCGGTTCCATCTTCACCCAGCCGGGTGACCAGGAAGCCGGTGGCGAAGGCAACAGCATCCTGCGCCAGACATCTGGCCTGGCGTTTGGTGGTGCCTCTGGTGCTGATGTAACCGAACTTGATCTGGAGCTGGACCCATACAAGACGCTGAACTTCGCGTTCGGCATCAACTGGGAGAAGTGGGACTTTGTTGCCTACGTGAACAACGTAACAGACGAAAACGCCAACCTGTCGTTCGACCGCGAGCGTGGCGGCCGGGCGCGTCTTGGCTTCCGTACGAACCAGCCGCGCACATACGGCATTACCGTGCGTACGCGCTTCTAAGGCTTTTACGAGCTCTCTGGGAAGGGTTTCCTGCAACGTTTTCCCATGCAGGCAACCCTTCTTGGGCGGGAGGTTGGCATGTCCGGCCTCCCGCTTTTTTATGGTTTTCCCCAAATTCAAAAGAACTGTCGGTTGGCGGCAGAAAAATTCGTGAATCCTGCGGTGGGGCGCCATTGACTTCCCCATGCCGTAGCGGCATCCTTGGCCCCAACAAAGCCGGAGTGCGGGGAGCCTCCGGCTGCTGCCTTTTATAGAGCCGGAAACCGGCCGCATGGAGAGAAGAAGTGATTAGCCCCTTGATGCCAACATACGCCCGTATTCCTGTCGCGTTCGAACGCGGCGAGGGCATGTACCTTTATGATACAAACGGCAAAAAATATCTGGATTTCTATTCCGGGATTGGCGTGATGTGTCTTGGCCACAGCCACCCGACGCTGGTGAATGCCATCAAGGATCAGGCCGAAAAGCTGTGGCACACGGCAAACACCTATGAAATCCCGCTCGGGACCAAGCTGGCAGAGCGCCTGTGCGCGGCGTCTTTTGCCGACACTGTGTTCTTCACCAATTCTGGTGCGGAATCGATCGAATGCGCGATCAAGATGGTGCGCAAATATCATTATGACAAAGGCAACAAGGGCAAATACCGCCTGATCACCATGGCAAACGCGTTCCATGGCCGGACGCTGGCGGGCATCGCCGCTGCGGGCCAGGAAAAGCTGACAAAGGGTTTTGAGCCCCTGCCAGACGGTTTTGATGTGGTGCCTTTTGGTGATATCGACGCGGTGAAGGCAGCGATCACACCAGAGACTGGCGGCATCATGGTTGAGCCGGTGCAAGGCGAAGGCGGCATCCGCCCGCTGTCGAAAGAACAGATGCAGGCGCTGCGTGACCTGTGTGATGAAAATGGCCTCCTCTTGGTGTTTGATGAAATCCAGTGCGGCATGGGCCGGACAGGCAAGCTGTTTGCCCATGAATGGTCAGACGTGAAGCCTGATATTGTGACAGCGGCCAAAGGCATCGGCGGCGGCTTCCCGCTGGGCGCCTGCCTTGCAACCGAAGAAGCAGCCTCTGGCATGACTGTAGGCACCCACGGCAGCACCTATGGCGGTAACCCGCTGGCGATGGCGGTTGGTAACGCCGTGCTGGATGAAATGCTGGCGCCGGGCTTCCTGGAGCACGCTAAAAACATGGGTGACAAGCTGCAGGCCCGCCTGGGCGCATTGCAGCAACAGCATGGTGATATCGTCAAGGAAGTGCGCGGCATGGGCCTGATGGCTGGCCTGCGCATGCCGGATGTGCCAACACGGAACGCGGTGTTGGATATGATCGACCGCGGCATGTTGCCTGCGGTGGCCGGTGATATGGTCATGCGTATGCTGCCACCATTGATTATTGATGACGAGCATCTTGATGAAGCGATCGAGAAGCTTGACGGTGCCCTCAATGACTGGCGGGCAAATGGACTTCCGGGGGCATAACGCTCCCGGACTTTAACCGAAAAGGAAAAGGTGAGATGACAGTAACGCCAAACAGCCATTTTATTGACCTCAAGGATATCCCTGCGGAAACGCTGCGGCACATCCTGGATACGGCCAAGGAATGGAAAGAGGCACGACGTCATCTCCCCAAGGGTGCGGTGGATGAAGGCGCGCCGCTGGCCGGTTATGCGCTGGCGATGATCTTTGAAAAACCTTCCACCCGCACGCGCATCAGCTTTGAAATGGCCATGCACCAACTTGGTGGCAAATCTGTTGTTCTGCAGGGCGGCAATATGCAGCTTGGCCGCGGTGAAACCATCGGCGATACCGCGCGGGTGATCAGTCGGTATGTGGATGCCATCATGATTCGCGCCAACACCCATGATGCGGTGATGGAACTGGCGGAAGAAGGCGAAGTGCCGGTAGTGAACGCACTGACGGACCGTTCACACCCGTGCCAGATCATGGCCGATATCATGACCATCGAGGAACACAGCGGGCCTATCAAGGGCAAGAAGCTTGCCTGGGTGGGTGATGGCAACAATGTTGCCACGTCTCTGATTGAAGCCGCCGTGAAATTTGATTTCACCCTTATGCTGGGTTGCCCTGAGAAGTTCGCGCCTTATGACGATGTGCTTGAATGGGCAGAGCGCAACGGCGGTGATATCCATGTGGTGACAGACGCCGAGGCAGCCGTCTGGGACGCTGATGCTGTTTTCACTGACACCTGGATTTCCATGGGCGATGATCGCACCGGCGGCCGCGTGCGTGCACTGGAGCCATTCCAGGTGAACCGGGCCTTGATGGAAAAGGCGGCTGACGAAGCCTTGTTCCTGCACTGTCTGCCTGCCCACAGGGGCGAGGAAGTCACCAACAATGTGATGGATGGTAGCCAGAGTGTGGTGTGGGATGAAGCTGAGAACCGCCTGCACGCCCAGAAGGCAATCCTTGCTTGGTGCCTCGGAAAGATATAAAAGCGCCTCAAATCGGGCCCTGCGGGGCCCTTGGCCTTTTATAGAGTTTGGAACGTTCCCATGAGCGAAGCCCCCATTGTAGTAAGCGACCCGGAAGGCAGCCGGGACAACGAAATCCGTCCCTTCGCCATTGAAGGCATGGACGTGCGTGGCCGTGCCGTGCGCCTTGGCACTGTTGTGGACCAGGTTTTGAAAGCGCACGACTATCCAGAGCCTGTGGCGAAAATCCTGGGTGAGCTTCTCACGCTGACAGGCTTGCTCGGGTCCATACTCAAGTTCAATGGGATTGTAACGGTTCAGACCAAATCCGGTGGCCCTGTGCCCATGATGGTGGCGGATTATGAGCTGAAGGCTGACGGCATTGGCCGCCTGCGCGGCTATGCCGATATCAACGAAGAAAAGATGGCCCAATATGGCAAAGAACCGTCCTTTAACGGCCTGATCGGTTCCAAGCAGGGTTATCTGGCGCTGACAATCGATCAGGGCGAGGATATGGACCGTTATCAAGGCATTGTTGAGCTGAAAGGCGACACACTTTCCGAAGTGGCGCGCAACTATTTCATGAATAGTGAGCAGACACCGACCGAGATTCGCCTGCGATGCGATCATGATCCTGTCACCAAAAACTGGCGTGCGGGCGGCATCATGGTGCAACATCTGGCACGCGGTGAAGAAGGGCGGGAACGTTTGCTTGAACGCAATCAGGAAGAGGAATGGAACCGGGCAAGCGTGTTGATGCACAGCGTGAAAACGGAAGAACTTCTTGATCCGCAGCTTACGCTCGATAGCCTGTTGTACCGCCTGTATAACGAAGATGGCGTGCGTGTGTTCGACAGTGTGAATGTGAAACACGAATGCCGCTGTGGCCGCGAGCGTTTGCTCACGGTGATCAGCCAGTTCTCTGAAGAAGATGTGGATCACATGACAGTTGACGGCAAAATCAGTGTGAATTGCCAGTTCTGCAACAAGACTTATGATTTCACGCCGGACGAGGCCCGCGCGGCAGGTGAAGAGGCCCGCAGCTAGGGCGATCAGGCGGATCGGAACACCACAAGGCGTGCCTTCGGGTGCGCCTTTTTTCGTTTGTCACAGGGTTTCCACTTTTTTGCCGTGGTTGATCGCGATACTGAGGAAAGCAAGAGGAGACGCCGATGATACGTATGGTTTGTTCGTTACTTTTGGTTTTGGGTGTACTGTGCCACCCAGCTTTGGCCTCAGACGATGATGTGACGATCAGGCCCTTGGTGGACGGGGTATGGCTGCATACATCCGGCCACACGTTCGACGACGGCACGCACTATACCGCTAATGGCTTGATCATACGGGATGGGGACCATCTTGTGTTGATCGACAGTGCTTGGGGGGACGCGAAAACTGCCATGCTCCTCGATGAAATCCAGTCTGCCATAGGCTTGCCTGTTCATATGGCCGTGGCCACCCACTCTCATGAAGATCGTGCGGCCGGGGCCAACGTGATGAAGGCGCGGGGCATCCGCTATTATGCATCTGCCACTACACGCGCACTTATTGCGGAGCGAGGTGGAGCGGCTCCGGAATATATGCTGGATCTGCCCGCCGAGGCTGGCGCGACAGTGAAGTTCGGCCCGGCCGAAATCCTCTATCCGGGCACAGCGCATACAGCGGATAATCTGATTGTGTGGTTCGGGGCGCAAAACCTGTTGTTTGGTGGTTGCGCGGTGCGAGAGGCATCGTCTCAAAGTCTGGGCTATTTTAAGGAAGGCGACCCTGCCACTTGGGGCGGCGCGATGAGGTTGGCGAAGGCCGCCTATTCTGATGCGCAGATTGTGGTGCCGGGCCACGGGGAAGTTGGCGATATCAGCCTTTTGGATCATACGGCGGCACTGGCTGCGGCCCATATGGCCCAGGTTTCATCGGAAAAGCCTTGAACTTTTTGGTGCTTTCAGCAGTTTTATAAAAATACCATAGGCACACAGCGATGGGGGAAAGTGTGGCGGATGAAACCGGGGTTGCATCAGGCAACCATTTTCAGAAACGGCGGCATGAGCCGGTAAAGGACAAGGAACGTATTTTGGGCCGGCTTGTCGGGCTTGATCTTGCACGTTTTGTCGCCTTTGTGGGCATGGTGATTGTCAATTTCTCTGTGGTCATGGGCGGTGGCGGCGATCTGAGCTTTTCCAGCGCTGTTCTTGGTGCGTTCGAGGGCAGGGCTGCGGCCACCTTCGTCGCGCTTGCGGGCATCGGCATGGGGCTCATGGGGCCGGGCCAATCGTTCGTCATCACTTTGAAGCGGGCGGCTTTCCTGTTGGCGATTGGCCTTTTGAATATGCTGATTTTCCCGGCTGACATCATTCACTATTACGCCTTCTATTTCCTTTTGGGCAGCCTGTTCCTGAAGGCCGGCAATGTCCAGATCGGGGCCGCGATCATCTCGCTTGTATTTGGTTTTCTGATCCTTCTGATGGTGTTGGATTACGATGCGGGTTGGAATTGGGAAACGCTGGACTATAGCGGATTCTGGACAGTGGAGGGCTTCATCCGCAATCTGCTTTTCAACGGATGGCATCCTGTGGTGCCGTGGCTTGGCTTTTTCCTGTTTGGCCTGTTGCTGGCCCGTTTGCCGCTCTCGGCCGCCCGTATGCAAGGATGGATGATGGCTGTTGGCTTTCTGGTGCTTTTGGGGGCACAGGCGCTGTCAGACATGCTGGTGACTTCCGCCCCAACAATTGATGGCGAAAGCCTTGTGCCGTTGTTGCTTACCAAGCCAGTGCCCCCCGGTCCCCTCTATATGCTGGCGGGGATGGGTGCAGCCCTCTTGGCTGTTGGTGCCTGTTTGCGTTTTGCTGCGTTGTTTGAAAGTAGCCTGATCTTAAGGCTTCTTTGCGCGCCGGGGCGTCAGACGCTTACGCTTTATTTTGCGCATATATTTGTGGGCATGGGGACTCTTCAGGCGTTGGGCCTGTTGGCTGACCAGCACAATGAATTCATGTCATCCAATACTGTGCTGGCGGCCGCGCTGCTTTTCGCTGTCGCGTCGCTTTTGTATGCTATTCTTTGGGACCGCTTCTTCAGACGCGGGCCCCTCGAGGCGCTGATGCGCCGGTTAACGGGATAAGCATATGACAAGATTGGGCTGTTCCTTGGTTTTGATGCTGCTGGCGCTGGTGTTGGCGCACACAAGTCGTGCGTCTGACAAGTTGCCCGATTTTTCCGATGTCATTTCTGTGCGAATGCCTGAAGGGTTCCGCTATGCTGGCGGCAAGGGCCTGTTCAATAGTTTCACATACAGCTATCTGCCGGAGGCATCCGGCATGGATGACTGGCAGGAAAAAATCACGCTGTTGGGCATCGGTGATGGCGGTTTGCCTGATCCGGTTCTGGGCCGTGTCGTGCAATTGCATTTCATGAAAAGTATGGCTGGCGCCTGTATGCACAGCACACTCGATATGATCGACAAAGCGACAACCGCTTCCTTCAAACGCATCGATTATAAATTCTATTGCCAGCTTCACCAAGAAGCCCAGCGGGATACCGATACCCGACAGATGTTCGAACTGGCGCGCGTGCGGGTGATGGTCAGTAAAAGCGGCACCTACCTGTTCAGCCATCATTGGTACAGCGATATGAACACGCTGATGAAGGTATATTATGATGATCAGGACGCTTTCTGGGCCCGAGCTGCAGACAAGCTGGATCATTTCGACGTGTGTGATCTGGCGCGATCAACTACATGCTGGGTAGATCGGGATGTGGTCGGCACAGACAGCCTGCAGGAAACTGATGATCAGCTTCGGTGCCAGAACCAACCGGAGACAGATTGTAACCCTACGGCCATCCTGATCTTTCGCGCCAAGGACCCTACAAAGGTGGTCGCGGGTGCGCCGCGGGGTACCGGCCTTTTGCAGTTGGACAGGCATGACCTCAAAAGTGCCACACTAGCCCTAGTGCTTTTGCAGGCGGTCAAGAAAACACTGGATGCGGGCGCGCCTGAATTTGCATTGGTGGTCAAGCCATCCGCCGATCCCAACCATGATGTGACTTTCGCGGACAGGGCAAAGATCGCCGCCTTTTTCAACCTTATGGGGGAAACAGCCGTGCAGAAGGATATCGCGGAAAGTTATGGTAGCCTGATGCTGAATTTCCATCCCGGCCAAGGCCGAACGTTCTAGTCTTTCCCTAGAAAGACCAGGCCAGCTCCAACCCATAGATGCGGGGCACTGTGCGCGCTTCCACGATGGTGCCAAAGAAATCTCGCAGGCTTGCTGTGATTCTGTTTTCATCCAGCGCATTTTGCATAAACGCGCCGATGCGCCAGCCTGCTGCAGTGTTTTCTATGCCTGCTTTCAGCCCCAGCTGATGTCGCGCTTCAATATAGCCAAAAGGCACGCTTCCGCCCCCCAGAAGCGGTTGGCTTTTTATATTGTCAGGCGTGACATAATAGCCATTCGCGTAGGAAAAGGCGGCGGTCAGATAATAACCGAGCGTTGCGGACAGGTTGCCGCGATGGTTTGTCAGGACACTGGCTTCAATCGAAGGGGCCTCAAGCGCATTGCCTGAAACGTCCATGGCGCCGGTGCCGCCGTCCGGGAAGTGGCGATAGTCTGCGTCAAGAAGGGCGAGTGAGGCCGCAATGTCAAACCTGTCTGAAACACGGTAAGAAGCTTCCAGTTCAAGCCCCAGCGTGCGCACCTCTGCAGCGTTGGATATCAGGATAACGGTGCTGCCGCCTTCAAGCGCGAGAAACTGGTTTACCTGATAATCGGTATAGTCCACCCAGAAAGCTGTGGCGCTATAATGCGCCTGCCCGCCGGCAAGTGTGCCCTTGATACCGACTTCGTAGGATCGGGCTTTCTCCTTCCGGAATTCAAGCTGGTTCGGGAACAGGGCCGCACTCACATAGTCGAGATTATAGCCGCCGCTTTTGAAGCCCTGACCATAGCGCACGAATGCGCTCAGACTGCCTGAGGATTTGTAGGTGAGGCTGATGGTGGGCGAAAGGTCCGTGTCGTGGCGGGTGTCTTCAAAATGGCCGGTAGCGAGGAAGAAGAAGGGGGCCTGGGTGGTGTCTACGTCCCAGTTTGCCATTTTTTCTTCGCGTGACCACCTAAGGCCGGTAGACACGGTCAGGCCGGGGGCCAGGGCAAAATCCAGATTGCCATAAATGCCCCAGGCGGTGGTATCAACCCTGCCAATGCTGGTCATGTCCCCGCCCGGCGTGATGCCCAGAAGGGGCGCGAGTGCACCGCCCATTGCATGCCGGTCTGTTTCGCCTTTCTGGTCCAGATAGGTAAGGCCAAACACATACCGAACAGGTTTGTCCTCGGGCGAGGTGAGCTTCAGTTCCTGGGACAGATGCCCATAATCCTCTGCATAATCCACATGAAAGATATCAGCGGGGCTATAGTCGGTGTCATATATTTGCGCGGCGTAGGATGATCTGAGCCCTGTCATGGACGTAAGCCTTAGTCCGCTTGCAAACGCCCAACCGAGGGTCAGGCCCATGCCTTCGGTTACCACCTTCTGTGTAGGGCTTGTGTTGAAATTGACCTCAAATGGTGCTGGGGCCGAAAGGTCAGGCGTGATGCCGAAGCTGTCTGAGTTCGGGTCACCGATCAGCATGCGTTCGTCCAGCTCGTTGCGGTCAAGGCTCAAGTGCGCCGTGAAATGGTCGCCATTCCTGTAGTAGGCCTGTGCGCGAATATTGGTACGGTTCCGATTATCCAGGCTGGTACCGTCAAAGATGTTTTCGGTTAGGCCGTCGCGTTTTTCCAGGCCTGCGGCCACGCTGATGGAAAATGTGCCTGACAGCGGCGCAGATACCCGCCCTTGCAGTATTCGTGTGCCCTTGTTGCCGATACGGGCAAGCACGCGGCCCCGCATTTCGTTGGCCGGTTTATCACTGATCAGGGTCACGGCACCAGCGATGGAGTTGCGCCCAAAGAAGGTGCCTTGAGGCCCGCGCAAAACTTCTACCTGCGAGACATCCAGCAGGTTTTGGTTCAGGCCATAGGAAGGCCCCAGATAAAAGCCGTCCTGATAAATGCCCACACGTTCGTCAAACCCGATATTGCGGCTGAAGGTGCCAACACCTCTTAATGTCAGCGTGTTATTGTAGGCAAATTGCGCGCCTGTGCGCAGGTTTGGCACGGCAAGCTCAAGGTCTTCAAGAGAAGACAATGTCCAGTCATCAAGTGCCGTCTGGCCCACCACGCTGATCGAAACCGGTGTGTCCTCAAGACGTTGATCGCGCTTGCGGGCATGGACAGTGATTTCTTCCACAAGTGTCAGTGTGGCATCCGCATGATCGGTGGTTGCGGCAAAGACCTCCATCGGCGCAGAAAAGAAGAGTGCAGTCGTGGCAAAATATAGTCCGTGCCGGGTGGGTCTGGCGCAAGGGTCTGCCACAGAAATTCCTCTTTTATAAACAATCATATATAGAGCGGACTGCCCGCCACTATAGGGAAAGGCCGGTGCTACCGCAAATGGAATTGGCCCTACCTATAGGCTGCAGGGTGCTGCTCAAAATATCACCTAGGGCTGATGTTTCGCACGGCCAACTCAGTGACACGCGCGATGCCGTCAAGGACCGTTTGAACCAATTGTGGATCAAGGTCATCCGCGAAAGCGGCATAAGTCGGGTAGGTGAATGTGGGGGTGCCAGGCACGTGGCTTAGGGTGCCTTCTTCCAGAAAAGGGGCTGCGATCCGAAGTGGGAAATACCCCGATGCAGGACTGTTGGCGAGAATGGATACCCCCAACGACCCCACATTCAAATGCAGATTTGGGATGGCTATGTCCGGAAAGTTCAGCGCGTGGTCTGCCTCAAATTCAGGGCCCCAATCGATATAGATATAGTCGTCCTCCGAAAAGCCGACTTGCCCTTTTTTGCTGGTTACAAGAACCAGTTGCTCTTCGAATATTTGCCGCACAGTGAACCCCGCGCGGGCCTCCGGGCGATACAGCACCACAAAATCAAGGGTGCCGTCGGTCAGTTGCTGCATCAGAAGGTGGGATGAGGCGATCATCTGGGCGCGAATGGCCACCTCGGACGCATGGGTGTGCATCCATGGCAACCAGTTGAGAAGAAACCCGTCCCACAGGCTGGGCTGTGCGCCAATAGACAACATCTTGCGTTGGCCTTCGGGCATGGCGAGCGACAGGCGCGCCTGATCCCACATGCGCACAATGGCTTGTGCGTGCCTGGCGAAGGATAACCCCACGCGCGTCGGCACGGCGCCAGCCTTGTTGCGAACAAACAGCTCTTGGCCCAGTTGAATCTCCAGCGCCCGGATGCGTGTGCTCACGGTTGACTGGGCGACATTCACTTTTTCTGCTGCTCCCAGAAAAGTGCCTGTTTCAAGAACCGCCAGAAAGGTGCGCGCCTGAGTAATATCCATCGGGAAATCCTGTTATTTGATTTTTCGATATTATCTATCAAATTTATCCGCTTTTCAAATATCTGGTGGAGGCGCAGAAGAACAGCAGAAACCTTGTCTTTCAGAGGATATGCCATGGCTGTTTCACACTTTTATGATGACGGTATCGGCCTTGATTACGACGATTTCACCAGCCGTTCCTTTGAGCTGGCATGGCCGGTGAGCGAGGTTGTTCTGGCGTCCGCAATCGATAGCGGAAAATCCCTTAATTCCATCGCCCGCCAATATGATGTGGGACTTGATGAAGTGATTGAGCTTTGCGAATTGTATGACCTTGATATCGGTTGATATGGAGGCGCCTGCACAGGCGCTTCAGGGGCTTTCTTGCCGGGGTTTCTCACTGGGTCCGGTTGTTGTCGCGGATTTTCTGGCAGCCGATGAGTGTGCGGAAATCATCGCGCTTGGTGATACGCTTGGCATGAAGCGCGCCCGTTTGTCGGGGGGTACTGCCGCCGAGGCAATCCGAGCCGCTGGAAGCACCTGGTTCGATGACGATACCCTTCCCTGGTTCACTGCCAAGATGATCCGCGCGATATCCAAATTATCACAGGAATATTTTCCCTTTGATCTTGCCGGTTTTGACGAGGGTTTTCAGCTTCTTCGGTACGAGGGCGCGGCCCCTGGCCAAATCGGCGATTATTATGACTGGCATATTGATATCGGCGCGTCTGGGTCCACCATCACCCGCAAGCTCAGCCTTGTTCTGCAACTGAGTGCACCAACTGACTATAAAGGTGGGATTTTGGAGGTGAATATGGACGGTCATGTGAGGGCCCAATCTGTGGCACAAGGCAGCCTGATCGCCTTCCCAAGTTTTGCCCTCCACCGGGTGATCCCGGTTGTGGGTGGAACACGCTATTCGTTGGCCGCGTGGGTGCATGGGCCCACTTTCCGCTAGTGGGTCACTCCTCTGGTGGGTTCACCAGAATGGCGCGGAAATCATTCACATTGGTGCGGGTAGGGCCTGTGACGAGAAGGTCATCGAGGCCTGCGAAGAAACGATAACTTAGGTTGTTGTCCAGCATTGCTTGCGCCAACAGGCCGCTTGCTGATGCGCGCGTCAGTGTGTCGGGGTGGAGGAAAGCACCTGCCGCGTCCTCGCTGCCGTCGATGCCGTCCGTGTCCGCCGCCAGCGCGTGGATGCCTTCAGCGCCGCGGAGGCCGATCGTGAGGCCAAGGGCATATTCCATATTGCGTCCGCCTGCGCCGCTCGGGTTTTTGACGCTTACGGTAGTTTCCCCACCTGACAGGATCAGGGTGGGAACGCCGCTATCGCGCCGTTCAAGCGCCAGGCGGGCATGGGCGGTGCCAAGTTCTCGCGCCTCGCCTTCCAGATCAGGGCCGAGGTTGATCACTTTCAGGCCCTTTGCCGTGGCCGCCTTCTCTGCGGCAGTCAGGCAATCGCTGGCGTTGGCCACCAGATGGGTGTGCCATTTTCGGGGGCTTTCGCTTGGGGTTTCGTTTTCCTTGCGGGACAGCAGCTCCAGAACTGCCGCGGGATCAGGTGCCCCATAGCGTATGATCACTGCGCGAGCGTCTGCAAGGCTGGTGGGATCGGCCACCGTGGGGCCAGAGGCCACATCATGTATGCTGTCACCTGGCACATCGGAGATCACATAGGTGAAAACTTCGGCATCACCCGCTGCCAAGGCCAGCCGCCCACCCTTGATGGTGGACAAATGCCGCCTGACACAGTTGATGTCGTGAATGGTGGCGCCTGAGTGCAACAGATGCCGCATCAGCGCTTGTTTGGCTTCAAAAGCGAGCCCGCTTGCGGGTGAGGCCAGAAGGGAAGATCCGCCGCCTGATGCGAGAAACACGAGCCTGTCCTTGGGGCCAAGGGTGGCCGTAAGTGCCAGCATGCGCGCCGCCGCCTCAAGGCTCATGGCATCGGGTACCGGATGGGCGGCCTCGATCACTTCGAATTTGGGGATGGCTTCGTCAACCCCGTGGCCGTAGCGGGTGACTACAAGGCCGGATATATCGCCCGATAGATTTTGTGCCGCTACTTTGGCCATCTCGGCGGCGGCTTTGCCCGCGCCAAGGATTAGGGTGCGCCCCTCTGGTGCATCCTTGGGCAGGCACCGAGGCAGGCATGTCTCCGCCAAGGCGCTGGCGACACCTTTTTGATACAGGTGTGTCAGTAATTTTTGAGCGTCTCGGTTGTTCATGAAAAGGCCATTTCTCTCCTACAGGAGAGACTAGCGGTCCCGGCCATATGGGCAAGACAAATCGTCGGTTAAAAGGGGTCTGCCTGCCGTACGCTCGCCTTAGGGAACGAGGGTGCGGCAGGCAGGGTCCACCACCGTGCGTCGACAGGGCGTCGTCAGTCGGCGGCGGGTGCTAGCAGGGTGTTTCTGTCAATTGTGGTAATGCGTTTGAGGTGGCGGCGCAGGGGCTCGCTGACGCCTGTTTCCAACCGCCCGCCCACATGATCGGCAAGTGCTTTTTCGACCATATAGAAATAGGCTTCCCGGCCGATGTCTGAGTGAGGGCTGTGCCCGGCACGTGGTTCTTCAAGATAGGTGATCGTTTTGCCGGCACCATCAAGGCGCAGAGCATAGTCCCGCACATTCAGGACCGAGACCTTGGGATCCTTCTTGCCAGCCCAGATATAAAGCGGTTTGGAAATCTTCTGCCAATGGGCGTCAGGGGATTTGTCGCGGATGCGTTTCACATCCATGGGGTCATCGAGATCGACAGTCAGTTTTTTGAAGTTCGCCAGCCGGTATTTAAACTCGGGTGACCGGTCCATGTCCGAGAAATATTTCACTGATTTCGAGAGGTCTACAGGGGGTGCGCCGGCGATCCCCACCTGAAACAAGTCGGGCGTAAAAGACACGCCGCCAAGCGCTGAAAACCCACCAAAGGAATGGCCAAAGATAGCCAGTTTCGACCGGTCGCCAATCCCACGCGCCAGGACATACTCAAGCCCGTCAATGATATCCTGCTGCACCCGGCCGTTGCCGAAATCCCGATCGGCGCTGACGGTATAATTTTTGCCAAATCCAGTGGAAGCCCGAAAGTTGGGTTGAAACACCGCATATCCCCGGTTTGCCAAAAACTGGGCTTCGGTGTCGAAGGCGCCGTCATCGCGCCCCCAAGGCCCACCGTGGGGCGCCACCACAAGGGGTACGGTGGCCGGGTCTTTGCCCAGCGGCAGGGTTACATATCCCTGCTGTTTCATGCCGTCGCTGACAATATACCAAATGGGAACGCGCGGTGCTCTGAGTGCCTCATAGGTTTCTTTGTTTTCAGATATTATTTCGGATTCGAAATGACTGAATGGATGGCTGGTCTTGCCGCTTGTGGTATCAAACAGCCGAACATCCGGCACCTTCGTATCAGCGCCAAACACAAGCCATTTTGTGAGGTCCCTGTTGGCGCGCAAAATTTGATAGTTGCCGGAGCCATGTTTGTCGATTTCCTGAAGTATGGCTTTGGTCTGTTCGCCCAGCGCATAGAAAGCGGTGTGATCGGTTTTATACCCTGCGGCGGTGGGTAGGCCTGTGTGCGGGTTCAGTATCGTCCAGGCAATATCGAACCTGTTTTCGGGATCGGCATGCAATTGAACATGAGCGCCGGTTTTGGCGTTCACTTTGTGAACACCACTAAGGTCACCTTCCAGAGCACCACGCATGATCAGGCTATCAGAAGCCGCGTGATATGCCACCATATGGCACCGATCGTCTGCCTCGCAGGTCATTAGCCGCGTTTCTGTGCCATTCTCAAGACGCACCAGCTCAAGCATTTCATCATTGAGGCGCAGCACAAACGTCGGCCTGGCCTGACCGCCGGGCAGAACATCCGCCACATAATGGGTGCTAGTGAACAGCGCTGTTTTTTCGCCATCAGGCTGCACGCGATAAAAGGTATGGGTGCCCCCATCTTTTACCTGCTTCGATACAATAAGGGCGTGCGGGTGAGTTGGGTCCACCCGGTAGAAATGTTCGTCTTTGTCGTTGTCCAGATTGATCAGGAAGGACGGTAGGTCTGGCGCCTCCAGCGACGCGACTGCCACGCCCTGTGCCGATTCCAGAAAGAGATACCGGCTGTCGAACGACCAGAAGATCTGGTCAACCATCTTGCTGGTGAACAGCGCTCGGTGGGTTTTTGATTTAACGTCATAAAGGCCAAGCCGGTTCGCCCGCCCTTCATTGAGACTGTAGGCGATATGGTCTCCGTTTGGGGACAGGCGCACAGCGTCAAGATATCCTCTTTTGAGGAGGTCCTGGCGTTTCACCAGCACGGCTTCCGGCGCGGACCGGGCGGCCCTCATGGCATCATCAAGTGCATCAGCGTTTGCCTTCGAGGTAACCAGAAAGCTGCTTATGGTCAGGATCAGGGCGCACGCCACCTGTTGGCGCGCTTTAGGGAGGAAAGGCGTCATGGGTCTATCCGTTTTGCTGTCGTAATGCCGCTTGTGGGCTTTGGTGTTGGGGGCGCCGGCGGCGCCAGCACCCCGATTGATACATCAGGTAAGTGGTTTATCAAGTCGCCATGGATTCATCAGGACGAAGGCCGCAAGTGCAGGCAGGCTAAGTACCGCACACAGTATCACCCAAGTGGTGGTTTGTGCGCGCCCCAGGCTGTGCCTGCGGCTCAGGAAGAAAACAACGATCGGACAAATTACCATCAGGATGATCGCGACCCGGTAAACATTGGCCGGATACTTGCCCTCCATAAAATTGGTCACTGTCATCTGGGGTTGTTCGTCGGGACGTGTTGCCGAGAAGAAAGTGCTGTGTACGCCGATGATGACGGGGCTAATTGCCTCGAAATGATGCCTGATGAAGGACGGGTGGCGATGGATATCGTAAGCCCGGGCGTGAACAAGTTCTGTTTCGCCGCCCATCTTGGCGTGGATCACTTGTGTGCCGGGTTGGTCGAACCCGCGCATATGATTGCTGCGATACATCAGCAAGTAACCGTCCACCAGCCGGTAGGTATCGATGAAGGAGAAACCACTCACATCGGTTGGATGGTTCACGCTATAATCCGGTTCCGCTGGGCCATAGTCTTCCGTGAGCACACGCGGATCAAACATCAGTGTCCGCTTGGTCGTGACAACGGCGACGAAGTTTTCTTTCACCTCAGGCTTGCGGATATATTCCTCGCCTTCAGGCAATTGATGTTTGATATCCATATGGCGGTCGACAAAATCCAGCTGGTAGATGGTTCCCCGTGTCATCAGGAACTTCTCACCTGCCAGGATCGGCACATCGGTGAAACGGTCGGCATCCGTCGCGTCTTCAAGCTTCTCGATAAAGCCGTTCTGACCCAATGCGCCTGCTGGTTTGCCGTCGATCTGGCCATAGCCGATCAAGAGCATTTCATCGTGGGAGAATTGCCAGACGCTACCTGTGCCAGCGGGCATCAGGGCATAGCTTAGATCCATGGTGTAGAGCTGGCCGCGGCGCGGGAACACCCACTCTCGCGCATCGATATAATCAAAATCGGCCAGTTCGGCCTGCTTGGTGTAGCTTTCTTTGCGCGGATGGTTGCTGCCTTCAAGCGCATAGGCAAGTTGCTCAGGCGCCTCCAATGACCACAGGTAGGACATCGTGCCGTCGATCGGATTGTTATCCGGATGTGTGCCCATGATAAACTTTGGCATATGGTAGTATACTGTGGTGCCCATGGCGGAGCCATACATCAGGGCAAGGCTCATAGGAGCCACCATCATGGCGATGGCCCATGGCTTGCGCACATAGGTGCTGAGATCCGGTTTGAAGCTGATGATGTTCAACACCACAAGCCCTGCGATGGCAACGATCATCGGGAAATATTGCAGGAAATCATTTTCGGGCTGTGTATCCATCAGCCACAAAAGGATGATCGCCAGCAGAACCGACCCTTTGCTGGGGTTAAGTGCCGCCAGTGACCCCACCAGATAGCTGGTGAGGACACAGAACAGCAGGAAGAAACCCCACGTATAATGGCGCGCATCCACAACCGTGCTGGTGAATGCGTCTAACCCGCCCACCATGCAGAACCATGGCACCAAAATCACCATTGAGATCACGGCGGCGCCCGCGAGCGCGATCCCCAGATAGATCCGGGCAGGAGAGAGCGGGCGATGGATCAGGTATGTCCAGTGGTTAGCCCGGCGATGCAGGATCATTTGGATAAACCCGAAGATCGCACCAGCGCTGATCAGGCTCAGATACATCATGGCGGTCTGGCCGGGGTCCGGATCCAGGAAAGGTTTCAGCCTGGCGATAAAGCCATAGAGGCCCAGGAGAACGACGGTCGCAATGCCTGCCCACAGGCGGTAGCGTTTGAACTCGCTTTTAAAAATCTCGAACATGGTTGGTCCCCCCTAAACGCGGCTGTCGGGTGTATTATGGTTTCTTGTCAGGAAGGCGTTGACGGCGCGTTCCAGATTGACCGGGTTTCGGGCCACGGCGCTGGCACCATTCTGCTTCAGATAACTGCCAAAATCGCCGTCCTGATCGGCCACCAGTATATGGTGCTGGCCTTCGATGGTGCGTGATGTCAGGAAACCCGGAATTTTTGATTTCTCGGGCATGCCGTTCGGGAACTGGCCAATCCAGTATGATACACGGTCGACAAAGGCGTCGGGGCTGGAGTTGTTCTTCAGTTGCCCTTTTTCCATGATGATCAACTGGTCTGCCACCCGCTCGATTTCCTCCATCTGGTGTGAGCAATAGATAATGGTGGTGCCCCCGTCCGTTTCGGTGAACATCAGGGCTTCAAGGAAAGACTGGCGTGCCACCACATCCAAACCCAGCGTTGGTTCATCCAAAATCAGAAGGTCGGGTGATTGCGCCAGCGCCATGGAAAGATTGAGCCCAGCCCGTTCCCCGCGGGAAAGGCCGGAGACTTTCTGTTCAGGGTCCACATCAAAATAGCCGATGACACTATCGTAAATGGCCTGGTTCCAGTTGGGGTAGAAATGCCGTTGGTGGGCTGTGATCTCCCGCGCTTTCATCCAGCGCGGCAAGGTATGTTCTTCATTCACATATCCCACACGTCCTCGCACTTCATGCGGCAGCGTGGTGCTGTCTTCGCCCAGAAGGCGGGCTGTGCCCGATGTGGGTGTGGTGATCCCCAGAAGGACACGGAACAAGGTGGATTTACCCGCACCGTTTGACCCCACGATGGCGTGGATGCCGCCTTTCTCGACGGACAGGGAAAAATCTTTGAGCGCCAGCTTTTTGCCATAACGCTTCGTCAAGCCGGTTGTCTCTATGCAATGCTGCATCTCGGTTCCTTACTCGTTGTCGCCGGTGCCCGAGGCACCTTTCAGTTTTATCAATGCGCCTTCGATCTCGCGGAGTACGTCGCCTGTTTCAAATTCGAGGTAAGCAACCTCGTTTACAAACGCGTCCACTGCGGTGCTCAGGCGCTTCTTTTGCTCTTCCTCGCTAAGAAGCTGTCGTGGCTCGGACACAAAAAGACCTAGCCCCTGGCGGGATTCCACCAGGCCCTGCGCAGTCAGTTCCCCGTAGGCTTTGGCAACCGTGTTGGCATTGATCATCAGTTGCATGGCCAGCCCCCGTACGCTTGGAAGCTTGGTTCCCACAGGCAGGCTGCCGGTGGCGATCTCCATACGGATGCCATCAACAATCTGCTTGAAGATCGGCCGGGCGTCCCCGGTGACGATCTGCACTGTTACATTGCCTATGTCGGTCATATTGCCTCGAATCAACTGTACTGCGTGTAGTAGTACAGTGCATACACTGTACTGCACCGTCAAGATGCTTCTTTTAGTGTGTTGTTTTATATGAATAATTTTTGAAGTCGGGTGTACCGTCACGCGTGTGTGGGTGATGCAACCGATAGAAAAAGGGGCTTCAGGAAGGCGTGTCAGAGGAACAGTGTCATGCCCGCGCCATAGCCTTCAGCCGGACGGCTCTTGAACCCGAACTGCTCATAGAAGGCTTCCTTGCCATCGGCCGCCATCAGCCCAACTGTTGCGCCTTTGGGTGCTACCTTGCGGATTTCATCCATAAGGGCGTTCACAATCGTTTTGCCGATGGACTTACCGCGCCAGTCTGGGTGCACAATAATATCCTGCAGGTAAAAATAGAGAACACCGTCGCCCACTGCTCGGCCAAAACCGACAAGGGTGTCGCCCGCAAAACAGGAAACATTCACAAGCCCGGCTGCCAGGCTTTTGGCAGCAACTGTTTCGTCGAGCTCGCCCCAGCCACAATCCGCCCGGAAACGGATGAAATCATCCGCCGAGGGTGGGTCCAACGTTACTGATATTTCAGGTCTCTGCATGCTGCCGAATGTGCCATATAGCTGTCCCCGGCACCAGAAGCGCCGGGGATTTCCGCTAGGTTGTTGAGACAGCGAGAAGATCACTCAGCGTCAGGTCTTCGATAAAGATCGTATTGCCATCACCCGTATCGATCAGGACGCCTTTGTCGCGTCCCAGGGTGGTCTCGGTCGCCTGCCCACTGAGGTCCGTGATATTGAGGGCTGTAAGATCAAGTGTATCCTCATCCACATCAAAGCCTGTGATCACGTCATTGCCATGGCCCGAAGTGAAGGTGAAGGTCTCGGCGTCCGACGTGGCCCTGAAGGTGTCGTCTGACCCGGCACTGTCAAGAATAACGCTGCCATCGCCAATGATGGTCATCAACGTCAGTTCGCCCAGGCTGACACCTTCGATAAACACGCTGTCGCCACCACCGAGATCAATAAGGACCCCTTCATCGCGGCCGCGAGTGGTCTCAGTTGCGGCGTCCAGCACATCGGAAAGCGTGCTGAAGGTGGTATTTGTGCCAGACAGGTCCAGAATGTCATCGCCGAGGCTGAAGTCTTCGATGATGTCATTGCCTGTACCGTCTGACATTACAAAGCGGTCGTCATCACGGCCACCCTTGATGGTGTCATTGCCGGCACCCCCGTCAATCACGTCATTGCCATTTCGGCCGTCGATTTCCTCACCACCCGCGGTGCCGTCAATAGTATCTTCACGGTTGCCGCCCCGAATGCGAGAGCCACTTGTAGTTACAGTAAGATCTGTTTCGCCAGAAAAGAGGACATTTGCGCCCACCAGTTCGCCAATGCTGACACCTTGAAGGAAAATGGTATCTCCATCATCGTCATTCACAAGCGTACCCGCGACGCCCCCTTGTGTGATTTCCTCAACACTGTTCAAAAAGTTTTCTGCAGTGACATCGGTTTGGCTGAGATCAAGGATATCTTCGTCTGTGTCAAAATCGGTGACAGTGACACTGCTGTTAACTGCAGCATCCTGCAATACAAACCGGTCTGCGCCCTGATCGCCCGTCAGAACATCGCTGCCCTGGCCACCAACCAGCGTATCGTCGTCGCGGCCGCCTTCAAGGGTATCATTACCTGCTCCACCATCCAGCGTGTCGCTTCCATCGCTCCCGAGAACCAGATCGTCACCCGCAGAACCAATCATATATTCATCATCGGAACCGCCGTCGAGGGTATCTGCCGCAGCAGTACCGAGCACAACCGTGCCATTGATCACGAAATTGGAAACAGTGATATCAGATGCGGTAACACCTGCAAGCCGCAGGCTGTTGCCGTTGCCATCTTCAAAGACGGCGTCGGCGCCGTCCTGGGTAAGGCCTGCAAGAACGATATCAAAGCTGATGCCTGCGCCGCGCAGGTCAAGCCTGTCATTGCCGGTATCAAAATCCTCGATCACATCGGCACCGAAATCTGCGCCAAACAGATAAACATCAGCACCATTACCACCCGTAAGGGTATCGTTCCCGGCACCGCCAGTGACGGTGTCATTGCCGTCACCGCCGCTGATGTCGTTGTTGCCTGTGCCACCGTTGAGAATATCATCATGATCGGTGCCGACAATGGCCTCGAAATTCTGATACAGGTCAGCCCCAATCAGTGCGCCGCCTTCGTCGGACAGCGCAGTGCCTGACATATCAATACCGTCAGACAGGCCCGAAAGGTCGATAACGTCGAAGCCTTCGCCGCCATCCACTGTGTCGCCGCCAGCGGCATCGCCGCCATAGGCCGCAAAGCCGTCAGGGGCGCTATAGGTAAAGTCAGCGGCGTTGGCAACGATAGTAGCCGTATGGCCACCGCGGGTGCTGCCATCGTAGCCGCCCGCCGTTGGCACATAGGCTTCAGTGATGCCGGTCATGACCGCGCCACTGGTATCGCCGGCGGCAATCTCTGCCGCTGTGGCACCATTTTGCCATTCGCCGTTGATAGAGATCCAGATCGCGCCAGTATCGGCATCAAAGGCAACGCCTATCACATCCCCTTCACCAAGGCCGTCGAGGCCGCGTTCGTCGCGCACGGCCCGCCTGCCATCACCCACATATGTCTGGCCATTGCCGCGCAGCATCAATGAACCACTGATTGCCGCCAGATCCTCTGTCCAGTCACTGTCTGCAGGCGCTGCGATAGCGACATAAAGGTTACCACCGGCCCGAGCAACGTCATCAAGGGTGATTTCCCAATAATGCTGGCCGGAAGACAGTTCGTCTGTCGCGGCAACGCCTTCGCGGCTGCGGCCACCATCATAGCTGTATGTAAGGCCGTCCAGCACGGTGACCTGCGAAGCATGAGACGCGTCATCGAGCCCTGTGCTTGAAGCGGATTCATCCTGGTAAGCTGCAACAGTGTCATCACCTTCGCCGCCGCTGATCAGGTCTGATCCGGCACCGCCAGCCAGCAGGTCATCGCCATTGCCGCCGACAAGTGTATCGTTCGAACCGCCTCCCAGCAGGGTGTCGTTATCGTCCAGGCCAACGATGCTGTCGCGGCCAAGGCTGCCAACAAGGCTGTCTGCACCTGCAGTGCCCGTGATGGTGTCGCCAAAACTGAAGAGGCTGGCGTCCACACTTGCCGCAGTTACACCGTCAAGTGTCAGGCTGTTGCCAGCCCCGTCAGAGATGATGGCGTTACCGTTTTCTTCGGTGACTGCAAGGTCACCAAAGGAAAGGCTGGATGCCGAGAAGTCGAGCACATCTGTGCCAACGGTAAAATCGGTTATTGTGTCCGATCCCCAGCCATCGCCGATCACGAAACTGTCTGCACCGGTGCCGCCTGTGAGCGTGTCGTCACCACCAGCACCCATCAGCACGTCGTCGCCTGCGTCCCCTGTCAACAAGTCGTCGTCACCAGAGCCAATAAGCGTATCATCACCGCACCCACCGTGCGCCGCTTCGATGTCGATCAACTGATCAGTGCCTTCGCCTTCGGCAAGGATTGCAACACCGGTTTCCAGATTGACCTGATCATCACCATCGGTGAGAGATGCATGGTCAAAGCCTTCGCCACCATCCAGCGTATCATCGCCGTTTGAACCCAACAGGGTGTCATCGCCGGCATCACCAAACAGACTATCGGCACCGTCTAGGCCGATCATGTAATCCGCATCTGCTGTACCAGTTACGGTGTCGTCCACGCTTGTGCCGAGGATGATAGAACCACCGAACAGGAAATCATCCAAGTCGATATCGCCTGCGGCGATTCCGGCAAATGTTAGCGTGTTTCCATTACCGTCGTTAAACGTGGCTACGCCGCCAACATCACCGAGGCCGTCTACAATATCCCAATAATCGTAACCTGAACCGCGGAGGTCGATTTTGTCTTCACCCGAAGTGAAATCGGTTACCGTGTCAGTACCGAAGCCAGAGGTCAGCGTGAATAGATCGGCGCCCTCACCACCGGTGAGCGTATCGTCGCCAGCACCACCAATGATCGTATCATCGCCACAGTTGCCGCTGATGTTGTTATCACCATCGCCGCCGGAAAGCAGGTCATCCTGCGCGCTGCCGATCAGATGCTCCATATTCTGGTAGAGGTCGCCGCCGATGAGCGCGCCGCCCACGTCGGACAGAGAAACCCCGGTCATGTCTACGCCGGTTTCAAGCTGGGAGAAATCGATCACGTCTTCGCCATCACCACCGTCGACGGTATCGCCACCCGTCGGGGCCGCACCAATGCTGCCGTAGGCCGAGAAGCCCTCAGGCACACTTTGGGTGAAGCTGTCGCTATCCACAATGATGGTGGCCGTGTGGCCGCCACGGCTGCTGGTGCTGTGTCCACCGGCTGTTGGTACATAGGCTTCTGTGATGCCGGTCATGATGGCGCCGCTGGTGTCACCTGCGGCTACTTCTGCGGCCGTTGCACCATTTTGCCATTTGCCATTGATCGAAATCCAGATCGCGCCAGTGTCGGCGTCAAAGGCAACGCCGATCACATCACCTTCCTTGAGGCTATCAAGGCCTTTTTCGTCTCGCCCGGCCCTGCGGCCATCGCCTTCATAAATTTGGCCATTGCCACGCAGCATCAGGGAGCCATCTATATCGGCCAGATTCTGTGTCCAGTCGCTGCCTGCCGGTGCTGCCAATGCCACATAGAGATTGCCACCGCCGCTGGATATCTCATCCATGGTGATTTCCCAGTAATACTGACCAGAGGAAATTTCTTCACCTGCGCCGACGCCTTCGCGGTTGCGGCCGCCTTCATAACTGTAGGTCATGCCGCCTTCGGCGATTGTTACTTGCCGTGTTACAGCATCGGTATCCCATACGTCGGAGGCAGAAGAAGCGATGCCAGCATGTACTTGTACGGTATCATTCCCAAGCCCGCCATCGATCACATCCGAGCCGGCTTCGCCCGCGAGCAGGTCGTTGTCATCGCCGCCTTTGAGTGTGTCGTTACCGTCACCGCCCCTGAGCGTATCGTCGCCAAGGCCACCATCGAGGGTCTCGTCACGGAATTGGCCTTGGATAAGGTCGTCACCATCTGTGCCCTCAAGCGAGGTATCACCGAAATAGAAATCGTCAACGCTCAAGTCTGTCGCCGTCACCCCCGCCAGGGTGATTTCGCCATGATCCGGCACTTCTACGATCGTATCAGGGCCTGACTGGCTGATCACCAGCGTACTGAACGTGGCCGGCATGGCCGACAGATCAATCACATCGTCGCCGATGGTGAAGTCTGTGATCAGGTCGGAAACAAAGTCAGCTTCAAAGACGAATGTGTCGGCGCCTGCGCCGCCCTCAAGCGTATCGTCGCCGCAGCCGCCAGCCAGCCGGTCATCGCCGCTTTCGCCGCTTAGATAGTTATTGCCGGCATTGCCTGTGATGGTGTCATCCCCGAAGAGGGTGCCGACAACATGTTCAATGCTGTCCAGGTCAAACGATGGGCTTGGATTACGCCCTGCTGTGCCTGCAGCCAGATCGATTGTCAGGCTTGTACCAACCTGCCGGAAATCTGCGGTATCTTCACCGTCACCACCAGACAGGGTTGTGAAATCATTGTTGGCATTCACAAGGAGGAGATCGTCACCGGCCCCACCTGACAGGGAATCAAAGCCACCATTGCCCGAGATGGAATCATCGCCATCACCGCCGCGCAAGGTGTCATTGCCTGATGAACCAAGCATCTCGTCGTCGCCAGACGTGCCTTCATAAGCCTCGATATTCTGGTGGGCGGCCCGTGCAATAATGAGTTGGCCTTCTGAAAGGTGGGCGTAACTGACAATATCATAGCCATCACCGCCATCGACTACATCGCCAGCTTCTACGCCCTGGATGATATCATCACCTTCTCCGCCCAGAAGCGTGTCGTCGCCATTGCCGCCGGAAAGCGTATCATCGCCGTCACCGCCTTCGATGACATTGTCACCATCTCCAGCCGCCAATTGGTCAGCGTGGGTGGTACCACGGATGTTTTCGAAGTTGCGGTAGATGTCGCCAGAGATAGTGCTGTCGCCTGTGGCTTCGAGGCGACTACTGCCCATCATGATACCTTCGGACGCGTTCGAAAGGTCAATCCAGTCGATGCCGTCACCGCCGTCCAATGTATCACCGGGGTCGCCCACCACTGTGGCAACAGGCCCGGCGAAACCTTCGGGTGCTTCGTGGGCAAAATCGTCGCTTTCGAATGTAAGGGTTGCCGTATGGCCGCCGCGGCTGTTGTTATCATAACCGCCGGCTGTTGGCACATAGGCCTCGGTGATGCCGGTCATCACTGCATGACGGGTATCGCCCGCAGCAATCTCTTCCGCTGTTGCACCATTTTGCCAGACACCATTGATGGAAATCCAGATAGCCCCGAGGTCAGCATCGAATGCAACGCCAATCACATCACCTTCATTGATACGATCGAGGCCGCGTTCATCAACCCGAGCACGACGGCCGTCGCCAACATAGGATTGGCCGTTGCCGCGTAGCATCAATGAGCCTTCAATTTCTGCCAGTTCTTCTGTCCAGTCACTATCTGCTGGTGCCGCGATCGCCACATACAGGCTGCCGCCGCCTCTGGCCACATCGTCGAGGGTGATTTCCCAATAATGTTGGCCACTTTCCATGGCATCTGAAGAGGCGACACCCTCGCGGTTGCGCCCACCTTCATACCGGTAGGAAAGGCCATCATTGGACACCGTGACCTGATCAGCATGAGATGCATCCTCAAGTGCCTGTTCGGCCTCAAGAACAGAGAAACGAATTGCAGCTGGGCCCGCTTCTTCTTCCGCTTCGAAGATGGCCTGCACGGTATCGTCACCACAACCACCCATTACAAGGTCGGTGCCTTCGCCGCCAATCAGAAGGTCGGCACCTTCGCCGCCGTCCAGGGTGTCATCGCCGCAACCGCCTGAGATTGTATCGTCGCCACAGCCACCGGAAACTGTATCGTTACCGCTGCCGCCATCCATCATATCGTCGCCGCAGCCGCCCCAGATCTCGTTGTCTTGGCTATCGCCTGTCAACGTATCATCGTTGGCCGACCCTGCCACAACCCTGCTGAAGCGGAAGTTGTCCAGATTGATGTCATCAGAGGAAACGCCAGCAAACAGGACGCTGTTGCCTTCCCCGTCTTCCATCAGCGTGCCGCCCGCTACATCGGTGAAGGTTACGTCTGACAAAGTGACAAGTGAACTGGAGAAATCGTAGATGTCCGAGCTACCGACGCTTGCGGCAACGGTGTCATTGCCAAATCCCTGAAGGAAGCGGAATACATTGGTGCCAGCGCCCGCGTCCAGACTGTCGTCGCCATCGCCGCCTGTCAGTGTATCGTTTCCTGCGCCTGTGGTGATGATGTCATTTTCGCTCGACCCTGTGAACTGCGTGTTCTGGTCGGTTGACAAGGTCACCGTCTCGATGTCGGTGAATGATACAGTGTCATTGGCTGTAGAGATTGCCCCTGCGTCACTGCTGGTCAGGGTCACGGTTGTTGCTGCGTCCTGGGCAAAATCAACAATCAGTTGGTCGTTCCCGTCGCCACCGTCAACAAGGCTGTTGGCTGCGCCTGTTATGCTGATGGTGTCGTCACCATCGCCGCCTCGAAGGGTGTCGGTACCGTCCGAATCTGCGAGAGAGTCGTCTCCGTTGTTCCCACTCAGCAGGTCATTGCCCGCATCGCCTATCAGTTCGTCGTTGCCCTCGCCACCGTCGAGCGTGTCGTCGCCTGATCCACCGATCAGAATGTCATTACCGGCACCGCCATCAAGCAAGTCATTGTCACGATCCCCTTCGATCAGGTCATCGCCGGCATTACCCACCAATGTATCGTTGCCATTGTTGCCAATCAGGGTGTCGTCTCCCGCCGCACCGGACAGGTTGTTGGCTGCCGTATTGCCAACAATTCTTTGGCCGACGATACCGCGTGAAATAGCCTGCTCAACTGCCTGCACGTTGGAGTGTTGAACCAGCAGTGTGCCTGTGGCTTCGCCTTCGAACGTGAGCAACACATGGCTGCCAACCTGCTCTAGTGAGTAGTCCAGAAGATTGGCATCTTTGATAACGTCAGTACCGGAAAGGCCATAAAGGGTGTCGTCGCCCTCTGACAGGATCAGAGTGTCATTGCCGCTAGAGGCGTCGATCCAGTCATCCCCGGCGCCAGCGTCTATATAATCGTTGCCGCTTGAGGCACCGATCCGGTCATTGCCGTCGCCAGTGAAGATAATATCGTTGCCGGAACCGGAATATACTGTGTCGTCGCCGCTTGATGCCTGAATGGTATCGTTACCCGCACCGGCGTTGAGAATGCCAATGAAAGTACCATTCTCGGTATTGAAGCGGTCGTTACCGCCGCCCATGGTTACATCACCGGTAATCGTGCCTGTGTTGGTTACATTGAAGGTGCCGCCCAGCAGCTGCATGTCACCCGTTATCGTGCCGGTATTCTCGATGGTGGGATCATAATTGAATGTAGTGGTGTTGAACCGCAGCGCGATATCAGCAGTGATGGTTCCGCTGTTATAAACCGCATGGCCTTCTTGAATGTTGTTGAACAGAATACCAATGGATTGGTCCCCTGTGGCGCCAGTATAGGCCTCGATCGTACCGGTGTTATAAACGGCAACAGCGTTGTTTGCGCTCACAACTATGCCGGTGGCATCATCTTCGCCGCCAGCCCGGATTGTACCCAGGTTGTAGTATTCGTTACCACCAGCTACGTCGACGCCGGTCGCAGTATCCCCACCTGCCCAAACCTCCACAAGGCCGGAGTTGCCCTGTGCACTGTCTATGTCCCGCCCATTTGTCCGAATGCCGCTCGCGGAGCCTGCAGTGGAGATTGAATATATATCGCCAAAATTCCAGACAGACGTATTGTAGATCCCGTCGATTGCCCTGGTGTAGCCATTTGACTGGCTAAGCACGACAATTTCGCCCATGTTTTGGAACAATGTGTCGCGTTCGGTAATTCGCACTGCGTTCACGGTCGAATTGGTGTCATTTACAAGCCAGATCCGGCCATAGTTTGCCATATGAGCGGATGTGGAAATGGCGGTGCTCACATCCTGGAAATTATAGGCTTCATAACTGTGGATGACCCGAACCGAAGACATGTTCAGGGTCTCGTTGGAGAATTCCACGTTCGGGAGCATGCCGGGTTCTGGCAGCAGAGCAAATGGCGCGTCGAAATCTGCCAGGTCGTAAATATAGGTGTCAGACCCGAAGTCTTCTTCGGTAGCCGGAATGGTGCCATCAAAGCTGAAACTACCGGCGTCAATATCGGTGGCGGTTACATTCCAAAGGGTGATGCTGTTGCCGCTGCCATCACTTATCACAGTGTTGTCACCAGACTGTACGATTGACAGATCGGCAAATGTCAGGCCGCTCGCGGACATATCCAGAATATCGCCGCCGACTTCAAAGTCGCGGATCACGTCCGCTCCCCAGTTGGCTGCGAAAGTGAAGACGTCGTCCCCACTGCCGCCGATCAGGACGTCGTTGCCGCCATTGCCAGTAATTATGTCGCGATAATCGCCGCCATCGATGCGGTTGTCATTCTCGTCACCCGTCAGGGTGTCATTGTTGCTTGAACCGACGAGGTTCTCGATTTGGCTCAGTGTGTCGCCTGTGGCGTTACCACCGGTTGCTGTGCCTGCAGAAAGGTCAACATGTACGCCCTGATAGCTATCCGCATAGCTCACTACGTCAGATCCGCCGCCGCCGTCGATCTTGTCAGAGCCCACCCCGCCAGTGATAGTGTCGTTACCATCATTGCCAGAGATGGTATCGTTCCCTGCATAGGCGTTAATGATCTTGGTACCGCTGGTGCTGACAAGATTATCAGAGGCGTTGGTACCTTCAAGCTCGGAAATCGGCTCGAACAGGCTTGCATCAAAGTCTGCGGCGAAGAAATTGTTGATCAGCAGCGTATTGCCATTGCCATCCGAGATAATGGTGTTGGCACCATCCTGTTCGGCAACCAAATCGCCAAAGGTCAGGGAGCCGCCCAATTTCAGGGCATCTTCACCAAACACAAAGTCCTGGATTGTATCCTGGCCCCAGCCTTCGCTGATCTCAAAGGCGTCATAGCCGGCACCACCGGTCATCAGGTCATCGCCGTTGCCGCCAGCGATCGTATCATCGCCGTTACCGCCCGACAGCGAGTCATTCCCTGCATTGCCAGCAATGGTATCCGACCCCTCGCCACCAGTGATGATATCATCGCCGATGCCACCAGCAAGCTTGTCATTGCCGTTATCACCAGAGATGGTGTCGTCCAGCGCCGATCCTGTGATGGTGTCATCACCATCACCGGCTACAATGGTGCCATGGATATAGCTTGTGTCGCTGCTGTTCAGAGTTTGGTTGCCGTTACCAAACACCACATTCCCCATGATGGTTCCTGTGTTGTTTACGACAGTATAATAACTGCCTGTGACATCGCCGGTTACAGTGCCGTGGTTATCCAACTGATCGCTGGTAGAGACATCGCCATCCAACATATTATTGTTGATGATATGTGCACTACCGGAAATGGCGATATCGCCCGTTATCGTGCCGTTGTTGATTACAGTGTTTGAATAGCCAGCGACACCAACCGATCTGTTCTCATCATGGCCGTTAATTGCGGTGATTGTGCCGTTGTTGGTGATGTCAACTCTGCTGGCGTTGATACCCTGAGCCTGGATTTGCCCTTGCGCCAGGATCGTGCCGTCGTTGACAAAGCTGCCGCCATTGTATCGTGAGTAATAGCCGGTACCGAGTGATACCCCGCCAGCAAAGCCACTGGACCATGCTTCAATATGGCCGCTGTTGGTTGAAACAGCAGAATAGTGATCGTTATACGACACACCGTAAGCGCTGACACCGTTACTCACGGCGTAAATAGTGCCATCATTGTCAAAGTTGGAACGATTCCAGCCATAGAGCCCATGAACAACTCCGGATGACTGTGCTGAAGTCGATAGGATCAGGCCTTCATTGATGAAACGCTCCGACTCACTGTAGATAGCTGTTGCATAATAATAGTTCGCTCCCAAAGGCGCGAAGGATATGGCGGAACCTTCGAATGTGAAGGACGAGCTTTCTGCACCAACGAGAAGCCGCGTTGCCTGATGCAATGAGGAAAATGTAATTCCTGCGGTGTCCGTGAATTGGTCTATCTGGTTTGCGGTTAAGTTGAGAGACCCTTCTGAAGGCAGGTATCCCACATCGGGCAGTTCGGCCCACGGGGTTTCTATGCCAAGAAGGTCGGCAATTGCGCCGTCAAAACTTTCGTCTGTTGGGTCGGTAGTTCCAGAGAAATTCATCTGGGCCGACGTTATATCCGTTGCCGTGACACCCAGCAGAGTGATGGTTGATCCATCAGGGCCTGTGATGACAGTATCATCACCCACCTGATCAACCGACAGGTCTGCAAATTCTGTCACGGTGCTGGCCGCGCCAAAATCAAGAATGTCTACCTGCGCATTGAAATCAGTGATGGTGTCATTGCCCCAATCATTCAGGAATGCAAAGACATCACCGCCTGTAAGCCCGGTGAACTGGTTGTCAGATTCGTCCCCTTCGATTCTGTCGCCGGCAACAGAGCCGACAATATTTTCGATGTTGCGAAGGACAACCCGGTTTCCATTGGACGTGTTGGTCACAGTGTCGTTCAAGCTGATGGACACACCGACATAAGAGTCAGAAAATACTGCCGTATCGACGCCATTGCCGCCATCAAGTGTGTCGTGGCCCGCGCCACCATAGAGCGTGTCGTCCCCGCCACTGGCCTCTATCAGGTCATCGCCGCCATAGCCCTTGATTTCATTATCCTGGGCATTGCCGCTGATATTGTTGTTGAGGTCAGACCCTCCTTCAGACGTCTGCAACCTGAACAGGTCGCTCGTAAGGGCACCGGCCGAAACATTCTGAAGAAGCAGGCTATTGCCATCGGCATCAGTTACCAGCGCATCGTCACCACAGCTTGTGATGATGAGGTCGTCGTAGTTCGATCCTGTGCGGGAGATGTCAATACGGTCATTGTCGGCGTCAAAATCGGAAACTGTATCGTCACCCCACCCGGCGGTCAGCCTGATAACATCGTTGCCGTCGCCGGTGGTAAGCTGGTCATCGCCATTACCGCCCGACAGCGTGTCATCGCCCAGATCGCCTGAAAGAGTATCGGTGTTATTGCCGCCTTCTATCAGGTCGTCACCATTGCCGCCATAAACAGTGCCAATGATATCGCCATTATGGGTGAAGAGATTGTCATCACCTGCGTCGAGATATACATCCCCAAATATACGGCCATTGTTGGTTACGACATCATTGCCGCCGTCTCCATGGACAGTGCCTGTGATGGTGCCGTTGTTTGAAAGATCATCAGATCCTGAACCAAGATTGATCTGCCCGGTAATCTGACCTAGGTTTGCGACCGTATCCTGAGCGTCGCCCATGTCGATATTGCCGCTGATCTCGCCGCGGTTGATTACTTCATCGTTTCTGTCCTTGAGGTTTATGTCACCAGTGATTGTGCCGGTGTTTTCAACCCTTTCTACTTCACCATTGGATCCTGAAACTGCAATGTCGGCGATAATGGTGCCGCTGTTTTCCACAGTGGCTTCATCAAGCCTGATGCCAACGCTGTTGCCCTCTCCGTCGCCAGATGCGGCATAAAGGGTGCCCTCATTGACAAAAGTACGACCAAGGCTGGAGCCTGCAAAGCTTACTGCTGTGGCATATTCATAGCCTTCTGCAGAAATTGTTCCGCGGTTGATCGCGACATCGGTGGCGCGGATTTGTACCGCGAGCGTACCTTGATCCGACCAGGAAGTAATCAGGCCGTTGTTTTCAAATTCGGGCCTGTTCAGATAGATGCCGCCGCCCGCACCTTCACCCGTGGTAATATGGATGATGTCACCATTATTGACAAAAGAACCATCGTTGGCCGCATGGAAGGCGTCACCATAATAGTCTCCCGCAAAGAACAATACAGTGCCGTTGTTGGTGAAGTGGCTGTTGGACAGATAGATGCCGTTGCCATGGTATCCGGAGTGCGTTTCAGCCCAGATAAGACCATTGTTGGTAATGGTACTGCTATAGTTTTCGGTGAATCGGTATCGAGTGTAATCGCTGTGGTAGATAACATCATTCACACCGATTGTGTTTGGAAGCTGCCAAAGGGTTGTATCGTCGCCTGACGGGCGCACATCAACATCGGGAAGTGGCGTCCATGGGGTGGTGATACCAAAATACCGGGCCAGAGAGTCACCAAAAACAAAATTGGCTTCGTCGATGTCGGCCGCATCCACACCTTCCAGAAGAAGGCTGTTGCCATCGGCATCGGTTATCAGCGCATCATCACCACAACTGGAGATGGTGAGATCATCGAATTCATCGATGTCGGCCATGCCAAAATCGATAATATCCTGCCCAACCACGAAGTCGGTGATAACATCACTTCCGGCGCCAACGGTAAACAGGTCCGCGCCTTCTCCGCCCGTTAGCGTATCGTCGCCATTTCCACCGATGATGAAGTCATCGCCGTTACCACCGGCAAGGAGATCATCTCCTTCTCCGCCATCGACGATATCATTACCTAGGTCACCGTGGATTGTATCGTCATTCAATGAGCCAGTTACAGTATCATTGCCACTGCCTGCGGTGATAATACCATCGATGTGGCCTTCTGCGCTGTCAACGACGTCATGGCCGGCGCCAAGCAAGATATCGCCGTGAATGTCGCCTGTGTTGTTGATGACGAAGGTGCCGCCGTTATCGAAATCCAGGTCCCCGATAAGGGTGCCCGAGTTATTGATCGTTGGGTCATAGGCAGTATTACCCAGGAACTGCAGAGCGATATCTGCTTCGATTGTGCCTGTGTTGGTGATTGTGTGCCCATCTTGAATGCGGGTGACAGTGATACCAACCGAGCCGTTTTCAGGATCGCCGGATACGGCACGGATGATGCCATTGTTTGTAACATCCAGCACACGCCAGCCATCAAACCGGACACCGCGAGCACCCGCAGCGCCCTGTGCGATAATGGTGCCGTCGTTTACGAAGGTGCTTTGGCCTTCAATCTCGAAGCCTGTAGCATAGCCGCCACCAGACCAGATATTCATCTCGCCGCTATTGTATCCGGGGCGGGAGCTGTGGGTGATCCAGACACCAGTTACGTCTGCTTTAGTGCCCACAACAGTGAATTGACCACTGTTGTTGAAGATGCCGCCCCTATTGCCATAGAAGTTGTTTTCGGCATCATGGATGATGACGATGTCACCTGAGTTGTCCAGGTTGACCCCGCTGAAACTCGAATAGATGGTGTTCTGTTGATCGAGAAGTTCGACCCAGATCGATCCCTCGTTTGCCACGTTGTTGTTAAACCAGCCATCCTGAACATAGATGGTTTCACCTTCTCCAACAGCTTCACTGTCGAGAGTTACTCTACCTACAGATGGCTCAAACGAAGGCTGATATATCCCTGTTGGCACTTCTGCCCAAGGGTCTGTAATGCCGAGGACTTCGGCAATGGTATTGCGGTCTTCAACCGCGTCTGGCCAGATGCCGTCAAAGCTGAAGGCGCTGGCGTCAATATCGGATGAAGCAATTCCTGTCAGCCTGATGGAATTGCCGCTGCCGTCCGAAATAAGTGTGTCGCCACTATCTGCCGAGATCGTTAGGTCAGAGAAAGACAACCCTGTTGCGCTCAGGTCAAGAATATCTGAGCCAACCACAAAATCCGTGATTGTGTCTGTGCCCCAACCTGCCGCAAAGATGAAGATGTCGTCGCCGCTGCCACCCGTCAGAGTATCGTTGCCACCGCCGCCGGTGATCTGGTCGCGTGCTGCGCCGCCTGCCAGGACGTTGGCTTGTGTGTCGCCTACAAGGGTATCCATGGCGCCGGAGCCAACAATATTTTCGATGTTCGACAGTATGTCGCCGATCGCAGATCCGCCGGAAGCCTGACCTGATGCAAGGTTGATGTTGACCCCGGCACCAGACGTTTCGTAACTGACCAGGTCCGTACCTGCGCCACCATCGATGGTGTCTTCACCTGCGCCGCCGATGATGGTTTCATCACCCGCGCCGGTGACCACTTTGTCGTCACCTCGGCCGGTAGAAATCACGCCGCCAAATTCGCCAGAACCTGTGACGGTATCGTTGCCGTCACCCAGTTTGATAAGGCCAGTGATTGTGCCGCTGTTGGTAAGAACGGTATCTGCAGTATCAACAAGGACACCTACATCTGCCGTTATTGTGCCTTGGTTGTCGATGCTGATTGGCTGGCTATCTTGATCGCCGTAAACGATAATGCCGTATGAAGTATAATCAGTGGACGTTGCAGTGATAGTGCCGCTGTTGGTGATTGAGCCAGAAGAGGTAGTATTATTATACGTGCCAAGTCGGATACCCCCTGCAGTGCCGCCCGCAGATGCTGTCAATGTGCCCTGGTTGTCAAAGTTGGCGAACCCGTTTAACGAGACAGCGTATGCATAGCCATGCTCTGAACCTGCGAAGGCTTCAATCGAGCCCTGGTTCACATGGTCGATGACCTCGCTTGTCCGATTGGTTGTAAAAAATCCAAAGGCGCTTGAGAACCGCGATCCGGCAAAGATACTGCCTTCGTTATCAAGTGAAACCCCGGTTCCCGGGCCGGTGCCGAATATCCCATAGGCGAAACCATATTGGTGGATCGCGGTGATGGAGCCATCGTTGTCCAATGCACTGGCGTAATTGGATCTGACGCCATAAACCGAAGCCGCATAATAGTTGTCGCCTTCGCTTTCCGCGAAGATGCTTCCTTCGTTGGTCAGGTTGATATCCGCGGCCGTTGTTTGGATCGCGCTGACGCCGCCATAAGGCCGGAAGAAATATTCTTCTTCTGCGGCGCCAACCGTATGATCTTCATCAATGCTCAAAGCAGCGTCATTGCTTGCAGTTGTCGGGGCGTCAATGGCGGGATATTCGGAACCGCTGCTCGCGGCACCCCAACGTGCGGTCAGATAATCGGGTGTCTCGAATGAAGAGGCGTCAATATCTGTGGCAGCCACATTCAGCAGAGTGATGCTGTTGCTACCGAAACTGATAACGGTGTTATCGCCTTCCTGGGTGATCGACAGCTCATTGTAGCCAATATCTGTGGACGAGATATCTATCCGGTCCGAACCCACTTCGAAGTCCGAAATTGTGTCGTCGCCCCAACCTTCAGCGAATGCGTAGGTATCACCCTCGCTACCGCCAGAAAGCAGGTCATCGCCTTCGCCGCCCGTGATCGTATCTGCGCCGCCATTGCCAGACAGTGTTTCGTCGAGGTAAGTGCCTTCGATCAGGTCCGCACCGGAAGTGCCTGTCAGAACGGTCGAGAATATAAAGTCAGATTCCGCGAGTGCGGTGGCATCGATGCCCACAAGCAGGATAGAATTGCCGCTGCCGTCCGAAATAAGGGCATCATCGCCCTGCGATACGATCGTCAGATCGGCAAAATTGATCCCGGAGCCAACAAAATTCAGGCGTTCTTCGCCCTGGTCAAAGTCTTCGATGGTATCGTTGCCCCACCCGGCACCGAAAGAATATCGCGCACCTGTCGCTTCACCGGAAAGATAATCATCCCCTGTGCCGCCAGAAACAAAAGTGTTTTTGCTGGTGAAAGTGATGACGTCGTCACCTGCGCCGCCATCAATAAAGTCGGGGGCTGTCACGCTGCCGTCAACATTGGTGATGGTGTCATCACCATTGCCGCCAAGCAATGTGTCGGAAATTCCTCTGCCTGAGATTACGTCATTGCCTTCGTCACCACTGTAAAGGCTGCCAATGCCGGCACCTGAATTGTATGAGGTCGACCCCAGCGTATCATCGCCACACCCGCCATAGATCTGAACGCCTGCCTGTGAGCCATAAATCTCGTCACCGTGGCTGGTGCCTTTGATAACTTCAAAATGGTCGGCGCGGAGATCGGTGCCGTAAATCTTGCCGTTGCTGTAAATCGTGAGGACAAGGCCGCTGTCCAGAAGCTCAAAACTCAGTGTATCGGTACCATCGCCACCTTCGTATCGACCTTCGTATGTGCTCGCCAAAACCAGATCGTCACCATCGCCACCAAAAACAGTGTCCTGGTTGCCTCCGGTTGTCACTGTGTCATTGCCGGCGTTACCGAAAATACGATCAGGTCCGGCACCCCCGGTCAGGGAATCGCCATTGGCGCCGCCGATAACATTGCTGCCGCCCACATCATTGTTGTATGTGCCGCCTTCGGTTGGCGCAAAGATCAGGTTATGTGTGCCACCATAACTGTTGGGGGACGGCACATGCACCACCTGGCCATCAAAATCTTCGAGCGTGAATTGATAGGTGCCGCCCCGGTATCCAAGCGTGATGATGATATCATCGCCAGAGGCCTCTGACGAAATGGTCAGGTTTGACGTCGTCGTGATTTCAATTCGATCATTGTAGGAAACGTTCCGTAACACATCTCCGTTGAAGTTATAGACGTGTGACAGATAGGTTGAGGTCACCAGATCGGCATCGTCGTCAGCGCCCAGATCAATTGTATCGGCGCCGCTGTAGGATTGAACGGTGTCGGCTCCTGATCCTGCCAGAACCAAACCGCCGCTATATCCTGTGCGGATCAGGTCATCGCCGTCACCGCCATCCAGCGTATCTGTGTCGCCGGCAGCGAATATGCTGTCGTTGCCTTCGCCACCGAAGATTTTGGCCTCGCCATTATTGCCTTCCCAGATCTTGTCATCGCCTTCGCCGCCCAGCAGGGTATCGTTGCCACCACCACCGCCGATGGTGTCGTCACCTGCACCACCGTCAATTAAATCTGCAGAATTGTCTTGGCCAGCTTGATAGGAGCGGTTGCCGCCATTTAGTTCATCATCTCCGGCCCCACCTTCAATGGTGTCTGCATTGAAGCCACCCCAGATTTTATCATCGCCTTCGCCGCCGATCAGTGAATCACGACCACTTTCGCCTTCAAGTGAATCGTCTCCATTGTTGCCGACAATGGTGTCATCGCCGTCACCGCCAGTGGCAAAATCGTTGTCGTCGCCGGCGTCGATGGCGTCATCGCCTAGGCCGCCGCTGATGGTGTCGTTGCCGGTTTGGCCCAGAAGGGTGTCGTCGCCTTCGCCGCCCGAGATACGGTCACTATTGTTTGTGCCCGTTATGGTGTCATTGTTGTTGGTGCCATAAAAATCCGTACCGCCTTCACCATTGTCGGTTTGGTCGGTATTGCCACCGATCAGTTTGAAGATCAGTTCGTCGCCCGCCTCTGCAAGAACAATTGATCGGCCGACACCGCCATTGATGCGAATTGTTGCATCGATCGGGTCTGCATCGCTGCGCTCAAATGTGAAGGTAATGACGAGATCGTCACCGAGCTCCTGTGTGACGTAAGACTGGCCCGATGCTGAATAGGAAGCGCCTGAAATGTCGAAGACAATTCGGTCCTCGTTGCCCCAATTGTCAAACTCGGTACCATCCAGATGTGTTGCCAGGTCGTCATAGTCTACGCGGACGGTATCCCTGTCTGTATCATTGCCAAAATCCACCAGGGCATCTGCTTTACCAAGATAAATAAGGTCGGCGCCGTCACCTGCAAGGATGTTGACTTTGCCGTTGGTCGCATTGGACGTGGATCTGATGGCATCATCACCTTCGCCACCATCGAGCAAATAGCCGCCTGATACAATGATATCGTCTCCGGCGCCCCCGATTACAGTGTCGTTGCCCCAGCGGCTAACAAGGTTATCGTTGCCATCGCCCCCATCGAGATAGTCGACATAATATGAATCAGTGTCTTTGAGTGTATCGTCACCCGCGCCACCCAATAGTGTGTCACGGCCGTCTTCCGAGAGAATTTCGTCGTCGCCGTTACCGCCATCCAGGAGCTGGTCGCCATCACTGCTGATCAGTTTGTCGTCGCCTTCTCCGCCTTTAAGCGTATCGTAGGCATTGTAGTATCCGTTGCCGTCGTCAAGGGTATCGTTGCCTGCGCCGCCCTCCAGAAGGTCGGAATCCCCGCCGCCGTGGAGAGAGTCGTCGCCTTCGCCGCCGGACAGCGTATCTTTGTCCTCACCGCCATAAAGCTTGTCGTCGTTGGCGCCACCAGAGAGGAAGTCGTTGCCGTCTTCGCCTGTCAGTGTGTCGTCTCCGCCCGCGCCTTCCTGTCGGTCATTGCCGTCATCGCCGAAGAAGCGGTCTGCCTGCTCTGTACCGTCAAGGTTGGAGCCTGTTGTTTCCGACGAGGCGTCCAATCCGCCAAATTCGTTTGTGACAGAGAATGTATCGCCGTCCACCAGCCGGATGTGCAGGGAGTCACCGACCTTGTTGGCGACAAAAGTACCACTTGTAACGCCAACCAGGGTAAAGGTTGCCGTATCTGCAGCAACGCTGATGGTAACTTCGAGATTGCCATCAACCACGGCAGTTGTGATTGAAGGGTTATAGTAACTGCTGTCAATCACAAAGGCGTCTTCAGCGCCCCAGTTTGTGATTGTCGTGCCGTCCAGTTCTGAAAGCCAATAATATTTGCCTTCGATACGGTCCGAATCATTGTCGGCCCCAAAGTCTATCTCGATTGGCCCGCTGTTGCTGCCAAATGTAATCAGGTCTGTGCCTGTACCCGCATCCACCGTGCCGCCGGAAGGCGCTTCAATAATATCATTGCCCGTGCCTGCCGTGATAACAACATCGTCATATTGAAAGGTTGATGCGCGAATGACATCGTCCCCAGCGCCCCCTGAAAGCGTGCTTTGGTTGCTGCTTTCCAGCGTATCGTCGCCGTCGCCGCCGGTCAGGACACCGCCTGTTTGTGCGTGTTCGATAAAGTCATTGCCATCGCCACCATCCAACTTGTCGTCGGTGTGACCGCGCAGCACATCATCCCCTTCGTCGCCAAAGGCTTTCAGGGTTGTGTCGCCGTTTGCCGAGCCATCCAGTGTATCGTTATCTGCGCCGCCATATAGGGTATCGTCGCCCAACTCTGATGTAACAACGTCGTCTCCAGCACCACCTTCCACAAGGTTTTTGCCAGTGCCTGGTGTCAGATGGTCATCACCATCCTCCCCGCGAAGTGTATCATCGCCTTCGCCCGCATCGATTGTGTCGTCGCCGCTAGCCCCTTCGACAATGTCATCGCCGCCACCGGCGTCCAGGAGGTTGGCCGCACTATCGCCCAACAGGGTGTCATCGCATGCGCCGCTTTTCAGGCCTTCGATGTTGGCCATTTCTGATACCGCAAAGCTGATGCTCGCGCTTTCACCCCCTGAGGATTGGTTCTGAATGGTAACGCCGCTGCCGACGGTGGCTCTTACAGCTGTTTGCAATTCGCTGAACAATTCCAGAATATCGAAACCGGCGCCGCCATCAATGATATCGCCGCCCTCTGTAGCTGTGATCGTATCGTTGCCATCAAGGCCCTGAATGACATCTTCGTTGGCTGTGCCAACCAGCGTATCATCGTCCGCCGTGCCCTGGATGGTAGTCAGGCTTTCTGTAAGATTCAGGAATTCTGCTGTAATTTCGGAGGCTGTAGTGCTTTCCAGCAAAATGCTGTTGCCATCACCATCTTCAATGAGGGTGTTATTGCCGTCCTGTGTGATGGAAAGGTCGGTAAAGCTCAGGCCCGTGGCCGACATATCAATCTGATCAATGCCCGAGGCATAGTCACCGATAGTATCATTGCCCCAGCCTGCGCCAAACGTGAATGTATCGTTGCCGAAACCGCCCGAGATCAGATCATTGCCGGCACCACCATCAATGGTATCATCACCATTGCCGCCTTCGATCAGGTCGTCGCCATTACCACCTTCGATCAGGTCGTTGCCGTCGTTGCCGAGAATAGTATCGTCATTCGCCGTACCCATAAGGGTATCGCCGTTCGCGGTGCCGTTGATCACACCAGTCCCCCATCGTGTGTTTCAAGTACATTAAGTACGGTGGTATAGATATCCGCTATATTTGTATTTTTCAACACCAGAGTGGTGATCGGGGTGCCTTTTGCCAAAACAAATTCAATGTGTTGCGAAATTGTCTGCGCCATGAAATTGCGCGGCTGAGCAGATATCGCGCACAGGCTTGATGCAATTCGGGCTGGTGGGAAAGTGTCGGGAGTGTTGTGATGCCCTGTCGGCAATTTCTGGCAGCCGAATGACACATAAACTGAGACAATTGACGCATAAGCTGAGACAATCCGTCATTTGCTACACATAAAATGAGATTATCCGACAGGGCCACTTTTCCATCCGAGAGCAGCCCTTCACTTTTCGCTGTCAAACGTCCCAAATTCGCCAGAAGCTGACAGGGAATTCAGTAACAGTTGGAGCAGAGTTGAATCTTGATTGCACCATATGATTCGAGAACTACTGTTTTTTATGGTGGTATTTATGGTTTCCCCAGTTGAGCGAGCAGCTTCAGAATTTATCAAGAGAAATGTTTTATATATCATATGGTTAATATCTTTTTTAGCTAAGTGGTCGCATTGGGTTGGGCAATGGCGAATAAATGCAGCTTGACCATTTGTTTTTTTTACTGTTACGCATTTATGGGTGTCATGAACGACATGTAGAGAGTTGATTTGTTCGATAACGACAACATCGCTAAGTCCAAAGAAGCGTCGGCCTCCATTGCCGGGCCGCAGCTCATCGGTCGTGAGTATGACTACCGTCTCAGCGAGTGGTTTGACGAGTAAGGCCCCCTGACCGGGTGATTGGTCGGCCTGGTGCCTTGCGCATTTTTCCAAAAACTGAAAAAGCAGTTTCCATTTTACGCGCGAGAACCATCCGAACTGAGGATTTTTCCTGAGTCAGTGCCTTTTGGGCGACCTCAAGTCAGTTCTTCGGCTTCACATCAATCCGGTCTCTCCCATACGGCGGGCAGCTAGGTGCTGCGCGCCTTCTTTGTTTCAGAAACTTTGAAAATGAGTGAGGGGATACCATGCGTACCACGAATATTTTGACCAGTGTGTTTGCTCTCGGTGTAGGGCTCGCGGCAAATGGCGCCGCCGCGCAGGACGCTGCTGAGGAAACGGAAGAGCTTGAGTTTGAAGAGATCATCACAACAGGCACCCTTATCAAGGGCATTGACCTTGAAGGTGCCGTGCAGGCAATTCAGTTGAACCGCGACGACATTCTTGAATCAGGGGCGGGCAGCATTGCCGACCTGATGCGTGACCTGACAGTCACCGGCGGCGGCGCGGGCACCTTTTCCACATCCACCGGCGGGGCACTTTCCGGCGACACACCGCCCGGCGCGTCTGGTGTATCCCTGCGTGGCTTGGGGACCAGTGCGACACTGACGCTGATCAACGGGCGGCGGGCCTCGATTGCATCGTTTGCCAATGGTCAGGAAAGCTTTATCGATGTGAGCTCGATCCCTTTCGCAGCCATCGAGCGGATTGAGATTCTGCCAAATGGCGCCTCGGCTACGTATGGCGCAGACGCTGTTGCTGGCGTGATCAACTATGTGCTGCGCGATGATTTCGAAGGTGTGGAAATTTCCGGCTCGTATGGCAATTCCACCAAAGGTAGCGACGACAGCAAGGTGAATGTGAACGCCGTTTGGGGTGCCAATTTCGGCCGCCACAATGTAATGGTGATCGCAGATTATTTTAATCGCGCTGCCCTTCATGACCGTGACCGCGCCATCAGCAAGGACAGCGTTCGCCCAAGCCAGCAGGGCTTTTATCCAAGCTTCAATGACCTATTTTTCATGTATTATGACCAGACCGAAGGCCCTGCAGCCGGCGGCTGTGCCGAGGAGGATTTCGGTTTCGGAAATTTTGGTGACTTCTGCGAAGTGGATACCAATGATTTCACGTCTGTGCATGACCAGCTCGAAAGTTATGGCACTACCTTCACGCACAAGTTTGAAGCCAGCGATCAGCTGACTTTCTTCAATGAATTCATGTTCCAGCGCACGGAAACAAGCGGCACGTCGTCACCGGCCAACTTCTCCCGCGCGCCAGTTGATCCGGAAAACCCCTATTGGCCAGAAGCGCTTCAGGCTGACATGGTCGAGGAAGCCAGCTTCAGCCCTGATTGGCCATCGGGCGCAGGCTTCGACTGGTTCAATGGCTATCCGATTTTTGCCTGGGGCAAGTTCCCGGAACCGCGCGCCATTTCGGCCACATCTGAAACCTTCCGCCTTGTTTCGGGGTTTGAGTATGAGTTCGAAAATGGCTGGAATATGGAAAGCGCCTTCACCTACGGCCAGAACAAATCCCGCCACGAGGGCAAAAGCGGCCTCGTGATCTCGGAAGCTTTCTATAACGCCAATCTGGGGAACTTGTGCTCTGACGGGTCAACCGTTAATCGCTGGTCGGTGGACCTTCAGCGCCCAAGCGCATCCTACGTAGGGGAGACCTGTGAAGACCAGGGTAAAACAACCCTTTGGTACAACCCGTTCGGCGGGCAAGCCGACCAGGCAGAGGGCGTTGATGATGCCATCCGCACGGGCGCCGTACGCCGCGGCAAATCCCATATGTGGTCGTTTGACACTGTCTTTTCGGGGCCGCTGTTTGAACTGGGCGGCTATGAGGTCCAAAGCGCATTCGGGTTTGAATACCGCAATGAGAAACTCCGGGACACGCCGTCGGGTGTTGCGCTTGCGACAGCCGATAATCCGAATCCGATCCTGGGTTTCAGCTCCACTTCTGCCTTTGCCAAGCGGGACCAGTGGGCGCTGTTTGGCGAGTTCTTCGTTCCGATCACTGACAATTTCGAGCTGCAGCTCGCAGGCCGGTATGAGGACTCCAGTGATTACGGCAGCGACTTCAACCCCAAGGTAGCCTTCCGGTATCAGCCTGTCGAAAGCCTGATTTTCCGGGGTAACTGGTCCACATCATTCCGGGCGCCTTCGCTGGCGCAGTCTGGTGCCGGTACGCTGCTTTCAAGCTACCGTGTGGACTGTGTGATGACGCCAGACGCCTGTGGCGGTGATGCGGCGGCAGACGGTGAAGGGCTGCTTTCGGAAGACGTGGGCAACCCGAACCTGAAGCCCGAGCAGGCTGAAACATGGGGCCTTGGCATGCTGTTCCGCCCCAACCGGGATATTGAACTGAATGTGGACTATTGGAACATTCGCCATGAAGACCTCGTGGGCATCGATGAGGATGATTTCATCCGGCGTGCGCTTGCCGGCGAGTTCCCTGTGCTGGGTGCGGGTGAACTGGCCAATGGTGTTGCCGGCCTTGAGGTGACAGACGGTTTCGTGACCGACGCGCACTTTGAGCTGTCTAACCTGGGGTATCAGAAAACCAGCGGCATCGATGTGTCCTACACCCAGTATATGGATATTGGGGAGGGGACGCTTTCATTCCTGTTTGACCTGACGTACCTGATCGAGTTTGACCGCAAGTCCTCAGTAAACGCGCCAGAAATTGATGAAGTCGGTGAATACCGCTTCCCGCAAATCCTGGCGGATGCGCGCCTTCGGTACCGTCAGGGCCCATGGCGCTTTGCCGTTTCGGCCAACTTTACCGACAGCTACAAGGATGACCCAACGCCTCGTGTGCTGGAAGCTGCTGGCCTTGCCGACGGCGCAGAGGTAACCGTGCCAAGTTGGACTGTCTTCAACGCCGGTGTTGGTTACGATCTCAACGACAATACCAGCCTGCAGTTCAATGTGGACAATGTGTTCGATAAAGCACCGCCGCGTGTACTGGGCACAAGCGCCAACGTGGATCACATCAACCACGATAGCATGGGCCGCTTTGTAAGCCTGCGCATCACCAAGCGCTTCTAGGTCTCCCTAGCACTCTGGGGCGAGCCTTAGGGCTCGTCCTCTTTTTGGATGCGAGAAGGGTATTTGATCGTGGCAAACGATGTGACAATTCATGACGACAGGGCTGAGGGCAAGGGCTCGCTGGACACCTATGTGATCCTGTTTGCCGTTGCGGTATTTGCCTATATCGCCGGCTTTCTGGTGCCGTCAGGCTTTTTTGCAACGCCTGAGGGCGCCGCATTGGCGCCGGACCAATATAGGCAAGCTGTTGGTCCCGCGTCCCGGATGCCGCTTTTCGGTGCGGGGGAGACGATGGGCTTCCTGAACTTCCTGTTTGAGGGGCTTGTCTCAGGCGACAGAAATGGCGCGACCGTAGGGTTGATGGCTTTCATCCTGATCGTCGGCGGGGCCTTCGGTATGATCATGCGCACTGGGGTGATCGAACTTGCGCTGGCCCGCGCCATGCAAAATCGTGAAGGAGGTTCGGGCGGCATTGTCCCGCTGTTGTTCGTTGTGTTTTCCCTTTGCGGGGCCGTGTTTGGCATGAGCGAAGAAGCCATCGTGTTTGCCCTGATCGTGGTGCCGGCGATTGTGCGCATGGGCTATGACAGCATCACTGGCCTTCTGGTGACCTATGTGGCAACTCAGATTGGTTTTGCCACAAGCTGGATGAATCCCTTTGGTGTGGTGATCGCGCAGGGTATTGCCGACGTGCCTGCCTTGTCCGGGATGGAATTCCGCCTGTTCATGTGGGTTGGTTTTACTGCCTTTGGGGCGGTGTTTGCCTGGCGTTATGCGGGCCGTGTGCGCGAGAACCCGGTGCTGTCGGTTGCCTTCCCATCAGATGCAATCTTTCGGATGGCAAGTGGCCCGGATAATGCTGTCGGGGCGTTCGGGTGGCGGCATGGGACGCTTCTGAGCATATTGCTTGCGGGTATCGTGTGGGTGATATGGGGCGTGCTGGCGCGCGGCTATTATCTGCCGGAAATCGCCACCCAGTTTTTCGCCATTGGGCTTGCGTGTGCCTTGTTCTCGACTATCAGTCGCGCGTCCAGCGCGAATGCAAATGATTTTGCAGAAGCCTTCAAGGAAGGCGCTATGCAGCTTGCCCCGGCAGCGATTGTGGTGGGTATTGCCAAGGGAGTGGTTATTCTTCTGGGTGGAGATGACCCAGCCAGCCCCAGCATTTTGAACACGGTCTTGTATCATATGAGCCATGCTACCGTCGGCATGGCAGATTGGGCGGCAGCCTGGATCATGTATCTGTTGCAAAGCGGCCTGAATTTCCTGGTTGTGTCCGGGTCCGGGCAAGCTGCGCTAACGATGCCGCTGATGACCCCGCTGGCGGATCTCGCTGGCGTGACGCGCCAGACGGCGGTGCTGGCCTTCCAGTTGGGTGATGGGCTCACCAACATCATTTGCCCTGCGTCGGCGGCGCTGATGGGGTGCCTGGGGGCGGCCAAGCTGGATTGGCTTGTCTGGGCCAAATTCATTTTCAAATTTCAGATTTGGCTCACCGCGTTTGCCAGCCTGATGATGGTAACGGCCGTTCTGGTCGGTTACCAATAGGAGGTTTCGATGAAATATCTGATAACCCTGTGCCTTGCCTTTTGTTTTAGTGCGCCAACGATTGCCACGGCAGGCAAATTGATGATTGTTGGCGGTGCACTGTCGCCCAAGAATGAGGCGATCTATCAGGCCTTCCTTGGTCATGTCCCCGCGGGCAAGAAAATCGCGATTATTGCGGCAGCCTCCGGGTCACCCGTTCGTTCTGCCCGCCTGATGGCGGAAGATTTTGTCCGCTATGGTTTTGACGCAGACCGTATCATACCAATCCGCCTTGCCCTGATGGACTATAAGGATACCACTGAGGACGAAAGCACCTGGGCGGCGAATGCAACCTCCGCGGAAGAAATTAACAAGCTGGAAGATGTCGGCGCAGTATGGTTCACCGGCGGCGATCAGGCGCGCATTACCGCAACGCTTCTGACGGCAGATGGGGCTGATACCCCTATGGCCCTGCGGATCAGGGAAATTCTGGCAGACGGCGGCATTTTGGGCGGTACCAGTGCCGGTGCTGCGATTATGAGCCGCCCCATGATTGCAGACGGGCAGAACCTGCCCGCGCTCTTGTCCGGCATGGCACCGGATGTTGAGGGCGCGCTCAGGATGCAGGTTGGCATGGGGTTTCTGCCGATCGGGCTTGTGGACCAGCATTTTGACCAGCGCCGTCGCCTTGGCCGACTTGCGCGCGCCATTACCTATTTGCCGCAGGCAGAAAGGCTTGGTTTCGGGATCGATGAAAATACCGGTTTCTTGGTTGATTTTGGGGTGAGCAGTGTGGAGGTGATCGGCGCCGGTGCCTTTACCATATTGGACGGCAGGAAGGCCAAGGTGACGGAGAGCTCGGGCGGCCTTCAGGCCGACGGTATGGTGGTTCACGTTCTGACCGATGGTGACAGGCTTTTGCTCGAAAACGGCAAACCTGTGATAGCGCCCTACAAGAAGCGCACGGTGGGCAACGAATATTATAAAACGGCACCAGTGGCAGGCGGGGGCGTGGCGGTGCCGTATCCCGGTATCGCTGATTTTCTTGGGAACGCGCTGGTAGACAATTCTGCGGCCCGTAAGGTTTCGGCTATCAGTTTTGGCGATGATGGCAGGGGCGTGCGGTATGTGTTCCGCCAGTGGCCTGAAAGCAACGGCTTTTGGGGGCGTGGCGTAGATGGAAAAGCGCATTACAGCATTGTCGGCATCAGGTTCAGCATTGAGCCCGTGAAAATCACTATTCAAAACCTCCAATCGTGAGAAAGTAACTATGAGTGACTGTGAAAGACGTTTTGCTTTGGCGCTGCATGGCGGTGCCGGAGCGCGGGAAGGCCGTGACTATCGGCTCGCGGAAGTCCATCTGGCAAAATTGGCAAAAATGGGCGAGGCCATGCTGGCCGACGGTGCCGCTGCCGTTGATGTTGCCGAGCATATGGTCAAGGAAATGGAGGCCTCGGGCCTTTATGTGGCGGGCAAGGGATCGGGGCCCAACACAGTAGGGGAGGTGGAGCTGGATGCCTCGATCATGGACGGTGACCGGGTCTGTGCCGGTGCGGTTGCGGCCGTGCGTGGCGTAGTGCATCCCATTTCTGCGGCGCGCGCAGTGATGGACGACACGCCCTATATCATGCTTGCCGGCAAGGGTGGTGAATCGTTCGCACAAGGCAAGGGCCTCAGGTTTGTGGAAGACCCCGGCAGCTATTATGTGGTGCCGCTTGGAGCCACCGAAAGCGAAATGCAAACAGCGGAATTGTGCCACGGGACCGTCGGCGCAGTGGTGCTTGACATCAAAGGCCGGCTGGCGGCCGCCACATCCACTGGAGGTGTATTTGGCAAGCCACAGGGGCGTATTGGGGATACACCCATTGTCGGGATTGGGACGTGGGCCAACAAGAAAGTCGCAATTTCCTGCACGGGGATTGGTGAATATTTCATGCTTACTGGCGGTGCCAGAGCGGTGGCTGACCGCATGGCATATGGCAATGTACCGCTTGCGCATGCCGTCAGTGCGATGCTGGATGAGGTGCGGGACCTTGGCGGTGATGGTGGTGTGATCGCTATCTCAAGCGACGGCGAGATTGTCATGCGCTATAATTCCGAAGGTATGAAGCGCGCCTGCGTGGGAACAATGTCACCATTGATCGCAACGACTTTCCGCTGATGCCCGCTTAGGGTCAGTTAGCGACCGTTAGCTTAGATGTCGTATATGGTCGCTTTCTAGCCAGAAGGAGAATGCGCTGGTGCTGCACAAGTTGCACTCAGACATATTGATCTTTTTGTGATCTGATCAGTTTTTGCCTTGGTTTTTTCGGAACTGACTTGGTGTCACGCCGCATAGTTTCTTAAAGAACTGATTAAAGGTGACTTTGTTATTGAACCCTGCCTCCAGGGCAATCTGTGTTATTGGGGTCTGTGTGTTCAGCAACTGCTGCTTGACCCATTCAATGCGGTATCCATTGACATATTCATAGAAATTCTGTTGTGGGCCACGATTCAAAACCTCTGACAGGATGTGCCTGGAAACACCAAAGGCTGTCGCCAACTTTGTCAGGTTCAGTTCCGGGTCAAGATAAGGCCGTTCTCGCTCCATCACTTCTGCAAAGTCTCTTGCCAATGTCTCGACACTATCGGTGTCCAGCGAGGATGATTGATAAGGTTCAAGGTCTTCGAACACAGACCTGTCGTTGAAAGGAAAATGTTGTGTAAGGGCGTTCTTGCAAAGCCAAAGTATATATAGCGAGCTGACAATATGAAATATCACTCTTGCCTCGTCAGAGGTGGTACCCGGAATGTGGATGTAGGGAAAGATGACAGCATCCAGACCAATCAAAAGGACAATCCAGACGACCAGTTTCTGTATCCAGTGAAGTCCTTTGCCTGTACCTGAGGCGAAACCGCCTATTTGGCTTTTCCGATAGCGCCCCACTTCGAAGAAAATCAGGGACGTGTACATAAGAACCTGAGCCGCGAACCCCCAGTCAAATATGACGCTGCCGAGTTTTCGGGCTGAGCTGTCGTCCATTAAAAGATAGCCAGAACCAACAGCAGCAAGGGCCAAACCTGCGGGCACATAATGTATCCAAGCCGTATCATCGGCCCTTCCGGCAATGGCGCGGGCATACCAAAGCAACCAGGGCATACCCAAAAACTGTGTCCAGTAAAGCCAGTCAACCAATCCGTACCACAGAGAGTTGTGTAGAAGCTGGAGGGCGATGGTAAGCAGATAATTAAGGGCAAGGATTAGGGCGAACCCGCCAATCCATCTGGTGCCCGGTCTTTGCGACTTAAAGAGCAGGACCCCGAGGAAAAGGCAAGCTGCGGCCTGAAATATGGCAGCGATGTTCGCCAATGAGAGCGTCAGATGCATATCATTACCCGGTCAGATTACGTGCACCATAGCCATCGCATATGGGAACAGGCAAATGATAAATGGCTGTCCGGCAAAGCCTAGGCCCAACCGGACGTGTAGCCGTTCGATGGCGTCAACGCTGATAACTTACGCCAACTGTTAGCCGCATCTCATCACTGCCGTCGGGCGCAATACGATACGCGTCGCCTATTCCATCTATCCGACGTTCAAACGTTATATAGCTGCCATCAGGCGCCCAGCGAGGCCAGTGATCAACACCGGGTGCATTTGTCAGTTGCGTGATGCCGGACCCATCCTTGTTCACGATGTACAGGTCTTCGTCACCGTCGCGGTCGGAGGAGAATACCAATTTCTCACCATCAGGCGACCAGGCACCGAAAATATCCTTGCCGGGATGGTTGGTTAGGTTCTTGCGCCCGGTTCCGTCGCCATTCATTGCCCACACGTCCCAGTTGCCGGTTACATCGGATTGAAAGGTGATCTGCCCCTGGGTAGACCAGGTCGGGTCCTGTTCCCGCGCTTCATTTTGAGAGAGGCGCGTTATCACGCGACTATCGAGGTCCATCACATAGATCTGTGGTGACCCCGAGCGGTTGCTATAGAAGGTGATCTGCCGTTCATTCGGCGACCAACCGGCAAAATAATCTTCCTTGGGATCAAGCGTAAGGCGTTCCAGGTTCGTAAAGTCTCCCAATATGCCGGGCGTTTTCATTGTCACTAGGACCAAATCCGCCTGCGGCCCAAAATCCTGGTGTAGGACCGCTTTTTTTCCATCCTTTGTGAAAATCGGCCAGCCGGCGCCGACGCCCATGCCGGGGACAGTGCGGATGTTCTCGCCATTTTGATCCATCATCAAAAGTTGAGACACCATGCCGCCCTTTGGCTGGCGCTCAAGTGACATGAAATAGATCCACTGGCTGTCATGGGAAATCCCGGCCGGAACATTGAGGATACTGGGTTCAGCCTGGTCCTGAGCTGCCACAGTCCCGCTCAAGGGCAATATAATCGCCATAGCGAGTGTGCACAGCTGTTTGGTGCTTGCGTTCATTTTTTGCTCCTAAGAAATATAGAATCGCAAGACCAACTTGAAGCAACGTAGATCACCCTGTCGCCCTATCAGTGAACAAGGACCGTCCTGATTCCAAATTGGCTCGAACGAAAGTTGCACCTCGGCCGCCATGGCAATGGCCCATTTGAACAGTCACCGCAGGAAAAAGGTAAATCTGGATCGATATGAACGCCCTTCTTCAGTGTAGAGCTTAGTTGAGGCAGTAACTGCTCGTTTTGAAGCAGATATGACGCAATTTGATCAGAGGTCTCGAGTATGTGTCTGGCAACGGCGCTACAGATTTTCATTGTGCTGCAAAACCTGCTGCTTTTCGGTTTCCTTCTCCTTTGGCATGAGAGCGGCTTTCCGTGCGCGCGTCAAAGGCGTGAGATAAATGCCAGCATACCTTCACTGAAAATGTTGGACGGACGGCTCAGGCAATTTCTTGAAAAAGAAGGATGCCTTGATCCGGAAATGTCAGTTGCCCGCGCTGCCAACGAACTGCACGTGCATGAGCGGGATATAACAAACGCTGTCAATCTGGTGTCCGGCGTGAAGTTTCCGGCGTTGGTCAACAAGTACCGCATCGAAAGAGCCAAGGAACTTTTGGCCGAAAAAGACAAACGCAAGCTGACAATAACGGACATCCAATTCCTGAGTGGCTTCAACACCAAATCCAACTTTCATAGGGTTTTCAAGAATGAAACCGGCTGTTCTCCAACAGAGTATCTGGCGGCTGCGAACAATAGAGCAAAGCGCCTTGTCCGTAAAAAAGACCCCCCCAACATCCAGTTGAAGTGGTGGCCAATGCCAGGCGCGCTGCTGCGGCGGGTTGCTTTGTGGGGAACAGGTTCCGTTGCCATGTTTTGGCTATTGTTTCCGCCGATGCTCCATGCCGCTCCCCTTAACCAATATGACATCGTTTTTGATTCAAATCGAAGCGGCTTTCACGAGATCCATATTATGGACGGTGATGGGCAAAATGTTCGCCAGATTACCAGCCGCAGGTCGGAGATGGCGGACCACGATGCCCGCTGGATTCCAGGTGAGAACCGCATTGCGTTCCAATCCTATCGTGGGAGAGGCTGGCGTATCTGGAGTATTGGGCTTGATGGGAAAACCCCATCCCTTGTAACTGATTATACAAATTACGAGGGCGAGCCGCATTGGAATGCAGCGGGCGACAGAATGTTGTTCACTTCCTATCGACCCGCCCAAAACATTATGCTGGCTGACGGACAGGGCAGAACCATAAGGCGTTTGACATCCAACCACTCTTATCGGGTTGTGGCCGATCATCCAAAATGGATTCCTGGGCAATACGCTTTCACATATGTTTCTGACCGCGACGGCGATTTTGATGTCTACCGATTTGACATCGCAACAGGTGCATCCCAAAGTCTCACAGATAACGCCTTTCCCGACTTCTACCCAACCGTTTCACCAGGCGGTAAGTGGATGGCCTATTTGAGCGAACGGAACGGCGTGTTCGACACCTTTCTAATAAACCTTGCCGAGGGCACAGAAACACCGGTTTCCCAAAACACTGCGGCAAGTGCTTCTCAGTATAACAGTCGTTTGATGGAGCGATCTTCAAGTCTTACGGCCCTCGCCCCTGCCTGGTCTCCGGACGGGTCCTGGCTCGCGTTCTTCTGCTTTATGGGCGGCAACGCAGAAATCTGCGCCCTCAACCTGAAGTCCCGATCCACCATTCGGCTTACCAACAATATAGCCCATGACGGCGCCCCGGCATGGCGCCTGAAACCAGCCCCTTGAGTATTGGAGAGAGTAATGAAGTTGATACGAATTCTTTCATTGGCGGCACTATGCAGCCTGACAGACTTTGCACCCTCGGCGGCCCATGAGGATGTTGGCCCGGCATGGAGCCCCGATGGTGAATATGTCTATTTTTATTCCTATAGGGGGGATGTGGCCCAACTTTATCGCATGTTGCCTGATGGGTCAGAGCAAACACGCCTGACAGATGGCCAGTTTCACAGTTGGTGGGCAACCCCCATTTCTAAAGGCGAATTGATCGTCGTATCCGACAAGACACGAGAGCAACGCTTTTCTGGATCAGATTTATATCTCTATGAAATCTCAGGCGAAACCTACAAACAGCTCACATTCTCCCCGGAAGGTTCGAACCGTTGGGCTGTCTCGCCGGTCCTATCGCAAGACAAAAACCAACTCGCCTATCTTGTCAAAACCGAGGGATACCAAAGCAGAGAGACAAAGTTGATGGTGTTGGATCTTGCAAGCGGGCATACAAAACATGTGCTGCAGAAGCAGAAATCCATTCAGGTGTTTACGATGTCTGCAGATGGCCAAACCATCCTCTACGCAACGCAGCGCAACGGTCACCCGGCTCTGGTTGCAGCAACAGCGGGTACGGGCGAGGAACATGTTGTCCTGCTTCAGCAGGAAAAAGGTAAGGGCGCCTTTTATGACCTGACATACACCGCCGATGGGGAAAGAGTGGCTTTCAGCTATTCACGCGGTGATTTCGCTGAAGCGGAAATCTACAGCATGAACAGCGACGGCAGCGGCGTTGTTCAACTGACCCATAATAAGGCAGCAGACCTTTATCCTCGTTGGTCACCCGATGCAGGCAGGATTGTGTTTGCCTCACTGAGGGATGGCGATTTCACTGAGATTTATTCCATGAACGCTGATGGCAGCAATCAAAGAAACCTCACAAATACGGGGCAACCGGCGGAATAGTCTATGAAGGCGGTTCTCCTCGACATGGTGATGGAGAAATCTGTGTCTCTGGTCCGCTTTGGGTCAAAGGCGGTCTCGCGAAGCATAGCCGAGAAGTGTCTGCTATCGCGAGTTTTAGGTCAGTCTTCAAGCTGTGTCAGTTTGTTCACGTGGTCAACGCCATACTGTTCAACTAGCAGTGCAGCCGCTTG